>WRPF01000010.1 GCA_009773335.1 Caulobacteraceae bacterium
GGCGCCGCTGCGGGCACGGCGATGCGCCCGGAGCCGAGGCACGCCAGAAAGCTCGCGACGAACGCCGGCCCCGGCGGGTGGGCGACGATCACGCGGTCGCCGCGTCGTGTGCGCGCGATCAGTTGCGACGCTTCCGCCTGCACGGCGGCGCGCAGGTCCGCCCGGCTCCACGTCAGGCTGAGTTGCTGATCGCCCCGCCAGCGCACAAACTCGAACGCCGTCTCCGCGCCGCCGGCGGCGAGCGCTGCGACTACGCACATGTCATCACTGGAGAAATTCGACAGAACACAACTCATGCGCGAATATTCAGCATATGCGCGCATTGCGTGTCAATGCGTTTGATGCACGTCCCGGTTGCTGGTCGCGCCATCGCTTGACCCGCGCAACGTCAACCGCGCACGTTTCCCGAAACATCAGGAGGCGACGCGTGGGCGATCTGGATTTCACGGGCAAGACGGTGCTCGTCGTCGGCGGCTCAAGCGGCATCGGCAACGGCATCGCGCACGCGTTCAAGGCGCGCGGCGCATCGGTGCATGTGTGGGGCACGCGCGCCACGGTGGCGGACTATGCGGGGGAGGAGGGCTCCGGTCTTTCCGGGCTCGGCTACGCGCAGGTCGACGTGTCGGATTTCGATGCGGTGGCGGCGGTCAGGCCAGCGTTCACGTCGCTCGATGTTCTCGTGCTCGCGCAGGGCACGGTGATCTACCGGCGCGGCGAGTTCGAGATGGCAGGCTTCCAGAAGGTCATGGACGTAAACCTCGGAAGCATCATGGCGTGCGCGACGAAGTTCCATCCGATGCTGAAGGCGGCGAAGGGATCGCTGATCACCATCAGTTCGACGGCGGCCTATCACGCCACCATCGGCAACCCGGCGTACAATGCCTCGAAGGCGGGCGCGGTTGGACTGACGCGCACGCTGGCGGTTTCGTGGGCCGGCGACGGCATCCGCGTGAACGGCATCGCGCCGGGGCTTGTCGACACGAAGCTCACCCGCGTCACCACGCAAAATCCAGAACGTCTCGCGGCGTCGTTGCAGGGCATTCCGGCCAAACGCCTCGGCACGCCGGAGGACATGGCGGGCGTTGCCCTGTTTCTCGCCTCGCCCTTGTCTGCATATGTCTATGGCCAGACCATCCCCGTCGATGGCGGTCTGATCCTCAGCTGAGTTTTCGGGAGAACAGAGATGATGAAGAAGATCATGGCGGCCAGCCTGATGGCCGTGCTTGCAGCCTGCACGCCGGCCGCGCAGAAGGCGCCGGAAGCGGCGGCCCCCGCAGCGCCCGAGGCGCCGGTCGTCGCGGATATTCCCGCAGGCGAATACAAGCTCGACAGGACGCACGCGACGCTGCTGTTCCGGGTCAACCACCTCGGCTTCTCAAACTACACCGGCCGCTTCGAGAAGTTCGACGCCACGCTGCAGCTCGATCCGGCGAATCTCGCGGCAGCCAGCGTGACCGCGACGGTCGATCCTGCGTCGCTCGCGGTGCCCGCGCCGCCGCCGGGATTCATGGCGGAGCTGAAGGGGCCGCAGTTTCTCGATACGGCGAAGTTCCGCGAGATCACGTTCCGCTCAACGAAGGTGGAGCCGACGGGCGCGAACACGGCGCGCATCACCGGCGATTTCACGCTGCACGGCGTCACGCTGCCTGTGGTGCTCGACGCCACGTACAATGGCGGCTGGCGCGGCATGGAGATGGATCCCCACGCGCGAATCGGTTTCTCCGCGCACGGCACGGTGAAGCGCGCGGCGCACGGCATCACCTACGGCGTGCCCGCGCCGGGCACGACGATGGGCGTGAGCGATGACGTCGAAGTCATCATCGAGGCGGAGTTCACCGGCCCGCCGATGGCGCCGCCTGCTGCTGCGCCGACGAAGTAACGCTCACCCAAAGTCGCGGTCGTCGAGCCATCCGCCGACGGCCGCGACCGCTCTCGGCAGCAGATCGCGACGCTCCACGTAATAGTGGTCGGCCTGTTCGATGTGGACGATGGACTTGTCCTTCGATCCGAGCGCGTCGAACAGGCGCTGCGCGTGGCTGGGCGTGCAGGCGAGGTCGGCGGTGTTGTTGATCACCAGCGACGGGCAGGAGATGCGCGCGGCGTTGAGCACGCCGTTGGCGCGGCTTTCATCGTAGCTCCACTGCGAGAGCCATGAGCGCAGCGTGGTGAAGCGGCCGAGGCCGACGGGGCCGTCGTTGGCGATGCGCGGATCGCCGAGATAGCACGTGCCGGGGCGGCGGTCGGAGGGATCCTGCGCGGGATCGAGCCAGCGCACGTCGCACATGGTGCCCTGCACGACGAAGCAGCGCTCGGCGTCCGGCGCGCCGGCGGCCTTCAACGTAGCGAGGCCGGTCTTTGCGCGCGCGGTGATGCGCCGGTTGCGCGCGATCTGCGCGGCGCGGAAGCGGGCGACGAAGTCGGCCGTGTACGGCGGCTGGTTGGGGCAGGCGGGATCGTGGATGTTCAGCTCCACGTCGCGCTCGAGCGGCCTGTCTTCATCGAGGATGGAAGGATCGAGCCACTCCGTCATCGTCACAGAACGCGAGATGTGCGCGGCCAGCAGCATCACGCCATCCACAGGCTGCAGGTTCGCGCCGACGAGATCGACCTCGTCGCCGGCAGGCGTCGTCGTGATCGTCGGGCGCTCGGCCTGGTCCTGGTAGAACATCGACAGCGAGCCGCCGCCGGACCAGCCGCCGAGAATGACTTTCTCGTAGCCGAAGCGCGTCTTGAGATCGGCGATGCACGCGCCGAGATCGAGAACGCATTTCTCCATGATCAGCGCCGCGTCGTTCCCGCGGTAGCGGGGGTTACAGTAGATGACGTGGCGGCCCGCATGCGCGAGGGCGCTGACCAGCGGCAGGAACGCGCCGCCGCCGATGGGGTGGCTGAAGAGGATGACGGTCTTCGATGCGCCGGCTTCCGGCCGGATGCGCATGCACTCGACGAACACCTGCCCCGTGGGGCCGCCGTAGACCTCCTTCAGCTTGCTCGTGTCGGCATGGACAAACCCGTACGGCTCGCGCACCACAGACATGACTTCCTCCATCGTATTCGTCTTGCTTGCTCGCGTCTTCCGTCTTGGCTACTCGACGGTGAGCCGGCTTCCCAATGGTTTTCGCCTGCCGCTAGGGCAGGGTCGAACGGACGGAGGAACGACGCCATGGCCCAGCAGACTGCGCAGCAACCGAACGGCATCCACCACCTCGCCTTCATGGCGGGCGACATCAAGAAGCACATCGCGTTCTTCTCGCAGGTGATGGGATGTCCGCTCGTGGCGCTGTTCGACATGCACGGCGTGCCCGGCGGCCTGCACGCCTTTCTGCGCATGAACGATCACTCGTATTTCTCGATCGTGCAGCTGCCGGACGTGGACAAAATTCCGATCGAACTCGGCGTGACGCACGCGGGACGCGGCGAGATGCCGTGTGCGGCGGGCACGCTGCAGCATCTGGCGTTCAACGTCGACACCGACGCCGATCTCGTCGCCATGCGCGACCGCATCCGCAGCCACGGCGTCAACGTCATCGGCCCGATCGACCACGGTCTGTGCCGCTCGATCTATTTCGCGGGGCCCGATCACCTCGCGCTCGAAGTCGCCACCTCGACCGTCGGCATCGACGCGGCGCGCTGGATCGATCCGACGACGCTGGAAAAGGCGGGCATCACCGCCGAGGAAGCCGCGCGCTTCAAGGCGCCTGCGCCTTACGCGGGCCCGAGCCCGCTGCCGCAGCCGGCCTACGATCCGTCGAAGCCGCACATGGCCTACCCCGAAGAGACCTACAAGATGATGATCGCGATCCCCGACGAGGTGATCACGAAGTCGGCGTCCTATGCGGAACCGCCGGTGAAGGCGTCTGTGTAGCGGGCGGCCTCAACCGGACGACGATCTTCAGATCGCCCCGAGGCCTTGTGCCAGGAGGTTGTCTCCGGGCTTGCGCACGAGATGCCCGCCCGCGTCAGCGCAAGCATGGCCGCGGCGCCTGCGCCTATTTCCGCGCGGTGTTTCGCGCGATCCACCCGGCGGTTCTATTCTTCACGCCACTGGGCCACAGCTTCCATCGCCTGCGCAGCGTACATGACGCTGGGCCCGGCTCCCATGTAGACGGCGAGGCCCATGCACTCGGCGATCTCCGCGTCCGAAGCGCCCGCCTTGACTGCAGCCTTTGCGTGAAACGTGATACAGGCGTCGCATCGCACGGCGACGGAGATCGCGAGCGCGACGAGTTCCTTGGTCTTGGTATCGAGGGCGTTTGTCTTGAGCGCCGCCTGCGCCATCTGGCTGAAGCCCTTCATGACGTCCGGTTGCGCCGTGCGCAGCGCCGCCACGAGCGGATTGAGTTCGTCTGCTATCTGCGGCCATTGCTTGTGCATGTGGTCTCCTTTGCCAATCTGCAGCTGTTGATGTTTGCGAATGAAGCGCCGGGAGGCCGACCTCAGCCGGCGAATGCCTTCTCGATAACGAACTCCGCAGGCGCCGAATTGGCGCCCTCCCGGAATCCCGCCGCGGAGAGCAGCGCGTGAACATCCTGGATCATCGCGAGCGAGCCGCAGATCATGACCCTGTCGCGCGTTGGATCAAGCGGCGCGATCGCGAGGTCCGTGAACAGCTTTCCTGTCGCGATCAGGTCCGTGATCCGCCCTGTGTGTTCGCAGGCGTCGCGCGTGCAACTCGTGTAGAGCGTCACCCTGGAGCGCGCGAGATCGCCGACGAGCGGGTCCTCCGGAAGCGTTTTCACGATCTCGTGGCTGTATTCCAGTTCCGCGTCCAGCCGGCATGTGTGCGTGACGACGACTTCCTCGAACTTCGAGTACGTCTCGGGCTCTCTCAGCAGGCTCGCGAACGGCGCGAAGCCTGTTCCTGTTGAAATCAGGAAGAGGCGTTTGCCGGGAGTCAGCGCGTCCAGAACGAGAGTCCCGGTGGGCTTGCGCGCGATCAGAACTTCATCGCCGGGCTTGATATGTTGCAGTCTCGACGTGAGGGGGCCGTTCGGCGCCTTGATGGAATAGAACTCAAGCTCGTCGTCCCAGGCCGGCGAAGCGATCGAATATGCGCGCAGGAGCGGCGCCCCTGTTTCCTTGCGCAGGCCGATCATCACGAACTCGCCGGACCGGAAGCGGAACGCCTGCGGGCGCGTCAGGCGGAACTTGAAGAGGCGGTCGGTATAGTGGCGAATGCTCGTCACGCGCTCGACCGTGTACGCGCTGGGGGTGGCGACGGGATCTGCGGCCTGTTGCGAGGCGTGATGGAGGGGCGAGGGCCTTGGCGCAAGTGGAGCCGGCGCGGCCGCAAGCCGCGCTTCAGCGGGCGGTCGTTGGGCGCCGAAGAGACGGGAGAACCAGTTCGGGCTGTTTCTGTGACGGGGCGACTTCAAGGGCGTTAGCTCTCTGATGGGCGAGTCATGGACTGAAACATGGTCTGCCTAGGGCGTCGGAACGTTAACGATATTGATTGCGGTCAATTGCATGCATCGCGCTCCGAGCGGAGCGGATTGCGCGCGCGCCGGCCGATATGTAAGTAGTAGCTAAATTAGCGCAACTCTTGAAAAGGTGTGACATGGCGCGCAGCGCCCTATCGAGCAAGACAACGATTTCGCGCGTCAAGCCGATGGCCGGGCGCAGCGTGAAGCCCTCGCCGGTCAAGCATCTTGAGCCGCGGGTGGTTGAGGCTACGCGGTTGCTGAAGCTCCTGTCGAACGAGCAGCGGCTCACGGTGTTGTGCCGGTTGAGCGATGGCGAACTGTCGGTGACGCAGCTGGGCGAGTTCGTGGATCTTAGCCAGTCGGCGTTGTCCCAGCATCTCGCCAAGATGCGCGCCGACGGGCTCGTCGCCACACGCAGGGACGCCCAGACGATCTATTATCGCCTCGCAGACCCCATCGCCGAGCGTCTGATCTCCGTGCTCTGCGAACTCTACGGCGGGCATCGCTGAGCCGGGCTCATGGGGCGCGCCGGACAATTCACTTGAAGGCTGTACCGGGCTTCACGCCGAGGCGCTTGAACAACATGGCCGCCGGGCAGAAGCCCGTGAAGGCCGCCTGGAACATATTCGCCCCCGCAAATGCCGTAAGCCAAAGCCAGTTGGGATGAACGAAGTGCGCGAGCGCGAGGCTCGCGAGGACGACAAGGCCGGCGAAGGCCATCACGCTGCGGTCGAGTGTCATGGGAGTGCTCCTAGGGTTGGGTGCGGCTGGTCGCGGAAGGGAGGCTCGAACGGATCCATGCGCCGACGGCCGCGCTCGTCATCACGCCTGCTTGCCGTGCGATTTCGTTTCCGTCGTTGAACAGGATCAGCGCGGGGATGCCGCGGACGCCGAGCCGGGCGGGCGCACCGTTCCTGTCGGCGTCCAGTTTCAGGAATACGGCCTGGCCCGCAAAGTCACGCGCGGCCTGCGCGAAGTGCGGAGCCATGGTGCGGCAGGGGCCGCACCACGGGGCCCATACATCAACGAGCACTGGTCCCTTCGTGTGTTTCAGATGGTTTGCGAACGCCGTGTCATCGACATCCACCGGCGCGCCGGTCACGAGCAGTGTGTGGCACTGTCCGCATCTGGCGGCGGTTGTGTCCTTGCCGGCCGCGATCCTGTTCGCGACGCCGCAGCCTGTGCACACGATTTGTCTCAATGTGTCCATGCGCGCCTCAGTCCTTGAGCTTGTCGATGCCGAGCGTGTTCATCACGAGCTTCTCGTAAAACGGCTCGCTCTCGCCCTTGCGCATCTTGCTGAGGAAGTACCTTTCGAAGGCGATCTTCGCCAGGTGCACCCATTTGCCCTCGGCAGACCAGTTGACGTTGCGCGGCGGGATCTGCGGCTGGGCGACGAACGCGACGCCGCCGTCGCCGAAATCCGCGATGCAGACGGCGTTCCAGGTCGCCTCGGTGTCTGGCTCCTTGCCGCGCAGGAGCGCGCCGATGTTGTGGGCGGTCGCGGTGACCATCGATTCGATCATGAAGCCGGTCTTCGGCACGCCCACGGGGACGGGCGTCTTGCCCATGGGCGGGATGGCGACGGTGACGCCGATGCTGAAGATGTTCGGGAACGCAGGGTTGCGCTGATGCTTGTCGATCAGCACGAAGCCACGCGGGTTGACGAGGCCTTCAATGTTGCGGATCGCCTCGACGCCGCGGAATGCCGGCAGCAGCATGGAAAAGCCGAAGGGCAGGTCGTGGGTCGCGCGCACGGCGCCGTCCTCGCCGACTTCCTCGACGTGCATCTTTCCGGGCTCGACCTTCGTCACGCGCGCGTTGGTGATCCACTTGATGTGGCGGTTGCGCATCTCGCTTTCGAGCAGGCCCTTGGTGTCGCCGACGCCGTCGAGGCCGAGGTGGCCGATGTAAGGCTCGGCCGTGACGAACGTCATCGGCACCTTGTCGCGGATCTTGCGACGCCGGAGTTCTGTATCGAGGATCATGGCGAATTCGTAAGCCGGCCCATAGCACGATGCGCCTTGCACGGCGCCGACGACGATGGGCCCCGGCGCCTTGCAGAACGCTTCGAAGGCCTCAGCGGTCTTTGACGCATGATCGACGTGGCAGATGGAATGGGTATTGGCGCTTGGCCCGAACCCTTCGATTTCGTCGAAGGCGAGATCCGGTCCGGTGGCGATGACGAGATAGTCATAAGGGATGGATTGCCCGTCATCGAGCTGCACGCGGTTTTCTGTCGGGTGGACCCGCTTGGCGCCGACGGGAATGAAATTGATGCCCTTCTTCTTCATGACGCCCGGCAGCTTGATCTCGATCGCCTTGCGGGTGCGCCAGCTGACCGCGACCCACGGATTCGATGGCACGAAGTGATAGGTGTCGCCCTTGGAGATCACCGTCAGACGATCCTTGGAGCGCAACTGCGCCTTGATCTCATATGCGGCTATGACGCCTCCGAGGCCCGCGCCCAGCACCACGACTTCAGCCATTCTCGCCTCCCTTTATCGACTGCGGTGCATCGGCCCGTCCGGCTGGGCGCCGCCCGCATCCTGCTTGACTATATATGCGTAAGAACGTATATGCGCAAGAATGAATTTAGCATTCGGTGATATGCATCGGGCGGCGGACGAGGCGAGCGAACTCCTGAAGGCGCTTGCCAGTCCACACCGGCTCTTGATCGTGTGCCGGCTGATCGAGGGCGAGCAGACGGTCGGCGCGCTCGCCGCAACCCTCGGCGTCCGCGAGTCTCTCGTTTCGCAGCATCTCGCCGTCCTTCGTCGTGAGCGCATCGTGAGCGCGCGCCGCGATGGCCAGTCGATGCACTATGCGGTCTCCAGCCCCCGCGCGCGCGCAGTGGTGGAGACGATCGCCCGACAATTCTGTGCGCCGGTTGCGGCTTGCGACCTTGCGCTGGATCAACCTCAGGACCTTTGAAGGAGAAGAGCATGCCGGTGACACAGACAGACCCGCCCGCCGAGACCCCGCAGTCGGTGCGCGTGGCGCTGATGGAAGGGCGAATCGTGCTGATCGATGTGCGCGAACCGATGGAGTACGCGGCCGAGCGCATCCACGGCGCGCTGCTCTTTCCGCTTTCGACGTTTGATCCGAAGGCTCTGCCGCAGGACGCCAGCAAGCCGATCGTCCTTCATTGTGGCTCGGGGAAGCGCTCTGCGACGGCGTTCGAGCGTTGCCGTGGCGCCGGTGTTAACGTCGCCGCGCATATGGGTGGCGGCATTGGCGCATGGAAGGCGGTGGGTCTTCCAACGGTGTCCATCGATCCGACGAGCGGTGCGGTCCACGACCGCAAATAGGCCCGCGAGGGCGAAAGAAAAACCTAAGGGGAAGACGGATGTCCGGGCTGCGTTCGCAGAAGGGAGTGGCGTCGAGGATGCGGAGTGCGATGACGTGGGCGATGGCCAGCGCTGTCCTCGCGGCGCTTGTGGCCTGCAGTCCGGTCAAACCGCCGTCAAAAAAAGCGCCTGCTGCGCCGCCGGCAGGCATCCTCAAAGTCTCAAGCCAGCCGGCGCCAGACTACAAGACCGTATCGGCGGTGCTGACAAATCGCGACGTGGGCGATGCGCGCGCGCGTATCGGCGGCACCTTGCAACGTCTGCTCGTGCGCGAAGGCGACACGGTGCGTCGTGGTCAGGTTCTGGCGATCATCTCCGATCAGCGTCTTGCCCTTGAAGCGCAGGCGGGATCTGCAGGAACCGCCGCCGCCGAAGCCACTGCTGAACGCGCGCGCGGCGATCTGCGGCGCGCGCAGTTCCTGTTCGAGCGCGGCGTCTACGCGCAGGCGAAGATGGACATGGTGCAGGCCGAAACCCGCGCCGCCGAAGCGCAATTGCGCGCCGCGCGGGCGCAGCAGGGCGCGCTTGCGGAGGTCAACAATCAGGGCCGCGTGCTGGCGCCGGCGGACGGGCGCGTAACACGTGCAGCGATTCCGCAGGGTGCGGTCGTGATGCCTGGCGAAGTTGTGGTCGCGATCGCCACGGGTGCGCGCGTACTGCGCCTCGAGATGCCGGAGGGCGAGGCGCGCAACCTCACGCAGGGCGCACAGATCAGGATCATCGGCGAGGACGAGAGCGCGCCGCCGAAGATCGCGCGGGTGCGCCAGATTTACCCCGCCGTCGAAAACGGCCGCGTCACCGCCGATCTCGATGCATCGGGGATCGAGGCCGGCTTCGTTGGCGTGCGCGTCCGCGTGCTCGTGCCGGCCGGGGAGCGAACCGCGATCGTGGTTCCCGCCACCTACATCGTGACGCGCTATGGCGTCGACTATGTGCGCCTGTGGCGCGCGGGCGGCTCCATCATCGAAGCGCCCGTGCAGCGCGGCGCGCGCATTCCGACTGACGCGGTTCCCGACGGCGTCGAGATCCTGTCGGGTCTGCGCACGGGCGACCAGATCGTTCCGGCGGAGCCCCAGTCATGAGCCTCGGCGCGAATCTGGGACTTTCCGGGCGGCTGACGCAGGCGACGATCAAGTCGCCGCTCACGCCGCTCTTCCTTCTCACCGCCATCGCGCTCGGCCTGCTCGCGCTCTTCACCATCCCGCGCGAGGAAGAGCCGCAGATCAGCGTGCCGCTGGTGGACATTTCCGTGCGTGCGGACGGCCTGCGCGCGCCCGATGCCGTCGAACTTGTCACCAAGCCGCTCGAAACGATCGTCAAGGGCATCGACGGCGTCGAGCACGTATACAGCCAGAGCCAGGACGATGGCGTGCTGGTGACGGCGCGGTTCATGGTCGGCACCGACCCCGACGCGGCCATCGTGCGCGTCGAGCAGGAAATCCGCGCCAACTACGACCGCATCCCCGTGGGCATTCCGCCGCCGCACATTGTCGCGCGCGGCGTGAGCGACGTGCCGATCATGGTGGTGACGCTGTCGCCGGGGGCTGCCGCCGCCGATCGCTGGAACGATTCCGCACTCTATCAGGTCGCCGACGAACTGCAGTCGGAACTGATGAAGGTGCAGGACGTCGGGCTCACCTTCATCGTCGGCGGGCGGCCGCAGGAAATCCGCGTGGCGCCGGACCCGGGGCGACTTGCGCTTTACGGCGTTCCGCTCGGCTCGCTGATTGACGCCGTGCGCAACGCCAACCGTTCCTTTCCGGGCGGAGACCTGCGCGGGCGGAGCGATACGGAGTCGACGACGATCGGGCGCACGCTCGACGAACCATCGGAGATAGGCTTGCTGACCGTGCGCGCTGCGGATGGGCGCAACGTCTATCTGCGCGATCTCGCGGAAGTGACGCTCGGGCCGCGCGAGGACCAGGCGCGCATGTGGCGCTTCACCCGGGAAGACGGTCACGGACGCATGGCTCCGGCTGTCAGCCTCGCGATCGCCAAGCGTGACGGCGCCAACGCGGTGGTGGTCTCCCAGGCCGTGGAGCGGCGTCTGCACCAGCTCGAAGGTCGCCTCATCCCCGAAGGCGTCGAGACGGTTCTCACCCGCAACTACGGCGAGACGGCCAACGAGAAGGCCAACGAACTTCTCTTCCACCTTGGCCTTGCGACGCTGTCCATCGTCATCCTGATCGGCTTCACCATCGGCTGGCGTGAGGCGGCGGTGACGGCCTTCGTCATCCCGACGACGATCCTGCTCACGCTCTTCGCCTCGAATCTGATGGGCTACACCATCAACCGGGTCAGCCTCTTCGCGCTGATCTTCTCCATCGGCATCCTCGTCGATGACGCCATCGTCGTGATCGAGAACATCGCCCGCCACTGGGGCATGAACGACGGTCGCTCGCGCCATCAGGCCGCCATCGAGGCGGTGGCGGAAGTGGGCAATCCGACGATCGTCGCGACGCTGACGGTCATCGCGGCGCTCCTGCCGATGATGTTCGTGTCCGGCCTGATGGGCCCCTACATGGCGCCGATCCCGGCGAACGCGTCGGCGGCGATGGTGTTCTCGTTCTTCGTCGCGATGGTGCTGGCGCCGTGGCTCATGGTGCGGTTCGCGCGCAAGGCCATGAGCGGCGGGCACGACGCGCACGGGCACGATGAGGGGTCGCTTGGACGCCTCTACCGGCGCGTGGCGACGCCCGTCATCCGCACGCGCAAGGGCGCGCGGCGATTCCTGATCATTGTCGGGGTGGCGACGCTGGCGGCGTGCGCGCTGTTTGCGACAAAGACCGTGCGTGTGAAACTGCTGCCCTTCGACAACAAGTCGGAAGTGCAGGTTGTGATCGATCTTCCAGAGGGCGCGAGCCTTGAAGCGACGGAGCGCGTGCTGATCGACGCCGCAGGCATCGTCCAGCAGATGCCGGAAGTTCTCTCCGTGGACGCCTACGCCGGCACGGCTGCGCCGTTCAACTTCAACGGTCTGGTGCGCCACTACTACATGCGCGCACGTCCGGAGCTCGGCGACCTCCAGGTGACACTCGCGCGGCGCGACGACCGAAAGCGCTCGAGCCATGCCATCGCGCTCGACATGCGCAAGCGTCTCGATGCGCTGGTGAAACCGGCGGGGACCGCCGTGCGCGTAGTGGAAGTGCCGCCGGGGCCGCCTGTGATCTCAACGCTGCTCGCCGAAGTCTACGGACCGGACGCGGATACGCGCCGCAAGGTCGCTGCGCAGCTGCGCGAGATCTTCGCCGGCGTGCCCTACATCGTCGACATCGACGATAGCTACGGCGAGCAACGCCCCCGTCTGCGCCTGACGCCCGACCGCGCGCAGCTCGATTTCTTCCGCGTCTCCGAACGCGACGTGATGGACTCGGTTGCAGCGACGCTGAGCGGGCAGGTGGTCGGCTATAGCCATCGCGGCGAGGGGCGAAACCCCATCGAGATCGCCGTGCGTCTGCCGCAGTCGGCGCGCACGTGGTCGCAAGGGCTCGCGTCCATGCCTGTGGCCATGTCGGGCGACGGCTCGCGGTTGATCGAACTCGGCGAACTGGTGCAGGCGCAAACGGAGAAGGGCTCCTATCCCGTCTTCCGGCGCGACGGCCGCTCTGCGGAGATGGTGATGGCGGAACTCGCCGGCGCCTACGAGGCTCCGATCTACGGCATGCTCGACGTCGACAAGGCGATCGAGGCGCACGACTGGGGCGCCCTGCCGAAGCCGACCGTCAGCCTTTACGGTCAGCCCGAGGATGAATCCCGTCCGACCGTATTGTGGGACGGAGAGTGGGAGATCACCTACGTCACCTTCCGCGACATGGGCGCAGCCTTCGCGGTGGCGATCTTCGGCATCTACATCCTGGTGGTCGCGCAGTTCAAAAGCTTCCGGCTGCCGCTGGTGATCCTCACGCCGATCCCGCTGACGCTGATCGGCATCGTGATCGGCCACATCCTGTTCAACGCGCCGTTCACCGCGACATCGATGATCGGCTTCATCGCGCTGGCCGGCATCATCGTGCGCAACTCGATCCTGCTTGTGGACTTCATCCGCCACGCCGGGGCCCAGGACAAGTCGCTGCGCGAGGTGCTGCTTGAAGCGGGCGCCATCCGGTTCAAGCCGATCCTGCTCACGGCCGTCGCTGCGATGATCGGCGCGGGCGTCATCCTGACCGACCCGATCTTCCAGGGCCTGGCGATCTCGCTCCTGTTCGGCCTGGCATCGTCCACGTTGCTCACCGTGCTCGTCATTCCCGCGATCTATGTCGTCATGCGCGACGACGGTCGGGAGCTGGGCGAGCCGCCGGTCCAGCACGCGAAGCCGCATCTCGTGCACGCGGCGGAGTAGACAGCGTCGGGATGATGCTGGGGGAGACAATCCCGGCTACGGGACCCGCTCTTCAGGCGATCGCCGGCCGCGAATTTTTCCTCCACGGCGGAGAAGGCAGTGATCCGTGGACCGCGGCGTCCGCGCGGCGCCTCGATGTCCGGACGCGACAGCGCGTGACCCTATTTCCCGGAGGGCCGCGCCTTCACCGGCATGAGATCGAAAGCCCATTCCCATCCGGGGCGGCTGCGGTCGCCGGAGGAGGCATGGTCATGCGGGAATGCTCAAACCTGAAGCGTACGGTGGTGGTGCTGGCGATGCTCGGCGCGCTCGCGGCGTGCGATCCGAACCAGCAGCAGGCCAACCAGCAGCAACCCAACCCCTTCGGGCCGCAGCAGCCGCAACAGCCTCAGACGCCCGGTGCGAATGGCTGGCCGCCGATGCAGCCGACCAACCCCAATCAACCGAACCAGCCTGGCTGGCCGCCTGGCGCGCAACAGCCCCAGCAACCCGGGTACCAGCAGCAGCCGGGCTATCCGACACAACCGGGGGGCGCGCTCTTGCAGGTCGCCGCGCCGCCCGGCATGCAGCCGCTGCAGTCGCAGTCGGGTGCGGTGTTCTTTTCCGCGATGAACGGTTCACGCTCGGCGTCGCGGCTTTCGCAGGCGATCGTGCAGGGCCTGCAGGGCTATTTCGACGGACCGCTGCAGGTCATGGGCGCGATGAACGATCCCAGCGACATGTTCGGCCAGGTGGGCTTTCAGGCCACGCTGCAGGGCCAGCCGGTGATGGGCATGATCGCGGTGGTGTCGGATGGCCAGAATGGCGGGCGGGGATACCTCATGCTCGATCGCGCCGACCGCTTCAACCAGACTGCGCCGATGATGATGAACACGATGCAGCAACATGCCGGCATGGGCGGCGGCCCCACGAGACAGTGGTGAGCGACCATTTCGGCGATGCCGATGTGGCCGAGCGTCACCCGCTGGTCATGTCGCTCGTTGAGGATCGCGCGCATGCCGGTGAAGTCATCGGCGCCGACGCGGCGATCGAAGCCGTCGCCGAAGACTTGGCATCCGACGTCGATGATGACGGCGACGACGGCGACTGAAACATGCATGACCGGAGAGACCCATGTTGCCGCCCCACGCCTACGAACAGGCGCGCGTGAACGCCACGGAGCACGCGCAGGTCGAAGTCCTGCACGTGGCGCGACCTGCACCGGATGTGGACAATGACGGCGGCGCATTCGGCGCGTGTCGCGTGGACGCTCGCGTCGTGCGGGTGTTTCGCGGCCGGCTGCGGGTGGGTGAGGCTGTGAGTTTCGAAGTTTCCTGCTCGACGCCGGACGCGCGCCTGCCCGTGGGCGGCACGATCTGGACCCGGGTGGATGCGCTCGACGGCGCACGCGTGCTGGAGGGTTTTTTCAACCGCGCCGACGCCTGGCTCGAGGTGGCGCGAGACCAGATATACATCGTGCCACGCGTACGCGCCGCACCGTACTGCGGCCCGCCGACCGGCGAGTGCGTGATCCCGCCAGCGCGGCCGATGCCCCCGTCCAATCCGCTCGCGACCCTCTGGAACAGGCTTTTTGAGAGCCGGTGACCCCTTTTCCGTCGGGTCTGCGCCTTGGGAATTGAAGCCGGACGTTCCGCGTCCGCAGGAGGGAGATCCTGAGATGAATGCACACGCTGGAGTAGGGATGGTTGCGTGTCCGTCCTGCCGCGCAGGAAATGCGCAGACGGCGAAGTTCTGCGGCTCGTGCGGGGCGGCTATCAATGCCGGCGCGCAGGCCGGTCCCGCGCCCCCGCCGCCGCAACCCCCGCCGTATCCGCCCAACAACTCGCGCTTCAACGTCGGTGGCATGGGCGCGATGGGCGGCGCTTGCGACATCCAGTCGATCGCGCCGATGGATCCGCTGGAGGCGTTCGCCCATGTGGAGCAGACGCTGATGGCGTACGGCGGCCGCGCGATGATGCAGAACCCGCCATCCTCGATGCAGATCGAGCTACCCTACAAGGACATCTGGCTCACCGGCGGCATGACGGTGCGCTTTCGCGGTCTGATGACGTTCACGCCGCAGGGACCTAAGCAGACGCTCTTGCAGTCAAAGCTCGCCATCGACTGGGGCAGCGCGGCGCTGGTGCCGATCTTCGTGCTCGTTGCGGCTGCGTTCGCTGGCTTCATGAATCCGCTCTTTTTCATGATGTACCTGATCTTCGGCGCGTTGTGTGCGGGCATCGCCGCGTGGATGCTGTCGACGACGGGGCAGGCCAAGGCGGCGGCGAAATTCGTCGGCGCGCTCTCCGGCGCACAACCAGAGGTCGCCCGGCCGAAGTTCACGATGCCCAAGGTCGAGATGCCGGGCATGTCGGGTGGAGGCCATCCAGGCTGGACGCCGCCGCCGCAGGGCGGCGCGAGCGCCGATCCCGCGCCGATGGAACAGCTCGAGCGCCTCGCGAAGCTGCGAGACGCGGGCGTCGTCACCGCCGCAGAGTTCGAGGCCAAGAAGGCCGAGATATTAAAGCGCCTGTGAGCATCGCATGAACGCGCCCGTTTCCCCGTCGCCTTCCAGCGCTTTCTGCACGCAGTGCGGCGCGGCGTCGGAAGCGGGCGCGCGCTTCTGTCCATCGTGCGGCGTCGACAGCCAGCCGTCAGCGGCCGCGCCGCCCATGCACGGCTTCGGTTGCAGCGCCTGCGGCGGCGATGGCGCGAAACTGTCGGTCGGCGAAGTGATGTGTCCCGTATGCCGCTGGCTGCGCCCGCTCGGCGATGGCTACGAACTGCCCGTGGAGACATTTCTCTGGCGCCTCGATGCCGAGGCGATGATGCGGCTGCAGTCGCTCGGTCCGGTGACGGCTGCTGCGCATCACATTTCCGAACGATACGGCCGGCCGTGGTTCGAGGCGTCGGTGAACGGCGTGCGGCTTTCGCCGTCGCAGATGCCGGACGTCTTCGCACTCGCCGTGCGCATGGCCAGGATCGTCGGCCTCAACCGCATGCCGGAAATCTACGTTTCCGGCGAACAGATGTGGGACGCAAAGACGCTGGGCACAGACGCCTACGCATTTATCGTGCTTGGTTCTGTGCTCGTGAGCTTCAAGGGAGCCGATCTCGCTTTCATGCTCGCGCGCGAGATGGGCAGGGTGCGCGCCGGTCATGCAGTGTGGCGCACTGCGTTTGAACTGCTGATGGGGCGGCGGCAATCGCAACGCACCATCATGGGCGACGGCGTGATGCAGTTTCTCAATCCCGCCAAGATCGTGGAAAGCGCATTCGAGGCGCCGCTGATGGCGTGGGCGCGTCATTCGGAAATCACAGCCGACAGAGCCGGCCAGCTCGCGACCGGAAATCTCGACACCGCGCGGCGCGTGCTCCTGCAGTGGACGCTGAAATCCTTCCCGATCCACGCGCGCCTCAACATGGACGACTGGATCCGTCAGGAAGACGAGAGCGACGATCCGAGCATCCAGGCCGTGGAGGCGACGATGAGTTCGACGCCGTTCATCGCGCGGCGCCTCAAGCTCGCGCGCGAGTTCCATGTCGGCGAGGACATGAAGGGCTGGCGCGCCGTCATCGAGCACTTCGATGCGGAAGACAGGCGTTTGCGTCCGCCGAAGGACGTGACGGCGACCTCTGGCGGCAAGGGCAAGGAAGCGCCTGCCGACACCGTGCGGCTGGTGTGCGTGTCGTGCCAGGCGCCGATGCGCGTGAAGCGCGCGCAACTCGTCGGCGACAAGCCGGTGAACGTGCGCTGCCCCAATCCCGCTTGCGGCAAGGTGCTTTCGGTGAAGCCGAAGAAGCCGACCGAACCGCGCCCGGACCAGGTCGGTGACTGACGGAGACGATGACGATGGCCGACAATGACAAGACCGGCGGGCTTCTGGGCCCGATCCTCGATGGCGCGGACCGGATCGCCGACGTGATCGGCGGGACCCTCCCGCATGCCGTGGAGGGCGTTTCGAAGGCCATCGGGCAGGACATGGATGCGCTCGTCACCGGTATTCTCGGACAGGCGGTCGAGGGATTTGACGTGAGTGAGGCCTCTGCGAGCGCCGAGGCGTCGTTCGACGCCGAACGCGATGAGGACGTGGAAGGTCTCGATGAGGTCGACCGCACTGGCCGTTCGTCCGTCGCTCATGTGCAGCAGGCGAGCGCCCAGGTTTCGCCGGCGATGGAGTCTGCACAGGCGGCCGTAGTCGACGAGGATGTCGACGAGGACGCCGAATTGCACAGCGACGAGAACGAAGCCGCGGCTGCGCGCAGGAAGAAGGAAGAGGAAGACGCGCAAGACGCCGCCGAGCGTCAAGCGGCCCGCGAAGAGGCGGAGGCGCGCGCCGAAGCCGAACAGGAGCGCATCGAAGCCGAAGCCGAAGCCGAAGCTGAGGCGGCGGCGGAAGATGACCCGGATTCCGACTGAATAGCGCCACTACGGACACAGGAGGACTGACATGGCCGACCGCACGCTCGACAGCTTGTTCCCGCAGGACGGCGCAAGCGATTTCCAGATCCAGATGGCGTCGCTGTCGGACGCCGCCCAACAGCAGGCGCGCGATGTCGTCGAAGCCGCCGCCGCCGACGGCACGCTGGGCGATCTCGATCTTGACTCCGTCATCACGAACGCACGCGACGCGAGCGATGCCCGCGAGAGCGCCGAGGACCTGCAGGTGGAGCAGGCGCAGGCGGCGGCGGCGGGCGACTACGAGGGCGCCAGGGAGCTGTCGGAGAAGGCTGAGTATGAACTGCGCGAGGTCGAGGAGAAGGGCGACGATCCGCTTGAGGCGCAGGAGGCGATCCGTGACGCCGACTACGACCAGATGGATCTCGAAACCGCCGATCTGCATCAGGAAATCGCTGTCGGCGACATCGCCGCCGCAGCGGACGCCGCCGAAGCCGGCGATTTTGAAACGGCCGAGGCGCTCACCGATCACGCCGCCGACCAGATCGATGTCGCGGACGACTATGGCGGCGATGTGGATGAAGTCGAGGACGCCGCGGAGGCCGACACGGCGGACGCTGGCGTCGACGCCTGAAACTTGAGTGAGGGACGCACGTGGAGACGCGCCCTCCCCGCAAGGGGAGGGCGCTTTCTTCAATTGACGACGATCGCCCTTCGCCATGCCTGCACGATCTGACGGTAAGGCACGGGCTGCGTGTAGACCTGCATCGGATCGTTGATGTGCAGCACCGGTTCGACGCCGCCCTGTGTCTGCACGAAGGACATGCCGCGCAGGACGACGACGTGGTTCATCTGCGGCCCCGTCTGCAGTGCGAGAATGACGGCGTGCCCGCCTGCGAGCGTCCGGTAGAGGGTCATCGGATCGGTCGGTTCGGCGAAGCCCGAGTAACGGCCACCGAACTGTGCGATGAGCCCCTGGATCTGTTCCAGGGACCCGGGTCGCACGCATTGCTGGTTATAGCCGTTGCAGCACACGCCGGGCTCCGCGCCGTTCGCCATCGCCACGAGTGCGCACTGCGCTGGCGTCGACTGCTGGCCGCGCGAGGCGGCGATGATCTGCTGCGACACCGCCGCCCAGCACCACACCTCCGTTTCCTGGCGAAGATTTTCGATCGGCAGATCGACCGGGGGCGGAACCGGCTGGCCCGGCGCGGGCTGCCAGACGCCGGTGCTGGGCTGGTAGGACGCGTTCTGCTGCGTCGGTGCGCCGCCGTCGCCCAGCCGTGAGATCCCGCCGCCGGTCATCTGGTCGATGCCGGCCAGGATCGCGATGGCGCCCACGACGGCGAGAATTATGCGGTTTCGGCTCGGAACGCCGCGCTGTTTCGGGCGGTGCGCCGGTTGCTCCCCGAGATGTCGCCACTCGTTCATGTCGGGTGTCCTCCCTGTCCGTTTGAAAGCCTGTCGGCCTGAAAGGCGCGACGCGGCGACAAAACAGGTCAGGTCTCGAGACGGATGGCTGAAGCGGGCTTGCGACGCGCGCAGACGTCGAGGTTGTTGCTCAGCAAGCCGAGTTGCGTGGAGGTGTCCCACGGCGTCAGCACGCCGCGCGTCTTGAGGGAAAGAAACTGTTGTTCCGCCTCGGCCCATGACCGGCAGGCCTCTGCCCGGCGACCCGCCCGCCAGTTGATCGTCCCGAGGACCATTGTGTCGAACGCGAGATCTCGTTCGGCGCGGATCTCGCCCGGGTGCGCGCGGCGGTACGCCTGCTTGGCCGCGACGACGGCCGTTTCCTCACGCAGGGCGTCGCGGAACTGTCCGGTGGATGCGAGCAGCTGCGCGAGCGCGCTCTGCTGGCGCCACATGAGACGGCGCAGGTTGTGGTCCCGGGATTCAAAACTCAGCAGCCGGTTGCCGTATGCAAGGCTCTCGCGCATGCGCGGGATCGCTCCCCGCGTCTGGCCGAGACTGTCGAGCGTGGTGGCCACATCGTAGTTGTTGACGATCAGCGCCTTGATCAGGCTGGTGCTGTTCGGCATGCGCACGAGCGCTTCGCGCAGGAGCGCGTCCGCCGACTGGAAGACCTGCAGGCCGCCCTCGCGGTCTCCGAGGTACCAGCGCGCGTTGCCGAGCTTGGAAAGCACGCCTGCGCGCCAGACCGGATAGCGGTCGTCGAGCCGCATGTCGCCGCGCCATGTGTCCAGGGCGGCGAGGCTCTTCGCGCCGATGATCCGCACGTCGTCGTAGCGTTCTTCCCAATCAGCGATCTCCATCTGCCGCAGCAACAGGCTCTGCTGCGTGTCGAGCCACCTTGCGCTGATCGGGTCCGTCGGCGCGCCAAGCAGCCGTTCCGCTTCCGCGACAAGAGCCTTGGCGGCATCCATGCGCTGGTCGCTCTGGATCGCGATGGTCGCCATCATCAGCTTGCAGTGCGCGCGTTCGAGCGATGCGCCGGGCAGATCGGTCTTCGCCAACATGGCGTCTGCCCGGGCGAGGTTGGCGCGCGCCGCGTCGAGATCGCCGAGGTTCGGCATGCTCGGTACGCCCTGGACCTGTGCGAGCCGGATGTAGCCCGCCGCGGTTTCAAGACGCACTTCGGGCGGCGTCGAGGGCGCGCGGGCGAGCCTGTCGAGATAGCCCTGCGCCACGCGCGCCATGCGGAAACGCGTCTCGGTGGTGCCCGGCGTCTGCGCGAGCGCGTCGTAGAGATCGAATATCTGGAACTTGGACAGCGACCGCACCTCGCCGAAGCGCTGTTCGGCCTGCACGCGCATCGCCTCGGCGCGGTTGTAGAGCACGCCCATGACGACAAGCGCGGTCGTCAACCCGACGAGGGCGGCGACAGTCGCGGTCACGCCCCAGCGGTGGCGGCGTATGAAGAGGGATGTCTCGTACCGCCAGTCGCGATCGCGGGCCGCGAGGGGATGCAGGCCAAGCCAGTTCTCAAGATCGGTCGCGAGCGCGCTGGCGCTCGCGTAACGGTGGTCCGGGCGCGGGTCGGTCGCCCTGGCGACGATGAACGCGAGATCGCCCTCGAAGGTCGCCATGCGTTGGTCGCCAACGTCGATGGCGCTGGCGAGCGACAGCGGCAACCGGGCGGCTGCGTCGCGCGGGGCGCCGACCAGCAGTTCGTAGAGCATGACGCCCAGCGCGAAGACATCGTCGCTGGGTGTTGGCCGCTCGCCGGCCAGGCGCGACGGGCTCGCGTACGCGGGCGTCAGCGGGTAGGCGCCGGATTCGTCCGCGCCGTCGGATGGTTGCGCGGTCAGCACCTGCGCGATGCCGAAATCGAGCAACTTCACGACGCCGTCGCCGTCAACGATGATGTTCGACGGCTTTATGTCGGCGTGGACGACGAAGGCCGCATGCGCGTGCTGCACGCCGGCGCAGACGTCGATCACCAGCCGGGCGATGGCGCGTGGCTCGAGCTTGCGTCGGCGCACATGATGGTCGATGGGATCGCCCGTCAGCAATTCCATGACGAAGTAAGCGAGGCCGGACGGGTCTGCGCCGCCGTCGTAGAGCTGCGCGATGTTCCTGTGACGCAGCCGCGCGAGCACACGCCGTTCGGTGTCGAAGTATGCCGCGGACGTTGCAGCGTAGAGGCTCGGGCGGAGAAGCTTCACCGCCACGGATTGCTCGAACAGGCCGTCGTCGCGCTCCGCGCGCCAGACGTCGCCCATTCCGCCACTGCCGATGCGTTCGGTGAGCCTGTAGGCGCCGATGCGTTCGGGCGGTGCGATGGTTGCGGGACGCGCGCGGGCTGAGGGCGCCTCGGTGGGGAAGGCGGTCGAGCGGCGTGCGGCGTCGACCAGAGCGCGCACGGCCTCACGAAGCTGGGGATCATCGCCGCACTTCGCCGCGATCCATGCGTCCCGGGCGTCCGGCGCCTCCATCAGGGACTCCTCGAACGTCCTCAGCGCGCGGCGTTCGAGTGCGATATCCATGGTCAGGCCCGCTCCGGATCCTGGTCGTCATGGCCCAGATCCTTCAGCAGCCACGCGCGCGCCGTGCGCCATTGCCGCTTCACGGTGGATTCCGAGACGCCGTCCATCTGCGCGATCTCTTCGATCGTGAGGCCGGCGAAAAAGCGCATCTCCACAAGCCGCGCCTTGTCCGGATCGATCGTGGCGAGCCGTGTAAGGCTGTCGTCGAAGGCTTCCAGATCCAGCGGCGCGCGCGCCTTCTCGTCGGCGGCATGATCGACCCAGCGGGTGACCACGGGCGGCGCCTGGCGCTTCTGCGCCCGGAAGCGACGCACCTCGTCGATCAGGATCTGGCGCATGACGCGGGCGGACACGGCCAGGAAGTGCGTCCGCTCCTTCCAGGCGATCCGGTCTAGGTGGAGGAGGCGGATCGCCGCCTCGTTGGCGAGTTCGGTCGGCTGGATATTGAGCTTGGCGCCCTCGTCGCGCAGCACCCGGCGCGCCACCCGACGCATCTCGTCGTAGTGCAATGCAAGCAGCCGGTCGCGGGCCTTGGGATCGCCTCGGCCGAAACCGTCCCAGAGCGTCGTCAGATCGATCTCGACCGGTTCCGGTTCGTCCATCACTCGCTTCCGCGGGGCGTCGCGCCCGAACTCTGCGCCTGAACTTTACGCAATGTCGCGAAAATGGCAAAGCGCATCACCCTGCGGGGGCTGGAATTCGATGCGCGGCCGGTCGGGAGGCGGGTCCGGGCGCGCGATGGGCGAGCGGGCTCCCTGGCCTGGCGAGCCGGAAATTTCACGTCGGCGCGGCGGGTGGACAGAATCTCGCTCTCCGGGACGACGGCTTCCGGCGCGGGCGCAGCAGGCGCGCAGGAAGACCAACTACACATGGGCACGCGTGCGACCTCCGGAAGTTGACCAAAACGCGCCATAGACGCCCCTGATGGATTGCACAGAGAGTTGCGTGTTTTCAATGGGTTGCAAGCGGTTGGGCACACGGCGGGCACAGCAAGAATGATAGGCGTGCGTTGTCGCGCGTTGTCCACTAGCGCCCTATGGATCCTTCCAGCCGTTGAGTTGTGACCGAGAAGGGCCGCCATCGGACGCGCGCAGCGCCAGACCTGCGCACCGGATGAAATACGCGCGACCAGCAGGGCCACTGCCGGCGTGCAGCGCGCTGAAACCGGCAGAGCATGCAGGGCGGTTGGCCGATGATCTCACCGACAAATAACGCGCCAAGCGTTGCAGCAAGTCCGACGAAATAGGCTCCGAGCAACAACCACCACGCCCGTCGGTTGTGAGACTCAATATTGCGCGGCCTCGCCGCATCATTCTCCCGTCCGAGGTCGCGAACAACTTGCGCGAGGTTGCTATCCGGCGGCGATCTGCGCGATGAGCAACGCAATGGCCAGAGCAAATGCCGCGAACGTCGGCAGGGCCGTCAGCACCATGCCGAAGGATCGCATTTCCAGGCCTTTCGACCTGTCCATGAGGAACGCCACTCGTCCGGCGCAGAACAGGACAACCGCGCCCGGAATGAGCGCGAGGGCGGGCCCTTTGAGGAGCGTCGCCAGAACCAGATGCGCCATGACGGCGATGAAGGCCTGTTCCAGCGTGTTCAGCAGGAAGGTTCTCGGGACGGCCCTCTCTGCCTGCTTTGGCGCCGCAGGCTTCTTCGACACGGTCGGCGCGGGCGCCTGGTAGAAGCGCGCCTGCGCCTCTAGCCTTGTGGCGATGAGAACCCATACAGCGACAAACACGTCGGCGCGCAATGCGAAGGCAAGGCGTTCGCCCATGTCGCCCGGAATGCGCCACAGCGCCGGAATGATGAAGTACGCGCCTGCAAGGACCACAGCGCAGGCGACAAGCGCGACGCTGTTGTTCCAGACGAGACGGCGTTGGTCGTTGGCTAGGGTCATGGTCTGCATGCCATCACGAAGCGACTGCCTCCTTGTATCCCAGCAGACGCAGCGCATTGACCACCACCACCAGCGTTGAGCCTTCGTGGAAGATGATCGCAGCGCCGATCTTCAGACCAAATATCGTCGCCGGTATGAGAAAGGCGACAACGCCCAGGCTGACCCAGAGATTTTGCTTGATGATGCCGCTCGCGCGACGGCTCAGGCCGACGGCGAAAGGGAGATGGTTGAGATCGTCGGCCATGAGCGCGACATCAGCGGTTTCCAGTGCGACATCCGATCCAGCTGCACCCATCGCGATGCCGACGCTCGCATTGGCGAGCGCCGGTGCGTCGTTGACGCCGTCACCCACCATGGCGACGCCGCCTTGCGCGCTCAAAGCCTTGATGAAGGCGACCTTGTCTTCCGGCATGAGGCCGCCGCGTGCTTCGGTGAGGCCGACCTTCGTGGCGATCGCGTCAGCGACCCGCTGGTTGTCGCCGGTCAGCATGATCATCCGGACGATGCCCAATGCTGCGAGACGGTTCAGGACTTCCCTAGCGGCGGCACGCTCGGTATCCATAAGACCAAGAACACCGAGATACTGCCCGCCGCGTCGCACCATCATCACGGTGCGACCGTCCGCCTCCAGCTGGTTGGCGGCGGCCTTCACCGCCTCCGGAGGCGGCGTGGGAGACTCCGTAAACAGCGTCGGCTTGCCGATCTGGACGCTCATGCCGCCGATGCGGCCCTGGACGCCCTTGCCGGTGATGCTTTCGACGGCCTCGGTCTCCGGGAGCGGCGTTGCGCCAAGTCGTTCGAGGCCGTCGCGGACAACTGCGCCGGCGAGGGGATGGTCGCTGCTTTTCTCGATTGCGACGGCAACAGCGAGGAGATCGCTTTCGCTTACTCCGGGCGCGGCGATGACATCCGTGAGACGAGGTTTGCCTTCCGTCAGTGTGCCGGTCTTGTCGAACGCGATGGAGGTGACGGTACCCAAGGCTTCCAGCGGTCCGCCGCCTTTCACCAGCACGCCGCCCCGTGCCGCTCGTGCGACGCCGCTCAACACGGCGCTGGGGACCGAAATCGCGAGGGCGCAGGGGCTCGCGGCGACGAGCACCGCCATGGCGCGGTAGAAGCTCTTCGCAAAGGTTTCGTCGATCACGAGCCAGGCAAAACAGAGCACGGCGACAAGCACGAGCACCGCAGGTACGAAATACTTTTCGAAGTGATCAGTGAACCGTTGCGTCGGCGAACGTTGCGCTTCGGCGTCCGCGACCATGCGCACAATGCGAGCGAGCGTGCTTTCACCCGCCGGGCGTGCGACGCGCACGTCAAGCGCTCCGGCGCCGTTGATCGTGCCAGCGAAGACGCGGTGTTCCGTCGGCGCCTTGGCGAAGTCCAGCGCCGACTCCGCGCCGCCGGGGGCTGGGCGCTTGTCGGCGGGCACGCTTTCACCGGTGATCGGCGCCTGATTCACGCTGCTTTCGCCGACGATGACGAGGCCGTCGGCGGGCAGGCGCTCGTTCGGCCTGACGACCATGATGTCGCCGACCTGCAGCGCCTCGACGGCGACGTCTTCGGTCGCTTCGCCTCGGCGGATCGTGGCGCGTTCAGGCGCGAGTTTGGAGAGCGCTTCGATCTCGCGACGCGCGCGCCCCATGGCGTAGTGTTCCAGCGCATGGCCGAGACTGAACAGGAAGAGCAGAAGCGCGCCCTCTGCCCATGCGCCGAGAAACGCCGCACCTGCCGCTGCGGCCAGCATAAGGGTGTCGATCTTGAACTGGCGTCGAGCAAGATTTCCGAGCGCTTCGCGCGCGGCGAAGTACCCTCCGAGGCCATAAGCCAGGACGTAGAGAGACAGCGAAACGAACCCAGGCGCGCGCGATTCAAGAAGCCAGCCCACACCAAGCGCCGCGCCCGAGGACAGCGCGAACACGAGTTCGGTGCGCTCGCCGAACAGCCCGCCACCTTCGTGGTCATGCGCCTCTGCGCCATGGGCGTCGCCGCCAGGTGCCGCGACGGGCGCGGCGGCGACCGTCGGATCGTTGTCAGGCATGCTCATGCTGCAGCGGCTTCAATGAGCACGGTCGCGCTCACGGCGCTGATCGTCGAGGCGATGCGAAGCGCGGCTTGAACGCGCTCCAGAGAAACGCCACGCTTGTGCAGGTCGGACTCGTGCGCGTTGAGGCAAGAGCCACACCCGTGTACCGCAGACACCGCCAGCGCCCAGAGTTCGAAGTCGATTTTGTCGACGCCCGCCTGCGATAGCGCCAGCATGCTGAGGTGAGCCGGCGCAGCGCGGTAGTCGTGATTGTTCAAAAGATTGATGGCGCGGTAGTAAACGGTATTCATCGCCATGACGGTCGCGGCGGACTTCGCGGCTACCCTGGCGTCGGCGCTCAAGCGGGATGTGGCGTCTGCTTCGATCGCCTTTATTACCTGTGCGACGCCGGTGGCGTAGGCGCATGCCAGAAAGCAGCCCCACTTCTGTTGCTCCGTGAGCAGTGTTTCAGCACTCAGAACGTCGATGTTTACCTGCTGATCGGCGGCGTAAGCGGGCAGGGCGTCTCGCAGTGCAGTTAGCGACATTGTCGAACTCCTTCCACTACTGGCGGTCGCCCCCGCCGAGCCGACGGGTTGTTGACGAGCGCCGGCATCGCGATCCAGGTGCGGGCGTCAGTGACATCTGGCTACTCCGCCTGCACGGGCGTTTCTGTTGAGTAGGCGGTGGGCATTTCGCCCTCTTTGCCGCGGTGACCTGTGCGCAGCATCACGCGGCAGATCGCAGGCAGCACAAAGAGCGTGAGCAGCGTCGCGGTGATGAGGCCGCCAATGACCACCGTCGCGAGCGGTTTTTGCACTTCCGCGCCGGTGCCGTGGGCGATCGCCATCGGCACAAACCCGATGGCCGGCACGATGCCGGTCATCAGCACGGCGCGGAACTTCTCGATCATGCCGTCGGAAATAGCGTCATCGAGCGGCATGCCGAGGTCGAGCCGCTTGTTGATGCTGGTCATCACGATGAGGCCGTTGAGCACGGCAACGCCCGCGAGACAGATGAACCCGACAGCTGCGGAAATGGAGAACGCCATGCCGGTGATGACCAGCGTGAAGACCCCGCCCGCGAGCGCCAATGGCACGGCGGTGAACACCGCCGCAGCGGCGCGGGTTGTGCCGAGCGCCATGTAGAGAATGCCGAAGATGAGGACAAAGCAGGCGGGAACAATGATCGACATTCTTTGCGATGCCGACTTCAGGTTCTCGAACTGACCGCCCCAGTTGAGCCATGACCCGGTGGGTAGTGCCACTTCGGCGCTGACGCGGCGTTGCGCCTCGCCCACGAAGGAGCCGAGATCGCGTCCGCGCACGTTGGCCTGGACCACGACACGCCGCTTGCCGTTCTCGCGGCTGACTTGATTGAGCCCTTCGGAGAAGCTGAAGCGCGCCAACTCCCGCAGAGGGATCGACGCCCGCGACCCATTGCCGTCTTCAGGAAGCATGACGGGCAGGGCGCCAACTGCATCAAGATCGTCGCGCACGGAGTCGGGAAGGCGGACAACGACGTCGAACCGGCGATCGCCTTCAAACACGAGCCCGGCATCGCGCCCGCCCATGGCCGTGGCGACGGTGTCAGTCACTTCCTCCAGCGACAGGCCGTATCGCGCGATCGCGTCACGATCGAACGTCACGTCGAGGGTAGGAAACCCTGCGGTCTGTTCGACTTTCACGTCGGCGGCGCCGTCGATGGATTGCAGCACCTTCGCGACCCGTCCGGCCGCGGCGCTCATTTCAGCGAGATCGTCGCCGTAGAGCTTGATCGCGACGTCCCCACGTACGCCCGCGATAAGTTCGTTGAAGCGCATCTGGATGGGCTGTGTGAACTCATAGGAGTTACCGACCAACTGCTGCAGGCGTGCCTCGATGCGTGCGATGAGTTCGGCCTTGGTCTGGTTCCGGTTGGGCCATTCATCGCGCGGCTTCAGGATGATGAAGGAGTCCGAGATGTTGACCGGCATCGGGTCCGACGCCACTTCTGCGGTGCCTGTCTTTGAGAAGACGAAGGCGACTTCCGGAAATTCCGAGATCACTTGCTCCACTCGCGCCTGCATCGCCGTGGATTGCTGAAGCGAAGTGGACGGAATGCGTACGGCCTGAACCGCGATGTCCTGTTCGTCGAGGGTGGGGATGAACTCCTGTCCCAGCGTGAAGAAGAGCGCGCCCGCGAGCGCGAAAACGGCGATGCCGCCGCCGATCACGGGAATAGGACGGCGGATCGAGAAGCGCAGCGCCGGCTCGTACGCCCGACGTGAAAGCTCGATCGCCTTGACCTCCTTTTCGGCGACCTTGCCGTTGATGAGGAGGGCCACCATCGCCGGCACGAAAGTGAGCGACAGGATGAAGGCGGCGCCCAGGGCGAGCATCAGCGTGATCGCCATCGGCGAGAACATCTTGCCCTCGACGCCGGTGAAGGTCAGCAGCGGCGCAAAGACCAGGAAGATGATGATCTGACCGAAGATGGTCGGCTGGATCATCTCGCGTGACGCCTCCATGGTTTCATGCAGACGTTCCTGCAGCGTCAGCAATCTCCCCTCGTGATGCTGGCGCTCGGCTAGTCGTCGGAGACAATTTTCAATGATGATCACCGAGCCATCGACGATGAGGCCGAAGTCCAGCGCGCCGAGCGACATGAGGTTGCCCGACACGCCGAAGAAATTCATCCCGATCGACGTCATCAGCATCGAGAAGGGGATGATGAGCGTGGCGATGATGGCCGCGCGCACATTGCCGAGCAGGAGGAAGAGCGTGGCGGCAACAAGCAGCGCGCCTTCGGCAAGGTTCCGCTGGACGGTAGCGATGGTCGCGTTGACCAGTTTGGACCGGTCGTAGACCACTTCCGCGATGATGCCCGGGGGAAGAGTGCTGGAGACCTCGCCGAGGCGCTTGGCCGCCGCAGCGGCGACCGTGCGGCTGTTGCCGCCGGTGAGCATCAAGACTGTGCCGACGACCACTTCTTTGCCATCGGATGTGGCGGCCCCGGTTCTCAGGTCTCCCCCGACACTGACATTGGCCACATCGCGCACCGTGATCGGCACGCCGTCGCGCGTCGCGACGACGGCTTCGGAGATTTCAGCAAGCGTGCGGATGCGGGCGTCCGCGCGAACCAGGAAAGATTCGCCGCCGCGCTGGATGAAGTTGGCCCCCACGGAGAGGTTGGCGCGTTCGAGCGCGTCGGCAAGTTCCGAAAATGAGATGCCGTAGGCCGAGAGCGCACCCGCGTCCGGTTCCACCACATACTGCTTTTCATAGCCACCGATGGAGTCGACGCCGGCCACGCCGCCAACGGAGCGCATCTGCGGGCGCACGATCCAGTCCTGCACTGTGCGCAGGTATGCGCCTTGCGCCACGGGGTCGCTGAGGCGCTCGCCTTCGGGCGTGAGATATGCCCCATCGGCTTGCCAGCCGGGCTTGCCAGGCTCCGCGCGCGCGCCTTCGGCTTTGGGGTCCGCGAAGTGGATCGTCCACATCAGCACTTCGCCGAGACCCGTGGAGATCGGGCCCATTTGCGGCTCGACGGCGTCCGGCAGGCTTTCGCGCGCCTGTGTCAGACGTTCCGCCACCTGCTGTCGGGCAAAATACACATCCACATCGTCACGGAAGACAACGGTGACCTGGCTAAAGCCGTTGCGCGAAATCGAGCGCGTGCTTTCCAGACCGACGATGCCAGACATCGCCGTTTCCACAGGATAGGTGACCAGGCGTTCGATATCGAGCGGACCGAACGACGGCGCCACGGTGTTGATCTGCACCTGCTTGTTGGTGATGTCAGGCACCGCGTCGATGGGCAGACGCACGATGTTGAACACGCCGACAGCGGCGATGATGAGCGTGACGATAACGACAGCCCAACGGGCTTTGACGGCAAATTCGAGGAGACGGCTGATCATGTTTACGTATCCGATTGGAAGACTGGCCGAGACCTAGTGGTCGTGAGAAGCGGACCCTTTTCCGATCTCCGCCTTCACCAGGAAGGCGTTCTCGGACACGTAAGTTTCGCCGGCAGCCAGTCCTGACGTGATCTCGACACTGGCGGCGCCCGTGCGCCCTAGCGTGACCGGACGCGCCTCGTAGGTGTCTGCCGCCACGCGCACGAAGACGACGCTCTTGCCCTCAAGCGTCTGCACGGCGTCCGTCACAACGGCCACTGGCGCGTTGCGTTCGGTGAGGACGACGGAGCCGCGCACCGCCATGCCTGGACGCAAGGGAGAGTTGGCGGCGATCGTGAGCGGCGCGCGCGCGAGCAGCGTCTGGCTATGCGCGTCGGCGGTCGGCAACACGGTGGCGATTCGCGCGTCGATCCGCGTGGCGCCGTCGAGACCCGTGATCGTAACGCTCTGGCCCGGCGCCACCCTGCCGATATCGCGGGTCACGACGTTGAGTTCCGCCTGCAGCTTGGAGAGGTCGCCCACGACGAACAGTGGTTCGTCACTTGTCACGTCGCCGATGTTTGTCTGGCGCTCAAGGACAATGCCGGAGATCGGCGTCGTGATCGAGTAGACTTGCAGGCTTTCTGCGCTTTCCACACGCGCCAGTGTCTCGCCGCGTCGCACCGTGTCGCCAATGTTGCGCGACACGACGCGCACGGGCCCGGGATAGGGTGCATGCACCTCGGCACGCGCGGCAGGCTGCAGCATGATGCGCCCGGTGAGGTTGAGCCGTTCCTGAATGGCGCCGGGCCCAGCTGCGGAGACCTTTATGCCGGACGCTTCGGCCGATGCAGCGGGAATCGTGACGCGCTCGCCGTTTTCCTCACCGGCGTGTTCACCGCCTTCCTCTTCATGGCCTTCTTCGGCATGCCCGGCGTCGCCGCCTTCCTTTTCGCCTTCCTTGTGGCCCGGCTCTTCGTGCCCGGCGTCAGCGGTGGTTTTTTCCGCATCGGCCTCGCCGCGCCCGCAAGACGCCAGTCCGAGGGCGAGCAGGAGCGCCAACGGCGCGGCGGCAGTCTTCATTCTGAAGGTCTTCATCAGTGGATCTCCTCGCCCGGCAGGGCCTCGGCGAAACGGGCGGTGAGGCGGTCAAGAGCCGCTTCGTTGGCATGATAGGAGCGCAGTGACTCCACGCGGCCTTGTCGCGCGTCCGACAACGAACGCTGAGCTTCGAGGACGTCGAGATAGGAGAAAGCGCCGCGGTCGTAGCCCTGCTGCGCCAATGAAAGCGCGCGCTGTGCTTGTGGAATGACGTCTTCCTCAGTGGCGCGCACAGCGGCGGCGTCGCTGGCGAGCGCGCGCTGCAGCGCGACAAACTCTCCGGTGATCGCGCGGCGGCGTGCTTCGAGATCAAACTCCGCGCGCCGTCGTTCGGCGTCGGCCCGTGCTATGGAGCCCTGGTTGCGGTCGAAAATGCCGAGCGGGATAGCGAAGCCCGCGACGAGGGCGCCATCGCCATTGCGATCCTCGAACCGCCGATACCCAAGACTCAGCGTAGGGTTTCTGTAGCTGAGGGATCGTTCGAGCCGCGTCGCCGCATCCAGCCGTTCGCGTTCTGCGGCGAGCCGCGCAAGATCGGGACTGGCGTCCGTTGGCAGGTCGTGACCGTGATCGCTGGTCTGGGGAACCGCGTACTCAGCGCGCAGCAGCGTGAAGGTCTGTTCGTCCCCAAGTCCGAGTAGTGTTGCGAGCCGACCACGGGCTGTGGCGGCTGCGGCCAGCGCCCGTGTGAGTGCAATTCGGGCCTCCGCCAGCCCGGCTTGTGCGCGTGCGCCTGCCATCAGCGGATCTCGGGCCGCCGCGACGCGTCGCGCCACCGATGCATTCAGCGCCTCCGCGGTCGTCAATCTCTCGCGTTCTATGGAAACGATCTCTTCTGCCGCGAGCGCGTCGTAGTAGGCGGTCTGCACGTCGCGGATGAGATCGAGGCCGCGAAGCACACGTTCCAACTCGGCGCCATGCAACTCACGATCTGCGACCCGAATCCGCGCCTTGCGTTGACCGCCGAGTTCTACTTCCTGGGCGAGACTGATTGTGGTTTCAGCGCCTTGAAGGCCGCGTAGATCGTCTTTGCCGCCAAAGTTCTCGACTTCCGTCGAAAGCTCGGGGTTTAGGCGCACGCGCGCTTGACGCACACCGCCGCGCGCCGCGTCTACGCTGGCGCCGGCTGCGCGCAGCCCGGGATCGGCCTCCACCGCAAGGCCAACCGCATCGCGCAAGGCGAGGGGCGGGCTGGTCTGCGCGAGCGCCGCTGGCGCGAGCAAAGGCGCGGCGATCGCAAAGACCGCGAGATGTGAAGTCGCCGAGGCGAGGCGTCGCAAGACGCGCGCAGTGCGCCAAAGGGAACCGTAGGTGTCGGGCATGGAAATTCCGCGATGCGTGAGGGATCACGCGCAGCGGAATGGCCCGCTGCGCGTTAGGCGAGCGCGGTCGTTCTTGGCGGTCGGTCGAGCCCTTGCGGCGTCGCAAGAGGCGCATCGCCTGACTCGGTGGGCGTCGTTGTTTCCCGCGACACGCGCAGCGCAACCGCCACATGGTCCACGCCCGGAAGGACTGTCGCATGCGCCGCACAGCAATGATCTGTCTGCGTCTGGATCAACGGGTCATGCGGCGGCGCAGAGTGAGAGCCATCGGCCTGCATTTGTGTTATGTTATAGGATACGGAGAATTCAGCGCGCTCTTTTGCGTAGTCTGACGCGACGTGTCCGATCGCAAGGAATGCGATGAGCGCAACGCATAGCGTCGCAACCCACCGGTTCCAGTTGATCGACCCGCGCAACATCAAGCGCTCATCCCCTGTGGCGCAAAAGCCGATTCGCGGCGCGCCTGTCTATATACAGACCAGGACCCGCTGAGAAACAGTAAAGACATGATAACCCCGACCGCGAGATCGGGCCACGGCGATCGTGTCGCAGCTGTCGCACCCGCGGCGGCGATAACCAATCCATTCCCGAAGGCGTCATTGCGCGAGCACAGCCACACCGACCGCAGGTTGGCGTCGCTGTGCCTAAACCGAAGCAGGAGGACGACCGCGCCAACGTTCACGGCGAGGGCGAGCGCGCCGATGACGCCCATCGGCGCAGGCTCGGGCGGCGTCGCCGCGATGAACTTGGCGACAGCCATCGCGAGGACGAACACGCCCATCGCCAGCATTGCCGCGCTCTTGACCAGAGCGGCCCGTGTCCGCACGCGCGCGGAACGGCCGATCGCCCAGAGCGTGATCGCATAAGTCGCAGCGTCAGCGCCGAAATCCAGCGCGTCGGCTTGTAGCGCCAGTGATCCGGCGGCATGGCCGCCAATCGCCTCAATCGCGAACATTGCGGCGTTGGCGATCAGGACGATCCAGAGGATGCGGCGCGCTTGCGCATCGACGGGCGGCGGACCGATGCTTCCGCAACCGTCGCTGCAATTCTTGCTCATGGAGCCCTCCCGCTGCCTGTCAGCGGCCGTCGCGCAAAATAGATCGAGATCGACCCCGTCGGCGTGGGCACTACCGCGCGCTCCTCCACGTCATCGAATCCGGCCTCGCGCATCAAGCTCGGCAAAATACCTTCCGCATTGGGCGTGGTGTTCTCGAACCCATCAAGTCGCTGCACTTGTCTGAAAAGTGTGCGCATTAGGCGCGTCCTTTGCAGGCCATAGTCAGCAATGTGAACCTCGCCATTTGCGATCAGCGCGTCATGCATCGCCTTCAGACCGAGCCGCTTTTCCGCCATCGGAATCTGATGGAAAACCAGGCTTGAAACTGCCTTGTTCAGGCGCCGGGCTCCCGTGCCCGCAGCGTCTCTCGCAAAGCCTTGCACGAAAAGAATTTCGCGATTGGCGCGCCGGGCCTTCTCTTCGGCGCGCTTCAGTACGGCAGTGTCTGGGTCAAGCCCCGACACTATCGCCTTGGGCGCAGCTCGCTTGAGCATGAGTGCAAATGTGCCCGTCCCGCAGCCGACATCGAGAATCACTTCATCCGGCATCGGCGCGACTTGACGCAGAAGCCTCTCGCGCCATCGTCCCTCGCGCGTCAAAAGCGCGATCGCGGCATCGTAGAACGGCGTCAAGACGGCGTGGCCGAGGGCAGGCGTAAACTCTTGGTTCTTTGTCATTGTGACAACCGCCCGAACCAGCGTCCCACTTCGGCGGCGTAGCGCTCGTAGGCGTCGCCATGTTTTTCACGCAGGGCTTCTTCTTCGATGCGCACCTGGATCAGTGTCAGCGTCCAGGTCGCCGCCAGAATGGCGGCCGTACCAATGTGCGGCGACCATAAGAAGAGCGCCAAGAGGGCGCCGATCATCCCGACGAAGATCGGATTGCGCGACCAGCGAAACAGGCCGCGCGCGACCAGCGGCCCCGGTCCTTCAGTCGGCACGCCGATGCGCCATGAGGCACCCATCTGGATTTGCGCAAGGGCGATGACGAGGACCGAGCCGGCGAAGATCGCGGCGGCGCTCCATTTCAGTGCGGCGCTGTCGGCCCAGCTTGGCCGCCCCAACATGATTTCCCAAGCCGGCGCCAGCCATGACAAGGCGGCGAAGGCGAGCGCGAGCACGACCGCGATTTTCCAGTTGCGCTCGGCCACACTCTGGATGGCCGCGTGACGCCCAAAACTGAACGCCTTGACCCCGTGGGCGCGCTCGACGCCCAAAACCCGCAATGCCGACACGGCGATGATGAGGAGGATGGCAGCCAGCGGAAGCCAGGCGGGCGGTGAAAGCAGCGACATTGGAAGGGCCTCGATTTTCGACGCCCAATCCTCTACATTCTCTAGTGACTAGAGGATCAAGACTAAAATGCAGGCCATCGGCGCTGTCGCCAATCACACCGGACTGAAGATCCCGACCATCCGCTTCTACGAGCAGGAGGGGCTCATCCGCGCGCCCGACCGCACGGGTAGCGGGTGAACTCGACGACATCCGCTCTCTCCTTGATCTGACCGACAACCCGGACCGCTCTTGCGATGACGCCGACCGCATCGCCCGCAAGCACCTGGCCGAAGTCGAGCAGCGCCTCGTGCAATTGACTGCACTGAAAGCGGAACTGAAACGGATTGTAAGGTCATGCGCCGGCGGAAGCGCCGCCCAATGCCGCGTGATCGAGGCATTGGCGGATCACGCCCATTGCAGCGCGGACCATGCAGGCGCGCAGCGTTCACCGGCCCGTTCGGCGCGCGCCAAGTCCGCGCGCTTGGCAGGACGGCGAAAATGAGTCCGGCCACGATCGCCATCTACGCCGCTGCGGCGGTCGCAGAGATCGCCGGTTGCTTTGCATTCTGGGCATGGCTGCGCCTTGGCCGTTCGCCGTGGTGGTTGGCGCCGGGCCTGGTTTCGCTGTGCCTCTTTGCCTGGTTGCTTACGCTTGTGCCCACGAGTGCGGCGGGAAGGGCGTATGCGGCCTATGGCGGCGTCTATATCGCGGCATCGCTTGCGTGGCTCTGGATGGTGGAGGGCATGCGCCCCGATCGCTGGGATGTGCTCGGCGCAGGCGTCTGCGTATTGGGCGCTGCAATTATCCTGCTCGGACCACGCGGCGCCTAGACGCTCACGTCGCCAGATCAACGATCAGCGCGCATTGCGATGCGGGCCGGGCAACGCATGCGTCCGTGCAGGTGGCGGCCATTGTCTTCAGCGTGCGTTCAAGCGCTTCGAGTTCGATGCGGCGCGCCCGCACCGTTTCAAGGTGCTGAAGGGTGAGGTCGCGTGCGGACAGGCACGATGGCGCTCTCGCGTCCATAACATCGAGCAGGGAGCGGATGTCGTCGATGGGGAAATTCAGGTCGCGGCATCGCCGAATGAAGCGCAGTCGATGAATTTCGGGATGCCCATATGCCCGTCGGCCGTTGGCGCCGCGACCAACGGGGCGGAGCAATCCGATTTCTTCATAGTAGCGGATTGTCGCGGGCGTGCATTGGGTGCGCGCGGCGGCGTCTCCGATGGTCATGCCCGCACTAGCCATCGTGTTCTCCTATAAGCGCTTGCTCCTCAAGCTACTTGAGGAGCTACGCCAGATTCCGCAAGGCGGGAGTGTCCGCGCTTTTGGAGGGAGGCGTTTGTGAAGAGGACATGGTTGCTGTGGTTGGGGCTTGGCGCGGCGTGTGTGGCCTGCTGCGCGCCCCTCATCGTGCCGCTGTTGGCGGCAGGCGGCATATTTGGCCTGGGCGCCGGGGCCGGCGTTTCGCTGTTCGGGTTGAGCGTCGCCGAGGCCATCTGCGCGGCGTTGATCGTGATCGCCGCCGTCGGCGTAGTGATCGTCTTCATTGCACGTAACCGGGCCAAACGCCGAGACGCCGATGGCGCACACTGTCAACTCGATGGCGCGCGCGCACGGCGTGCAGGCTGCAGCAATTCCTAAGGCGATGCCGCGTCGCGGCCGGGCCATAGGCTTCAGAACGCAACGCGCAAGCATCCCATGACGCCGCCGAGCGCACTGGCGGGCGAATCACAGAGCGTGTGAGCTGCGTGTGAACAGAAGTTGCGCGCAAGACCTCGCGCGCCGCGGATTGTCGAGATAAATCAACGTGCCAAACTCAGTCTGTCCAGTAGGGTATTGGACAGACTGACGAGAAAAAAGACGACTAAAATGAAGCAACTAGACCACCGCTTCGGCGTTCCGAGCATGATGGACTGCACAGAGAGGTGTGTTTTTTCAGATAGTTGGAGGCACGTGGGCACAAGGCCGGCACACGCGCTCTGCTCGTACAACGATGTTTGATGTAAGCGCTCGTTGGATTTAGGTGCCCACCTCTGGGCCAAGAAGCGAGCGGGTCGTGCCCGTGGTGTGCCTTGCCTTTCCCGAATGGAAAGTGCCGCGGTCGAATGAGACTTGTCGGTGAGCGTCGCTCTGGCACTCTGGGTGCGCAACACAACAGAGCACCATGTCGAACCTGACCCCTATCATTCTTTCATTAGTTGCTCTGGCCGCTCTGGCATTTGTCGTCTTCGTAGATTGGGGCCCAACGTCGAGGAGCGACTCCCGAGAGGTAACTAGGGGCGAGAAATTTTACTGTCACCTACGAAGTCCGGAGGCGGCACAAGCCGATCCGTTAGGAGAGGAATGCGTCAACGAATTGTACTAGCCGTATTGGTCGGCTCGCTCCTGCTTCTCGGCGGGTTCATGCTCGCAAAAGAAGTGCACGTTCAGGGCAAGTTCAAAGAGTGGCGTCGCATCTTGGCGGAGTATAAGGCCGGCGCGGACAGTACCAGCATCTACTGCACATCCAACAACTACAATCTGCCGCAAGATAGAATCCAAGGTTACGAGAGCATCACTGACTTTGACTATGCGCGGGTTGTGCAGTTTGAGAATGCCGCCGACGTGCAGTCACGCCGCGACGCCATTCGGACAATGCTGTTTGGAGATAGCGGGCCGAGCTTCCGAGTCACACAAGAAGAGCCTGTAACACCCGAGTATCACTGGCTGTCTCATGCAGCAGCGGAAGGGGCGGAGCGGCAAGTGATCGATATCGCTGACAGCTATCGCTTGCGTGTGGACATGCCCTTCGGGCTCCAATCAAATATTCTGCACCACATCCCGAAACAAGGTCGCAAGGACAAGGCGATCATTATTTTTCACAAAGGCCACGGTTCTGACTATCCGAACCGGTTCAAGCCGCTGGCTAGCCTGATTGCAGCTGGTCATGAAGTGTACGAAGTCGGGATGCCCCTCATTAAAGAGAATAAGGTGAAGGGGCTCGTGTATGAGAGCCCACGCTACGGGCGCATTGCACTTCGACAGCATGACGATTTTTGGTTCATGGATTTGCCGCAAGGGAGTCCGCTTCGCTACTTCGTCGAGCCGGTTTTAGCGCTGGTGGAGCGAATTCGCAGCAGAGATGCACAGCGCCCGATTGTGATGGTGGGCTTGAGCGGTGGTGGATGGACTACCGTTTTGGCTGCTGCGATAGAGCCCCGAATTGACGGCTCGGTTTCTGTCGCGGGGAGCTGGCCGGAACACCTTCTAACGAAAAATATGCGTTACCCTGGAGATTACGAGCAGGTGACGCCTGAGCTTTATCGGATCGCGAACCGGTTGGAGCTTTACACAATGGCTGGCTACGGCGAGGGCCGGAGACACCTGCAAGTGTTCAATGAGAGGGATACCTGTTGCTTTGCGGGCAGCGAGGGCAAGGCATACGAGACCGTTGTACAGGATCGTCTGAAAGCGCTGGGCGCTGGCGCTTTCGAGGTGAACATCGACCACGATGCAAATGGCCACATCATTGGCGATCTTGCGCTGGAGGCCGTATTGCGAAGCGCCGCTGAACTCAGCCATTCTCGATCGCAGACTAGGCAGTAGCGGGCTTTCCGTTTTGGAACGTTCTTCGCACTAATCAGGCTTGCCGATACGTGAGGCTCTGGCACTCTGGGCCGTGGTATCCAAGAGTAGCTTTTTATCGTCATCGACGCGCACTGACCCGCATCCGATCCGCGACTTCTTCATCGCGGACTTGATCGACTACGCGCCAAAGGACCACCCGGAAATGATGGAGCGGCCGTTCTTCGCGATCGCGAAGCGGAAACGCATGCGGCCTATCGTGTACGAGAGCGCTGATGCCTCCGTCTGGATCAAAGTCAGCTCACATCCCGAGCACGGCATGGCGACCATCTGGGACGCTGACATTCTCATCTACTGCATCTCAAAGATCGTCGCGGCGCGAGACGCCGGCGACAATGACTTCGGCCCGAGTATCCATGTCTCGCCCTATGAGCTGCTGAAAAGCATCGCGCGCGAAACCGGCGGCAAGAATTATCAGGAGCTGATGGCGGCGATCAAACGCCTCAAGACGACCACCATCGAGACCAATATCCGTGGGGGTAAGAACCGCATTGCGATCTTCAACTGGCTCGCCGAAGTCGAAGGTGAGGGACAGACGATTGAAAACCCCGAGCAGCTGAAGACTCTCGAACTGCGGCTCTCCAACTGGCTCTTCAAGGGCATCATGTCAGGGAAGGGCGTGCTGACGCTCGACCGCGAATGGTTCTTGCTCAAGGGCGGCCTTGAGCGGGTGCTTTATCGCATCGCGCGGAAGCATGCTGGCGAACAGCCACATGGCTGGACCTGCCGCTTTGACGTGCTCTACCAAAAGACAGGCAGTGAAGAGCCGGCGCGCAACTTCGCTGTGCGCCTGCGGAGGCTCGTGAAGAAGAATAGCCTTCCGCGATATTCTATGCGGCTCACCAAGACGCAGGACGGTTCTGAGGCCGTGCATTTCGTCGGCCGCGCCTTCCTGTCACCCTCCGAGCAAGCAACAGCGCGTGGTGTCAGCCTCGGCGATCAGATCAGTCAGGCGCGTGATGAAGCGCGCACCTTCTGGATTGATAGCGGACGCAATCCTCGCGGCTTTGACGCCACATGGTCTCGCTGGCTTGGCGACGGTCGCGACCCGAGCGAATTCACGCGCGCGCACAAAGATGCAGCCGCACCAAGCCTTTAGGTAAGCCGTCTATCGGGGTATCGAGTGCAGCGCGGGTGCGTTTTGGACTTCCAGAGTTCTGCAAATACAGAAGTGGAGGTGTGGGAAAGGCCCGTGCCCTCGGAAAGTCAGTCGTTTAGCGGAAAATCTATCGGTGTATCGGGTGCAGGCCTATCGGGTATCGAGTGCAAAAGAGTCAAACGCTTCGCGGGCCAAGGCACGGTGTATCGGGTGCAGCAGACTCGGTGGAACGGATGCAGCGTGTATCGGTGTATCGGGTGCAGTCGGTATCGGTGGATAAAGTGCTCCACAGTCGGTGGATGAAATGCAGACTATCGGTGGAACGGATGCAAGGGCTTCAGCTAAGTGCCTGTACTGGCGCCGAGATTTGCCATTCCCGCGCTGCTTAACGCCTTAACTTATCTACTAACTGAATCTCTTTAACGATAGCCACCGCATTTCAGAGCTGAAGAGATCCATTGAAGCGAGGGGGCTCATCGCCGCCCCCTCGAAAACCCCCGCTAGGATATTTGTCCAAGGATATTGGATGCGGGGCCGCGCATGGTCGCCCAGCGCTATGGCGCTCAACGCTTTCGCAATCAGCAAGTAGCGCCTTGCGACATCGGAAAGCGCGGAAAGTCGGGCTGCAGCTCCCGGATTCCCTCCCACGGCGGCTGTCGCTAGAATCTGCGAATGACCGCCCCCAAACTCGTCTCACTCATCTGGCCTGGTTGGGTCGCGTCGAAAGAGGCTAGCTCCGCCATGGCTATCAAGTACCTGCCGTCGCCCCTCAGAACGCGCCTATTTGTTTCTCGCAGAGCGCTCGATCTGGCCGGAGGGCAAGTGGCGCTGCTTGAACTGTTTGCGTCTCGCCTTCGCGCTTTCAGTCGTGAGCAAGGTCACCTGCATGATGTCGGCAGCCATACAGATTGCGCATGGCGACGCACGGAGGTTGGCGAGGGGCCACAGCAATACTTTCGCATCTACCCGGCGCAGAACATTGAGCCGCCGGTTAACGTCGAAGCCGCGCTTGAGACCTATGACACCCAGCGGGAAATATTTCCGGACCAGTTTGAGCCGGACTTGGTGCCCGATGATCCGCTGCTCGACTTACACAACACGCTCGTCGCGCTGATGCGCGACTGGCCAGAAATCGCGCGTCGCATGGGCACGGTGCCGCGCCGTCGTCGGGCTTAGAGTGATGGCTCTCAATCTGCCAATATGCGCGGGCGGCCTGAATTGCCGCTGCTGGCGGCAATCGGCATACGTTGACGCGATGCGTGCAACCGGCTCGCGACTCCGCGTGAAGTATTGCGTGCCTAGTCAGACAATGCAGATCGCGGGCGGTCCTAGCGCATTGAATGATCGCTTCGCGACTCGTCTATCTGCCTTCTTTCGAGATAGGGGACTGGCGTATGATGTGTCGTATCAAGACACCATGGCCATTGCTATTGAATGCGTGCCCACAAAGCCTCGCATGATTATTCTGGGCTGTGACGTTTGCGAGTGGCGCGACCGTGACCCGACCGTGACTTACACGCTGGAAGCTTTCGACTTGGCGCGCGGTATAATTCCTGAGCAGGGCCTGGATGTTCTCCCAGCGGATGACGCGCTTCTCGTCATGTTCGATGCGCTCGCTCAATTGGTCACAGATTGGCCTGAGGTCATCGGTCGATGACGTGCCAGAGCGATTTCGCTCATCATTTGTTCTGTTAAATGAGAGCAGAGTTTTCGAGCCCAGTCAGTGGCTTAGCGAAGTACCTGAACCGCCTGCTTGTTTAGTCGAACAGCCATGAGGTGATCTGGTTCGGGATATAGATCATCACGGTAATCAAGATGCCGATGAAAATGAGCAACACGTCCGTTTTCGTGGGCATCGAGTTTACCATGCTTCCTAGCAGCGTTTGAGCAGCGGGACGCAAGCTGGTGCTGGCCCCTTTGTAAAATGACGACAACCGGGATTATCGGCTGCCGTCATCTATATCCTCGGCGATCATCGGCATCCCTGCCTGTACCGCGAAGCAATCATACCACTGACGCTCGCGACGCCTAGAGTGATTCATTTGCACCCAATTGTGCGCTGCGATGTGAAACACATCCTGTGGAAAACGATCCATGGGCGCAACATCATTGCGAAGATGCCCGGTCGCTCCACTTTTTTCTTGGCGTGATGTTTTCGACTGCTAACGAAGAAGCGTTGCAAAGCCAAAAACAAAAACAAGAAAAGGAGCGCAACATGCAACTAGGTACATTCACCTTCGATGCCCAAACAGGCGTCTACAGTGGTTCACTAAAAACTCTCGCAAGCGTGGTTGAGCTGGTAGAAATCGCACCAGCGCCCTCGAAGCGAGGCGACGCCAGCCCCGACTTCCGCGTCTATGGGCCGACCGGCAGCGACTTTGGCGCCGGTTGGAACAAGATCAGCGAAGGCGGCAAGAAGTACGTTTCGCTCGTCCTTCGTGATCCGGCCTTCAATGACGGGCAGCCGCTCTATCCGATTTTGGTTGAGGGCGATGACGGCGCCTTTGCGATGATCTGGGAAGCTGCTGATGGCGCCCGCGCATCGCGTCCGACGGTTACGCCGAACGAACGTGTGGCGGCAGAGACCCCCGCACCCGGTTCAACGAAACGCCGCACGGCCTAACACCTGCGCAGCAAGGGAGGCTCGAATGGCGATTGTTGGACGCTTTGCCGAACAGCGTGATGGGACTTTGATCGGCCACATCCGCACCATGTTTTTCAAGTCGGACAAGGTCGTGTTCGAGCCTGCCGAGCTGGGGAAAGGCGAGAAGGCTCCAGCCTTCCGCATCTTCACGGCGGACGAAATCGAACTCGGCGCTGCATGGCGACGCGAGGGGAAGGAAACCGGGCTCGTCTACTACGACGTGAAGCTCGACGATCCTACCTTTGCGGCTCCCGTGTGGTGTCGTCTCGCGCAGGCCAAGAATAGCGATGGCTTTGTGCTCGTCTGGGAACGGACAAAAACAAGAAAGACGGCCGCCTAAGAAGCCGCGTTATCACACGAGCACAGCCCGTCGCCTCTGTCTCAGATAGGCGACGGGCACCTCGCGACCGCCATCCTTGGTTTCATCATGCCTCGTGCGCGCCGCAGCTTGCGTCCAGTCCGTGGGGTTTGCCACCGCGCGGCTCGTGCGCAACGGGCTGCCCGCTCCCTTCGCTCTGCCTTCGGCTCTCGCTCCCGTGTTGCCCATTTCCCGCCATGCGGCGGTGCGCCCGCGCCTTTCGCGCGTCGGCACTGCAACCCCACTGGCCGCAATCACGCGGCCACCACGGCTAGGAGGCCACATGAAACCAACAAGACCCAATGGGTCCGAGCGTGTCGATATCCACGCACTCATCACCAATCAGATCGTCGCCGCTATCGATGCAGGCGCAGGGACGTTCGAGATGCCCTGGCATCGGTCCAAGGGATCGCTCATGCGGCCCGTCAACGTTGCGACCGGCAAAGGCTACCAAGGGATCAATATTCTTGCGCTGTGGGTCGCTGCTGAAGCACGCGGCTACAGCGCGCCTGTCTGGGGCACGTTTAAGCAATGGCTCGACAAGGGCTATCCGGTGCGCAAGGGCGAGAAGTCGGTGACCGGGGTCTTCTACAAGGATCTTCAGCTTGCCGAGACTGACGAGGCCACCGGCGAAACCAACGAGCGCAAGGTAGGCATGGCGCGAGCGTTTCCACTTTTCAACTGTGCGCAGGTCGAAGGCTACACCGTTCCCGACGAAGACTTTACGCCCGTGCAGTTCGACGCGAGCGCTCGCGTCGAGGCGCTCTTGGCCGCCAGTGGCGCGCAGATCGTGTACGGCGGCGACCGGGCTTTCTACCGACCGCTGGGAGATCAAGTGCAGATTCCTGAACCCAACCGGTTCACCGGCACCGAGACCATGACGCCCGCCGAAGCGTTTGACGCAACTCGGCTGCACGAACTCATACACTGGTCCGGCGCCAAACACCGACTGGACCGCGATTTCGGCAAACGCTTTGGTGACAGAGCCTACGCCTTCGAGGAGCTGATCGCCGAACTCGGCGCGGCCTATCTCTGCGCGGAGCTTGGCGTTACGCCGATCGCTCGTCCCGACCACGCCCAATACCTCGCCAGTTGGCTGAGCGTGATGAAGGAAGACAAGAAGGCGATCTTCACTGCCGCAGGCCAGGCGCAGCGGGCCGCGACCTTCCTGATGCAGTTTGCGCCGCCCGACCCGGACAACGATCCCGGTGAGGATTCCAGACCAGAACCCGGCAATGATCGCGGGGTGGGCCAGTTCACGCCATAGCGGCAACGCAAGGCAGCAGGAGGCAACAGATCGCGGGAGCGCCAATCCAGCGATCTATGCGATGCTGCGCCATGCGCGAGTCACGCCATGTCCAATAGCACCGGCTATATCCTGCCAGGTCATCGTGAGCCGATTGGGGATTGGCCAGTCGAGCGGTTGATGAGCGCGCTTGAGGACCTGCTATTTGACCGCGAGCACGGTTATCTGCCGCCAGAAGTCCAAACGTCCGTTGATGCCGTGTCAGCAGAGCTGTTTAGTCGCGAGGCAGGTGATAGCGAAGCACGAGAAGAGCGTCGAAACACGCTCGGGCGGGCGCTTGAGCGCTGGTTTCCAAGTGAAGCTGCGACCATCCCAAATCTTCGCGGTGAGCCGGTGCCGGATGAGCGCATGTCCATTCCAGAGCGTTTCGCGGCGCGCGCCATCGACTTCGTGAAGGAGTTGGCTCCAGAGGTAGAAAGCACCGGGCTCGACCGCTGGATAGATCAGGGCCAAAGCCCCAGCAATGATAACGAAACCGGCCGCGACGTTGGTCCGGAGTGGTGAGCGGGGCGTACTCGGTTTAGCCCCGCTCCTTCACTTTCCTCATGCCTTTCGCTTCAAGGCGAGTCGTGCCTCGACAATCCGCAACAGCAGGGCGGGGTTGCGGTGGAAGTGCATTTTCGGCACGAGCACGCCCGGCCCGCGCTCAATGAAGACGACAGCCTTATCTCGATCAAGCGACCGCACCTCTTGTACCGTTAAGAGGCGGCGACGCTCCGTTATCGACTCCGACGCGCCGCTCTGAGCGCCTCCGCCTACAGACGTATTCTTCCCGGTGGTCTTTGTCGCGCCGGTGCCGCCACTCTTTCCCTTGCCGCTTTGCGTGGTCAAATTGATGCTCTGCCCTGAACTGTCACTGTTCGTGATCCCGCGAGATAGCGTAAAGGACTCTGTGTCGCTGCTGCTTTTACCGGTGGTCTTCGTGACGCTTCCAGATTTCCCAACGCTCTCGCTGTTTGAACCGTTGAAGCTGCCGCCGTTAGGGCCGCCCCAACTCGACCCTGAAGTGGTGTTGTGCGACCAGCCCTCACTCGTGGCCTCGCTTTCGCTCGAACCGTCCGTGTGACTCCAGCCATGCGAGGCGCTTAATGAACGCGTGCGCGATTGGCCGCGATTGACGCCGACAGCGAGGCTATCTCCGGTCGTCTCCGACCAGCCACTTTGCTCGCTTTGGCTTTCGCCGGTGTTTTGTCCCTCGCTCCAGCTCCAATTCTTGCCCTCGTTCGTCGAGCGTGACCGATCGAGAACCGTCGTCTCGCCCGCGAGCTTCGCGATCCATTCACAGGTCTCGACATCGTTCGAGCCTAGAAATTGGATCACCTTGACTGCTGTAATCCGCGTATAGCCCTCCCGCCACGCGGCGCGCATCTGAGCGATATTCTGGTAGGCAAGATGCAGGCTGATGCGCTCGCTCCGTAGTGCGCGCAGGCCTTCATCAATCATGCGCCAGGCACCGAAGGCTTTGGCTTCATCAATGACAATATGGACATCGGCGGCGGCGCGTCGTCGCTCCGCTGGCAAATGCGCGTAACGCATCGCCTGCAAGCTCACTTCCACCATGAGCCGGAGCCAAGGCGCGGCCATTCCGAGTTCGGCATCCGGCACCGTGATGTACACCGTCGCGCCGGCGTCTCGTACGTGGGACCAGTCGAAAGTCGAACGGGCGAGAACACGCGCCAGCCGCGGATCGTCCGTGAACTCGGTGTGCTGGCTGATCACCGACAAGTAGCCCTGCAATTCTTTGGGAGCCTTGTGGAAGAGCCGGAGCAACTCGTTGCCCGTTTGGCGCACGAAGTCCGGGGCGTAAGCGTTCCGCGCCATCGCGTCACAGAAGGTTTGAAAAGTGTCGGCGTCCGACCGAATGAAAGCGCGGAGGCGCATCAAGGTCTTCTCTTCGCTGGGGTCGGAGGCGACGTGTCCGATGATGCCGGTCAACAGCTCACGCGCCCGCACCTGCCAACGCACGCCGTCGTGACCGTCGTCATCGGCCTCACCGACGAGCGCTCTGGCAAGGCCCGCGCAGCGTGCGAAGTAGTCCACGTCGTTCGGGTTCAAGAGGGCAAGCGGGTTGCAGCCGTCGGTGTCGCCAGCGAGTCCGAACGGGTCGAGCGTGAAGACCGGACTTGAAAACATCTCGCGCACGGGACGGGTTAGACGCACCAGCTCGGCGTCCTTCGGGTCGATGACCACCATGCCAGCGCGTCGGCCGTTGGCACCGCGCACGTCATGGAGCAGCAGCGGAATGAAGACGGAGGTGCCTTTGCCTTCGCCTGGGTCGCCAAGGATCAAGCGATGGCCCTCCAATGCGTAGGCAATCACCCCGTCCCCATCTGCTGTAATTGGGACGCCCGCGACTTTGCGCGGCCAGTTCCGAAGGAGGGGCGATTGATCGGTCACGAGACGAAGCCCACGCTCTAATTTCGCGAGCGACCAATCCATGGGACGCACCACGGGCAGGGTCATTGTGCATCTTCCAACGACTTTGAGACGGCGGCGGCAAAAGTCTCGCCGCCGAAGAGCAGCGCGGTCGCAGCGTCGGGTGTCGTGCGCAGCTCATCCAGTACGCGCGCGAAGTCCTTGCGCCAGTCGGCTGGCAACTGCTCAATCTTCTTGATCAGGTCGCCCCGAATGGAATCCATGCGCCGATCTTGCTCGACGCGGGTTTGCTGCGCCCGCTCAAGTTGCTTCACGACGTTTTCAAGCCGTGCGGCCATGGTCTGGTGCTCTGCGGACATCTTCTGAAGCGCTTCTGCAATAGCGGCCGCCATTGCTTCGAAGGGCTCGGAGCGCGCTGCCGTGGCCTCGGTTGCCAGTCGCTCTAGGGTTTCGATGGCGACGCGCTCGCCGCGTTCCAGCCCGAACACCCGAACTGCGAGATTCCGCAAACCTTGATCCGCCGCCTCGCCTGAGAGTTCTGCCCAGAACTTATCCCATTCGGAAAAGTGTCTGACGCCGTAGTCATAGGCGAGGCGCGTCTTGGAGGGGCTTGCGGCGCTTTTTCTTGCGGCTGCTAGATAGTCCATGTGTCGTGCTCCCATCGGGTTCGATGCGAGGCTTCATCTGTTCGCGACGCGCCGTAAGGAGTCGGTCGTAACGCGGCGACGTAGGGCTACATGTGGAGTGATCCTGCGCTGTACTTCCCCAATCTCCGAGGACGAGGTCGAGACGGATGTGACGCCTCGGCTCCTTTCATCGCCGTGGCGGATAGTGCGCTGACGGTCTGGACGGGGGCTTACGGGGTCGCGCCAGCGCCGCAAGACGCTCGCTTCCTCCGCTAACGCTCCGTGCAGCAGCGCCCCTCCGGGCGCGCATGCGCGCGGTCTGTGCGCCTCTGGCTCCGCCGACCCCGTCTTCAGCTCCCGTCCGTCGCGCAATCCCGCGTGGCGGAAATCAAGGAGCACTTTATGTCGAAACAACCCACCCACTACGCTTTTGTCGTCACCGGCGACGGCGAGAAGAAGTCTTGGACCCGCATCGGCGCCGCATGGCGCAACAACGACGGCGCCGGCTTCAACATCGTGCTGGACGCGGTTCCAGTATCGGGTCGCGTCACCCTTCGCGTTCCCAGCGCGAAGGACGCGGAAGGGGGTGCGCAATGAGCGCGCGCCCCGATGGGGGCCCGCTGACCCCGCTCCCGCCTCCAGAGATGATTGAGGATGAGTTTCACAATGGGTCGCCGCGATTCATCCGTCACGAGTTCATGGACTGGAATGGTGTGCGAATACGGATCGAATATGAGGAGAACTACCTCGACGGCTACATGTCCCATATCGCGTTGCACGTCGTTGAACCGTTCAAAGCGCCACTCCCCGTCACGGAAACGGGTTATCGTTCGCACTTCCTGGATCATGGCATTGTCGAAGCCTGCGGTGGGTTAGTCGCCTTTGTGCAGACTTGGCTCGACCATGAAGCTCTGAGCGACGAGTGGCAGGCTCAGCAACTGGCGAGCCGCCAAATGTCATTGTTCTGATCCGCGAAAGCCGGTCGCCTTTGTTGCGACCGGCTGAGCTGCGCCTTTACTCGTCCCGCTCTCATGCTCCGCCAACTTTCCATAGTTCTGCATTCGCAGAACCACAGAAGCGCAGAAAACTCGGGACATATCCTTGGTCAAATATCCCGGGAGAGCGCGAGAGGGCTGGCCCTCTCGCCCCATCCTTCCAGTGTCACGAACCCGGAACGTCTCCCGTTTGCGACCAGCCGAGCAGGGCTCTTTCGTCCGGTCGTGTGATGTGTGGTGACAGAGCGGCGCGAAGCGCCGCCGCGAATTTTTCATCATCCGCCATCGCGGCCTCAAGCGCGCGCCCGAGCACAAACCATCGCCGTGAGAGGCTCCTCGCCTGACGCAGCTCGCGGTTGTCGATCAGCTCCTTATGTCGCACGGCGTCGAGCGCTAAGCGCTCCGCTCGGCGGCGCATGCGGTCTTCCAATTTGGCCGCAGTCCTAGAGCCATCGCGCGCGCGCTTCGCGCCGCCGCGTTGCGGTCCCGGTCCTTCGTCGCTCGTCATGCGCACTATCTCCGCACACACCGCTTCGAAATCAGCGTCCGACCCCTCGCCCAGCGCATGCAACGCGCTCAAGCCTGCCGATTGCTCTCCTTCCAAAGCGGCGTAACGGAGCGCCGACACTGGTCGCCCCATTTCGCCAATCCTCGTCAAAGCTGATCGGCCACATAAAGAAACGTACGAATGATTCGAAGCATTGGCAAGGCGAAGCTAAGTGTGCACTTATACGTCGGCAAGGCCGACGTAGGTAAACGCAATAAAAAGCAAGAATAAGAAGCGTCGTATTACATGCGGAGATAAAAAGCTACGTGTTCCATCTGCGGGCAAAAGTAATCGGACGATCCGGAGGTCGATCGGCTGGCGGTGCCGTCGCGTATCGCGCAGGCAGCACCATAGCGGCTGCGAGTATCGCTTACCGAGCAGGGGAGTCCCTCACCGACCCCGCCTCCGGTCGCGTTTTCGATTATCGCGCCAAGGGTCGCCTCGACGCCAATGGCTACGGCGTGCTGCACAAGGAGATCATGGCGCCCGAGGGCTCTCCAGCGTGGGCCTATGACCTACAGGGCCTCGTGAACAAGGTGGAGGCCACCGAGAAGCGCAAGGACGCACAGCTCTTTCGCGAACTCGAAGTCAGCCTGCCACGCGAGCTGTCGCTTGAAGACCAAAAGGCCCTTGTGCGGGCCTTCGTGGAGCGGACATGCGTGCGCGAGGGAATGGTCGCTGCCATCTTCATCCACAATGAACGGGCATCAGACGGCGGCGATAACCCACATGCGCATGTACTTTTGACCATGCGCTCCATTGGCCCGGAGGGCTTTGGCGCCAAGCGACGGGAGTGGAATGCCGCCGCGCGCGTCCAAGATTGGCGAGAAGCCTGGGCGCAATATGCCAACGAGTTTTTGCTGGCGCATGGACACGCACCCCGTCTCGATCATCGCAGCCACCAAGAGCGCGGTCTCGACGTGGAGCCGGACAACTATATCGGCCCAACCAAGGGCCGCAATTTCGATGGCGTCGTGGTCGCCCACCGGCAAGCCGAGAGAACCGCCGGCAAGGCGCGCAATCTGCAAAAGGTCTCACTCGATCCACAATGGGTGCTCGACCAGATCACGCGCACCCAATCGACCTTTACCGAGCGCGACGTTGCGAAATTCATTCACCGCTACACGGCCGTCACAAACCAAGACGGTCGCTTCGCCGAGCTGCTCGCGAAAGTCATGCAATCCCCGGACCTCCAGAAACTTGCAGAAGCAGAGGGCCAAAAACCTGCCCGTTTCACCACGCGCGCGATGCTTGCGGTCGAAACGGATCTCAAAGCCACGGCGGAGCGCCTTGCTGGGCGCGCAACGTCGGTGGTGCTCACCGAGGACTTGGCCGGATTGACGCCTGAGCAAGCGAAAGCGGCGAAAGCCATTCTTTCGGGACGTGACCTTGTTGCGCTGCACGGACTGGCGGGCACAGGAAAGACCCACCTCCTTGCCGAGATTGCCGAAGTCTATGCGAAGGCAGGGCATCGCGTGCGTGGCGCCGCCTTGTCGGGGATTGTGGCCCGCAGTCTCGGCGACGCCGCGCATGTCCCATCGCAAACGATTGCATCCTTGCTTCGCGACCTTGAACGCGAGAGGCCGTTCCAGCCGCTTAGCAGGGGAGACGTTCTCATCATCGATGAAGCCGGCATGATCGGCTCGCGTCAGCTTGCAAAGGTTTTGGAGCACGCCGAGCGTGTTGGGGCCAAGGTCGTGCTGGTTGGCGACACACAACAGCTTCAGGCGATTGAAGCAGGTGGTGCATTCAGAACCATCGTGAAGCGCCATGGCGCCGCTGAACTCAGCACCATCCAACGTCAGCGCCATGGCTGGCAGCGACAAGCCAGCAGCGACCTTGCGCGCGGCGCTGTGCCTGAAGCGCTGGCGGCCTACCGGGCGCAGGGCAGTTTCCACCCCTCGCCCACTTCATCGGGTGCGATGGAGGCTCTGATTGATCGTTGGCACGCAGACCGCAGTGCTGGCCAGTCCCAGGTTATTCTCGCGCATCGGCGCACCGAGACGCAGGCTCTCAACAGACTGGCGCGCGCCAAACTTCGGGCAGAAGGACTTCTCGGGCGCGAAGTCGATGTAACGGTCATGGTGATGGAGGAAGAGAATGGCGAGGTTTCGCCGCGCGCGGTGACTCGCTCCTTTGCGACGGGCGACCGCATGCTCTTCACGCGCAACGACAAGGCGCTTGGCGTGCAGAATGGTTCACTCGGGACGATTACGTCCCTCACCCGTCAAGGCGCCTTCAGGGTTCGGCTCGATGACGGTCGCGAAGTGGCGTTCGACTCTACCCGCTACAGCTACTTGGAGCAGGGCTATGCAATGACCGTCCACAAAGCGCAGGGCGCTACGGTGGACCGCGCCTACGTGCTGGCGGGCGAGATGTTCGACGCGCATATGGCTTACGTCGCGCTGACCCGACATCGCGAGCGCGTTGATGTGTTTTACAACCGCACAGACCTCCCAACCGACGCCAAGCTGATGCGCACGCTCGCGCGTGATCGGACCAAAGACACAAGCATTGACTATGCCTTCCCCATCGTCATGGAGGCCGACTTGCCACGCGTACCGCCTGGCGTCGTGACCTCTGGCCCCATCAACGGCGACTGGGCATTGCTCCGTGGGCAGGAGCCGTCGATCGTTCGCGACATTGGGCTCGGCATTGGCGAATAGGGGACATTCCTTCGCTTAGCGTGGCACCCGCGCCCCACCCCGACCAAAGACCGTGTGCGATCCTGTGCGGCGTCGCGGTTGCGTCCGGGGCGCTTGCGCTGGCTTTCGTGCGTCGGGCCGTTGAGGCGGCGCCGGAGCGCGATGCTCCTCTGTTTCTAGAATGACCGGTTGCCGCGCGTTTGGCGTACGCCCCCGCGAGAGCCCGCCCCACACGCCGAAGGTGAGCATCAGCTTCATCGCGATGGTTGCGACCCAGGCCATGCTTGAGCGCACGTCCTCTGCCGAAACGTCGGCATTGGGCGCGCGGCCGACCATGCGTTCAGCCGAACGCAGCGTGGTTGTCATCATCTCAGCGAAGGGCTGGAATTCCTGCGGCCCGGTCGCGGGGCGCGGCGCATGGAGCGCCGGCATCGCGCGCAGGCGCTCCCGCTCCGCCTCCCATCCAGCTGTTTCCACGGCGGTCGCTCGCGCCGCCTGTAGATTGGTTAGTTCGGCTTCCAGTCGTCGTAGTTGGGAGCTGCGAGCCCCATCGCGTCTCGCCGTCGCAATCTCGCGCCGCTTGCCCGTCATCGATGCATCGTAGGCAGCAACGCTGAGAAGTCGTTCGTCGTAGGGATCGTCCGCAGCTTCAATGCGCCGCTCTAGGTCTTCGAGCCGTGCTTGCTGCGCATCATAGGCGGCAGCGGCCTCAGCGCGCGCCCCGTCTCCATCGCGCAGCACGCCTGAGAGGGCATTGATGTCCGCCGTGAACGTGGTCACGGCGAGTACCATCCAGAGCGCGCGAAGGGTGTTGGCTCGCTTGTTCTCGTCCGCCAGATCGGCGCGGCTAGCCATGTCGAGCGCAACTACCTCACCGGCGACAAATCCGAGGCCAAGCGCGCGCAGCGCGGCCTGATGCATTGGATCTGGACTAACCGCTCCCCAGAACTCCCACGCAAAGAAGCCCTGGACGCCCGTGATCGTTGCCACGGCGCCAAACCATATCGGATTGCGCTTTGCGCCTTCCTTCAGCTCCGCAAGCACAGCGAGGACTCTGCCATCGCCGTTCGGTCACGCTGATAAGATTCAGGCTTAGAGCGACGATTCTTGTTCTTGTTGTTTTTCGTCATGGCGGTAATCTGCACGGGCCGACAATAATCAACAAGAAGAAACGGCCATGATATCCGCATCCGAAATCAATGATCAGAAATCGCGCGTCCTCGCTCTGGCTGAGGCTCTGAAATATTGTGGCTTCGATTGCCGCGTGTGGCGTGAGCAGCGCGTCTACCTGCAAGGCTATGGTCGCGACATCACCGCGTATCTGGAGCCATTCGACGGCGAAGGCCTTGGTCTCGCCGATGGCGCCCGCTTAGACGTGCGCTCAAATTGGCAAGCGGCGAAACACAATGGTCTGCGCTGCAAAGGCGTGAAGCACGCAATCCTCAAAGACCTTTGGACGGCCCGCCTCGTCACCACGCCGCCACCCGAGAAATGGCAAGACGTTGTGCTCGTCGAAGCCCGTCCCGACCAGCGCGCGATTCGTCCTTATGACGCGCAGAATACCAAAAGCGCATAACCACAGAACGCCATAGATGCAGAGCAGAACCGCACAAGCCCAGAAATGCGAAGCGCGTTTTGTGGCCTTATATCTCGCTTTCTTCGCGTCGGCACATTCTGTGGTTCTGTAGTACCAGAAGTACAAAGCAACAAAATTGCGCGGTTATGGACTTGGCGAACTCTGCGCCTGTGTAATTCTGAATCTCAGCAATTATGTAGCTCCATGTGGAAGTGCCGCCGTGAAAACACTCTCAATCGTTTCAACCAAAGGCGGGGTCGGGAAGACGACCCTCGCGGTGCATATTGCAGTCGCGGCCCAGAAGGCGAAGCAGAAGACACTTGTCATCGACCTCGATCCGCAAGGCAGCGCCGCGCAATGGGCAAAGGATCGCGTACGTCTCGCGGAGCAACATGGGCGGTGGTTCGATACGCCGCTTGATGTGCGTCGCCTATTTGCGAATGATCTCGTGGAAGAGATCGCCGCTGCCAAGCGCCAAGGCTACCAGCTCGTCATTATCGACACGCCGCCACATGCCGACTTTCCGGCCGCGCGCGCCGTGGAAGTAGCGGACCTCGTCTTGATGCCAGTGCGCCCTGGCTACTTCGACCTGCATGCAGCTAAGGCGACCATCAATCTCGTGCACGACATGCGCGCACATGCGTTCTTCGTGGTGAACCAAACGCCGCACACGTCGCCGGGCATGGCGGCGGACGCCGCGTCTTATCTCGCCAGCAAGGACATCACGCCCGCGCCCGTTTCAATTACGATGCTCCAACCCTATGTGCGCGCGCTGCGCGACGGTTTGACCGCGCCAGAGATTGCGCCTGAGGGGCGGAGCGCCGAGGAGATCAATGCACTTTGGAGCTGGCTCGCGCAGGCGCTGATTAATGCCCCTCAGAAGAAGGTCGTTGAAGCAGCGCCCGAGCCAGCGCCAGCGATGCTCGACGATCCATTCGCGCGTCTGCGCCGACCAATCATTGAAGGGGCCGCATGACGAAAGAGAACCGCGTCATTCGTGACGATGACGATAGTGCCCCCATCCAACCTCGCAGCCAGGCGCTTGAACCAGCCGCGACCAGCGAGGCACCGCTCACGCGCCGCCGCCGCCGCCCCAAGCCGAGTGGGGGAGGGGTGTATCCCGGCATGCGTCAAGTGACGGCCTATGTGGAGCCTGCGCTCTTCAAGTGGCTGAAATCCATCAGCGCCGAGACCGACAAACCCATGGTGCAGATCATGGAAGAGGCGCTCACCGCCTACGTCCAGAGCTTCGCTGCGGGCCGAAAATTCGGCGGTTGACGGGCCTGTCACGCGACGATTGACGCGCCGCGCTGACTCTGGGCTATCTTCTCCCTAATGGCCCAGAAACCCACCTCTACATCGACCGGGAAGGACGCCAAAGCGCCCACGAAGGGGCCTCTGCGCGCACGGTTGGGGCTGCCCGACGCCGAGACGCCCAGCCGCAAGATGCGTGTCAATGTCTTGGCTCCCGAACCGGCGGAAGGGACGGGGGCAACGGGGAAGGTCGCGGTCAAATTCCGGCATGAAGCCACCACGCGCTTCGCAACTGTTGCCGCCGAGGTTCGCCAACTTTGCCTATCTGATGAAAGTATTTCCTCTGATAGCATCGAGCGCGTGAAGCGCCTTTTGCGCGACACCTTCAGGAGCGTGGACCAGAACAGTCGCAAAGAGTTACTCGCCGCGTTGGTAAAACATGTCGCGGCTTTGCAGGACAGCGGCGCGCTAAAGCGCGTGCCCTCCGACCGAGTGGCGCGTGTGGTGTCGCTAGTTGGTGAAGCGGCGGCGCTTGTATCGACGCCCGCAAGCTCTGATCCTCGCAAAGCGCTAGTAGAAAACGCGGCTTCGCTGCCCCCCATGTTCGCGGATCGCACTGTTGACCCTCAAGGCAAGCTACCAACCGCCTTGCAGTGGTTTGAAATGCACTGGCGTCCACTGATTGTCGAAGGTCGATCGGGCGACGATATTCGCCAGCACGATTTCAAATATTACAGCGCGCTCGCGTCAGCACTGAAGCGGAGTGGCCGCAAACTCAGCGATATCCTTCCACCGTCTCCGACGCGGAGCCGTAAAGGCGAGACCGAGGAGGAACGTCAAACGCGTCTGCGCAACCTCAACACTGCCCGCGTACGGCGGCACAGGGCCAACAAGCGAACCCCGTCGTGAAATGGGACCATTGACGCATTAACATCGAATCAGCATGTTGGGCTTCAGCCAAGGAGACCGGCATGACCGAGCGTCGAATTCTCTGCGTGAAAGGGGCGGCCCGATATGTCGGGCTCTCTAAGAGCGTGCTGGACCGTTGGCGCATCAAGAAGCCCGAGCCGTATGGCCCTCCCTTCGTGGAGCTAGGGCCAAAGAAGATTGGCTACCTCGTCGAAGACCTGGACGAATGGATTGCCTCGCGACGCCGCACGACTTCGCGATGATCGCACCTCACGCTCACCAGCCCACCAAAGGAAGCACCCGTGGGTTGGGAGCCATCTTCCACCACTGGAGCCGCGCAAGGGGCGGTGCGGGGCAGACCCCTCGCGCGGCTCCAGCGGCTCCAGAGGAAGCACCCAGCCTCTAGCCGCCAGGCAATCAAGCCACTCCGTGGAGTTTACCCCCGTGGAATCCTCGATCCGAAAACCCAAGCAGGTCACGACCGAGATTCCCGAGGAGGTCTTCGTGAAGCTCCAGGCAGCGAAGCTCTACAGCCGCAAGTCGGCAGGCGTTCTCATAGCTGAAGGCTGCGCGATCGTTGCCGAACACTATCGCATGCGCCGCGACACCGAACGTCTCACGGGCGCGCCGGCGATCCTTCAACCGTTTGCCGCGCCTGCCGGTCCCCACAAGAAGGTGACGGCAGGTCTTTCGGATGAACTGTACCTCAGCCTGTGGGCGGCGCGGCACTTCGCGCGGCGCCCTCTAAAGGTGCTTGTCGCTGAAGCCTGTGGTCTGATCGCAGAGCACTATTGGGAGCTGCGCCGCGCCGAGCGCGACGCCACGCGCGCCGCACAGGGAAGAAACCAGTGAAGGCCGCACGCTTCGCGCTGACATGCGCCGTTGTGGGTCTCGCCATCCTCCAGATCATTCTCACTTGGGACTTCTGGGGTACGTTCGGAGCGGGTAGCGGCGCCCTGACGCTCGTCTTTCAGGGCATCGGCGCCTTGCTTGCCGTGATCGAAGCGCTTGCCCTTGTCGTCGCAGGGCAGGCGGCGGATCGCGGCGAATTCAATCGTGCGAATGTCGCTCGTGCGCTTTTCATTCCGCTCTTCGTCATCAACCTAGCAGGCGACATCGGTGCCATCGCGACATTCAGCGCGGCCGAGGAAACGCGCCGGGACCAGCAAGCTGCAGGGTTCGACGCGAACACACGCATTGCCGCCGAGGCGGGCAGGGAGGCCGAGCGCCTTCGCGCAATTCTGGAGGCAGATGGCTTCAACCTGCCATCAAGCGCTCTCAGACCGCAGGCCGAGAATGCAACCGGTCGCCTCGCGCGGTGGGAGGCGACTGGCACCCTGGTCCCGCGAACGGTGCGCGCGGAGGCGGCGCGGCTGGAGTCAGCCCTCGCAACCGCTACCGAAATGGAAGCCAAGGTCGAGGCGCGGGATCAGGCCCTTGCGGCCAATGCCGCCATTGGCGCGAGGCCGAGGGAAGCGCATCCGCAGTTCGAGGCACTCTCCACCTTGCTTCAGGGGGTGGGCGTGCAGGCGACGTCGGACAGCGTCCGAGTCTGGCTGGCGGCCGGGGTCGGGCTGGCGGTTAAGCTCTGGCTGGCCTTCGGGCTATGGGCCGCATCGGCTCGGGCGTTGCCTCCGCTGAAGCCCGAACCGGCGACCGCGGAACCGCCCGCTCCACCCGACGCGGTTGCCGAGCCACTTCGGCCGGAGAGCGCTCCGTCAAAAGCCCTGACGCACCCGCCGGTAATCCAAGACGTTCTGGACGAAATATGGGGCGGGAGTTGAGCAGGCACCGTCACGTCGGTGTCGTTTCCTGTCGTTGATCAAGCGAATCTTGTCAGTTTGGGCAACGCAAGGCAGACTGAAACAAAAGGGAAACATTTATGCCACGCGCCGCGCGACAATCGCTCAAGACTGCGCCGGTTCGCGTTGTTCGCAAACCGGCGCAAAGTCGCGCGGATATTTCTTCGTTCGCCTCTGTGCGGGGTATGCTTACTGGATGGGTGTCGTCCTTCTCCAATGGGCTCGTGCGAAACCGCGCGGCTCAGGGGCTACTCGCGAACGCAATCGAAGCTTATTGTACGGCGCTTCAGGGCATTGAAGGGGAGTTCGCGCATACTCCTGCGCCAACGAACTCGTTCGACCTTGATCTCGGCGCAAAAGCGTTGTCGCGCGCAATTGTCGAGGCAGCGTCGCTAACGACGCCTTCGCGCGCGGCGTTTGAGATAGGTGCCCTCTATACCCTTGCACTTTCACCAGAGTTCAGGTCGGAGAACGGCGTCTATTACACTCCCCCTTCGCTAAGTGCACATTTGCTAGATATGGCGGAAGCGGGTGGCGTGGATTGGCGCACGGCGCGCGTTCTAGATCCAGCGTGCGGAGGAGGGGCGTTTCTGTCGCCAGCTGCCGAACGTATCGTAGCGGCGTTGAGTGACTGCCTGCCGTCGCTCGTTCTGCAAAATGTCGCGAGCCGTCTGCGGGGGATGGAGCTCGACCCGTTCGCCGCTTGGATGTCTCAGGTCTTCCTCGAAATCACGTTGCGAAACGTCACTCGCGCCGCCGGCCGAGCGCTGCCAAATCTTGTAAGCGTGTGCGACAGCCTTGATGCGTCGCCACCTGAGGACGGCTTCGATTTGGTCATCGGCAACCCACCCTTTGGCAAGGTCAAGTTATCCGTAGAGCAACGCGCTCGTTACAAGCGGTCACTATACGGGCATGCGAATCTGTACGGACTATTTCTCGATCTAGCTGCGCGGTTTGCTAAGTCAGGCGGGGTTATTGCCTACGTAACGCCGACTAGCTTCCTTGCGGGCGAATACTTCAAAGCGTTAAGGGCTACCCTTCTTGAGGAAGCGCCTCCAACGGCAATTCACCTGGTTGCTGATCGGAAAGGTGTGTTCGAGGGCGTTCTGCAGGAGACCGCGCTCTCGACATTCAAGCGCGGCAGTAAGCGTGTTCCCATTGCTGCCCGGCATATCCAGCCCTCCTCGTCGGAGACGTTAGAGGCCACTGACCTCGGTTCGATCCGGCCGCCGATTGAGCCAGAAAGCCCGTGGCTGTTGCCGCGTTCGGCAGCGGATGCAGTTCTCATAAAACGCCTTGCCGGCAAGCGCACGCGTCTCGCGGATTGGGGCTACACAGTCTCTACCGGTCCGCTTGTATGGAATCGACATAAGCCGCAGCTCACTGCCAAACTGAAAAAGAACAGTTTGCCGTTGATCTGGGCCGAGGCAATTACAGCGGACGGTCGGTTCGTTTTTCGAGCCGACAAGAAGAACCATACTCCCTATTTTAACGTCGAAAGGGGGGACGACTGGCTCGTGACACACAAGCCGTGTGTGCTTCTTCAAAGGACAACTGCCAAAGAGCAGCACAGGCGAATTATCGCAGCGGAGTTGCCCGCCGCCTTCGTAAAGAAGCACGGTGGCGTTGTGATTGAAAACCACATCAACATGGTGCGGCCGATCGGCGCCACGGCGAAAATTTCGCCCGCAGCACTCGCTGCTGTTCTCAATAGCTCAGTTATTGATCAGGCGTTCCGCTGCATCAGTGGCAGTGTTGCGGTCTCGGCTTTCGAGTTGGAGGCGTTGCCGCTGCCTACGGTCAGGCAGATGGCGGCGATTGAGAAACTTGTGGCGGCAAAATCAAGCCCCGCCGTCATTAACGCCAAGCTTGCCGCGATCTACGGGGTTGAATCGCCTGGGCGAGCGCGATGACGATGCTTCCTCTCATACCTGTCCCAGACATCCAGCAGCGGCTCTCGGTTATTTTTCCCGAGGGCACGGCACACAGAGCAAATTGTGTCTCGCTAATCGCCGCGCGTATCGTGTTTGTGATGCTGTATATCGATGCAGTCGAAGGGGCGGACGTATGGCTTCGCCCGAGCCAAGTTGCCCGAATGACGGACGCGCAAGCGAAACTTGGCGATGACGCAGCGCGTGGTGACTGGCGCACAGCATCGCTTAGTCCTGGGACAGGCGAAATTCCCGGACGTTGGTATGCAAGTGACACAAGAGAATCCATACGCGACGACAGTTTGCGGATGGGGTTAATTGCTATCGGCGCAGTCATAGAGAAGGCGGGGTTAGCAACAACATCGCCCGCAGGCCGCTATGCGCTCCAATCCGCGTTCGCGGCGCTAATGAACCCTACGCTCAGCGGAGCGGCCTTGGAGAAGGCTATACATGCGTGGCAAACGACGCACCTGAACGCAGCGGCGCTTGCGCGGATCGTGCTTTTGCGAAGGGGGACCTCAGGCGGCGACCCCGTGCTTGTGAAGTTTCCTAACGGTGAGACGCGCCGCATGGCGCCAGGTCCCAGCTCTCTTTTGTCGAAGGCTGCGATTGAGGATTTTGCTCCTCGGTTTCTGAAACAACCCGCTTTGCTCTGGTTGAGTGAGAGCGCGACAAAGGTGGTCGAGCGTGATGATGTCCTCGCCAAATCGATAGGCATCGTTATCGAGCCAGATCGTAATTTGCCGGACATCATATTGGTTGATCTTGGCAGAACTCCGCCTCAGCTCGTATTTGTTGAAGTTGTGGCGACTGACGGCCCCGTCACCGTGACACGCAAAGCAGCATTACTGGAGCTTTCAAACAAAGCTGGCTTTGCTCATGACCACGTATCATTCGTGACGGTTTTTGCCGACCGAGGCGATGCGGCCTTCAAGAAGGCCGTGCCGGCGCTAGCGTGGGGAGCCTACGCTTGGTTCATGAGCGAACCAGACAACTTGATAGAACTAGTGGATGCGCCGCGTTGGTTGACATGATCGGCGCATACTTGGTCGGGCAGGGCGAGGGCGCGGACTATGGCAGACGCTGAGGTTGAGGCCAAGGAACTGACCAACTTCGAGCGCCTCAAGGCTGCGCTACCGGAAGTCGGAATTGCACGCGCATTGCTCGATACGTGGCAAACCGGCGACGCCGCAGATCGCATCATCAGAATGGTAAAGGTCGCGCAGCCGGGTCACGCGACAAACGAGGCCGACGATGACGCGCCCAAGGATTAAGCGCATCGCGATCACGGGTTTCCGGGGTTTTGGCAGCGTGCAGCAAATTGCCGAACCTGCCGAAACGGTTTCGGTATTTTGGGGTGGCAACAGCAACGGCAAAACCAGTTTCGGTGAGGCTATTGAGTTTCTGCTGACGGGGCAGATTGCGCGGCGCGAATTGCTGGCCGGTGCGAAAGATGAATTCGCCGATTCACTTCGTAACGCGCACGTCGATGATAAAACTGTAGTGGCAGTGGACATCGTGTTTGCCGATGCGAGCGGCACAGACCACGCAGTGCGTCGCGAATTGAAAGACGATTATCAGCGGGGCAGTGCGGCCGGTTGCGTTAGCGTGTTGACCATCGACGGAAAGCCGGCCGCGGAGGGCGACCTTCAATCGGCCCTTGGCTTGACGCTATTTCCTGCTCCACTTCAGGCGCCGGTGCTCTCGCAACATTCCCTGGGCTTTTTGTTTTCGTCGTCCCCCACGGATCGTGCGACCTATTTCCGCGCCGTTTTAGACACGCAGGACTTGGAGGATTTTCGCCAAGCGGTCTCCGTTCTAGACCAATCTCTCGAAAAGCCGGTGGGTAAGGAAATAGACGACTTCGCTGAGCTGCAGAAAACGCCCGCCTTTGCAGACGCAGCTAAGCGGCTGCTCAAATGCAAAGACAAGGCCGCCGCCGAGAAAGTTTTGAGCGGAGAACTTGGCCGAGTGCTGGAAGAGGCCGGGCTTGTGCCAGAGCCGGGGCTTTCCGCGCGCGCTGGGCAACTTGTCGCCGAATTAAATCGCCGCCGCGACTTAGTGTTTCCGATTCAACTTCTTGCGCGCAAAGCGTTTGTCCCGGCTGTTGATCAGGGCGAGACGGTAAGACTGGCTATCGAGAAGCTTGCTCAAGAGGCGGCTCTTTGCGACGCGGAAGCTGTGCGGCTTATCGGTCTCTTCGAGACGGCGTTGAAGATCCCACACCTGGGAGAGCACCTTCCCGAAGACTGCCCCTTGTGTGGCAGCGCAGCGGCGCTGACGGCGGAGCGAGTAGCTTGGATTAAGGGGCAGACGCAGGCGACGGCGGCCTACCAGTTGGCTCGCAAGACACTCACCGAGCTTCTTGGACGCCTAAGCACCCTCAACGATAGCTCTAGGCAATCGGCGCACAGCGCACTTCCGTTGCTTGCGCAGCGCTCTCCGAGCGAGAGACGGGCAGCGGGCTTCACGCGATCGAGCCTGAAGGCGCTCGGCATCGACGACCAACTTGTTGCTGATTGGATTGCGGACTATCGCACTCTGCTTCGTAGCGGTCGTAAAGCACGTGTTGCGTTTGCTGCCGTGAACTCCGAACTCAAGCAAGCGATTGACCAATTCGATACGTGGAGCCGACAGGCTGACCTTCTGTCGGCATTGCACATCTTGGCGTTGGCACAGGCTGATCTTCTGTCTGCGGTCGCATCGCATGAAGGCCCCGCCTCCCGTCTCAATGAGGCTCTCACCACAATCATTGATCAATCTTCGGCGGTCGCTGGCTGGGAGGCTTTGGCCAATCGAGGTGCTGATCCTGAGGGCGCTGTCGCGGCAGCGCGCTTGCTTGCGACCTTCGCCGACCAGCAAAAAGCCGTCGCAAAGGCGCTAACGGATATAGATAAGGCGATAGGCACCGTTCAGGATGCGAAGTTTGCGACGCTGAGCGATGCAATCCGAACTTGGTGGGATCGATTGCGCCCCGACGAAGTCACCTTTTTCGACGCCGTTCAGCGTCGTGGTGCCAAGACGCGCCGCATGATCGACATGCGTGCCGGGCTCTCTCTCAAAGACGATAAAAGCGATCCTAAATTTCGGGACGCTGTTGCCGTCTTCAGTCAGTCGCAGCTTCACTGCCTTGGGCTAGCGATATTCCTAGCGCGTGCTTCATCTGAAGGTGTCGGTTTCATTGTGCTCGATGATCCGGTCTTAACGAGTGATGATGACTACCGTCCGAACTTCGCATCTACGGTCATTGAAGGACTGTTGGCCGAAGGTATTCAGACCATCATTGCGACTCAAGACCACGCCACGGCGAAAGATATCGAAACACGATGGGCGCATCGGAACGTCGCGCGCTTCAATATAGTTCGGAACGACCCTCTTCTCGGGTCAGAAATTCGCAATGAGGACGATCAGCTTGCGGCGATGATTGCTCGCGCGCAGCCGTTCTGCAATTCGGAAGACCCTGAGCAGCGAAAGCTCGGCGGGACCAGAGTGCGGGAAGCTATCGAGCGCTTCTGCAAGCTGCTCTTGGTGAAGGACCGGGTGGGGAAGGGCGATACGCTGGCCTCGATCACCGACTATGATGGGAAGAACTTTGGCAACTTCAGCAATGACGTGAAGGCGTTGCTCATCCAAGACGCGTCGCACCCTGGAAAGCTTCAAGCCGCTCACAACTATGTCACGCCCGGCACACATGATGATACGCCGCCGCCGAAGGCGCAGCTGAAAGTCGCCTTGGGTGATCTTCGGCGGCTGAAGGCGGATTACTTAGGCTGACCCGAGAGCTTGGCATGCAGGCCTTCTGGCCGAAGCTGTGTGTAGCGCTTCAGCATCTTCCAATCTTTGTGGCCAGTGACGAGCGGCACCTGCTCAATTGTGAGGCCTGCCTCGAACAAGCGGCTGGTCGCCTCATGACGCAAGTCATGGAAGTGCAGGTCGATGATCTTTAGCTCTTTGCACGCGCGCTGAAACGCACTGCCCGCCGACTTCGCATTGTACGGGAAGCATGCTGGCGGATTGAGCCGAAGCTCACGTTGCTCTTCGAGAAGCGCCCAGGCGTCATAGCCGGTCGCTGCGAGAAGGGGGACGCGCTGGTTGTTGCCATCCTTCTTCCGAGGGTCTTTGCGGTCAGGCACGAGGATCGTGCGGTTCTTGGCGTCAAGCGTGTCCCATTCAATCCGGAAAATCTCATCGATGCGCATAGCGGTCGCGATGGCGAACTTGACCACGCGCGTCATAGGTATCGTCAGGCGGTCGTTGCCATCGAAGTACGCGAAGAGTTTTTGCAGCTCCGCATCGGTTGGGCGCCGATCGCGCTCCATGCCGGCCCCTACAAGGCCAAGGCGACGGAGCGCAATACGCGCGAGCTTCACGGACTCCGTATTGATGGCGATGCCGTGCACGGCGGCGGCGTGCGTGAGGACAGTGCCGATGAAGGAGATATCGACCGCGAGGGTGGCAGGCCCGGCTCCCTCCTTGGCTCTCTGGCGCCCATAGAGGATCAGGCGCTCCCGCGTCAGGTTGGCGAGGGGTGTTTCGCCTATCTCCTCCCGTAGGTGCTCCAGCACATGCCGCTTCGAGCGGCGAAGTGGCTTGCCGACCGCATGGAGGTCCTCGATATGCAGGTCGATAAGGCTCGCGAACGTATCCTTGCGGCTAATACGCTTCGTTGACGGGTCGATCTCCTTATCGATCGAATGCTCGGCCTCGCGGGCCCATTCGTCCGCGTCCATCTTGCGGTAGAAGGTTTTGGAAAGCGCATGACCATTTCTGCGGATTTGCACCCGCCACTTGCCCCGGCGCTTCTGGACCGTTGCCACGGGATGCCACTCCAAACCGACCGCTTCCGAACCCACTTGGCGCGGGCACAATCCGGGCACAAGGAGCCCAAAAACGTGCGGCAACATGCGGAATCTTTAGCGAACAAATGGGCACAAATGACGCTTGGCCGTGTGTGCCCAACGGCTTGAATATGCTACAAAAGGCTATGAAAAACAACGATCACCGCTTCTCCGTCGCTCCAATGATGGACTGGACGGAGACCGCCATTTATTCAGCCGCTTAGCGACGTGCGGTCACAACGCGGTCACACGTTGTGTTGTTGCCTCGTGTTGTGCCGTTCCCGCGCATGAATTTTGAGGCGCAAACGGAGGACAAGGATGCCAACACTCACGCGGCGAGCGCTGTACGATCTCGTCTGGGAGAAGCCTGTCCGCACGGTGGCAGGCGAACTCGGTCTCTCTGACGTCGGCCTGAAAAAGGTGTGTACGCGCTTCGATATTCCTGTGCCGCATCGCGGCTACTGGGCCAAGCTCGCGGCCGGCCAACGGGTTCATCGAAGTCCCCTGCCACCGCGCGGTCCGGGCATGCCAGACCTTGCTTTCGGCGAAACGCAACGCTCGTACAGATGGCCGCCAGACCCCGAGGCAGAGCTTGCGGAGCCCGAGCCTGTTGAGCCCGTCTTTGAGGAAACGCTCGATGCGGTGGAGGTGTGAACCGCTCCGGATTCTTCGGAGGCCAAGTTATTTGAATCAGGCGGCCATGGCCGTCTGCTCATGTGCTGCGTAGTAATTCGCCTCCGCCTCGGCGGGCGGGATATGTCCGACCGGCTCCATCAGTCTCGTGTTGTTGTACCAGTCTACCCATTCCAGCGTGGCGTATTCCACGGCGTCCATCGTTCGCCATGGTCCGCGCCGCCAGATGACTTCCGCTTTGTAGAGTCCGTTGACGGTCTCGGCGAGGGCGTTGTCATAAGAGTCCCCCACGCTGCCCACGGACGGCTCCAGTCCTGCCTCGGCCAAGCGCTCCGTGTACGCAATCGCAAGATATTGCGACCCTCTGTCCGAGTAATGTACGAGGCCGCCGCCATGGTTGCTTTTTGGGGGCCGGCGATCATGGACGGCCTGTTCGAGTGCATCGAGCACGAAGGCAGCGTGCGCCGTACGCGACACGCGCCAGCCGACGATCTTTCGTGCGAAGACATCGGTGACGAAGGCCACATAGACGAAGCCTGCCCATGTCGCCACGTACGTGAAATCGGCGACCCACAGCATGTTCGGCGCGGGCGCTTTGAAGTTGCGGTTCACCTTGTCGAGAGGACATGGCGCGGACTTGTCCTGGATAGTCGTGCGATGCGGCTTGCCGCGTATGACGCCCTTTAATCCCAGGGCCTTCATGAGCCTCGATACCGTGCAGCGCGCGATCTCGAAGCCTTCCCGCAAGAGCTGCTTCCAGACCTTGCGCACGCCGTAGACGCCGAAATTCTCGTCGAAGACGCGTTGAATTTCCGGCTTCAGCGCTTCGTCACGCTGCACGCGCGGCGGCGCCGTTTCTGGCGCACGCTCTCGCACCTTGTGGGTATGATATGTGGATGGGGCGATCGGCAAAACTTCGCAGATCGGCTCGACCCCGTACTCATCGCGGTTCGCGTCGATGAAGGCGATCATGACTTCGGTCGGCGCCTAGAGTTCTTTGGCTCGCTCCGCCTGGGCAAAATACGCGCTGGCCTTGCGCAGGATTTCATTGGCCTGGCGCAGCTCCTTGATCTCGCGCTCCATGGCCTTCATCTGAGCTCGCTCGTCGGTCGTGACGCCGCCGCGCAGGCCTCGGTCGCGCTCGGCCTGCGCCACCCAATTGTGCAACGTCTGCGGCGTACATCCGATCTTGGTCGCGATCGACACGATCGCCGCCCACTGCGAGGCGTGCTCGCTCGCATGCTCGTGGACCATCCGGACGGCGCGCTCACGCACCTCCGGCGAATACTTCGGCTGGGTCTTCTGCTTCTTGCTCATGGCTCCATCCTCTCAAAGAGTGGAGCCTCCGGCAAACCCGGGGCGGTTCAAAGCTCCCTTCGGGCATTCTGGAATTTGTCGTCTGACCCTGATAGAGCCGCCCGCTGCGAGCAAGACCTCGCCGCCAAAGGTGTAAGGGCGCACGGCGAGTTTACGTCGCGCGCGTTCCCCGTCCGGCAGAATGGTGCGTTCGCTCGGCGGCGCGAACTCCTGGGCATGTATTCGCCGGCAAGGATGGCGTCCCAGACCGATTTGGTGAGTTTGTCGCCACGGTAGGCGGCCTTGCCGCCGTATCCCGACGTCGGCTTGAGGAAATGGCGTTTGGGTGCTGCCCAAAGGGTAGCGGCATGCGCCTCATTCACGCGCATCGCGTTCGGCAGGCAGGCGAGCGCCTGCAAGCGGGTCCCTGAAAGGCCCCACGAACGCAGTGGGGCCTCATTTGACAGCAGCGTCAGGCTGCGTTTGTCGGCAAAGAGCGCGTGGGTGTGCGGATTGGGCGTCAGCACCACGGCGCCGTCGAGACAAGCTGAACGGATCGGCGCGTGCTCCGGTGCTGCGAGCGCGAAATCGACAAGGCGATTGCAGACCAAATCGACCGGGCGCCCCCGCAGCCTGCGGAACGTCGCACTTATATTGGAGTTGGCGCACGGTCAGCCATCCACGCAGGTCGCCCACCGTGATCAAATTCGCGTCGAGCGGCGCGTCGAGGTCTGGGCCGGCGACGTGGCGCAGGCGACCAAAGAATAGGATCCGCGTCATCTAACCTCCGGTGGTCGACATGTGCCGGGCCAATGCTGGCGATCGCCCGTGCTCAATGACGAAATCGTGCGCTTTGGGTTTGCGCGTCATGGCCTCGTCCAGCAGCCTGTCCAGCGCATCGTCGCCATGCCCGTCGCGGAGCGGCGCGCGCAGATCGACGTTATCCTCACGCCCCAGACACAGGAACAACTGGCCAGTGCACGTCAGTCGCACGCGATTGCAGGTGGCGCAGAAATTGTGCGAGAGCGGTGTGATGAAGCCAAGTTTGCCGCCGGTTTCGCGCACACGCACATAGCGCGAAGGGCCGCCGCTGGTTTCTGGCAGATCGTCCAGGGTCCAGAAACTTTCCAGTTCGCGTCGCAACGCGGCGAGCGACACAAACTGGTCGGTGCGGTCTTCCTCCATGTCGCCGAGCGGCATGGTTTCGATCAGTGTCAGGTCCATGCCGAGCGCATGCGCCCAGCGGATGAGGGCGGGAATTTCGCGGGCATTGTCCCGTCTCAGCGCCACGGTGTTGATCTTGACCGACAGCCCGGCGGCGCGCGCGGCGGCGATGCCTTCCAGAACCTGCTGCAGACGGTCGCTGCGTGCGATGCGCGCGAAGGTCTCGCGGTCGAGGGAGTCGAGCGACACATTGATCCGGCGCACGCCTGCCGCAAAGAGGTCAGCGGCGCAGTCGGCGAGGCGCGTGCCGTTGGTGGTCAAAGTAAGCTCTTCGAGCGCGCCGGACCGAAGATGGTGGGAGAGGTCACGCACGAAATCCAGGACACCGCGCCGCATCAAAGGTTCGCCGCCGGTCAGGCGCAGTTTGCGAACGCCGCGCCGCACGAACAGCGCACATAGCCGGTCCAGTTCCTCAAAGGTCAGGACGTCCGCCTTGGGCGCGAACGTCATGCGTTCATTCATGCAATAGAGGCAACGCAGATCACAGCGATCGGTGACGGACACGCGCAGATAGGTGATGCGCCGGCCGAAGCCGTCGACGAACGCCGAGGGTGGTAGTCGCTTCTCGATCATGGCAAGCTCAGCAGCGTGGCGGACCAATCCACTTTCGGCGCGATCCTCGCGGGGGGCAAGGGGCGCAGGTTCGGCGCGCGCAAGGCGCTGGCGCCGCTTTGCGGCGCGCCCCTGGCTGCGCATGTTGCGCGCGTCCTGCGGCATGAGGTTTCGGTGCTGGCGGTCGTCGGCGACGCGGAGGTTGCGGCGCTGCTGTCCGCCGACGCACTGACCGATCCGCCGGGCGTCGCCGAGGGGCCACTCGCCGGCGTGCTCGCGGGCCTGCTGTGGGCGCACGCGCATGGCAAGCAATGGCTGGCGACCGCGCCGTGCGATGCGCCGCTCCTGCCGGACGACCTTGTCGCACGACTCAAGGCGGGCGCCGAGCTGACTGGTGCGCCAGGCGCCCACGCGCATACAGCGGACGTAGCGCATCCGCTCTGCGCCCTATGGGCGACAGGTCTGCTGCCGCATTTCCAGGCCGCGCTGCGCGGGGGCGACCATCCGCCGGTGCACCGGTTCGCCGCGGAGATTGGCGCTGCGCGCGTCCTGTTCGACAATCCGGACGAGTTTCTCAACGTCAACACGCAGGAAGACCTCGCGCGCGCCGAAGCAATTCTGGCGCGTCGCTAGCGTGTGCGCGCGCACACGCCTGACCGATGATGATCAAGACCGGCCCATCCAGTCTTTCTGCGGTCAGCGCATCGGGCAGCGCCGCAAGTGTAGAGCGCACAAGCCGCGCACCCGGGCGCTCGACATCGATCGCCGCCATCGCTGGCGTAGCTGGTGCGCGTCCCGCTGCGACAAGATTGGCGGCGATCGCGCGGATGTCGGCGCAACCCATGTAGAGACAGAGCGTGGTTGCCGCGTCGACGGCGGTCGTCCAGTCCAGCGCGGCGCCATGCGCGGTGCGGCCGGTGGCGTAGAGGACACGCCGAGCGGTTTCACGCTCGGTCAGCGAGAAGCCAAACTGCGCGGCGGCAGCGGAGGCCGTGGTGATTCCGGGGATCACCTCCACGGTAACGCCGTTTCGTTCGAGAAACGCACACTCCTCTGCGGCGCGTCCAAACATTGACGGATCGCCGCCCTTCAGGCGTACGACGGTTGCGCCGCCGCGCGCCAGGCGCGCCATCAGCCGGTTGATGAAATCCTGCGGTGTTGAGGGTCGATGTCCACGCTTGCCCACCTCGATGCGTCGGGCGGTAGCCGGAATGAGCGCGCGAACGTCCGCGCAGACGAGCGCGTCGAACAGCACGGTGTCGGCGCCTTCGATCGCCCGCAGCGCGCGCAGCGTCAGCAAATCCGCGGCGCCTGGCCCGGCGCCGACCAGAACAACCCTGCCGCTAAACCGCGACATGGGATTGCTCCTTGGTCGCAGCGAGGATTTGCGCGATCTCGAGCCGGCAGGAACCGCAATTGCTTCCCGCTTTCAGCACCATTCCAACGCGCGCGATCGTGAGGTCGGGTTCGGCGACCGCCAGAGCCTCGATTTCCCTGCGAGAGATGTTGAAGCATGCGCAAACCGACGGCCCGCTCCTGGCTGTCCCGCCCGCACCGCCCGCCAGCAGGAGGCGGCGGTTGTCGTCGTCAATCCGTTCGGCGGCGAGTTGGGCGACCAGCCAGTCGCGCGCTGGCAGGCCCCGACCTCTGGTGATGAACAGCGCCCGCTCGAGGCGATCGTTGCGAAGCGCCGCGCGACGGAAGAAGGCGCCTGCACCGTCGCCGGCTTCGATCCATTCCTCGGGCGCGAGATCGTCGAAAAGGAATTCGGCCAACGCGGCGGGCGACGATACGTCGGGCGGAGCGGCGATCTCGTAGAGCTGGCCGACATCCTGAGGAATGCGCCGCCACCACAACTCGCGCGGGGGATCCTTGCGCGCGCGTGTCGCCATGAACCCGCGCCAGGCGGGTGAAAGCGGTGCAATCCGCGCTGGGGTTTGCTTGAACGCCGGTTGTCCGGAGACCGGATCGACGTCCGGGTTGACCAGCGCATTGGCGCGCGCGTGCGGCGCGAAGTCGTCGGTCCAGTGCATCGGCGCGAAGATTTCTCCGGGCCGCACCGTCTCCGTAACCCGCGCCATCAACGTCGCGCGTCCGTGGGGCGTTTCGATCTCCGCCAGCATCCCGTCGACCAAGCCGAACGCGTTGGCCTCCTGCGGATGCACGTCCACACAGGGTTCCGGCGCATGTCGCATCAGCCGCGCGGAAAGTCCGGTGCGGGTCATGGTGTGCCATTGATCGCGCAGACGTCCGGTATTGAGCACGAGTGGAAAGTCCGTTGCGCTGGCGGCTGCGAGGACGGCGGCGCTGTGAAACCGGGCTCTGCCGTCCGGCGTTGAAAACGATCCGGTGCTGAATGGCCGATCGGTCCCCGCGCCATCGGGCGCAATAGGCCAGCGGACCGGCGCGAGGCTCGCGTATGCGTCGTCGCTCAGGCATGCGAGCGGACCAAGATCGAGCCGGCGTTCGCCGCCATTCTCGAAGTGCGTCAATGCCGCGTACTCGCGGAACACGTGGGCGGCGCTGCGATAGGCGAAGCTATATTCAAAGCCCATCGCGGCCGCGACATCGGCGATGATGCGCCAGTCGGCGCGCGCCTCGCCGGGTGCGGGAAGTACCGCGCGCTGGCGCGAAATGCATCGCTCCGAATTTGTCACCGTGCCGTCCTTCTCGCCCCAGGCCAGCGCCGGCAGGCGAACGTGGGCGAAGGCCGAGGTGTCGGTTTCAGCGATGACGTCGGAGACGACGACGAACGGGCAGGCGGCCAGCGCCGCACGCACGCGACTGGAGTCGGGCATGCTCACCGCCGGATTGGTGGCCATGATCCAGATCGCCCTGATGCGCCCGTCGCCCACCGCATCGAACATCTCCACGGCCTTGAGCCCGGGTCCGGACGCGATATTGGGGGCGTTCCAGAAACGGGCGACGCGGTCGACCTCGTCGGCGGCGAAATCCATGTGTGCGGCCAGCGTGTTGGCCATGCCGCCGGTTTCACGCCCGCCCATGGCGTTGGGCTGGCCGGTGATGGAGAAAGGTGAGGCGCCGGCCTTGCTGACGCGCCCGGTGATGAGGTGTGCGTTGATTATGGCGAGACCCTTGGCCACACCTTGCGTCGACTGATTTGCACCCTGGCTGAACAACGTCACCGTCTTCGAGGTGCGCGCAAAGGCGAGATAGAAGTCGCTGACCTCGTCGGCCTCAAGGCCGCAATCGAGCGCAATCGCGGGAATGGACTGGTCGTCGCGCGCCAGCGCCGCCAAGGTGTCGTGCAGGCCCGCTGTGTGATTGACGATATAGCGCCTGTCGGCGGCGCCGGTTTCCCACAGATGGGCCAGCAGGCCGTTCCAGAGCCGCACGTCGGTTTGCGATTTGAGCTTGAGGTGCAACCATGCCTGGCGCGCGGTGTCGGTTTCGCGCGGATCGATGACGATGTGGCGCTGGCCGTGTGCGAGCGCAGGCTCCATGCGGCGATACAGCACCGGATGGGTCCATGCGGCGTTGTGGCCGCAGAAGATGATCAGGTCCGCGAGGTCGAGATCGTCGTAGCAGCCGGGCACCACGTCCTCGCCAAACGCGAGTTTCTGCGCCGCGACTGCCGAAGCCATGCAGAGACGCGAATTGGTGTCGATGTTGCCGGAGCCGATGAAGCCCTTCATCAACTTGTTGGCGACGTAGTAATCCTCGGTCAGCAACTGGCCCGAGACATAGAAGGCGACCGCGTCCGGACCATGTTGTTCGACGATCTCGGCGAAACGGCGGGCCACGACGTGGGTGGCATGCGCCCAGTTCGTGGGTCGGTCGCCGACCATGGGGTGAAGCAGGCGACCGTCGAGTCTGACGGTTTCACCCAGCGCCGATCCCTTGGAGCAAAGCCGCCCGGTGTTGGCGGGATGTGTTTCGTCGCCGGAGACCTGCATCGCTTCGCGGGCGCCGCCTGCTTTGACGCCGCAACCGACACCGCAGTATGGGCAGGTGGTGCGTGTCATGCGCCTTCAACTCGCCGCCAGCATCAGCGGCGCGACATCGACCAGAACGCGCCCGTCACGCGAGGCGACCTGGAGCGTCGGCGTGCAGCCTGTATCGGCGCCGAGCGCATGGCCGGTATCGAGCGAGATCTGCCAATTGTGTAGCGGGCAGGTGACGGTGCGGCCGTGGATGATGCCTTCGCTCAAGGGGCCATGCTTGTGTGGGCAGCGATCAATCAGCGCAAAGAGTGCGCCGTCGCCGGCACGGAATACCGCAACAGGAGTCTGGCCAATCAGGAGGCGCCGCGCGCCGCGCAGGGGAATATCCGCGTCGGAACCGACATCGATCCACGAAGTCATTCCGCGGCCTCCGTCAACGCCGGCGTGAGCGGACGGAATTCGTCTGAATCCACACCGCGCGCCCGTTCGGCCCAGGGATCGATCTGCGAATAGGTCTGGGCGCGCACAAAGCGCTCAAAGAGGGCGAGCCGCTGGGCCGCATCTTCGATCACCCGCAACCGGATGCACTCAAGCCCGACGCGCGCCATCCACTTGTAGATGCGCTCTAAGTAGTGTGCGTCCTCGCGGTAAAGCTGCGTTGTCGCGACGATTACTTCCAGCGCTTCGTCCTCGGTGGCGACCTTGCACAGGATTTCCGTGCCCTTGATGTGCAGGCCGGCGGCCCCGCCGAGATGGATTTCGTAACCGGAATCGACGCAGATGACGCCGATGTCTTTGCACGTCGCCTCGGCGCAATTGCGCGGGCAGCCGGACACCGCCAGCTTCACCTTTGCCGGCGTCCAGGATCCCCACATGAACTTCTCGATGCGCACGCCCAGGCCGGTGGAATCCTGCGTGCCGAAACGACACCAGTCCGTCCCCACGCAGGTTTTCACTGTGCGCAGCGCCTTGCCGTAGGCGTGACCGGACACCATACCAGCTGCGCCGAGATCGGCCCAGACTGCGGGAAGGTCTTCCTTCTTTACGCCGAGCAGATCGATGCGTTGGCCGCCGGTCACCTTCACCGTCGGAATCTTGAACTTGTCGGCGACGTCGGCGATGGCGCGCAATTCGGCAGGACTGGTCAGACCGCCCCACATGCGCGGCACCACGGAGAACGTGCCGTTCTTCTGGATGTTGCCGTGCGCGCGTTCATTGATGAAGCGCGAGTGCTTGTCGTCTTCATACTCACCCGGCCAGGCGCAGAGCAGGTAATAGTTGAGAGCGGGCCGGCACGACGCACATCCGTCCGGCGTGGTCCACTCCAGTTCCTGCATGATGGCGGGAATGGATGTCAGTCGCCGGGCAATGATTTGTTCGCGCACCAGGGAATGACCATACGGTGTGCATCTGCACACGGTCTTGACCGCCGGGCCCGCCTCGTAGCCCTCGCCCAGCATGGACGCGAGCAGGGCCTCTACAAGCGGGGTGCACGAACCGCACGATGCGGAGGCTTTGGTCACTGCGCGCACATCGTCGAGCGTCGAAAGGCCGTTTGCAGTGATGGCGTTGGTGATCGCGCCCTTGCACACGCCGTTGCAGCCGCAGATTTCCGCCGTGTCGGGCCAGCCGGCCACGGCGCTTCTAGGGTTTGCGCCGGCCAGCGCCTCCGTGACAGCGCGCCCGAAGATCAGCGTCTCGCGCTGGTCGATCACCGACGCGCCGGACTGGATCAGCGAGAGATACCACGGTCCGTCGTCGGCGTCGCCGAACAGCACCGCGCCCACCAGGCGTTCGTTGTCGAAAACGAGGCGTTTGTAGACGCCGCGGGCGGCGTCGCGGAATACGACATCTTCCTGCCGGTCGTGACCGGCGAACAGGCCGGCGGAATAGACCTCAACGCCGGAGACCTTCAGCTTCGTGCCGGTTTCACCGCCCTTGAACGCCAACGCGCCGTCGCTGGCCAATGTGCTGGCGAGTGCGCGACATTGATTCCAGATCGGTGCGACAAGTCCGTAACACAGGCCCGCGTGTTCCACGCATTCGCCGACGGCGTAGATCGATGGGTCGGAGGTGCGTAACGCATCATCGACGACGACGCCACGCTTGACGTCCAGGCCGCACTCGCGCGCGAGATCGGCGTTGGGGCGAATGCCGGCGGCGACGACAACCAGATCGGCAGGTGTGACCCCGCCGTCGTCAAACCGAACGGCTTCAACGCGTTCCCTTCCCTCGAAGGCGGCTGTTTTGGCTTCCAGCAGCACGGCGATGCCGCGGCGCTCCAGCTCGCGCACCATGAGATACGATGCCGATTGATCGAGTTGTCGCTCCATCAGGATCGGCATCAGATGGACGACCGTGACGTCCATCCCGTTCCTGGCGAGGCCGGCCGCCGCTTCGAGGCCGAGCAGACCGCCGCCGATCACGGCCGCGCGACCGCCTTTGCCGCAGGCGGCGAGCATGGTCTCCACGTTATCCACATTGCGAAACGTCACCACTCCCGGGAGATCCATTCCCGGAATGGGCAGCATAAGCGGGTTGGAGCCGGTGGCGAGTATCAGCGCATCGTACGGCAGGACGCGTCCATCCTCCAGTTCGACTCTGCGCGCATCCCGGTCCACAGCGCTGGCGGCGCAGCCCGTGATCAGCTCGATGCCGTTGTCGGCGTACCAGGACGCATCATTGAGCACGATCTCGTCGAACGTCTTGTCGCCCGCGAGCAGAGGCGAAAGCATGATGCGGTTGTAGTTCACCTGCCGCTCGGCGCCGATGATGGTGATGGCGAACCTGTCCGGCGCGAGAGCGAGGATTTCCTCGACAGCGCGACATCCAGCCATGCCGTTGCCGATCACGACAAGGCGTGGCCTGGAGTTCGGTCTAGGCCGCGCGCGAGGCGTGACGGGCATACAAGAACTCCAGAACCTGATGGCGGCAGTGGTGGTAGGCGCCGTCCTCGGCCAGATCGAGCCGCTTGCGTGGACGCGCCAGCGGCACGGTGAGAATTTCACCGATGGTCGCCGATGGGCCGTTCGTCATCATCACGATGCGATCTGAAAGCAGCACCGCTTCATCGACGTCGTGCGTTATCATCACGATCGTCGTGCCGAGACGCTGGTGAATCTCCGCGATCGCATCTTGCAGGTGCGCCCGTGTCAACGCGTCAAGCGCGCCGAACGGTTCGTCGAGCAGCAACACCTTCGGTTCCATCGCCAGCGCCCGGGCGATTCCGACGCGCTGTTTCATGCCGCCGGAGATTTCATTCGGACGCTTGTCCTTGGCGTGGATCATCTGCACGAGTTCAAGGTTGTGCAGCACCCAGGCGTGGCGTTCCTTCCCGGTCTTTTTACCCGCAAAAACCTTGTCGACGGCGATGCGGATGTTTTCGTAGACCGAAAGCCAGGGCAGCAGGCTGTGGTTCTGGAACACCACAGCGCGATCCGGACCGGGCCCTGCGACGGAGACGCCGTCGACAATCACTGCGCCGGTGGCTGGCTCCACCAGTCCCGCAACGACATTCAACAGCGTGGACTTGCCGCAGCCGGAATGTCCGATGACGGTGACGAAGTCGCCGCGGTCCACGCCGAGGGAAACGTTGCGCAGCACGTTCGACACCGTGCGTCCGCGAGTAAAGGTAACATCGATCTGTTCGATGGAAAGATAGGCCGACATAGACGCCTCCCTAGCTGGCGGCTGCGCCGCGCGCGGCGAACTGCCCGAGCAGGGCGATGAAGCGGTCGAGCAGGAAGCCGACGCCGCCGACCCAGGCGAGCGCCACTACGATGTCGGCGATGCGACTGGCGTTGTATTGGTCCCATATAAAGAAGCCGATGCCGACGCCGCCAAGCAACATTTCAGAGGCGATGATCGCGAGCCATGACATACCGACGCCGATGCGAAGGCCGGTGAAAATGTAAGGCGTTGCGGCGGGCAGCATGATCTTGGTGAACATCTCGAGCGGATTGAGCTGCAGCACGCGCCCCACATTGAGATAGTCTGGCGGCAGGTTGCGCACGCCAACGGCGGTGTTGATGATGATCGGCCAGATCGAAGTGATGAAGATCACGAACAGCGCCGAAGGCTGCGCTTCGCGCAGGATCGCCAGCGAGATCGGGAGCCAGGCGAGCGGTGGAATGGTCCGCAGCACCTGGAAGAGCGGATCGACCGCGCGATGCGCCAGCGAATTCGCGCCGACAATAACGCCGACCAGGATACCAACTCCGGCGGCCATGGCGAACCCGATGGCGACGCGTTGCAGCGAGGTGGACACGTGCCAGAACAGGCCCATGTCCAGGTTGCCGCGATTAAAGAACGGGTCGGTGATCAGCTCTCGCGACTGTTCCCAGATCGACAGCGGACTCGGGAACAGCGCTGTCGGATCCGCGCACAGCCATTGCCATACCGCCAGCAGCATCATGATCGTGACGATCGGCGGAACGATCGCCCCCGCGAACCGCCGCAACGATTCCAGAATGTAACCCGGCTTGTCCGCAGTGGGCGGCGTTGGCGGTTCCGCGGCGACGTCCGGCGCAGGTGAGAGAACGTCTGGCGCGGGCGGCGCCTCAGGCTCGGGAAGGGGGAGGCGCGTGACGGTGGCGGTCATTCACGATCTCCTGTTCAAGCCGCTGTGGCGTGCTTGATGGCGAGCGAAGCGAGATATGCGCGTGGGTTGGCGGGATCGAAGGTCTTGCCGTCGAAGAAACGTTCGACGCCGCGGCTGTCGGACGCTGGCGCAGGAACGTTCAAGCGCTGCGCCGCTGCGCGCCAGATGTCGGCGCGGTTCACGCGGTTCACCAGTGCGTCAATGTCGGTAGAGGCCGGGATATTGCCCCAACGGATATTCTCGGCGAGAAACCAGCTGTCATGCGACTTGTATGGGAAGCTCGCGTTGTCGGCCCAGAACTTCATGATGTGCGGAGAACTTTGCGCGACGCGCCCGTCGCCGTAGTCGATCGCGCCGCGCAGGCGCGGCTGTATGTCATTGATCGGCACGTTGATGTACGGGCGACCAGAGACGATCGAGCACATCGCGCCGCGGTTGCCCATCTGGTCGCACCAACGCTGTGCATCCATTACCGCCGCGACCAGGGCCTGCGCCGCGCGCGGATAACGCGCCACCCAGTCGGCCCGCATGCCCAGGCATTTCTCCGGGTGGTTCATCCAGATTTCGGAAGTCGTCGTCGCCGTGTAGCCGAGTTTCTGGCTCACGAGCTGGCCGTTCCACGGTTCGCCGACGCAGAACACATCCTGCGTGCCGGCGCGCATGTTGGCCACCATTTGCGGCGGCGGGATTACGATGGTTTCGCAATCGCGATCTGGATTGACGCCGCCCGCGGCCAGCCAGTAGCGCAACCACAGATCGTGCGTCCCGCCCCGGAAGGTCATCGCGCACTTCGCGGTGTTGCCGGCGGCCTTCATCTGCGCAAAGCGTGCGGCAAGACCGGTCGCGCTTAGGCGCACGTTGGCGGGGCGCAATGCGTTGCTGACCGAGATCGCCTGGCCGTTGATGTTCAGTCGGCACAGGATGTTCATTGGCATCGGGCGGGCGCCGGTGATCGTACCCAGCGTCATCAGGTATGGCATCGGCGAAAGGATGTGGGCGCCGTCGGTTCCGCCGGCGGCGGAACCGAGCACGAGGTTGTCACGCGTGGCCGCCCAGGAAGCCTGCTTGACGATTTCGACATCCGGCAAGCCGTAACGCGTGAAATAGCCGCGTTCCTTGGCGATGATGAGCGGCGAGCAGTCGGTCAGGGCGATGAAACCGAGGCGCGCGCGCGTGGTTTCCGGGCCGCGCGCGGCTTGTGCGTACGCGCCGCCGGGCACCAGCGTCCTTGCGGCGGCGATTGTCGCCAGCGCGCCGGTGATGGCGGTGCGACGTGTGGGTTTCTTGATGTCGTCGGTCATGGAGCAATCTCCAGCGTGTCACGGGGGGAAGGGATCAAAGGCGGAATTCGAGACCAACCCAGGTTTTTGTGCGGTCCGCGGGTGCGGCGCCTCCCGGACCGTCATAGTCTGCCCATTTAACGATCCATCCGAGGCGTCGCGTGATCTGCGCGCTCGCGGAAAGGTTGATCTCATCACCCAGGTCGGCGCCGGTGCGCTGGGCCTCGAAATCGTGGTAGCGCGCGACCAGATTGATGTTGAACAGGTGATCTTTCCGCCAGCGTGGGTTGATCACGATGCTGGCGTTGAGATCGTCAATCCCGTCATTCGGCGTTTTCGCGCCGTTCGCGATGAACGCATCCGACCAGCCCTGGAAGGCGTGAAGCGTGGCGAGCGGCGTTATGAAGCGGCGATTGGCGCCTTCGCCCTCAAGCGATTCATAGGCAAGGCGCGCGGTTGTCGGCCCAAGCGTCACCGATGCTTCGGCAGCCAGATAGTCCGCATCGTAGCTGACCAGGCTGGAGCCATAGTCGCTCTGCGTTGCATAGGTGGCGGCGTAGTTCAGCTTGAAGCGGCCGGCCCAAGTGTTGCCTGTCACGCGCGCGCCGTAGGTGAAGTTGGAGAGATTGGCGGTCGCGGCGGCGGCCGGCTTCGTGAAATCCATCGCATACGCGAAGGTGGTGATTTTCAACGGATCGGCGACGGTGTAGCTCGCGTTGAGCAAGTGCGTGTCCGTCTCCCAATCGAGATCTTCAGCGAAGATGCGATTGACCCGCCCGAGATAGGCGTACGTAACGTCGAGGCGGCCGAGGTCGAAGTCGAACTTCACCGCGTCAAATGTCTGCTCGTCCTGACGCCATGCCACCGCGCCGACAAACCGCTGGTCGTCAAGGTTGATGCGTTGGCGCCCGATGGTGGCGGTGATCTTTTCGGTTGGCGTCCATGTCAGCTGCAACCGGTTGAGTTCGGTGACATCGGGATCGGTGATCGCGGCATAGGGTTCAGCCGGCGGCACACCGTCGTTGTAATGCGCGCCGCCCAGCTGGCGGACGTCCTCGAACTCTATGAGTCCCACGAGATTTTCCCATTTCGCCGTCTGCCAGCCGAGGCGCGTGCGCACGCTCAGCGCTTCGGCGTCATTGACCCCGGACTGACTGACGGTTTCGTAGCGCGACCGGATTTCGAAGATCGGCGCGCCGTTCTGGATCGCGGTCGGCATATCCAGAGGCGGCGGCGCCGGATCGGGCGCGGTCTGTGCGGCCGCAGATCCGGTAAACAATGCAAGGCCGGCGAGTGCGCTTCCCCAAGCGTTCGATGCGGCACTCCGGCGAGAGATCGTGTTCATTCAACCCCGCTCGCGCGAAAAATCGCGCAAAAAAAAGTCCGCACGGCTGTGAAGCCACGCGGACGCCATTGTCCTCAATGCTGTTTGAGCGCCGCGATCCTCTCGCGTCAGCCCGGCCGGAGCGCCATTGCCCCGATCAGCGAAACCAATCGGAGCAGAGATTGTGCGGCGCAGCAAGCGCAAATTTGGAACGTCGGCAGTCAGGCATGACGGCGTAACCTCGATGCCCGATCATGAGGCGCCTTGCTCAAGAAGCGGGCCGTCGAAAGCAACTTCGCGACCCATCTGGATCGGGGCGGTCGCCTGTTCGAACACCCATGGCGCTTCATGGGCCGCTTCGGGTTTTGAATCGACCAGGGGGTATCGGGCGCCGAGTTCCGCAGCCGCGCGGGCGTAGAGCGCGGGTCGGAAGGCCGCACGTGGCGTGCCGCCATCGGGCGCCAATCCCGCGCTTGCGAGCGCGCGCGCGAACCAAGCTGCCTGGCTACGCCACGGAAAGTTGGCGGCGTAGCGATGGAAGACAATAAAGTCCGGATTGTCGCGCGTTGGGCCATCCGGCGCGTACTGCACGCGCCCGGTCAGCCCGCGCCGCACCACTTCGATCGGCGCGTCGACGTAGCCGCCATGCACCAGCAGGCTCGCGATCGCGGCGCGGTTTTCCGGCGGATCGGCCCATTGCGCGGCGCGGATCAGCGCCTGAAGCATCGCGTCGACGGTTCGCGGGTTTTCTGCGGCGAATTGTGAGCCGACGCCGAGCACTTTCTCGATCCGGTTGGACCAGAGATCGTAGGACGAAGCGACGATACGCCCGACGCCGCGCGACACCGCCAGCGACCCCCAGGGTTCTCCGACGCAGAAACCGTCAATCAGCCCGCGATTGAGAAACTGTTCCATCTCGCCGGGCGGGACGATGCCGATACGGACATCGCGGCCGACCTCCACGCCGCCCGCCGCAAGCCAGCGCCGCAGATCGAGATGATGGTTCGACTCGGCGAAAACCGCCGCAAACCGAAGGGGGCGTCCGTCGGTCCTGGCGCGTTTGCGCATGAGCGCGCCCAGCGCGCGCGCCGCTGCGAGCGGTGTTTCACCCGCCGCCGGATCGATCTCCTCGATCTCGGCGAACAAGCCGCATGCGAGCGCGATCGTGTTGCCATTGAGGCTGAGCGCCATCGGCGCGATCACGTTCCGCTCCCCGGCTTCCATCCAGGTGGCGATCGGCGTCGGCGCCAGCATGTGCGCCGCGTCCAGCGCGCCTATGCGCAACAGGTCTCGCGATGTCGCCCATGACGATTGTCGCTCCAGACGGACGTCGAGGCCGTGCTCGGCGAAGAGGCCGAGTTCGAGGGCGACCACCAAGGGCGCGCAATCGCAAAGCGGGGTGTAGCCAATCCGCAGACCGGGCTTTTCAAGGCCAGTCATTCGCCGCCCCCCAGCAACGCAGCGGCTGCCGTCAGTTCGCCGGCGACGACCGCTAGGGTCTTGCCCTGGTCCATCGCCGCCCTGCGCAGCAGCGCATAGGCCGCCGGCTCATCCAGTCCGCGCCGCTTCATAAGTATGCCTTTGGCTTTCTCGACGATTTTGCGTGCGGCGAGGTCGGCCTTGGCCTGGGCGAGGTCGCGCCTGAGGCTTTCGGAGACACGGAATTGCGCCGAGGCGAGATCCAGGACCGATCGGATGCGGCCGGGCTCTAACCCGTCGACCACATAGGCCGCGACGCCGGCGCGCAGCGCAGCTTCAGCCTGTTCAGGTTCGTCGCGATCGACGAACATCACGATCGGTCGTGGATTGGTCTCCGTGACGCGCCTGAGATCGTCGATGGCGTCGCGCGCGGGTGCGTCACAAGCCACGATGACCATGTCCGGCGCAAACTTGGCGACATGCTCCATCACCCCGAGGGTGTTCTCGACCAGGAGCAAGCGCAGATCGTCAAATGCGCGGAGGCCCTCGACCACCCGCTCGCGTCGTGCTTCGTCGTGATCGACAACCAGGATACGCATGCTTGAACAGAAGCCGGTTAGGCCATTCCTGTCCGGATGGGCAGATCGCATGGTCGCGAAGGGGCTGTTGAGCGGCGCTTTGCCTAACAATTGGGCACACGAGGGGTCGATCCGGTCAGTCTGGACGTCCCTGACTCCGGTCGCCGGCATTGGCTATGGCCGCAGACTGCCGGACGAGTGCGTGGTGATCGGCGGCTGCGGCCTCCGCCGATCACCCTTCGCGAATCTAGCGCTTCTGGATCGTCTCGATCATGGAAGTTTCTGTCGCGCTCTTGAGCGTGAAGTTGACATGATCGCCGACTGCGATGTTGCTCAGGATCGTGGGGTCTTCCGCGCGAAACTGCATCGACATCGCTGGCCACTGTATGGCGTTGATCGCTTCGTGATCGAGCGACACCGTTCCGGCGGCTGGATCGACGGCTGTTACGACGCCAACGCCGGTGATCGGTCCGGCCGCAGGCGGCGCGGCGGTGGACATTTCCGTCATAGACGCTTCGGTCGCTTCCGGCGGCGATGCGGGCTGCGAACACGCCGCGACGCCCAGAGCGATGGCGGCGATGGCGAGCATTGCTGGGACTGATTTCCTCACGATGGTTCTCCGGCAGGCTGAGCGATCCGTTGGTCCGGCTGGGCCGCATCGGCCTCAGCGAGTCCGCGGCGCCGGATCATCAGATACGCCGCAGGAATAACGAACAGTGAGAGGAGTGGCGCACTGAGCATGCCGCCCACCAGCGGCGCTGCAATGCGCCGCATGACTTCCGCGCCCGCTCCGCCGGTCCAGAGGATCGGGAGCAGGCCCGCCATGATGACAGCGACAGTCATCGCTTTGGGTCGCAGGCGCAGCAGCGCGCCCTCGCGCACGGCTTCGGCGATGAGGGGCGGCGTTAGCGCCTCGCCGCGCCGTTCGCGCTCTTCGATTGCTTTGCGGAGGTACATGAGCATCACGACGCCGAACTCGGCGGCAAGCCCCGCGAGCGCAATGAAGCCGACCGCGACCGCCACCGAGAAATCGTATCCGAGGAGATAGACGAGCCAGATGCCGCCGGTGAGCGCGAAAGGAAGGCTCGCCATCACGATCGCTGCTTCGTCGAAGCGTCGGAAGGTCAGATAGAGAAGCAGAAAGATGATGATGATCGTCACCGGACCAACGATCGTCAATCGCTCGGCGGCGCGGGCCAGATATTCGAACTGACCAGAATAGGCGACGCTCACGCCGGCTGGCAGTGCAACGTCGCGGGCAATGGTGTTTCTCAAATCGCCGACCACAGACGCAAGATCGCGTCCGCGCACGTCGATATAGACAAATGCCGACAGCCGGCCGTTCTCGCTGCGAATCATGGCGGGGCCGTCGGCGATGGCGACCCGCGCGACTTCGCCAAGCGTCAGTCGCAAACCTTGCTCCGTGACGATCGGCAGGGCGATCAACCGCTCAGGCGTGTCGCGCACCTCCCGGGGGTAGCGCAGATTGATCGGGTAGCGCGCACGCCCATCGACCACCTGACCGATGGTTTCGCCGCCAATGGCGCCGGAAACGACAGCCTGGATGTCGCCGACGTTGAGTCCGTAGCGTGCGGCTGCAAAGCGATCGATATCGACGTTTACATAGCGCCCGCCTGCAATGCGCTCGGCGACGGACGAGGACACGTTGGGAACGCCACGCGCCGCCCGCTCGATCGCCCGCGCGGCGGCGTCTATGCTGGCGAGGTCCGGCCCGCTCACTTTGACGCCGATCGGGCTTTTGACGCCGGTCGCCAGCATGTCGATGCGATTGCGGATCGGCGGCACCCACACATTGGTGAGACCGGGCACGCGCACGGCGCGGTCCAGTTCTTCAATGATGCGCTCGGGCGTCATGCCTGGGCGCCACGCCGAACGCGGCCGAAGCCGGATCGTCGTCTCGAACATTTCGAGCGGCGCGGGATCGGTCGCTGTCTCGGCCCGTCCGGCTTTGCCGAATACACTTCCGACTTCCGGAACGGTTCGGATCATGCGGTCGGTCTGCTGCAAGAGCTCCGACGCTTCAGCCGCAGACAGCCCTGGCAGTGCGGTGGGCATATAGAGCAGGTCGCCTTCGTCCATCATCGGCATGAATTCACCGCCCAGTCGGGTGAGCGGCCATGCGGTTGTGGCGAAAACCACCAAAGCCATTGCGATGATCAGGCGCGGCTTCGAGAGCGTGAAGTCGATCGCTGGTTGATAGAGGCCGGCGAGGAATCGATTGACCGGGTTGGCGTCCTCGGAAGGTATTTTGCCCCTGATCCAGAAGCCCATCAGCACGGGTGTCAGCGTGACCGCCAGCGCGGCGGAGGCGGCCATCGCATAGGTCTTGGTGAAGGCGAGCGGTGCAAAGAGGCGTCCTTCCTGCGCCTGCAGGGTGAAGACCGGCAGGAAGGAGAGCGTGATGATCAGCAGACTGAAGAAGAGCGCAGGCCCGACTTCGATGGATGCCTGCGTGATCACACGCCAATGATCGTCACCCTTCGGCATCTCGCCGCCATGGTCGTCTCGCCAGTGTTCAAGCTTCTTGTGCGCGTTTTCAATCATGACGATGGCGGCGTCGACCATCGCGCCGATGGCGATGGCGATGCCGGCGAGTGACATGATGTTGGCGTCGACGCCCTGGACGCGCATGACGAGAAACGCTGCAAGAACGCCGAGCGGCAGCGTCACGACCGCTACCATCGCTGAGCGCAGGTGGAGCAGGAAGAGCGCGCACACCAGCGCCACGACGATAAATTCCTCGGCGAGTTTGTGTGTGAGGTTCTCGATCGCGCGGTCGATCAAATGCGAGCGGTCGTAGGTTGTGACCACTTCGACGCCTTTGGGCAGGCTGCGCTCAAGCTCTGTGAGTCGCGCTCGCACTGCCGCGATGACTTCGCGTGCATTCTCGCCAGCGCGGATGATCACGACGCCGCCGGCGACTTCGCCTTCGCCGTTGAGTTCGGCGACGCCGCGCCGCATCTCCGGGCCGATCTGCACCCAGGCGACGTCGCCCAGCCGCACAGGCGCACCTGTGGCGCCGACGCCCAGGGGTATCGCGTCGAAATCCTCAAGCGTGCGCAAATAGCCGGAGGCGCGCACCATATGCTCTGCTTCGCCTATCTCGACGACGGCGCCGCCAGCTTCGCCGTTTGCGGCGCTCACTGCGTCAGCGACACGCTGCTGCGACACGCCGTAGGCAGCCATGCGCTCAGGATCGAGCACGATCTGGTACTGGCGCACCATGCCGCCGATAGAGGCGACCTCAGCCACGCCGGGCACGCTCTTCAGCTCGAATTGAAGCAGCCAATCCTGGATGCTGCGCAACTGACCGAGATCATGTCGGCCGGATCTGTCAACCAGCGCATACTGAAACACCCAGCCAACGCCGGTCGCGTCCGGCCCCAGCGAGGAACGTGCGGTCGCCGGCAAGCGGCCTTGCACCTGGTCAAGATATTCAAGCACGCGTGAACGCGCCCAATAGAGATCGGTCCCATCCTCGAAGATGATGTAGACGAAAGAATCCCCGAAGAAGGAATAGCCGCGCACGGTGCGCGCGCCCGGGACGGAGAGCATCGTCGTCGTGAGAGGATAAGTGACCTGATCTTCGACGATCTGCGGCGCCTGGCCTGGATAAGAGGTGCGAACCACCACCTGAACGTCGGACAGATCGGGCAAGGCGTCGACGGGCGTGGATCGCACCGCGAGTGCGCCGGCGATAGCGAGCGCAAGCGTCGCCAGCACCACCAGGAAGCGGTTGGCGATCGACCAGCGGATGAGGTTGGCTATCATAGCGCGCCTCCCGTCTTGGCGATGTCGTCGATCACGTAGGCGCGCCCGATCTGTCTGAACCTGATTGTCACGGCATCGCCGACGCGCAGGCCGCTTCCAAGATCGGCGCGCGCCAAGCGGAATTGCATGGTCATGCCCGGCCATTGAAGGCTCGCAATGGGGCCGTGGGCGATCGTGATGGCGTCGCCATTGATCGCCGTGATGCGTCCGGAGGCTTCGTGCACGGCCGGCGTCGCGGACTGCGCTCTGGCGCTCGTCGGCGTCAATCTCGCCAGCGCGCCGGAGAGGCTCGCTTCGGAGTCGATCAGGAACTGGCCTGACGCGACTACGCGCTGACCCTCCGAAAGGCCGCTGCGCACTTCGATGCGGTCGCCGGAGCGTCGCCCCAACTCGACCTCCGTCGGCGCATACCTGCCGTCCTCGTTCGCGACGATGACGACAGTGCGCTGTCCCGTCCGAATGGCCGCTTCGGCGGGAATGAGCAGCGCTGTCCTTGTGTCCGGGTCAGCGATGATCACCTCTGCCGTCATGCCGGGACGCAGACGGCCGTCGGCATTCGCGAGCGCGATGCGCACCTCGATCGAGCGCGTTGCTGCATTGGCGGATGGCAACACGCTTTCGATGCGGCCGGCGAAATCTTCGCCGGGATAGGCTGGCGTGCGCGCGACGACCCGTCCGCCGCGTTGCGCGATGCTTGACTCCGCCTGCGCCAAAGATGCGACGACCCAGATGGGTGAGGCGCCATTGATGGTCGCCAGCGGTGCGCCGGACATCACAGTCATGCCAGCGCGGACGTCCAGCTGCGTAATGGCTCCCGATATCGGCGCCGTGATGGTCGCGATCGGTCGCGGCGCGCGATCCTGGTCGACCCGCGCAATCAAAGACGCCGGCATGCCCAGCATGGCGAGCCGCCGACGCGATGCGTCCGCGAGTTCGTCTCCGCCGCCTCGCAACGCCAGATACTCGGCCTGAGCCGCCGCCCATTCGGGCACGCGGATGTCGACAATGGGCGCGCCAGCCGCCACCACGTCCCCGACGGCGCGTCCATACGCACGTTCCACGAATCCGCCCGTGCGTGCCTGCACGATCGCTACCTGGCGATCGTTGAACGCGAGCACGCCCGCCGCCGTCACCGTGCGCGCGAGCGGCGCGCTTTCCACTGTCGCCAGTCGAACGCCAAGATTTTGCGCAACGCCCGGATCGATCCGCACGCCAGCCTTTGTCGCCGCCTCGTCGGCATAGCGGGGCACAAGATCCATCGCCATGAAGGGCGAGCGCCCCGGCGCATCGAAATGCTGATCTGGCGCCATTGGATCATACCAATAGAGGACGCGCCGACCGTCTTCGGTTTGCGAAGGCGTCGGCGCGCCGTGCTGCTGCGCGCCGAGCCAAAATCCGCCGGCGCCGATGGCGGTGGCGACAAGCGCTGCGCCCACGGCGATCACGGGCAGACGCGCGATCGGCTTCCTGGGTTGTTCGCTCATGGCTGCATCTCCCCGTATTGCAAGGTCAGGGCGGCGCCGAGCGCGGCGCGGCGTTCCTGCAGATCGAGCACGTCGAGTTCGGCTTCAAGTGCCTCGCGGCGGGCAAGGATCAATTGATCCGATGACGTCGCGCCCCCGGCGAACGCGCCGACCGCTGCGACGGCGCGACGCTGTGCGAGAGGAAGGCGCGTGCCGCGGGCGCGGATCAGGTTGGCGGAAGCGGATTCGTACTCAGCCAATTGCCGCTCCAGAATGGCTGAGTGTTCGCGCACGGCGGCGTCACGCTCGGCGTCGACACGCACTGCGTCAGCGCGGCGTGCATCGATCAGCGGACCTTGCCGCGATCCCTGGAAGAGCGGCAGGCCAATGCGAACTTCGACCGACGCCAGGTCGCTAAATTGCGGCGCGCGCCGCTGATACATGAGCGACCACGACCAGTCGGGTGCGCGTTCGGCGCGTGCAAGCCGAAGATTGGCCTCGGCGATGGCTTCGTCAGCCTGGAAGGCGGCGAGTTCGGGGTGGCGGCGCATATGCTCGCGGACATGATTGGCGTCGATCAAAAATTCAGGGGCATCGGCGGCGAGGGGGTCGTCTGCGTCGTCTCCGAGCCAGCGCCGCAATTCGGCACGCGCGGCGATCACGCGCGCGCCAAGATCGACGCGGCGATCGGCAAGCCGCGCCAATTCGATCTCCGCCGTTACGGCGCTGTCAACGTCGCCTGCGCCGGATGCAAGTCGCTCGCGTGCCGCCACTGCGAGCGTGCGCTGTTCTTCGGCCATGCGATCAAGGACAGCGATGCGCTTGTTGGAGAAGTAGAGGTCGATCCAGGCGTTCGCGGCGCCGAGACGGGCTTGAAGCCGCGCGATCTCGACATCGGCGCCGGCGCGCTCGGCCTCAGCCTGGGCGATTGAGCGGCGCGCACGCCGCTCAAACCCGCTCGGCACGTCCTGCGCGATCCCCACCATTTGCATGGTGAAATCGTCGCGGTCGAGCCGATAGGCGTCCGGCCCGTCGATGGGGACGTCCCGAAGACCGAGCACGAGCTGTGGGTCGGGCAATTGGCCGGCCGGGCGAATGGAATGCTCGGCGGCGGTCAGCGCCGCGCGTCGCGCGGTGACGGTTGGTCCGTCGGCGCTGGCGCGTGCGACCGCATCGGAAAAACTCAAGGGTTCTGCGTGCGCGACCGTCGAGACGGTGACGACGCAGCATAAGAGCCATGCTTTGCGCATGTAGCGTCTCCGAATGATGCGAGAAAACGAGCGTGTGGCCGCGCGCGCAACGGCGTGCGGCACAAGCTGCGGTTCTGGATCAGACGGAGCGCGGGGGCCGCCAGTGCTCAGACAGCGGTGCGCGCGCCGGGGCTGGATTGCCGGTCATTGGCTGCGCGACCGGGATTATCACCGACGACAGGAGGATGGGCGCCACGGTCGGGGTGACCGCAGGCGCCGTTCTGCAGGCTTGGCCCATCAGACACCCTTCCATGTCCTTTGAGCTAGGGTCGACGGGCGCCTGGCGGGACGTATCGTCGTCGGGGCAACAATCATGCGCGGCGGTGGCCTGCGGCTGCATAGAACAAGCCTGCGCCGCCAGTGCGTTGGCGAAGCCTCCCGCCACGAGTGTGACGGTTAACAGGACGGTGAGCCAGAAGTGGCGCATGGGACGCAATACTCTAGAATTACGGAAATCCAGTCAACGCGGCACAACCGCCCGGAGGTTGCGCGCGCGCTAGGGCGGGGACCGCACACTGGCCCGTCGGCCGCCCAACGGCATTCGGAAGGGAAGGAGTACCATATGGCCCGCTTGGATCACGTCCAAGCCCGAGCGGAGCTCAATAGTTAATCTTGTGGGCGGGCGACCTTGTGCGTCGCGGATCGATCCGAGATCGCGCGAGCTTCATAGCTTATCCCCCGATGGCGCTCGTACAAATGTACGCGGCTCCAGCAAATATCCCTCGCCGTATCGCGTCGATCGCAACCCGATCCAGCGCTCCATGCCGTGGCCGTCCTAGCTCAGCGGCAGAGCAGCGCAATCGTGATGCGAAGGTCGGATGTTCCACTCACCTGGGCGACCGCCGGCCCCATTCTTGGTCCCAGCCAGATCACCGTAACGGTGCGCGGGGGCGGGGTCGTTTGAGGGATCGGGACCGCCGCCGCGTATAAGTGATCAGAGACCTCATGTGGAGAAGTTTATGAAGGCGAAACTCATCGCTGGCGCGCTTGCGGCTGCGCTTGCCAGTGGGATCATGGCGGCGCCTGCGTTCGCGCATCGGGGCGAGACTCACGCCGCCGTGCCGCAGACCGCGGAGGGCGATGGCGTAGTTGCAGCCGTGAACGCAACCGCGGGCACGATCACCGTGCGGCATGGTCCGATCGCTGCGCTGCGCTGGCCGGCCATGACCATGACGTTTCCGGTCCGGTCCGCCAGCATGCTCACGGGCGTCGCCGTTGGAGCACGGGTACATTTCACGCTGATGAACCACGAAGGTCGTCCGATGGTCTCGGAACTTCACGTTCTCTAGTCGCCTCACGGCCGACAGGCAGGGGGCTCGCCATGTCCAAGCATAAGCATTCCGCGGCAGCGCTCCTTTGGGCCTTTGCTTTGGCGTGGTCTCTGAGTGCGACGCTGGCGCCGCCGGCGTTCGCACACGGCGATGAGGCGCACATGGCTGCGCAGCAACATAGCGCCGATCCCAAAGCGCTGGATCACGATATGTCGGCGATGGAGATGCCGGCTACAGAGATGACGTGGCCGACAGGCGACGAGGACGGTGGCATGATGATGTCGCACCGCGCGCGTCCGACGACCTTCGGCGGACGCGTGATCGCATGGCTTGGCGCGTGGCATCCAGCGGTTGTTCACTTTCCGGTCGCTTTGCTCCTTACCGTGGCGTTTCTTGAGCTCGCTGCGTTGTTGCGGCGCAAGCCGCTCTACAATGCGAGCAACAAGATCCTGCTCGCCGTTGGCGTAGCCGGCGCCTTCATCGCCGCGCCGCTTGGCTGGGCTGGCGCTGGTCTTCCAACCGCAGAGGACGGATGGGCGCTTACAACACACCGCTGGCTTGGATCGGCAATACCGCTTCTGATGCTTCTGCTTTGGTATCTGAAGAAGCCTGCTGAGCGGGCGGCTGTCCGCCCCAGTTCGCGCCTCTACGAAATAGTTCTGGCAGTTGCCGTCATGGCCGTGCTCACCCAAGCCTATCTGGGCGGGGAGGTCACGCATGGCGCCAATCACATGGCGTTCTAGCGTCCTGGGGTGAGGTCACTCCGAAGGGGGATATCGCGCCGGCCGCGTATCTTAAGCATGTCGGCCTGAATGGCTGATAATCACTCGAACCGAGGAAATTGTGCTCATCAATCGACGAAAGCTCTTAGGTGGCGTTGGCTTGACCGGCGCCGGCCTCGCATTTTCCGGCGTGCTGCCCGCCTGGGCGCAATCGGCTTCGATGAACGGCGCGCATGCGCCTGCGGCGCTGAGCGGCGCGGACATCGCTCTCAGAATATCGCAATCGCACCTCACGTTGGACGGTCGCCAAGGCCATGCGACGACGATCAACGGAACGGTTCCGGGGCCGTTGATCCGGCTGCGCGAAGGCCAGAATGTGCGTCTCTCCGTGACCAATGAACTCGACGAGGACACGTCCATTCACTGGCACGGCCTGATCGTGCCATTCCAAATGGACGGGGTGCCCGGCGTAAGTTTTCCCGGAATCCGGCCGCGCGAAACATTTTTCTATGAATTCCCGGTTCGGCAGTCCGGCACCTATTGGTATCACAGCCATTCCGGTCTTCAGGAGCAGGAGGGCCACTACGGTCCTATCGTCATCGATCCGGCTGGGGCGGACCCCGTTCAATACGATCGTGAATATGTCGTTGTCCTTTCCGACTACAGCTTCATGCACGCGCACACGATCTACAAGCGTCTGAAGCAGCAATCGGGCGCGTTCAATATGCAACGCCAGACTGTTGATGGCTTGCTGGCTGGACGCGATCAATCGTTCGCGGATCGCCGCGAATGGGCGGGCATGCGTATGGACCCCACGGACATCTCGGATGTGACGGGGGCTGCGTACAAATTCCTGATCAATGGGCATGGACCGCAGGACAATTGGACGGCACTCTTTCGTCCGAGCGAGCGCGTTCGTCTGCGTTTCATCAATGCGGCGGCGATGACGATCTTCAATGTTCGCATTCCGGGGCTCGCGATGGATGTTGTCGCCGCCGATGGACAATACGTCCGGCCTGTGCGTGTCGATGAGTTTCAGATCGCGAACGCAGAAACATACGATGTGATCGTCACACCCACCGAAGACCGCGCTTTTTCGATCGTTGCAGAAACGGTAGATCGCTCCGGGATGGCGCGCGCGACGCTCGCGCCGCGTTCCGGCACTGCCGCCGAGGTTCCGCCGTTGCGGGCGCGCCCGCTCGCCACCATGCGTGACATGGGCATGGACATGAGCGGAGGAATGGCGTGGCCGGGCGCAGCGCCAGCAGATAGCGGCGCAATGCCGGGCATGGAGCACGGCGCCCAAGGTGGCATGTCTATGGATATGGGCGGCATGGATATGTCGATGCGCAATCCGGAGAACGCGCCACAGGTCGTGATGGGACCGGGTGTGCAGACCATTGCCCCAATGCCTGCCGATCGCATGGGCGATCGCGGCCAGGGTCTCGACGATGTCGATCACAGGGTTCTAGTTTACACCGATCTGCAATCACTCACGCCGAACCCCGATCTGCGCGCGCCGTCGCGCGAGCTTCAATTACACCTGACCGGCAACATGGAGCGCTTCATGTGGTCGTTCGACGGTCAGCGCTTTAGTGAAGTTACAGCGCCGATTCCATTTCGGCTGAATGAGCGGGTGCGTGTCACGCTTGTGAACGACTCGATGATGTCGCATCCGATCCACTTGCACGGGCACTTCTTTGAACTTGTCACTGGCGAGCGCGGGCATAGGCCGCGCAAGCACACAGTCAATGTGCTTCCCGGCGGCACGGCGATGTTTGATCTGACCGCAGACGCGCCGGGCGACTGGGCGTTCCACTGCCACATGCTCTACCACATGCACGCAGGCATGTTCCGCGTTGTGAGCGTGCGACCATTGGAAGGAGCGCGCTCGTGAGAACACTCGCGCTTTCCGCCGCCTTTGTGATTGTCGTCGTGTCGCCCGCAATCGCACAGTCGATGCCGGACATACCTGATATGCAGGACATGGGGCATTCAGCTCATCTGAGGCCGCCCCCCCCGCCGTCGCCTGCCGGAACGCAACCGCAACGGCAAACGCCGCCCGCGAGAGAGGCCGCTCCCGCTCAGCAGTCATCGGAGACCGTGGCGCCGCCCGGCGATACGCAGAGCATGGGTCACGGCGCGATGGATCACGCTACAATGTTGGACGCGACCGCCGAGGAGAGTGTCGGAAACGAGCCTGCGCCTGTCCCGCCTGCCGATCATCCAGCAGATGCATTTTTCGATCCCGCTACCATGCAGGCCGCGCGGGATCAGTTGCGTCGCGAGCATGGCGGCACTCTAACTTCCAGAGTGATGCTGAACCTTGCTGAGTATCAGCCTCGCGATGGTGAGGATGGCTATCGCTGGGAGGGCGAAGCCCGCTACGGGGGTGACATTCATCGCTTCGTCCTGAGAACGGAGGGCGAGGGCGGTGTGGACACCGGTTTGGAAGCGGCGGAGCTGCAGGCGCTCTATTCTCGCGCCGTCACGCCTTACTTCGATTTGCAAGTCGGCATCCGCCAGGACTTCGAGCCCACGCCGCAACGCACCTACGCAACCGTCGGGTTTGAGGGCCTCGCGCCGTACTGGTTCGATGTGCAAGGCGCGCTGTTCCTGTCAGGCCACGGCGACGTGCTTGGTCGCGCGGAGGGTACGTATGACCTGCGCCTCATGCAGCGCCTCATTCTGCAGCCGCGCGCCGAGATGAACTTGGCTGCGCAAGATATCCCCGAGATCGGCATCGGCTCTGGCGTCTCAAATCTCGAACTCGGCGTGCGCTTGCGATACGAAATTCGGCGTAACTTCGCACCATATGTCGGCATCTCTTACGATGAAAAATTTGGCGACACCGCCGATTTCGCGCGGGCCGCTGGCGAAGATCCGTCCCGCGCCAGTCTCGTGTTTGGTCTGCGCGCTTGGTTCTAGGGCGTCCGGCTTTCAGTCGTTCGCCGGCAGCGACAGCTGCCGGGCGAGTATCTGACGGGCGCGATAGATGCGTGTTTCGATCGCCTTCGGGCTGACATTGAGAACGCGCGCGGCTTCCTTCTGCGACAGCCCCTCAAAGAGCGTGAGGATCAGAACTTCCTTGAGCGAAGGCGGCAGCGCCGCCAGTCGCGCATCAAGGGCGGCGAGCAGAGCTTCCTGGTCGGCGTTATCGGCGGGCGTTGGCGCGGCGATCTCTCTTGGCGATGCATCGATGGATTCGGCGGCGAAGAAGAAGCGCCGGACCTGCCGGCGGCGGCTCCAGTCGCGACACTTATTGAGAGCGATGCGCCGCAACCACGCGGGCAACGGCCTGGTCTTGTCGAAGCCGGAAAGTGCGCTCCACGCGGAGACGAAGGTCTCCTGGACAATGTCATACGCCTCATCGGCATCGCCGACATACCGCCGGACAAAGCGATAGATCGCTTCCTTGTGCCTGCGCATGATCTCGGTGAACGCACGACTGTCGCCGGCGAGCGCCGCCGCGACGAGCGCAGCGTCGTCACGCGCGCCAGGCTCCGAGGTCATGGGGTCTCGGCGGTTAGCGCTGACACCACTGTATTGTCGAAAACCTCCTTCTGATCCGGAGTCAGAACTTCGCGCATGGCGAAGACATGCTGGATCATCTCGGTCTGGAGCTGGCCCATCGCGTGATGGAAGCGTTCGACGGCGGCGCTGACGCGGGAACCATAGCCGTGTTCATCGCGAATCGCGGAGGCCAGTTCGGCGTTCGCCGCGCGCATCTCCATTTCGAGCGCTTCGCGCCGGACGCGAAAGGCGCTTTCGAGGTTTTCGATCTGGCGCGTCTGGGCGGGCGTGAGATGCAATTCGCGATGAATGACTTCGTGGAGCGTCGCCTGATGCTGATTGCGGTCGAAAATCAGCTTGCCGAGTCCGACGCCGGCAAAGCCCGCCGCCAGCGCGACGACCACCGTGATGAGGAGCCCGCGCAGGCGCGGCGTCACTGGCCGCCCTCAAGCAGTGTGGAGGGCGCGAGCGACGAGTGGATCGCGAATGGAGAGCTTTCCGGCTGTGCTGCGGCGACGCCGCCCGCCAGCGCTCCAAAACTCAGCATGACCGCCGCGAGTGCTGCCCGCCAGCCCCATACGCCGCCCTGCGGCGCCTCAAACCGGATGGCGTCGATGCGCGCCCATACGCCGGGCTCAAGCTGATCAAGCTGACGGTCGTTGACTGCGTCGCGCAGCCGGTCGAGGAATTTGTCGAGATCGGTGTTCATAAGCGCCTATTGTCAGACTTCGCTCTATATACGCACGGATCGGGCTGATCCCTCAACGGCGATGCCCACTGGGCGCGAGGGATTTGGCCGGCGCCTGCGTATATTCAATAGCGGCTTCGCGTATCGGCGGAGCCCGAACCGCAGGCAAGTCTTCCATGATGGTCACCCATTTGTCGCCGCCGAACCGGCGCGTTGTGCTGAGGCCGGCGGCAGCGGGGGCGGCTTTTAGCGGCCTGGAGGCCTGTGCGGCGAGCCTCCGTGTCTTCACGATGGTCGCCAACAGGGGACGCAGGCTGTGCAGTTGCTGTCACGGCTGGACGACGCTGATGCAGCGCTCTGCCCGCTTCAACGCCACTGTGCGCGATGAAGCGGATATGTCGGCGCCGACGCGTCGCCTTGGTGTGCCGGACGATCTTGCATCGTGCCACACGGTCGAAGTTGAGGGTTATGTCATTGAGGGGCGCGTCCCTCCCGAGGACATCGTTCGATCGCTTGAGCAACGCCCAACGGGCGTCCGGGGTCTTGCCGTCCCAGGCATGCCCATTGGATCGCCCGGTATGGAACGGACCGGAGGGGGGCGGGACGCTTGTGATGTGATCGCGTTCCGGGACGATGGCGGACGAGACGTCTTCACACACTACCCGGCGCTGTCTTGAGCGACGTCAATTCGCGGAGACGGGGCTGGGCGCAGTATCGCACGAGAGCGAAAGAGGAGTTTCGCGATGGTCGATCAAGTCATGACACGGTTGGGCGTGGTGCACCTTGCAGCCGTGGGCGCGGCGACTGCGGCGGTGCTCTACGCCTTGTGCTGGATCGCCGCTGCGCTCGGCTATACCGCAGCGTCTCATCTTTATTTGTCGCTATTCACCACGACCGAGCCGGCGACATCACTAGCGGCGCTGCTTCAAGGCGTCTGTCTGTCACTCGGCTTCGGGGCCGTCACCGGCGTTCTCGTCGCGTTGTTTGCAAATCTGTTCGGATTTCTCGCGCCGCGATGAGCGCTCATTCAGGGAGGCCGTTATGCGTTTCGCATATCTAGTTCTATCGCCACTTCTGCTCCTGGGCGGGTGCGCCTCAAGCGGCATGGGGCCGCACGCGCATGATATGCAGGGGCAGGCGATGCAGAATTGCCCGATGGCGTCGCCTCCGCCCGATGGCGGGCAGCAACACGGCGCTATGACGGGCGGTGATCGCGCCGGGCAGATGATGGGCCAAGGTCAAGTGATGCAGGACATGCATCCAGACGGCACGGCGCATTGTCCAAAGGGCCAGCAGGCCGCACCGGCCACTACAACACCGCCCGCAGATCCCCATCAGCACTGATGGAGGCTCGCAGGGCTTCTCAAGGACTTGCTCGCGGTTTTCTGATAATGCTGGTGACAGCCGTGGCGGCCGGCGTCGCTTTCTGCATTCCGCGGGAACACTTGGCGCACGCCTTGGGGTTTGCGCCCTACCTTCTGTTTTTGGCCTGTCCGCTCATGCACCTCTTCACGCGTGGCGGCCACAAGCACGTCACCGGATCGCCAGACGCGCAGCCCACAAGTCCGACGCTGGTTGCCACTAATGTTTTCTGCGGCGCGTAGCAGGTGGCGTCGCCAGATCGTCAAGGATCGGGCACTCGGATCGCTCGTCGCCATGGCAGTGCTGTGCAAGGTCGCGAAGCGTGCGCAACACCGCCCGCGTTTCCTTCATGCGTCGCTCAAGGTCGGTAATATGCGCTTCTGCGAGACGCTTCACCTCGCGCGAAGGTCGCTTGCGGTCGCGCCACAGCGTCAACAGCGCGCCAACCTCTTCCAGCGAAAAGCCGAGATCGCGCGTGCGGCGGATGAACTGCAGAACCGATACGTCGGCATCGCCATAGTCCCGATAGCCGTTATCGCGGCGCGCGGCCGGTTTCAGGAGCGCGACGCTTTCGTAGTATCGGATCATCTTGGCGGATACGCCGGAGCGATCGGCGGCCTCGCTGATGTTCATGATGCTGTTTCACCGTTGAAATTTTCTGTGTTGACCTTCCCACTGTGGGAAGGTGCAGCTTGTTTTGCAAGAGAAACCAGGAGCGCAGTCCGCTGCGTCTGATCCAATGACCACGCATACGCCCCATGTTCACGCCGCTCATGGCGCTGCGCCGGGAAAGCGCGATCCCGTCTGCGGCATGATGCCAAAACCCGACACGCCGCATCGCCTGACGCACAACGATGAAGAGGTGCTGTTCTGCAGCGCTGGGTGCAAGGCGAAGTTCGCAGCCGATCCGGCGAAGTACGCGCAGCCCGCGAACGATCACTCTTGCTGTGCGGAGGGTGGCGGCGCCCATGCCGGAGGTGAGCACGACGACCACGGTCATGGCGCAGCGCCCGCGGGCGCTTCGACCGTACCCGCCGGGTCCAAATGGACTTGCCCGATGCACCCGGAAATCGTGCGCGACGGGCCGGGCTCTTGTCCGATCTGCGGGATGGCCCTGGAGCCGATGATGCCCAGCGCCGATTCCGGACCCAATCCGGAACTTCTGGATATGCGCCGACGCTTCGTCCTCGGCGCGGCCATCGCCGTGCCGGTGCTCGCGCTTGAAATGGGACGCCATCTTTTCGCGATAGATCGCGTGGTCCCGCCGGCGATCAATCCCTGGCTCCAATTCCTGCTGGCCACGCCCGTCGTGTTGTGGGGCGGATGGCCATTCTTCGAGCGCGGCTGGGCATCCCTCAAAACGCGCCACTTGAATATGTTCACGCTGATCGCACTCGGCACGGGCGTTGCGTGGATCTACAGCGTCGTGGCGACGATTGCGCCGTCGGCGTTTCCTGTTCAATTCCGCGATGCGCACGGGCTTGTGTCGGTGTATTTCGAGGCAGCCGCCGTCATCACCGTGCTCGTTCTGCTCGGACAGGTGTTGGAATTGCAGGCGCGCGAACGCACGAGTGGCGCCATTCGTGCGCTGCTCGATCTCGCGCCAAAGACCGCGCGGCGCGTGCGTGATGGCGTTGAAGAAGAAGTCCCCCTCGATGCAATTCAAGCGGGCGATCGCCTCCGCGTGAGGCCAGGCGAGAAAGTGCCGGTCGACGGCGTTGTCCGCGACGGGCGATCGACGATCGACGAATCGATGGTGACCGGCGAATCCATGCCGGTAACGCGCGGCGTCGGCGACAAGGTGATTGGCGGCACGCTCAATCAGACGGGGGCTCTCGTCATCGAAGCTGAGCGCGTTGGTCGCGAAACCATGCTGTCGCAGATCGTCCAGATGGTCGCTGACGCGCAGCGTTCGCGCGCACCCATACAGCGCATGGCGGATCAGGTGGCGGGGTGGTTCGTGCCGGCGGTGATCGGTGTGGCGGTCCTCGCCTTCATTGTCTGGGCGCTGATCGGACCCGAACCGCGCGTCGTCTATGGCCTGATCGCCGCCGTCTCGGTGCTGATCATTGCCTGTCCGTGCGCGCTTGGTCTGGCGACGCCGATGTCGATCATGGCCGGTGTCGGACGCGGCGCGCGTGCGGGCGTTCTCATCAAGAGCGCCGAAGCGCTTGAACATTTCGAAAAAGTGGACACGCTTGTGCTCGACAAGACGGGGACACTGACGGCGGGCAAGCCGGCGGTCATCGAGATCCAGGTCAGCGGTGCGGAAGAGGCGGATGCGTTGCGGCTCGCGGCGAGCCTGGAAAACCGTAGCGAGCACCCGCTGGCGCAGGCCATCGTCGCCGCCGCGACAGAGCGCGGCATTGTTTTGGTGGAGCCATCGGAATTCGACTCGCCGACCGGAAAGGGCGTCATTGGCGTGGTGGACGGAAAGCGGGTTGCGCTTGGCGCCGAGCGCTACCTGTCCGAACTCGGTATCGAGACGACTACGTTGTCCGCTGCGGCGGAAAGGATGCGCGCGGATGGCGCCACGGCGATCTATGTCGCGATCGAGGGTGTCGTGCGCGCGGTGTTCGCGATCGCCGATCCGGTGAAGCCAACGACGCCGGCGGCGCTCGCGGCGCTGCGCGCGCAAGGCATCAGGCTTGTCATGCTCACGGGTGACAATCGCACCACGGCGGAGGCCGTGGCCAGAAAGCTCGGTATCGACGCGGTTGAGGCCGAAGTCCTTCCGCAGGACAAGTCGCGGATTGTGGCGCGGCTCAGGAGCGAAGGGCACGTCGTGGCTATGGCCGGGGATGGCGTTAACGACGCGCCGGCCCTTGCAGCGGCCGACGTTGGCATCGCGATGGGAACCGGCACGGACGTGGCGATGGAAAGCGCCGGCGTCACCCTGCTCAAGGGCGATCTTGGCGGGATCGTGCGCGCGCGGGCGATTTCGAAGGCGACGATGGCCAATATCCGCCAGAACCTGTTCTTCGCCTTCGCCTACAACGTCGCCGGCATCCCGATCGCGGCCGGCGTGCTCTACCCGTTCACCGGCGATCTGCTGTCGCCGATGATCGCGGCGGCGGCGATGGCGCTCTCTTCGGTCTCGGTAGTCGCCAACTCGTTGCGGCTCGACGCAGTGAAGATATGAGCATGGAGCGCGGATCAGACCCGGGACGGGAGCCGCCAGCCTATACGCCGGCATTGGGCCACAGGGCGCTCACGCCTCTCTACGACGCAGTCATCGCGCTGGCGACGAGGGAGAACCTCTGGCGTGGCCGACTGGTCGATGCGATCGCCTTGAAGGCTGGCGAACGGCTACTCGATGTGGGCTGCGGAACAGGTTCGCTTCTTGCGACGCTGGCGAGGAGGACGCCGGGCGCTTCGCTCGTCGGACTTGATCCGGATGCCGACGTGCTCATACGCGCCAAGCGCCGCGCCGAGGCCGGAGTGTCCTTTGAGCATGGGTTTCTAGACGGGGATTTCGTTTCCTTGCACGCGCCATTCGATATTGTGGCAAGTTCCCTGGTGCTGCACCAGACACCACTTGAGACCAAGCGGCGTATTCTCCGGCACATGCGCGAGGCGCTCCGCCCCGGCGGGCGATTGTGCATCGCGGACTATGGACTGCAAGCCAGCGGTCTCATGCGCATCCTGTTCAGGGCGACGGTGCAGACGCTGGACGGTGTGGAGGATACTCAGCCTAACGCCGATGGCGTCTTGCCGGCGTTGATGTCGGAGGCGGGGTTTGTGGATATTGAGGAGATCGCCAGCGTGCCAACGGCCACAGGCGCGATCTCGGTCTGGCGCGCGCGATAGTCGCCTCTCGCCCAGCGGTCCCCGCCGGAGTTAGCGTTGAAGCAGGGATCGCAGGCCCGGCGCCGCGGAGCACCGTGCGCTCGTGACCAGGCGCTTGCGGATATCGAGGTGCATTTCCATCGCGCCGAGCCGTTCGCGCCGGTCAGACTTGATGCGTTGCCGGACTTTCAGTGCCGCGAGCGCCTTGCCGAGCTGCGCCGTAGGCTTGCCCGCTTCGAGGTCGACGGTGAATCGCAATCCGGCGCCTGCGGCGCCGGCAAGCTGATCGTGCCAGAGTCCCAATACACGCTGGTTTTGCGAACGGCTGCGCCGAATTGTTGAGGAGCTATCGCTGCAATTTTCCCGAGCGGGAAAATGGCGTACTTCGGATGTGCGCTCAACCCCAATATTTCCCCATCTGGAAAGATCGGATATGGGCACTGGACAGATCCAGGCGTGCACTCGACGTCGAGCCTCATTGCCGAAAAGAGCACATGAAAACGATGCGAAAACTGGGTAGGTCCAATTCCGCATGGGCGCGATTGAAGTTCAAAAAGATCAATTAAATGAATGATATAAACCGCCGTTTTGCCGTGGCCCCGTTGATGGATTGGAGTGAAAGATCAATCATTTCAATTAGAATGCTGGCCACCTGTGCACTCCGTGTGCGATTTCGACGGCCAGTCTCTCAATTCGTGAACGCGCGTGTGCACTGCGCGCGCAACGCGCAGACGAGGAGATTGCGGGAAGAGTAGGGGCGTTGCGCGCGCGGGTTCGCGTCTTGGCTAGCAGTGCGCGGCGCCTACTAAACAGCGCGTGCGTCATCGAAAGTTCATCGCCGTATTCGCGACTCCTGCGAGTGCGTCGAGTCCGTCCGGCTACTCCGCTTGCGCCGGCGCTGCGTTAGCATATCCGCTTGGCGCCTCTCCTTGTTTTGATAGATCGCCGCTACGCTGTCCGCCGATACAGCAGGCCACTGCAGTGGCTGAGCGAGCGAGTGACGATCGGCGAGACTATGTGCGAGCGAAGTGACTTGTCCGCACGCTGCCGCCCCTTGTCGCCGCCAGATCAATGCGCTCCGCCGCCCGGGCGGACGGCGGAGCGCAACCTCACTGTTTCTCCAACATCGTCAGTGTCTGGGAGTCTGTTCCCGATTTGAGTTCGAACGCCACGTGATCGCCGGCGCGAACGTCCTTCAGCATGTCGGCGTTTTCAGCCTTGAACTGCATGGTCATGGCGGGCCACTGGATGGCGGCGATCGGCTCGTGGTCGAGAGTGATGGTCCCCGCTGCGAGATCAACGGCCTTCACCATGCCTTCGCCGCGTATCGGGCCTGTCGCAGCGGGGGCCTCCGGTGACGCCATATGATCGGCCGCGGACTTTGGCGCTTCCTGCGAACAAGCCACTACGGCAAGTGCAAGCGCGCCGGACCCGATCAAAGCGAGGAACGTTCGTTTCATGGTGTGTCTCCCTGGGGTTGTGTGATCCGCGTTTGGGAAGAGGTGAGCGCCTTGCGCTCCGCGCCGCGGCGCCGGATCATGAGATACGCCGCGGGAATGACGAACAAGGACAGGAGCGGCGCCGAGAGCATGCCGCCGACTAGAGGCGCCGCGATCCGGCGCATCACTTCGCCGCCAGCGCCGCCGGTCCACATGATCGGGAGCAGACCGGCCAGAACGACGGCGACGGTCATGGCCTTGGGTCTGAGGCGCAGCAGCGCGCCTTCGCGCACGGCTTCCATGATGACTGTCGGCGAGATCGCGTCGCCGCGGTCGATGCGATCCTGGAGCGCGTTGCGCAGGTAAAGCAGCATGACCACGCCGAACTCCGCCGCGAGACCGGCCAGCGCGATGAATCCGACCGCCACCGCCACCGAGAAGTCGTAACCCAGCACGTAAACGAGCCAGATCCCGCCGATCAGCGCAAACGGCACGCTGGCCATGACCAGCGCCGCTTCGTCCGCGCGACGGAAGGTCAGGTACAGGAGCAAGAAGATGATCGCCAATGTCGCGGGACCAACGATCATCAGTCTTTGCGCGGCGCGTTCAAGGTACTCGAACTGCCCCGAATACGCGACGCTGACGCCTGCCGGCAGCGATGTCTGACTGGCGACGGCGCGCTGAAGGTCACGCACCACCGACGCAAGATCGCGTCCCCGCACATCGACATAGACCCAGCCCGAGAGGCGTCCGTTCTCGCTGCGGATCATGTTCGGGCCATCGACGACTTCGAGGCGCGCCACATCGCCAAGCGTCAAGCGCAGGCCCGTTTCCGTCACGATCGGCAACGCGATCAGTCGCGCCAGCGTGTCACGGGTTTCTCGGGGATATCGAAGGTTGATCGGGTAGCGGGCGCGTCCGTCAACCACTTCGCCGATGGTTTCGCCGCCGATGGCGCCGGAGACTACTGCCTGGATGTCGGCGATGGTGAGGCCATAGCGGGATGCGGCGAAGCGATCGATGTCGGCGTCGATGTAGCGTCCGCCCGTTAGCCGCTCGGCGATGGATGACGAGACGCCGGGGACGCTGCGCGCCGCCTGTTCGATCATCTGCGTCGCCATGTCGATCGATGCGAGATCAGGCCCGCTTACCTTGACGCCGATCGGGCTCTTGACGCCGGTCGCCTGCATGTCGATGCGGTTGCGGATCGGAGGAACCCAGACGTTCGTCAAACCGGGCACGCGCACGATGCGGTCGAACTCCTCGACGAGCTTTTCCGGCGTCATGCCGGCGCGCCACTGTGATTGCGGCTTCAGGCGGATCGTCGTCTCGAACATTTCCATCGGCGCCGGGTCGGTGGCGGTCTCCGCGCGGCCGGCTTTGCCGAACACGCTCTCGACTTCGGGCACTGTCTTGATCAGGCGATCGGTGAGCTGCAGTAGCTCCGAGGCTTCGGCGGCGGAGAGACCCGGCAACGCTGTGGGCATGTAAAGCAGATCGCCCTCATTCATCGTTGGCATGAACTCGCCGCCGATGCGCAGGAGCGGCCAGGCCGTAGTCGCTAGCGCCAACGCGGCGATGACTAGAATGAGGCGCGGCGCACCGAGCGCGAAGTCAATGGCGGGCCGATAGATCGCGGTCAGAACCCGATTGATCGGATTGGCGGCTTCAGACGGAATGCGGCCGCGTATCCAAAAGCCCATCAGCACCGGAGTCAGTGTCACGGCGAGCGCTGCGGCGGCGGCCATCGCGTAAGTCTTGGTGAAGGCGAGCGGCGCAAAAAGCTTTCCTTCCTGCGCCTGCAAGGTGAAGACCGGCAGGAAGGAGAGCGTGATGATCAACAGGCTGAAGAAGAGCGCGGGACCGACTTCGACGGACGCCTGCGTGATGACACGCCAATGATCCTCGCCCTTCGGCATCTCTCCGTCGTGCGTATCGCGCCAATTCTCCAGCTTTTTGTGGGCGTTCTCGACCATGACGATGGCGGCGTCGGTCATGGCTCCGATGGCGATGGCGATGCCTGAAAGCGACATGATGTTGGCGTCCACGCCCTGCGCGCGCATGATCAGAAACGCGGTGGCGATGCCCAGCGGCAGCGTGACGATGGCGACCATCGCCGACCGTATGTGGAAGAGAAACAGCGCGCAAACGAGCGCTACGACGATGAACTCCTCGATGAGCTTGTGCGACAGGTTCTCGATCGCCCGGTCGATGAGCGCCGAGCGGTCGTAGGTGGTGACGATTTCGACGCCCGCGGGCAGGCTGCGCTTCAATGCTACGAGACGCGCCTGGACTTCGGCGATGACTTCGCGGGCGTTGGCGCCAGCGCGGATGACGACCACGCCGCCGGCCACCTCGCCCTCGCCGTTGAGTTCGGCGATTCCGCGTCGCGACTCCGGGCCGATCTGGATCCATGCCACGTCTCCGAGCGTCACTGGCGCGCCGTTGAGGCCAAGACCAAGCGGGATCGAGCGGAAATCGTCGAGAGAGCGAAGGTAGCCGCTGGCGCGGACGATGCTTTCGGCTTCGCCCTGTTCGATGCTGCCGCCGCCGGCTTCCTGGTTGGCGCTACGCACGGCTTCGGTGATCCGCGCTTGAGCAATCCCGTATGCGGCCATGCGTTCGGGATCGAGGACGATCTGGTACTGGCGCACCATCCCGCCGATAGATGCGACCTCGGCGACGCCGGGAACGGTCTTCAGTTCGTATCGCAGGAGCCAGTCCTGGATGCCGCGGAGCTGCGACAGATCATGCCGTCCGCTGCGATCGATCAGCGCATACTGAAACACCCAGCCGACACCGGTGGCGTCTGGTCCTAGCGATGTGCGCGCGGCGGCGGGGAGGCGGCTCTGCACCTGGCTCAGATATTCAAGCACGCGCGATCGCGCCCAATAGAGGTCCGTGCCGTCCTCGAAGATCACGTAGACGAATGAATCGCCGAGAAAGGAGTATCCGCGCACGGTCTGTGCGCCGGGCACCGACAGCATGGTGCTGGTCAGCGGGTATGTGACCTGGTCCTCGACGATCTGCGGCGCCTGACCCGGATAGGTGGTGCGGATGACGACCTGGACGTCGGAGAGGTCGGGGATGGCGTCCACCGGCGTCGAACGCACGGCGATGGCGCCGGCGACCGCGAGCGCCAGCGTTGCGAGAACGACAAGGAACCGGTTGGCGACGGACCAGCGGATGACGGCGGCGATCATCGCGGACGCTCCGTCTTGCGGATATCTTCGATGACATAGCCCTGGTCATTCTGGCGGAACCGGAACGCCACCCAGTCGCCAACGGCGAGCCCTCTGCCAGCCTGGTCGGGCGATTTCTGGAACTGCATCGTCATGCCCGGCCACGACAGGCTTGCGACCGGGCCGTGCGCGATCATGATTCCGTCAGCATTGATCGCCGTGATCCGCCCAGTCGCGTCGTGCGATTGTTGCACTACGGGCGATCCTGAAGACGCCTCCAGTCGTTCGAGCGCGCCGGTGAGGCTTGCCTCGGAGTCGATCAGGAACTGGCCCGACGCGACGACGCGTTGACCAGCTGTGAGCCCGCGGCGCACCTCGATCCGGTCGCCGCTCTCGACGCCGAGTTCAACTTCGACCGGATCGTATCGCCCGCTCGCAATCGCGGTAATGACGACGTTTCGACGGCCCGTGCGGATCACCGCCTCTGACGGCACGAATATAACCTCGCGCGCATTCGCGTCGGCAAGCTGGACTTCGGCCGTCATGCCCGGGCGCAATCGACCATTCGGGTTCGGCAGAGCGATACGCACTTCGACCGTCCGCGTTGCCGTATCGGCGGCGGGCAGAACACTCTCGATACGCCCGCTGAAGCTCTCGCCGGGAAAGGCTGGCAGCGAAGCCGTCACACGGCCGCCCGACCGTGCGATACCTGCGTCGGCTTGCGGTACGGAGGCGATCAGCCAGACCGGCGACATGCCGCTGATGGACGCGAGCATGGAGCCAGAAACGACTGTCATGCCCTCGCGTGCGTCGAGCGCGGTGATCGCGCCGGCGACGGGCGCTGTGATGGTGACGACCGGCCTTGGCGCGCCATCGCGGTCGATGCGCTCAATCAACGCATTCGGCATGCCGAGCATGGCCAGACGCTGGCGGGCCGCCCGCGCGATCTCGCCGCCCGATTGGCGTAGAGCCAGATACTCCGCCTGCGCCGCCGCCCATTCCGGAACGCGGATATCGACAATGGGTGCGCCTCGCGCCACGACATCGCCTATGGCGCGGCGGTGCGTGCGTTCCACGAAACCGCCCGTGCGCGCCTGAACGATCGCGACGTCCCGCCCATTGAACGTGACGATGCCGGCGGCGCGCACGGAACGTGCCAACGGCGCCCGCTCGACTGTAGCGAGGCGAATACCGACATTCTGCGCGACGCCCGGATCGATGCGCACGCCGCCGCCCTGCGAACCCTCATCGGCGTAACGCGGGACGAGCTGCATATCCATGAAGGGTGACTTGCCGCCCTTGTCGAACTTCTGCGCTGGCACCATCGGGTCGTACCAGTAGAGAACCTCGCGATCGGACTCCGCTTGCATCGTCTCGCCGCCTGCGCCGCGCTGGGCGCCGATCAGGTATCCGCCTCCACCCGCCGCGAGGGCGACCACTGCGACGCCAACCGCGATAAGAACAGGGCGCGATAAGCCGCGTTTGATTTCCTCGGTCATGGCGGTGTTTCCCCATACTCCAGTGAAAGCGCCGCTCCGATCAGCGCAAGGCGCTCTTCGAGATCGACGAGATCGATTTCGGCTTCCAAGACCGCAGTGCGCGCGTCGATCAACTGCGTGACGCTGCCCGAACCGGCGCCATGCGCGCCGATCGCCGCCGCCGCGCGCTGGCGCGCCAACGGCAACCGGACATCGCGCGCGCGCGTCAGGTTGGCCGACAGCGCCGCATACTCGGCAAGTCGCTGTTCCAGCAGGGCTGTGTGTTCGCGCAACGCGGCCTCTTGCTCGGATGCAACGCGCGCAGCATCGAAACGCCGCGCTTCGACGATCGGTTTCTGACGGCCGCCCTGAAACAACGGCAAACCGATGCGCACGCCGACCGAAGCAAGGTCGCCGAAGCTGGGATCGCGCCGGCCATAGGAGGCTTCCCAGGCCCAGTCCGGTTTGGTTTCCGAGCGCGCCATGGCGACATTCGCATCGGCCAACGCGCGCTCCGCCCGATAGGCGATAAACGCAGGATGGCGCTGGATATGATCGCGCAGGTGCGCGGCGTCGATGCGAAATGCGGGCTGTTCGGGAGCGAGTGGGGCATCTGCGGCGTCGCCGATCCAGCGCCGCAACGCCGCGCGTGCCGCCACCACCGCCGCCGCCGCTTCGCCCCGGCGATCTTCGACCTGGGCTGCGTCGATGGCTGCGACCACGGTCTCGTCCAGGGTGGCGCCGCCGCCGCCGAACCGTCCGCGGATCGCCTCGGAGCGCAGATGCGCCTCCTGTTCGAGCCCGTCGATGATCGCCGCCCGGCGCAGGGCGAAGTGCAGCGCGATCCACGCCTGCGCGGCGCCAAGGCGTGCGTCGAGGCCGGCGACGTTCAGTCCGGCCTTCGCTTTCTCTGCTTCCGCCGTGGCGACGGCGGTTCGGGCGCGCCGCTCCGCACGGTTCGGCACGTCCTGCATGATACCGACGCGCTGCATTGTGAAATCGTCGCGCGTGAGACTGCCGGCGTTCGGGCCCGTCACCGGGACATCGTTGAAACCGAGAACCAGTTGCGGGTCCGGCAGGCGTCCAGAGGGGCCGATCGATCGCTGAGCGGCTTCCACCGCGGCGCGTTGCGCCTCGATGGTCGGGCCGTCATTGGCGGCGCGCTCGACCGCTTCCGAGAAACTCAGAGATGATTGCGCGTGCGCCAAGGGCGCAGCGCCGACGGCAATACAGATGAGCCAATTTCTGGTCATGAACGCTCTCCGGAGAGAGAGTGTGGCGGCGAATGGTTTCCCGTTCGCCGCCACGCTCTTTGTTAACGCTTCATGATCCGGTCGATGGTCTGGGCGCCGCCATCACCCTCCTTGAGGCTGAAGCAGACCTTGTCGCCTACCGCCAGACCTTGCAGCGACTGCACTTCGGTGACCGCGAACGCCATGGTCATCGCCGGCATTCCACGCGATCTGATCTGTGCATGGCGAACCGTGGCTGTGGCCGCTGAAACGGCGGTGATCACGCCCATGCCTTCGTAGGACATGCAGTCGGCCTCGCCGCCCTGGTGACGATCCCGCACCAGTGTTACCGGGCCCCGTTGCCCGGAAGCGAACTGGAGCGCGGCGCTGAGTGCGCTGGGGCCAGCCCGGTGATGCGCGCAAGGCGCGGTCTGCGGGGCGACGACGATGGAATGCGACATGTTGTGGTGGGCGAACGCGCTGGTTGGCGAGAGTGCGAGTGCGGCCATGCCGATGACGGCGGCCAAAAGGGTACGCATGATAGACTCCGTGTGATTTTCGATGGGAAACGGCGCGCAGACTTGCGCGGCGGGACGCGTTTGGGGCGCTCAGGGCGCGCCAGCCCGCGGACGCTCAAACGCATCCACGGGGCGTCTTTCGAGAGTCACACGGTTCGGGGAGGTCGCCAGAATTCGCGCGGCCGGCCGTCGGGCGCCGTCGCAGGCTGCAGGATCGGACGCTCGATCGCCACCATCGCCCGCGACAGGCGGATCGGCTCAGGGCTCGGCATCACGCTGGGTGGTGCACGACAGGCCTGACCCATCATGCAGTCGTCCATCGATTTGATCGGACCGTCCTGGTCGCCTTCGTCGTCGCAGCAGTCATGCGACATCGAACCCGAGGAATGCATCGGGCAGGCAGGCCCCGCCACGGCGGTTGAGACGCCGCTCGTGAGCATGGCCAAAGCCAGCAAAAAGGTTAACCAGAACCGGTGCATCGCGTCAGTATAGTGCCCAATGATCGACATTCGGTCAATTCGACGTGGCGGGCACCGTCGTTACACAATGTCGTCTTGAATGGCCGAATAAGCAGGAGCGGCCTGTTGGTGAAGGCGGACCCGGACCGCCGACACGGCGATAATGAGGAGGAGGGCTGCCAGCGGAAACCAGGCGGGAGGTGAAAGCAGCGGCATTGGAAGGGCCTCGAATTTCGACGCCCAATCGTCTACATTCTCTAGTGACTAGAGGATCAAGAGCAAAAATGCAGGCTATCGGCGCTGTCGCCAATCACACCGGACTGAAGATCCCGACCATCCGCTTCTACGAGCAGGAGGGGCTCATCCGCGCGCCCGACCGCACGGGTAGCGGG
>WRPF01000159.1 GCA_009773335.1 Caulobacteraceae bacterium
CCCGCCTGGGCGCTGTATCCCTTGATCGCGCTCTCGACGTTCGCCACGGTGATCGCATCCCAGGCGCTCATCTCCGGCGCGTTCTCGCTCACGCGCCAGGCGATCATGCTCGGTTACTGGCCACGACTCCGCATCGTGCATACGTCCGCACAGGAAATCGGCCAGATCTACATCCCGAGTATCAACTGGATGTTGATGATCGCGTCCGTTGGATTGGTATTTGGATTTGGCTCGTCGAGCCGATTGGCGGCCGCCTATGGCATCGCCGTCACGATGACGATGGTGATCACGACGTTGCTCGCACACCTGGTCGCCAGCCGCGTGTGGGGCTGGCGCGCATCCGCCACGCTGACCGTGACCCTCGTCCTGCTCGTGCCCGACCTCGCATTCCTGGGCGCCAACGCCCTCAAGATCCTCGATGGCGGCTGGTTCCCGCTCGTCGTCGGCGGTGGCGTACTCACGCTGCTGACCACGTGGAAGAGTGGCCGGGCGCTGATCGGCGAGCGTTTCCGCCAACGCATGCGCCCGCTCGACGACTTCGTCGCGCAGCTCGTCCGCGACGGCACGCCACGTGTTCCGGGCACCGCCGTGTACATGAGCGGCACCTCGGCCGGCACGCCGCCCGCGCTGCTGTCGAACTTGACGCATCACCACGTCGTGCACGAGCACGTCATTCTTCTCACGGTGGTCACCGAGGAAATCGCGCGCGTGCCGCGCAGTCAGCGACTCCAGGTCGAACCGCTGGCGCACGGATTCTGCCGCGTCGTCGCGCGCTACGGATTCATGCAGGACCCCAACGTCCCGCGCCTGCTCACGGTCGGACGCGTGCCGGGTTACCGCGCCGAAGACACGACCTACTTCCTCGGACGCGAAACCGTGATCCCGACGAAGCATCCTGGGATGGCGCTCTGGCGCGAGAAGGTCTTCGCCTTCATGGCGCGCAACGCGCAACCCGCGACCGCGCTCTTCAAGCTTCCGCCCGAGCGCGTGCTCGAGGTCGGGGCGCAGATCGAGATCTGAGGCCGCGCGACACACGCATCGTTTGACTCGGCCGGAAGGACGAGCGTAGCCTTTCGCCGTCCTCGCAAACGGGACTCGACCCCACGTGCGTGCCGCAAGGCGCGCGACACCTGGCAGAAGGACCCGGGCGCCATCGATCAGCAATCCACCAGCGGGGAGTTCCCGCGGGACTCCTACCTCGACGGCTCCCGCGATTCCCGGGTCGCGGAACGCCGTCACCTGGCGCAGCTCTCCATCGGCGCGCTCGGCGTCGTCTTCGGCGACATCGGGACCAGCCCGCTGTACGCGATGCGCGAGTGCCTGCACGGCCGGCACGCCGTCGCTCCCACGCCCGAGAACGTGCTCGGCGTGCTTTCGCTCGTGTTCTGGTCGCTGTGGCTGGTGATCTCCG
>WRPF01000160.1 GCA_009773335.1 Caulobacteraceae bacterium
CCGTCCGGCGTCGTCTGGCCGGTCTTGATGCCGAGTTTCGCGTGAATCCACCCGAGCAGGTTGTCCGTTCCGACGAGCGCGCACATCAGCGAGCGGCAGACCTGGATGTGGTACTTGCCGATCGGGCGGCGGTTGTACATCGTGTAGAACGTCACGGTCTCGTACACCTGCGGCGGCGTGAGGCCCAGGAGCCCCGCGATCTCCTTCATCGCCTCCTCGGACACGTGGCCCTGCTCCTCCTGCGCGAGCCAGAGCAGCGGCAGCAGGGCGCCCCGCTTCTCCGCGTACCGGGCGATGAGGCCCGGGATGCGCGCCTGCGCGGCTGGTGAAAAGGCGGACGTCATCGGTCGCACTCCCCCATGACGACGTCGTAGGTGCCGAAGATCGTCACGATGTCGGCGATGAGATAGCCGCGCGCCATGTGGTCGAACGCGCCCAGGTGGACGAATGAAGGCGAGCGGATCTTCATCCGGTAGGGCTTGGACCCGCCGTCGCTGACGATGAAGAAGCCGAGCTCTCCCTTCGGCGCTTCGGACGCGCAGTAGGTTTCGCCCTTGGGCGTCTTGAAGCCCTGCGTGAAGATGATGAAGTGGTGGATCAGGCTCTCCATGTCCCGCATCACCTTCTGTTTGGGCGGGGGAATGATCTGGGGCGCGTCGGCGATGATCGGCCCGTCCGGCAGCTGCGCGAGGCACTGGCGGATGATCTTTGCGCTCTGGCGCATCTCCTCCAGGCGCACCCAATAGCGGTCGTAGGTGTCGCCGTTCTTGCCGACGGGAATTTCCCACTCGACCTTGTCGTAGGCGCCGTAGGGCTCGGCCTTGCGGACGTCGTAGGCCACGCCCGACCCGCGCAGCACCGGGCCGGTGCAGCCGAAGTTCACGGCGTCCTCGGCGGAAATCACGGCGACGTTCTTGGTCCGCGCCAGCCAGATGCGGTTGGTGAGCAACAGATCGTCGTACTCGTGCAGGTGCGTGGGGAATGCGTCCAGGAAGGCGCCGAGGCGCTGGACGAGGTCCGGCGTGAAGTCGGCGTCCACGCCGCCGATCCGGTAATAGTTCAGCGTCAGACGCGCGCCGCAGAGCTTTTCGAAGATATCCAGCAGGACCTCGCGCTCGCGGAACGTCCAGAAGAACACCGTCATGGCGCCGATGTCGAGCGCCTGGGTGCCGAGCCAGAACAGATGGCCGATGATCCGTTGCGTTTCGGCGACGATCGTCCGGATGTACTCGGCGCGGGGCGGCACCGTGAGGTTGAGCAGCTTTTCCACGGCCCGCACGTACGCGTAGTTGTTGGTCATCGAGCAGACGTAGTCCAGCCGGTCGGTGTGGGGGATGATCTGCTGGTAGGCCAGGCCCTCGCACAGCTTCTCGACGCCGCGATGCAGGTAGCCGAGGTCCGGCGTGGC
>WRPF01000161.1 GCA_009773335.1 Caulobacteraceae bacterium
GTCCTCGGCGCGGAACGCGGCGACCGAGCCGATGATGCACGCCTCCTCGCCGAGCGAGCCGATGTGGAAGCCGATCCGTCCCTGCCGCTGCAGGCGCTCGAGCTGCATGTCGATGAGGCGCGTGCGCACCATCGTCGCGTGGAGCTTGCGCTCCGTCTCGACGCCGAGCCTCGGATCAGTCGCGGGATTGGCGCGACCGTCGGGCGCGATGACGGTGAAGACGTCGTCGCCGCGCAGCGCAGCCTGCGGGGTCCGGGCGGGGTTGAGCGGTTGTGCTTGCACCATCACATCACCTTCAGTCGTACGTGGTGGTTCTTCATGGGAGCGCGGCCGTAGCGATCGAAGTCCTGATCGGGGCGGCCGTGGAGCACGCCCTCGAGGTAGGCCTCGGCCGCGCGGTAGCTGCTACGCACGAGCGGGCCGCTCGCGACGAACGCGAAGCCCATCGCGAGGCCCTCGTCGCGGTAGTGATCGAACTCCGCGGGCTCGACGTACCGGACGACCTCGGCGTGCCTGGGCGAGGGCCGCAGGTACTGGCCGATCGTGAGCACGTCGACGTGTGCGTCGCGGAGCGAGCGCATCGCGTCGAGGACCTGCGCGTCGGTCTCGCCGCACCCGACCATGAGCGAGCTCTTCGTGACGGTCGCGCCCGCGGCGCGTGCGGCGAGCAGCACGTCGACCGAGCGGTCCCACGAACAACGCGCGTCGCGCATCTTGCGCTGCAGCTCGGGGACGACCTCGACGTTGTGCGAGAACACGTCCGGCGCGCCGTCGCGCACGACGGTCTCGACGTCGGCGTGCACGCCCGCGAAGTCGCCGACGAGCGTCTCGACGAACAGCTCCGGCGAGTGTGTCTTGATACGCCGCACGGTGGCTGCGACGTGCGCTGCGCCGCCGTCGTAGAGGTCGTCGCGGTCGACCATGGTCAGCACGACGTACCGCAGGTCCATCCCCGCGAGCGCGCGCCCGACGTTCTCGGGCTCGCGCGGATCGACGACGCCCTCCGGGTTGCCCGTGTTGACCGCGCAGAACCGGCACCCGCGCGTGCACGTCTCGCCGAGGATCATGATGGTCGCGGTGCCGGCGCCCCAGCACTCGCCGATGTTCGGGCAGCGCGCCTCCTCGCAGACGGTGTGCAGGTCGCGCTCGCGCATCGTCTCCCGCAGGCGCGCGTACCGCTCCCCGCCCGGCATGCGGACACGGAGCCAGTCGGGCTTCTTGTGCGCGAGCGGAGTCATCGCGGAACGCGGCCGACGCTAGGCCGCACGTACGGGTGTGTCAACCGGAGCGCCGCGAGTCAACCCTGCGAAAAGTCACGCGGAATGACGCGCTGCGGCGCGGTCAGTAGGCGTCCAACTTCTGGCGGCCCAGCCGAAGCGGGGCGGGCTCGGTCGGTCTTGCGAGAA
>WRPF01000162.1 GCA_009773335.1 Caulobacteraceae bacterium
CCGGTGCGGCTGCCGACGGCGCCGTCGAACCAGGCCGTTCTCGATCACTATCTCGGTGATCCGAGCAAATGGCACAAGATCGATCTCGTACGAACGCAGGCTCCGAACGCGGCCGGCGGGTGGCGCTACGAGGCGCACCTGGTCGTGCTGACCACGCCGTACGTCTCACCTGCGGTGACGGAACGCCGTGCGACGATCGCGATCGAAGCGATGGATCGCGTCGCGGGGATCGACGTCAACGTCTCGAACATTTCGATCGCGTCGCACGAAACCGGGCGCTCGATGCGCCTGACCCGCATCGAGCGCGACCAGACCCAGAAGCGGAGCGATCGCAAACGAGCCCGTCGCGAGCGCCGTCGACTCCGCGAGCTCGAGCGTTCGCGTCGCGCGATGAACCGCGCGCAGTATCAGCTCTCGAAGCGCCAGGAGAAGCGAGCGCGCCGGCGCGCCGCGGCGGGGCAACGGTCCGTCGAAGTGATTCCGATGGGGCCCCGAAACGCGCGCACCGACGGCGTGCCGCTACAGAGCTACCGTCGCGATCGGCTGTCCGCGAGCTTTCGCCGTGGACGTGCCGCGCAGGCCGCCGAGGCGGCATCGGCTACGCAGGCGGCCCGCGACCGCGCTCGAACGGTCGCCGCCGAGGTCGTCGGCACGCACGGCTATCAGCCGATCGTCGAGGACTGCAGCATTGCCGCGTGGTCGCGTTCCTGGGGTCGCGCGGTCGCCGCCTTCGCACCCGGCATGCTGATCACGGCGATCGATCGCGAAGTCCGCGCCGTCGCGGCGGTTGCCGGAACCACCGGCCGCGTGCAACGCGCCGCGACGCGTACCACGGCGCTCTCGCAGCACTGCCCGTGCGGACGGCGTGTCGCCAAACGGCTCGCGGATCGAACGCACGTCTGCCCGAGCTGTCGGCTCCGCGGTGATCGCGATGCCATCGCGGCAGTGCTCGCATCCTTTATCGTGTTCGATAAACCCGGCGAGCCGTCCTCTGCACGCGTCGACTACGACGCCGCCGACCAGGCCCTCGCCGAGATCCGCCGCGTCGTACGCGATCCATATTCGGGGTGGCAAGACACCCTGTCCGAGTCAACCGACCTCTCAGCCCGCGATGGATCCTTCATCGCGTGGTGGACGTCCACACCCGACGCTGTCGCGGTGGCTCGGCGAACCGTTGGAACGGCCGTGTGCCCAACCCTGAATGAGACCGGCGCTCGCCGGACCACGTCAGAGCGGACACGATGGCGAACCAACATGTCCCCGATGCGCGACCCTTGGTCGTACTTACGGGACACGTCTTAGCGAGCTCCCACGGCGACACCATAGGAGCTACGCTGCTCCTTTGGTGATGGACGCGTGGAACGAAGCTAACGCTCGTCCCACCTCTCGAGCCTCAGAAACACAA
>WRPF01000163.1 GCA_009773335.1 Caulobacteraceae bacterium
CATCAACGCCGAAACGCTCACCATCCACACGCTCGAAGCCGGCGTGCGCCCGACGTACCTCAAGACGCTCGCGGGCTCCGACGATGCCATCGTGCTCAACGCGGGCTCCGACGACGCCACCGTGATCCGCAGCCCCGACGCGCCCAAGACGAGCACCGTGCCGGTGGTGCGCGGCGCCAACTCGATCGGCGTCGCGCCGGACGGCAAACACGCGATCGCGTGGTTCGATTCGTCCGCGCCCGGCACCATCAGCGGGTCGGGAAGCTTCCAGGACGTGACCGTGATCGCGCTGGCCGCGGGCAACGACCACGCGGTGGACATGACGGTCGGTTTCCGGCCGCGTGCGGTGATGTTCTCGGCCGACAGCACCGAGGCGTACGTGGTGAACGAGGACGGCGTGTCGATCCTCGACTTCGCCGACGTGGACGCTTCCGGCTCCAACATCGCGCCGCTGGTCACGCTCGGCCCCGACGTCGACCAGCAAGCGGCCGATGTCGCCGTCACGCCCGATGGGCACTTCGCGCTCGCGCGAGAACCCGGCGCGAGCGACCTGCGCCTGGTCGACCTGCGCGACGGGCACGTGCGCTCGCTCGACGTCGCCAAGATCCCCGGCGTGAAGGGCAGCGGCGCCGATGCGCCGGCGGTCGAGGTGAACGATCTCGACCTCGCGCCGAACGGGGCGTTCGCGCTCGCGGTGCTGCGCAACCAGCGCGCGGTCTTGCGCATCCCGGTGCCCGGCGGCTTCGACGACACGGACAAGATCACGATCGCGGTGATCTCGGGCGAGATCATCGGCTCGGCCGCCATCGCACCGACGTCCAAGCGCGCGCTGGTCTACACCACCGCGAAGGACGAAGAGCGCGTCACCATCCTCGACCTGGCGCTCGGCGGCGACGTACGCACGGTGGCGCTGCGCAAGAGCATCCGCGCGGTCGCGATCGCGCCCGATGGCGAGACGGCGCTCATCGTGCACGACAAGCAGGCGGGCAGCCCCGACGAGTCGGGCCTCGATCCCGACGTGGCGATCGACCGCGCGTATGGCTACAGCGTGCTGCGCCTGGACACCGGCGCGGTGAAGCTCCAGGTCACCAAGACCGCGCCGGGCACCTTCACGCTCGTCCCCGATTCGACGTTCCTGTTCATGTTGTTCCGCGACGACGACCTGGACGTGCGCGCGGTGCACCAGGTGAACATGGAGAGCTTCCTGGTGAAGCCCTTCACGCTCGGCAGCCCGCCCATCAGCGTCGGTGCGGTGCCGGGCTCCATGCGCGTGTTCGTGAACCAGGAGCACCCGGAGGGTCGCATCACGTTCATCGACTGGACCACCGGCGAAGCGCGCACCGTCACCGGCTACGAGTTGAACTCCACCATCAGGGATTGATCATGCAACGCACGCCCGACCG
>WRPF01000096.1 GCA_009773335.1 Caulobacteraceae bacterium
AGGCGGGCCCGCCGCCGCGCTGCGCACCCTGCTGCCGGACGATCCCGAGTACGACGCGCTGCGCCGCGAACTCGCGCGCGTGACGGCGGAGCCGGCGGGGGCGGCGGATGCACGCGGCTTGACGCGCGAGGCGCGGATCGAGCGGCTGCGGGTCAATCTCGAACGCTGGCGCTGGCTGCCGCGCCATCTGCCGGCCCGCCGCATCGACGTGCGCATCCCGCGCTTCGAGCTTCTGGTGCGCAGCGAAGGCGCAGCGCCCGAACGCCACGCCGTGATCGTCGGCGCGCGCGGCATGCCGACGCCGAGCTTCGTCGCCGAGATCGGCGCGATCACGCTCAATCCCACATGGACGCCGCCGTCGAAGATTGTACGCGAGGAGCTGCTGCCGCGCTTCCGCCGCGATCCGGACGCGGCCGCGCGCGAGGGTTTCGATGCGCTCGACGCGAGCGGAAACATTGTGCCGCATGCGTCCGTCGACTGGAACGCGCGACCGTTCCCCTACGTGCTGCGCCAGCGCGCGGGCGCCGGGAATGCGCTGGGGCGCGTGCGCTTCGATCTGCCGAACCCGTTCGCCATCTACCTGCACGACACGCCCAACCGCGGCGCCTTCGCGCAGGCCGATCGCGCGCGCAGCCACGGCTGCATCCGCGTCGCCGATCCCGTCGGGATGGCGGAGAGCCTGTTCGGCAATCCCGCGTGGAGCAGGGACGCGATCAACCAGACGATCGACGCCGGCGCCACGCAGCGCGTGCCGCTCGCTGTGGCCACGCCGGTTTACATCCTCTACCTCACGGTGAACGTCGACGAGACGGGCGCGGTGGTCTACGCCGACGACATCTACCGGCGCGATGCGCGCGTGCTGCGCGCGCTCGACGCCGATCCGTCGGTGCAACGCGCCAGCGCCACCGGGCTTGCAACGACCGACTGCGGCGTATGACGCTGGGCAGGACAGAGCACAGGGGAGCGGCATCATGGATCTCGGATTGAAGGGCAAGCGGGCGGTGGTGCTGGGCGGCACGCGCGGCATCGGGCGCGCGATCGCGGAGACGCTGGCCGGCGAGGGCGTGGATGTGGCGGTGTGCGCGCGCAACGCCGATCAGGTCGCCGAGGCGGTCGCGGCGCTGAAAGCCAAGGGCGTGCGCGCGACGGGCGCTGCGGTGGACATCACCGACGGCCCCGCGCTCAAGGCGTGGGTCAAAGGCGTGGGCGAAGAGTTCGGCGGCATCGACGTGCTCGTCTCCAACGCCGGCGCGATGGCGCAGGGCCATGATCCCGCATCGTGGACGCAGAATTTCGAGGTCGACGTGCTGGGCGCGGTGAACGCGTTCGACGCAGCGCAACCCTTCCTGACGGCGGCGGCGGGCAAGACGGGCGATGCGGCCTTCGTGATCATCGCCTCGATCTCCGCCGCGCAGGCCGACAATGCGAGTTCCTACGGGCCGATGAAGGCGGCGCTCATCCACATGGCCAAGGGCCTCGCGCGCCAGCACGCGAAGGCGGGCGTCCGCGTGAACGTGGTCTCGCCGGGCATGGTCTACTTCAAGGGCGGCGTTTGGAACACGATCGAAACCAACATGCCCGACTTCTTCAGGCAGGCCGTCGCGCGCAACCCGACGGGTCGCTGCGCCACGCCGCAGGAAATCGCCAACGCCGCCGTGTTCCTCGCGGCCCCCGTGTCTTCGTACACGACAGGCGTGAACCTGGTGGTGGACGGCGCGGTGTCGAACCGGGTGAATTTCTAAAGTGCATGCGCGGGCGTGGTCTGCCCATCTGGATGAATCCAGCTGATGACACATAGCGGCAAAGACACGGCCGAAAGGATTCTCGACGCCGCCATTTCGGTCATTGTCGAAGAGGGCTACGGGGCGCTCAGCATCCGCACTGTCGCGCAGCGCGCCTCGGTCGGCATCGGCAATCTCCAGCACTATTTCCCGACACGCTCGGACCTGGTCCGCGCAGCGCTGTCACGCGCCCTTGAGGAATTTGAAGTTGGCGTCGCTGCAAGGGGGCGGGATCAGGCGACTTCGCCCGAAGAGCGCATGAGAGTGGCGATCGAGGTCATTCTCGACGAACAGAAACGTAGCGGGAGCTGCCGGCTGTTCTGGGAGCTCTGGGCGCTCGCCGCCCAGGACGAGCAGATCGCCGCGGCGATGGACGGGTTCTATCGCACCTACGTGGACAAGGTGGCCGATCTCGTTGGTGAACTTCGTCCGGGCATTCCCCGCGCGCGCGCGCAGCGCGCCGGCGCTGCGGTGACATCGCTGCTGGAAGGCGCGTCGCTCCTGCGGGGCGCGGGCAAACCGCGGCGACGCTATCTCGCCGGCTTCGACGATACACTGCACGATGTGATCCGGATGATCGTAGAGCGCGCCTAGCAGGTCGGACTTGAAATGGTACGATTGTACCAGTATGTCTCGGCCTTCAGCCGGAGTGCGCCATGACCTCGGACCAGCCGCGGATTCTCATCGTCGGAGGTTACGGGGTCGTCGGTGCGCAGATCGCGCGCATCCTGGCGCGGCGGTCGCCTCAGGCGCGGCTGCTCATCGCTGGGCGGTCGCTGGAGAAGGCGCGCCAACTCGCCGCCACGCTTCCGGGCAGCGAAGGCGGGCGGATCGATGTTGGCGACGCCGATCCCCTGGCCAGCCTCGCCATGAAGATCGACATGGTCGTCGCTGCGGTGAACGACCCCGCCAATGCGTTGATGAAGGCGGCGATCCGGCGGGGGATTGCGTATCTCGATATCACACGCTGGACGGAGCGACTGACGCCGGCGGTGCTCGAAGCCGCTGCGCTGGCGCCGGTTGCGCCCGCGGTGTTCGCGTCGAGCTGGATGGCGAGTGTGCCGGGGATGATCGCGATCCATCTCGCCGCGGATATTGCTGAAGTCGAACGCATCGACCTCTCGATTCTCTATGCGCTCAAGGACAATGCGGGGCCGAATTCGGTGGAGTACGCCGATCATCTCGCCGAACCATTCATGGCGTTCGAGGCGGGCGCCTGGAAAGCTGTCAGACCATTCACCGGCCCGAAAGACATCCGGTTCCCCGGCGGCGGCGTCCACCGCGCCCATCGCTTCGCCACGCCTGACCTCGTCACGCTGCCCGCCGCCACCGGCGCGCGCAGCGTTGCGGTGCGGCTCGCCTATGACGATGCAGCGACCGTGGGTCTGCTCGGACTTCTGGTGCGCAGCGGTGTGTGGAAGGCGATCAGCGGGTCTGCCTTCGAGCAGTTTCGGCGTTCGCTGCTCTTTAATCCGGGGCCCGGCGCGCCGCACGAAGTCGTCGTGGAGATCGAAGGACGCGATACGTCCGCTGCGGCGCAGCACATCGTCGCCACGATCCGCGATCCGCACGGGCAGACACATCTCACCGCGCTTGGCGCGGTCCTGCAGGTCGAGGCGGCGCTGGGGCTGGACGGCCGGACACCGCGAACCCCCGGCGTTCACCTCGGCGAGACCTTGCAGGATGTCGACGGCGCCATCGCGTTTCTCCGCGCGGAGGGCGTCGAGATCGTGGTCACACGCGGGCCGCAGGATCGCCAGGCTTCATCGCGCTGATTTCACTGACGGCGCGGTGTCGAACCGCGAGATATTTTGGGGTTCAGCCGGGGAAGCGAGCGCCGAACGCTTCGCCCGGCAGCTTCGCGACGTTCGCTACAAAGCTGATCGTGTGATAGGCGCCGCACACGGCGAGGATTTCGAGTTGCTGCTCGAGTGACCAGTCCGCCTCGAAGTGCGTGAGCGTGGCGTCGGCAAGCCGTCCACTTGCGCAGAGTTCGTCGAGCGCGCCAATGAGGCGTGCTTCGGCGCCTGACCAGAGCGCGGGATCCACAGTCGCGCTGCATGTGTCTGCGACCTGAGCCGGCGTCAGTTCGGCCGCCTTGCTGAACACCGTGACGTGGACGCCCCACTCGTATTCGCAACGGTTGTTGGCGGTGATGCGCAGGATGACGACCTCGCGTATGCGCAGCGGCAGCGGGCTGTCCCTGTCGAGAAGGTTCGGCACGCCCTTTTGCAGAAAGCGCAAACTGTTCGCGAATGTCCGGAAAAGCGTGAGGATGTAGCCGTCCTGCTGCGGATAGCGCGCGAGCGCAGCGGCGACGCCCTCGGGATAGGGTTCGGCGATGGGGCGGAGGGCGTTGGCCATGATTTTCATCTCGTGCTACTTAATGTGTAGCGGCATGAGTATGCTACAGAATGTGTAGCGTCAACGGAAAACGATTCCCATGGTGAAAAAGCCCGGCAATCCGGCGCGCGGGTCCTCGACCGGGCGGCCGCTCATGGTGCTGCTCGACGTGCTCGGCCAGCGCTGGACGCTGCGCGTGCTGTGGGAGTTGCGCAACGGCCGCGTGACGTTCCGCGCACTGCGCTCGTTGTGCGACGAGGTCTCGCCGACGCTCCTGAATGCGCGTCTGAAGACCCTGCGCGATCTCGCGCTCGTCGACCTCGATGACGAGGGCTACGGCCTGACGCCGAAGGGCGCCGACCTCGCGCGCCAGTTCGCAAAGCTCGATCGCTGGGCGGAAGACTGGGCGAAGGACGTTCTGCGCTGACGCGCTACCGCGCCCGCGCGTATTCCCGCACGATCGAGTCAAGGAAATCGCGGCCCTCGTAGAGCGAGCGCACGCGGATTTTTTCGTTGAGGCCGTGGGCGTTCACTTCGCCGGGGACGGAGAACATGCCGCTCATGCCGTAGGTCGGGATGCCGGCGGTGTTGAGGAAGCGGCCGTCGGTGGCGCCGGGCGTCATGGTCGGGATGATCGGCACGCCGGGCCACATGCGCGCAGCGGCGCGCTCCACCGGCGCCATGATCTGGCGCGTGAGCTGCGGCGCAACCGAGCCTTCGCGGCGGCGCACGATCTCCACCTTGATCGCGGGATCGGCGACGGCGCGCTGCAGTTCGGCCTGCACTTCTTCCGCCGTGTGGCCTTGCAGCACGCGGCACGAGAGTGTCGCTTTCGCGCTCTGCGGCAGCGCGTTCGGCGCGTGCCCGCCCTCGACCTGCGTGACGACGCAGGTGGTGCGCATCACGGCGTTGAAGGAGGGATCCTGCGCGACGCGCGAGGCGGCGGCCTCATCGGCGGGATTGGCCGAAAGCGCGGTCATCGCTGCGCCCATATCGCCGCCGACGATCGGGGCCATGCGTTCAAAGAAGGTGCGCGTGACGGCTGTGAGTTCCACGGGGAAGCGGTGCGTCGCGAGCCGCCCGAGCCCTGCGCTCAGCTGTGTGATGGCGTTGTCGGGGCGCGGCCGCGAGGAGTGGCCGCCGGGATTGGTCACTTCGAGCGCCATCACCTGGTGAATTTTTTCGCCCGCCTGCACCTCGAGCGCCACGGGCTTGCCGTCCGCCGAGAGCGTGCCGCCGGCGCCTTCGTTGATCGCGAAACCCGCCTGCATGAGATCGCGGTGGTTCTTCAGGAGATAGTCGACGCCGTTGACGCGGTTGGAGGTTTCCTCACCGCAGGTGAGCGCGAGCTTGATGTCGCGGCGCGGGCGGAAATTCTCGCGGCGCAGGCGCACCATGAGGGCGGTGAACACCGCCGCCATCGCCTTGTCGTCGGCGGTTCCGCGTCCGTAGAAGAAGCCGTTCTCCTCGACGAGCGTGAACGGATCGCGCTCCCAGTCCTCGCGGCGCGCGTTGACGACGTCGATGTGCGCAAGCAGCAGCACGGCGGGCGCGCGCCGGTTCGATCCGCGCAGCACCGCGACCATGTTGCCGTCCTCGGGCGCGCCTTCGGGGACGATCACGCGCACGTCGCCTTCGCCAAACCCGGCGGCCCTGAGGCGCGTCGCCATTGCGTTGACAGCGCGTGTGCACGAGCCGGTCGCCGCAGATGAATCGATCTCGACGAGTTCCTGGTAGAGCGCGCGGAACGCGGTCTGGTCGGGACGTTGTGCGTGGGCGGGGGCTGCGGTCAGCAGGGCGCCCGCAGCGCAGGCCGCAACCGTGAACGTCTTCATGCCCGCCAGCCTGCGCATATCATACCTCCCGATTGCGGAATTCCTGAACGCGATCAGCATGGTCCACGGAGTCCGTACAGGCAAGCGATGGCCCCCCGGCGCCCGGAAACGGTCGATGGGCATAGTCCGGCGTTAACTATTGGGGAGGCCCCATCGGGTAGAAGTCGGGTGTGGCGAAGACCCAGTTCTCCGATGGCCTGCGCAACCTTGCGCTGATCCGCGCGAGCGGTTCGACGGCGCGCGTGCTCAATCTCGCGCTCGTGTTCGAGCGGTTCGGGAGCTCCGGCGAGTTCGTCGCCAGCCCCATGTTCCGCTGCCAGCGGCTCAACCGCGCCCTGATCCTCAAGCATGCGTTGCGCCCGCACGAGCGCGTGCTGTTCGAGCGCCCCGAGCCGCACACCACCAAGATCGTCTTTCCGTTCTCTCCCACCGAACTCGGCATCGGCGGCGCGTCGGTGATGTTCGGGGAAAAGCAGTTCGACGCGGTGTTCCGCAAGGCGGTTGGCGAGAGCCTCGACGAGGACGACTACGCGGCGGATTTCGAACTGCTGTGTGTGCTGCACGAGGCGCCGTCGTTCGATCCGTTCCTGCTGCGCGAACAGCTCCGGCGCACAGGCCGCGAACCGGCGCGCTGTTTCTTCGATATTTCCACCGCCGACATCGCGCGGATGCTGAAGTTCGTCGCCGCCGACATCGAGCCGCTGACCAACCTCGCGTTCGGCGCCACGGGGCGGCGCGCGGAAAAGCTCTCGATGCGGTTATCGGAAAAGCTGATGACCGACGAGAACGCCCAGCTTCTCGATCCGCTGCGCGAGACGCTGCGGCTGGGGCCGGCGGAGTATCGCGAGGGCGTGTTCGCCTGGAAGGGCTTCCTTTACTATCGCTGGTTGCTGCAGGAGATGGCTGGCCGGCACGACGAATTTTCGGCGAGTTTCAAAGCGTGCCCGGTCATTTCCAGCGATCGCGGCGTGCGCGCCGAGGTCGACCGGCAACGCCGCGACGTGCTGCGCCGGACCGATCTCGTGTTGCGCCGCGCGAGTGCGGCGATGACGGAGTATGGCGGCGCGTTCGCGGCGTTCGCGCGCGGCGAAGCGAACGTCTTCCGCGGATTCCTGCTGGAGGCGCCGGCGCGCTTTGCGCCGCTGGGCGAAGCGATCGGCGCCGTCAAGCATATCCACTCGTTCTGGGACTACCGCTTCCCGGCGCAGTCGGCGGTGAAACTCGAAGCCGAAGAGGCGCAGGAAATCCTGCAGGAATTCGACAAGATGCTCGCCGGCATCGAACTTGTCCGCGAGGCGGAACACGAAGAGGTGATGCTCCTGTAGCGCGGCGCCGTAGTGTCCTTGCCGCAGATCAAGGACGCGGCGGCGAACCCCGGCTCAACTGGCGCCCATTCGTCACAAGGAGCCTCGATGGCCGAAGAGCATCTCGATCACGCACTCGCCGAGGAATTCGGCGGCCAGATCGCGGAAGTCCACAAGCTGAAAGCGTCGAGCGCGCATTTCCGCACGCTGCTGGAGCGCAACCACGGGCTCTGGAAAGAGATCCAGAAGATTCAGACGGGCGTCGCGCCGACGGACGACTTTACGCTGGAAGATCTGGAAAAGCGCCGTCTCGTCATCCTCGACGAGATCGCCAAGATGCTGGCGGCGGCGGCCACCTAGACCCTGATCGTTTTTGACTGAAGCAGTCAAAACGTGAATCAGGGTCTCAACATCAATTTAGAGCACGATTCACGCTTCAGGCTGATTCAGCCTGAAGCGATCGTGCTCTAGCTCTATTAAAGCGCCGCAGCCACGCGGAATCCCACGGTTGAATCGCGCACGGTCTGCGCGTTGCGGCCGCGGTTGGCGATGCGCATTTCACCGGCCCGGTCGCGATAGCCGCCGCCGCGCACGACGCGCAGGTTGCAGTTGCCGGTGGTGATCGCCGCGCCGGACTGGCTGGCGGCGGAATAGCCGCTGACATAGCAGTCCTGCACCCACTCGCGCACATTGCCCGCCACATGATGCAGGCCGAAGGCGTTGACGGGATCGCTGGTTGCTTCGGCGGTCTTGCCGAGCGGCGTGCGCGAGGGATCGTATGCCGGCCCCCACCAGTAGGCGGTCGTCGTGCCGGCGCGTGCGGCGTATTCCCATTCCGCCTCCGTCGGCAGACGATAGGCGCGGCCCGTCTTGCGCGAGAGCCACGCGACATAGGCGCTTGCATCGCGCCAGGACACCGACATCACCGGCCTGTCGCCGCGACCCCAGCCCTTGTCGGCGGGCGTGTAGCCGCTGCAGCCGCCGTCGGCCACGCACGCGTCCCACTGTGCAAACGTCACTTCGCTCGCGCCCACGGCGAAGGACGCCAGCGTGACCTGCTGTTGCGGGCCTTCATAGGGCTGACGTCGCGGTTCGCTGTCGGGCGAGCCGAGCAGGAACGAGCCCGCGGGGACCGGAACCATCTGCGGGCACGCGTCGCAATCGCGGAACGGACCGGCGGGCGATGCGGCGACGACGCTCTTCTCCGCGGCGCGCGGCGTTTCCGGCGCCGAGGGCGCTACAGGCGCAGGCGTGGCGACGACCGGCGTTTCGATCGCCGCGACGTCCGGCGCGGGTTTGTCGCCCTGCGGCTGCAGGAAAAGTCCTCCGACGAGCAGCACGGCGCCGATCGCGATGGCGCCAAGCAGCATCGGCGACATGCCGCCCGAGGCGGCCGCGCGTGGCGACGGCGCCGCCGC
>WRPF01000097.1 GCA_009773335.1 Caulobacteraceae bacterium
CGTGGCGGCGGCGGCGGTGGTTACGGCGGCGGCGGCGGTGATCGTGGTGGCGGCGGCGGTGGATTCCGCGGCGGCGGCGGCGGTGGCGGCGGGTTCCGTGGCGGCGGCGCTGGCGGCGGCGGCGGTTTCGACCGCGGCGAACGTGCGCCTCTCGGTCCGGAACAGACCGGCGTGGTCAAGTTCTTCAACGGCGCGCGCGGCTTCGGCTTCGTGACCCCCGATGACGGCGGCGCGGACGTCTTCGTCCACGTGAGCGCCGTCGAGCGCGCGGGTCTCCCGCCGCTTGAGGAAGGCCAGAAGATCTCCTTCCAGACCTTGCCCGATCCCAAGGGCAAAGGCCCGAAGGCGGTCAACCTGAAGATGGTCGAGTAGTCTCGCGCCAACAAGGCAAACGATCGGGCCGGTCCGCCATGCGGGCCGGCCCATTTGTTTCGGCGCTACCGCCGCAGCAGCCGCGCGGCCACCATGCAGGACTGCGTGCCGTCGGCGGAATTGCAGTCGCGCAGCCAGACCTTCACCGTATGCGGTCCCGACTGGTCCGGCCTGAATTGCGCACGAGGGAAGTCGTCCACCAGCGTGTCGGCGCCGATGCTTGCGCCGGCCCCGTCATAGACCTCCATGTCGACGTTCTTGCAGTCGGAGTCACAGACGCCGACGACCTGGTAGTCGACGCCCCGCACGAGCTGCACTTCCCAGACTTTCGGCGTGCCCACCCTCAGCAGGCCGACCCAGTCCTCGGTGCCGTTGTCTTTCGCGTACCCGGCGTCAACCAGCGGCTTGTGCTGGGTGTCAAGGTAGCCGAGCACCTGCTGGCGCCAGTCGACGGCGGGCGGGGCGGCGGGCGCGGGCGCCTCCGTTGCGGAGACCGGCATCGCCGCCGACGTCTGGACCGCCTCCATCGGAGGCGCCGTTCCGGACGCGAGCGGCTGAACCATCGGCGCGCCGCCTACCGCCGTCTGGGTCGCAGGCGCCGGCGCAACCGGCCCGCGCGCTATGAACGCCGCGCCGATCGCGCTCACCGCGCCGATCGCCGCCACGACGATGGTGACCCAGGTGCCACTGTTGCCGCCGCCTTCTTTCGCCATTTCCGTCCCGCCATGCCTCACCGCGACGCGACGCCGTTCCCCAACGACATCCCAGAGCGCGAATTGAGGGCATGATAGTAGAATTCTCGCCGGCGCCCAAGCGCGGCCCGCGCAATTCCTGGCCCGGTTTTTCGTCCCGTCAGGCGGCGACGGCGACCTGCCCAAGCGCCAGACGACGCACGGCGGAGGCAATCTCCTCCCGGTCGGCAGGCTTCAGGATGTGCTCCGATGCGCCAAGCGCAAGCGCACGGGCGCGTTCGTCGTCGATCGTCATGACAATGACCGGCGTGCCGGGTCGCGACCGGCGGATCGCGGCGAGCACATCCCAGCCCGATCCGTCGGGCAGATGAATGTCGAGCACGACCGCGACCGGATCGAGCGCCTGGAAGGCGGCGATGCCGTCGGCGACATTGGCGGCGGTCCGCACCTCCAGCGGCAGCGCCGCGAGTGCGCGCGTGATGAGATCGCGGGCGTTGGCTTCGTCCTCGACGATGAGCACGCAGTCGCGCGTCGCGGGCTCCACGACCGCGCCGACGGTCTCCGCGACGATGCGCAGCGAGAACGTCGACCCCTCCCCCGGCATGCTGGAGAACGAGACGTCGCCGCCCATCATTTCCGCGAGGCGGCGCGTGATGACGAGGCCGAGACCCGTGCCGCCCTGACGGCGCGTGACCGACTCGTCGACCTGCGTGAACGGCTGGAAGAGGCGTTGCGCGTCCGCGGGCGAAATGCCGATCCCGGAATCCTGCACATCGAGCGACAGCCCCTCCGGCGTCTGCGCCACACGCAGCTCGATGCGCCCGTCGGCGGTGAACTTCGCGGCGTTGCTGAGCAGGTTGAGCAGACACTGGCTGAGCTTGCCGGCGTCTGTGAGCCTGAGGTCCAGACCGTCGGGCATCGACACGACGAGCGCATTCCCGCCCGCCTCCGCGGCCGGACGGACCTGATCGACGACATCTTCCACCAGCGCCGCCACATCCACCGGCGCAATCGCGAGATCCATGCGCCCGGCCTCGATCTTCGACAGGTCGAGGACGTCGTTGATCAGTCCCAGCAGGTGCCGCGCGGCCTTGCGGATGCGGTTGGCGTCGGCGGCGCCGTGGGCCTTGCCCTCCGCTTCGAGATCCTCCTCAAGAATTTCGGAGTAGCCGATGACGGCGTTGAGCGGCGTGCGCAGTTCATGGCTCATGTTGGCCATGAACTGCGATTTGGCCCGGTTGGCGTCCTCGGCGGCGCCGCGTTGCGCGCGCGTGGTCTCGAGATCGGCGACGAGCTTGTTCTTGTCCTTGGCCGCGACGAAGCTGAGCACCACCACCTGTGCAGCGACGATGGACATGGTGATGGCGCCGCCCGCTTCCGGCGCGATGATGAAGGGCATGGTCATCGCCGCCACGGCCGCCGGCGTGAGCGCGGCCAGGAAAAGCAGGCGCACGCTGGAAAAATAGACCACCGAGTGAATGACGGTGACGCCGAGAAACGCGCCGGCGACGAAGCCCGCGACCTTACCGCCCATCATCCACGCCATGACCCAGCCGCCGCAATAGAGCATGGAGCCAAGGAAGGTCGCCGTCGCGCCGACAACCGCGGCGCGATCCGGCGCGATATCGATCAAGGGAACGGCGATCGAGTCGTAGATGAACCGGGCGACCCGGGCGTCCCAGATGGCCACAAGCCCCGCCCAGAACAGCGCCATCGGCCAACCGGTCCAGCGCGAGATCAGCACGGCCGCCAACACCATCGCGGCCAGCCGCCCGTGTAGCCCGACTTTCTGGGCCTCCACCGCAAAGCGCATGGCTTCGGGATCGGTGCCGTTTCCGAGAAAAAGTTGACGGAAATTCATGGGTTGGCGTCCGTCATCCCAAATCGGGACACGGCGGAACCTTAGGGCGAAGGAGTAAACCAATTACGGACCCAGGCGTCAAAATGTCCGGAATTGACCCCGCGCCGGTCTGCATGGCCTCCAGCGCCCCGAACGCCTATGTGAACCCCCCGATGGCCTCCGCCGACAAACCCGAACTGCCCGACCTCGCCGGCCTGCCGGAGGGGGACGCGACGCCGGAACCGACAGCGCAGGCGCCCAAGAAAGGCGTCGACGTCATCCGCGACGAACTCACCCGCCTGCCGAACAAGCCCGGCGTCTACCGCATGGTCGGGGCGGAAGGCGAAGTGCTCTATGTAGGCAAGGCGAAAAGCCTGAAGGCGCGGGTCTCGAACTACGCGGCCGGGCGCGGGCACGGCAATCACATCGCCAGGATGATCTCCCAGACGCGGGCGATGGAGTTCATCGTCACAGCGACGGAGACAGAGGCGCTTCTCCTCGAGACAAACCTTATCAAGAGGTTGCGCCCCCGCTTCAACGTGCTGATGCGGGACGACAAGTCCTTCCCCTACATCGCCATCCGTCGCGACCATCCGATTGCGGCGCTGCAGAAGCATCGCGGGGCCAAGAACTTCAAGGGCGACTATTTCGGCCCCTTCGCCTCCGCCGGCGCCGTCAACCGCACGCTCAACACGCTGCAGAAGGCCTTCCTGCTGCGCTCGTGCACCGACAGCACCTATGGCGCGCGCACGCGGCCCTGCATGCTCTACCAGATCAAGCGCTGCTCGGCGCCATGTACGAGCGAGATCGGCGAGGAAGACTACGCGCGGCTCGTCGTGGACTCCGTCGACTTCCTGAAAGGCCGCAGCGTCGAACTGCAGGACCGCCTCGCCACGGAAATGCACGAGGCGGCGGAAAAACTTGAGTTTGAACAGGCCGCGCGGCTCAGGAACCGCATTCGCGCGCTCGCCTCCGTGCGCGCGGTGCAGGGCGTCAATGTATCGACCTTTGCGGAGGCCGACGTTTTCGCATTGCACTGCGAGGGCGGGCAATCGTGCATCCAGGTGTTCTTCTTCCGCGCCGGGCAGAACTGGGGCAACCGCGCCTATTTCCCCAAGCACGAACGCGATCTCGAACCCGCCGACATTCTCGACGCCTTCCTCGCGCAGTTCTACGACGACAAGGAGCCGCCCGCCCTCGTGCTCGTGAGCCACGAACCTCCGGGCGCCGAACTGCTCGAAGAAGCCTTCGCGCTGAAGGCCGACCGCAAGGTGGAAATCCGCCGGCCCGAACGCGGCGAGAAGCGCGAGATCATGGATCAGGCCGTGCTCAATGCGCGCGAGGCGCTGGGCCGGCGCATGGCGGAAAGCGCGAGCGTCGCGCGGCTTCTGGAAGGCGTGGGCGACGTGTTCGGCCTGCCGCGCGCACCCGAACGCATCGAGGTCTACGACAACTCCCACATCCAGGGCACGAACGCCGTCGGCGCGATGATCGTCGCGGGGCCGGAGGGCTTCCGGAAGAACCAGTACCGCAAGTTCAACATGAAGGAGATCACGCCCGGCGACGACTTCGCGATGATGCAGGCGATGATCCGGCGAAGGTTTGCGCGGCTGGTGAAAGACACATTTGAAGACAACCCCTCTCCCGCTTCTGCGGGAGAGGTGAGGGCCAGCCGGCAGTGCAGAACGAGATTCAATTTGAACCGCCGGGGAGCCCTCACCCTGCTTCGCTGCGCGAAGCGGTCCCTCTCCCGCAGAAGCGGGAGAGGGAACAAGGCGGCGGAGTCGATTTCTCAAAGCTCGAAGACGAGAAGGCCGAATGGCCTGACCTCCTGCTCATCGACGGCGGCGAGGGCCAGCTCGACGCAGCGATGACAGCGCTCAAGGAACTCGGCGTCGCCGATCAGGTCTGCGTCGTCGGCGTCGCCAAGGGCGTGGACCGCGACGCCGGCCGCGAGCGCTTCTTCATGCCGGGCAAGGCCCCCTTCCGCCTCGACGAAAAGAGCCCGGTCCTCTACTACCTCCAGCGCCTGCGCGACGAAGCGCACAGGTTCGCCATCGGCGCGCATCGGCAGAAGCGGTCCGCCGATATCGGGAAGAATCCGCTCGACGAGATCGACGGGGTGGGCCCATCACGCAAGAAGGCGCTGCTGGCGCGGTTCGGTTCGGCGCGGGGCGTGTCACGCGCGGCGCTGGCGGAACTGGAAGGCGTCGAAGGCATCAACACGGAACTGGCGCGACGCATCCATGACTTCTTCCGCAACAAACCCTGAGGCCTCGCCGCTGCCGATGGCGTTGACCATTGCGCGCTTCGCGGCGGCGCCCATCGTGGCGGGCCTGCTGCTGGGGGGTAGCCAGGCGCTGTTCACCGAAGGCCGCGACCTCTCGCTCGTGCTCTATGCGCTGGCGCTGGTGGTGTTCGTGCTGGCCGCGCTGACGGACTGGCTCGACGGCATGCTGGCGCGCAAGCTCAACGCCACGTCCGCGCTCGGCGCGGCGCTCGACCATTCCGCCGACAAGGCGCTCACGACCGCCACGCTCGTCATCCTCGCCGCCACGGCGCTGCCGATCGACCTGATCGTCGCCGCCGCGATCCTCGTCACCCGCGATGTAGCGGTCGGCGGGTTGCGCGAAGGGCTTGCGTTGTCGGGCCGTAAGCTGCCGGTGGATTCCATCGGCAAGGTGAAGACCGTGGTGCTGATGATCGGCATCGGCGCGGCCATCGCGTTCCAGGTCGCAGCACTCACGATTCCCGCGGGCGGCGGGCCGTTCTCGCCGCTCGATGCGATCCAGTGGCTCACGCGCGCGGCGCTCTGGGGCGCGGTGGTTCTGGCGCTGTGGAGCGCCGCGGAATACTTCGGCGCGGCTTTCAAAAAGACCTAGGACGCCGCCGCATCGATCGCGAGGATGAGATCGAGCGCCGCCAGCCCCTCCTCGCCCGTCACCGGCGGACGGGGCGAAACGCCCAGCACCGCATCGAGAAACCGCGAGACGTTGGCGCCGAGCGGATCGCGCATCCTGTCGGCGAACTCGGGATCGAGCCGGAACGGCGTTGAATTCTCGAACGTGCGCGCGACGAAATCGACGCGCACTTCGCCGGACGGATAGACGATCCGCATCACACGCTTGCGCTCCGGCGCGATGCGCGTGGAGGCGAGCCGCACCACGGCGCCGCTCGCAAAGCGCGCTTCGGAGTCTATGGCGTCGAAAAAGGCGCCCTTCTCGCTCCGCCCCTGAGCCGTCACCGAAACGGGCTTCTCGCCCAAGAGCGTCATCGCGAGATCGGCGTCATGGATCGACAGGTCGAGCGTCACCGACACATCCGCCCCGCGCCCGCTCCACGGCCCCTCGCGGCGCGCCTCGATCAGCGTGGGCGTCTCCGGCGCCTCGAACAACCCCATCGCCGCGAACACAAGCCGCTCCTGATGGCCGAGCGCGAGCACCCTGCCCGACGCCTTCGCCGCCGCGATCACCGCAACACCCTCGTCGTGCGTCGTCGCGATCGGCTTTTCCACCAGCACCGACTTGCCGGCCGCCAGCGCCTTGCGTGCAAGGACCCCATGCGTCGACGCCGGGCACGCGAGCGTCACCACATCCACGGCATTCAGGAACGCGTCGAAATCCGCGAACGCCGCCGCCCCGTGCTGGTCGGCCAGCGCGTCCGCGCGGGCGAGATCGATGTCGAACACGGCGGCGAGCGTTGCCCGCGGTTCGCCCGCGTATTTGCCGGCGTGGTTGGCCCCGAACGCGCCGGCCCCGGCGACGCCACCCCGCAGTTTCTGTGTCGTGTTCATGATGCGCCTTTCGGCGGCCTGCATAGAGCGATATGCGCTGCAGGGAAATCAGGACGCTGTTCGGGAGAAGTCGCATGGGCGGGTACGAAGCGCGGGAAGCCGCATGGGGGAAGCTGGAGGCGCACGCCGAGGCGCTGGCCAGGACCCCGCTCAAGGCGCTCTTCACCGCCGATGCTGACCGTGTGGCGCGCTTCACCCGCGAGGTCGCGGGCGTCGCCGTCGATCATTCCCGCCAGCGCATCACCAGCGAGACGCTCGCCCTCTTCATGTCCCTCGCCAAGGCGGTGGACCTTCAGGGACAGCTCGCGGCCATGCGCAATGGCGGGATCGTCAACGCTACCGAAGGCCGCGCGGCGATGCACGCGGCGCTGCGGGGGTCTGGAACGGACGCTGCGGCGCGCGCCGCCGTCGACAAGGCGCGCGGCGACGTGCGGGCGTTCGCGGGAGAGGTGACATCCGGCAAGCGCCGCGCCGCAGGCGGACCATTCAACGCCATTGTCCACATCGGCATCGGCGGGTCCGATCTCGGGCCGCGCTTCATCTACGACGCACTGAAGGCCTTCCGCCGTCCCGGCATGACCATGCGCTTTGCGGCCAACGTCGACGGCGCGGAGATCGCCGACGCGCTCGAAGGTCTCGATCCGAAAACGACGCTCGTGGTCGTCGTGTCGAAGACGTTCACGACGCAGGAGACGATGGCCAACGCCGATCATGCGCGCGCGTGGCTCGTCGCCGCTGTCGGCGAAGAGGCGGCGAACAGGCAGATCGTCGCCGTCAGCGCCGCGCCCGAGCGTGCGGAAAAATGGGGCGCGGGCGCCGTGTTTCCCTTCTGGGACTGGGTGGGCGGACGCTATTCGCTGTGGTCTGCGGTCGGGCTCTCCTGCGAGATCGCTTTGCAGGACGGCGCGTTCGAGGCGCTGCTCGAGGGTGCGGCCGCCATGGACGCGCACGTGTTCGACACAGCCCTCGCCGACAACCTCGCCTTCCGCGCGGCGTGCGTGCAGAGCCTCAACCGCCTCTACGGCATGAAGACCTATGCGCTCATTCCGTATGGGCGCCGCCTCACACTGCTGCCGGCGTTTCTCCAGCAGCTCGAGATGGAATCGAACGGCAAGAGCGTTGACGTGGAGGGCCGAGCGCTCGCACGCTCTTCGGCCGCGATCACCTGGGGCGATGCGGGCACGAATGCGCAGCACTCGTTCTTCCAGTTGCTGCATCAGGGTCGCGACGTGACGCCGGTGGAATTTCTCGTCATCGCGCGCGGCAGCGAAGGGCCCGCCTCGCACCGCGCCATGCTGCTCGCCAACGTGCTGGCGCAGGCGCAGGCGCTTTACGAGGGCAAGTCGCCGGAAGCCGCGAAGGCCGAGATGCTGGCGAAGGGCGAGACGCCCGAGCGTGCGCAATACCTCAGCACGCACCGCGCGTTTCCGGGCGATCGACCTTCAACGATGGTCGGCCTCGATGCGCTGACGCCGAAGACGCTCGGCGCACTGCTCGCCTTCTACGAACACCGCACCGTGATGCAGGCGTGGCTCGCAGGCATCAACCCGTTCGACCAGTGGGGCGTGGAGCTCGGCAAGCAGATGGCGGCGCTGTTGCTGCCGGCGTTGCAGGGCGGCGCGGTGAGCAGCGTGGACCCGGCGACGGCGGCGTGGGTGGAGAAGCTCAGATAACCCTCCCCCGCCGGCGGGGGAGGGACAGCGTGAGCGCAGCGAACGCAGGGTGAGGGCCCGTGAGACCGATCAGACCAGATCAAAACATCCCACGCGCGCGCAAGTTGCGCCAATCCTCAAACCTGCCCGAACAGGTCGCCTGGCGCGCGCTGCGCACATTGCGCGACGACGGATGGACTGTGCGCCGCCAACACCTCATCGGCCGCCTCATCGTCGACTTCGCCATCGTGACGGCGAAACTCGTGATCGAGATCGACGGCTCCATCCACCAGCGCGACGACGTTCAGGCATCTGACCAGATGCGCGACGCCTTTCTTGAATCGGAGGGCTGGCGCGTGCTGCGGCTGCCTGCGAAAGTAGGACTGTCCGAAGACGCGCTGCTTTCGCATGTGAGACTGGCGCTCAGGTCTTACGGGCCCTCACCCTGACCGCTCACGCGGTCTGTCCCTCTCCCGCCGGCGGGAGAGGGATTACAGCAGCGCGTGCGCGGCCTCGACGATGGCGTCGGTGGTGATGCCGAACATCTTGTAGAGCTCCTTCGCCGGCGCCGATGCGCCGAAGCCCGTCATGCCGATGAAGGCGCAGTTGTCGATGACATCGCTCCAGCCGAGACTGACGCCCGCTTCGACGACGATGCGCACTTCGGCCTCGCCGATGGTGGCGTTGATGTAGTCGTCGTCCTGTTCGCGGAACAGCTCGATGCACGGCGCGGAGACGACGCGTGTCGGAACGCCTTCCTTCTGCAATTGCGCGCGTGCTTCAACCGCGAGCGCCACTTCCGTGCCGGTGGCGAACAGCGAGACTTTCGCCGCGCCGCCTTCGGCCGGCAGCAGTTCGTAGAGGCCGCGCGCGCTCCTGTTCTCTTTCGCATCGGTCCGCAGCGCCGGCGTGCCCTGCCGCGAGAGCGCGAGCGCACTCGGGCCTTGGCGAGCGAGCGCGAGCGCCCACGCTTCGGCGGTCTCCACCGCGTCGCACGGGCGGAACACGCACAGCCCCGGAATCGCGCGCAAGGCCGCCAGATGCTCGACCGGCTGGTGCGTGGGGCCGTCCTCGCCGAGGCCGATGGAATCGTGCGTCAGCACGTGGATCGCGCGCACGCCCATGAGGGCCGCAAGCCGGATCGCCGGGCGCGAATAGTCGCTGAACACGAGGAACGTCCCGCTGTACGGGATCACGCCGCCGTGCAGCGCCATGCCGTTCATCGCCGACGCCATGCCGTGCTCGCGCACGCCCCAGTGCACATAGCGGCCCGCGGGGGTTTCCGGGAGGAACGGCGTCGTACCCTTCACCAGCGTGTTGACCGAGCCGGTCAGATCGGCCGAGCCGCCGATCATTTCGGGCCAGTGCGGGAACACCGCCTCGAGGGCTGCGCCCGAAGACGCGCGCGTGGCGAGGGCGGGCTTGTCGGCGGCCATCTTCGCGGCGTGCGCGGTGAGCGCGTCGCGTGCGGCCTTCGGCATCTCGCCGGAGAGCGCGGCGTTGAACTCGCCCGCCTTCGGCGAGGATTTCACACGCGCTTCCCACGTCGTGCGCGCCGCGCCGCCGCGGGCGCCGATCTCGCGCCAGGCTTTCGCGATGTCGGCGGGAATTTCGAACGGCCCGTGCGTCCAGCCGAGCGCGGCTTTCGTCGCAGCGAGTTCTTCGGCGCCCAGCGCTTCGCCGTGCGCGGACTTGGTCCCAGCCTTTTTCGGCGAACCGAAGCCGATGGTCGTCTTCACGGCGATCATCACCGGGCGATCGGCCTTCACGGCGGCGGCGAGCGCGCGCTTCACGTCGTCGGCGTTGTGGCCGTCGCACGCGAGGGTCAGCCAGCCGGCGGATTCAAACCGCTTGTGCTGATCGGTCGTGTCGGCGGTGGACACCGCGCCATCGATGCAGATGGAATTGTCGTCCCACAGCACCACGAGCTTTTCGAGTTTGTGGCGGCCGGCGAGCGTGATCGCCTCCTGCGATACGCCTTCCATCAGGCAGCCGTCGCCGGCGATCACCCAGGTGCGGTGATCGACCAAGTCGTCGCCGAAGCGCGCGGCGAGCATCCGCTCCGCCATCGCCATGCCGACGGCGTTGGCGATGCCCTGCCCGAGCGGGCCGGTGGTGGTTTCGACGCCTTCGGTGTGGCCGTATTCGGGGTGGCCGGGCGTCTTCGAATTGAGCTGGCGGAACGCCTTGATGTCGTCGAGCGACACGCCCGCGTAGCCGGTCAGGTGCAAGAGCGCATAAAGCAGCATCGAGCCGTGGCCCGCCGACAGCACGAAGCGGTCGCGGTCGGCCCAGTCAGGCGCGGAGGCATCGAACTTCACGAAATCGCGGAAGAGCACGGTGGCGGCGTCGGCCATGCCCATCGGCATGCCCGGGTGGCCGGATTTGGCCTTCTCCACGGCGTCCATGGCCAGCGCCCGGACGGCGTTCGCGAGTTGCTTGGTTTCCATTGGTTCCCGTTTCCGACTCTTTCGCGCGTGGTATAGGCGAAGCCCCGCGCCCGTCACGCGCGAATCGCCTCACCCGGAACAAGAACCATGCAGATCTTCATCGACAGCGCCGACACGGTCGAACTCGCGGCGCTGGCCGCCACCGGCCTCGTGGACGGGGTGACCACCAACCCCTCGATCATCGCCAAGGCCGGCAAGCCGATCTTCCCGACACTGAAAGCCATCTGCGAGATCGTCTCCGGGCCGGTCAGCGCCGAATCGGTGGCGCTCGACCACGACGGCATGGTCGCCGAAGGCCGCAAGCTCATGGCCGTCGCGCCGAACATCGTCGTCAAGCTGCCGCTGACGATGGAGGGCCTGAAGGCCTGCCGCACGCTGACCGAGCAATACGGCGCGAAGACCAACGTCACGCTCTGCTTTTCCGCCGTGCAGGCGCTGATGGCCGCGAAGGCCGGCGCCACCTACATCTCGCCCTTCCTCGGCCGCCTCGACGACGGCGGCCAGGACGGCATGGAGCTCATCCGCGAAATCCGCGCGATCTACGACAACTACGGCTACGAGACGCAAGTTCTCTCCGCCTCGATCCGCACCGTCGCCCACGTCCGCGACGCAGCCCTCGCCGGCACCGACTGCGCGACCATCCCGCCGAACATCTTCCGCGCCTTGTACAAGCACGTTCTGACGGATGTGGGGCTCGAGGCGTTCCTGAAGGACTGGAAGGCGAGCGGTCAGGAGATTTGAGGGGGCAATGCCCTTTCGTTCAACCGAGTCCGGCGACCTCGCTGGCGATTGCAGCCCTGTTTCTGGCTTCTTCGGGATGCGGCCCGAAGCCCGTTTCAATTGAGCCGCTCGAAGCCGGACCGACGGAATTCAATCAGATGTCCGTCTGCATCAATGTCCCGCAGCCCGCATACTCCCTGAAGGAGGAGCGGGTGATAGACTTCTATCTCGTGGATATATTGGCCCGAGCAAAAGCGCGGCCGCTTGCGACTGTGTATGTCGGGAACTACCCGCAGGTGAATGCTCAAGTTCTGGAGAAAATCGAGAACGAACAAGAGAGCCTTGGCAAACCGAGACTGATCTCCCTGAACTCCATGAGCGGGCGACAGTATCTGGGCGCGCCCGCCAATTCAGATAGCGGGCTCTATCACGTCATGTTCGCAACACGGAATGAAGCCGAGATCAGAGCTGTTCTGAAAATGATCAGCTTTTGCCCTGAAGGCGCCGCTGATCCGGAACGCTCTCGATAGCTTGAACCCCTGGGTTCCGGATCGCGCTTTCAGCGCGTCCGGAATGACGGAGTTTTGTTTTGATGTCGCGTCGCGTGCCCTCCCTCCCCTCCATGGGGAGGGTGGCCTTCGCGCAGCGAAGGTCGGGTGGGGCGAACGCGGGATGGTCGGGCGATGCGCGCGGGTGGCGCTGTTGGTTCATCGCCTCATGCGCCTGATTTTCGATAGTGAGCGCGCGCCCCACCCGGCCGCCCTGAAATCGGGCTTGCCCGATTTCAGCCTCCAGGTGGCAATTCGCGGCAGGCCGCGAATTGGCGGCCACCCTCCCCATGGAGAGACCTCTGCGAAACCCTGTCGCCAGAGGGCGCGAAGGTCTGATCACAGCGCCGTTGCTCGGTCCCGGCGAAAGCCGGGACCCATTTTCCGCCGGGATTCAATGCGCGGCGCCGATTCCGTCGACATGAAATGGACCCCGGCTTTCGCCGGGGCCGAGCGACGCCGGCGTTTCGCAGAGATTTCATGGAGGGGAGGGAGAAAGCGCCTGCCCTAAAAATCCAGCTCCACCGCCACCTTCACCATATCCCCGTCGCTGAGCTTTTCCTTTTTCCGCACGTCCGCCTTCATCGGCAGCAGGAACGCGCCCTGCTCCTTCGAGGGAAAGAGCGACGTCTTCCACGTGGTCTTGCCGACGGTGGCTGACACGCGCAGCGAGCCGAAGCCGTTGCGCAGCGGCGTCAGCGTGCGGATCGCCTGCGAGACATCCTTCGGCAGCGTGACGAACCGCCAGGACGCCGGCGCGTCCGGCGATTTCCACATCCAGAGTTCAGACTCGAATTCGTAGCGCATGGGGCTCCATAGCAGGCGCGGCCGCCAGAATTCTCCCAAGCTCCCCTCGCGCGGCGAAGAATTTGCGCGCGTTCTGTCATGCAACGCCGGGCGCGTCCGGAGGACGCGCGCTCCCTTTAGGAAGAGTTGCGCATAGGATTTAATTGACAGTCTCTGTTTATTTTCCTATATCCCTCTCATCGCATCCGCAGGAGGGCAGCCGGTACATCTGTTCAACGGCGCGGATGCCACGTGATCGAGCGTGAGATAGC
>WRPF01000098.1 GCA_009773335.1 Caulobacteraceae bacterium
ATCGGCGCGGGACCCATCACCGGACTGCAGGCCTTCGGAGCCGCCGTCACAACACGCCCGCCAAGAACATGGGGGGCCTCGCTCAACGTCAAATTCTAGGCTGATACAACAGCGCGGACACGAACTCCGCCCAACTACGCGCCGGATCAAGTCCCGCAGAGGCAGTGCAGTAGAGAGAGCGACCGCATGCCCGATTCAACGGCCCCCTCCCGGAATTTCACATCCGAACGCGCGGCATACGCGCGCGACGGCGCCGTGATCCTCAAGGGCGTGCTCGATCTCGACTGGGTCGAGCGCATGCGTGCCGCCGTGGCCGAAATTCTGGATCACCCCGGCGCCGCGGCCGTGGAGTATGCGCCCTCGGGATCGCGTGGCCGCTATCTCGGCGATTTCCTGATGTGGACCCATCAAGGCGACTTTCGCGATTTCGCGCTTGCCTCACCCTTGCCAGCGATCGCCCAGCAGATCCTGCAATCGGACGTCGTGCGATTCTTCTACGACCAGTTGCTCGTCAAGGAACCCAACACTCTCGAGGAAACGCCCTGGCACCAGGATCTTCCCTACTGGCCTCTGCGCGGCGAGGACATTCTTTCGCTCTGGGTTCCATTCGACCCGGTTTCGGCGAACAGCGGAGCCATGCGTTACGTCAAGGGATCGCATCGGTCCGGCGCACTCTACGCGCCGACGCCCTTCAGCAGTTCATCCGGCTTTTCCGCAGTACTGGCCGCCAGGGACCTTCCACGCTTTCCGGCGCCGGAGAGCTTCCTTCCGGAGGCCGATATACTCGTCTGCGAAATGGAGCCTGGCGACGTTATCGCACACCATCCGCTCGTCTTTCATTGGTCTCCCGGCAATCTCGATCCACGACAGCGGCGACGGGCGCTGGCCTTGCGTTATCTGGGAGATGACGCCCGGTTCGACGAAGACGCCGCCAATTTCCTCGATCACCCGAGATTGAAGCCCTTGCTGCCGGAGCCACTGCAGTTTCGCACTGGCGACCGACCGACGGGCTGCAACTTTCCGGTGGCGTGGCCACGCGCAACGTGAGGATCACGCCTCCGCCGCGTTCACCGGTTTGACCGGGCTGCATTCTGCCGCCACATCATCGGCGGACTGGCGCCGCGAACAGGAAAGCCCGCATGAAACGCATCGTTGCACTGATCTCGGTCATTCTTCTTTCAGCATGCGCCCAAACGCCCTCAAGCGCTGTGAACGTCGCGCAACTACCGGCGCTCGGCCCCTATTCCCAGGCCGTCCGTGCGGAAAACTTCCTCTTCATATCCGGTATCATAGCATACGATCCCGTCACACGCGGGTTCGCCGCCCCTGACATCGATTCACAATCGCGCCAGGCGCTGGAAAATCTCGGCTCTGTCCTCGAGGCCAACGGACTTTCGATGTCGGACGTCGTGAAAACAACCGTCTTCCTGAAGAACCCGGGCGATGTTGCAGGCATGAACGCCGTCTATGCGCAGTTCTTCCAGGCGGGGCTTCCGGCCAGAACGACGGTGCCCGGCGTCAACTGGGGGCGCGACGATATCCTCATCGAGATTGAAGCGATCGCCGTGCACAAATGACGACCGGGCGCGCGATGTCGACGCGTTCGCCCGTTCAAGCGAGCCCGCCCGCCCGCCAAGAACCACAGAGCCGCCGCCAGCGATCCCGATAGGCGCGCAGGTCAACCCCGAGCGGCGCCACACGCGACAATGGCGCGCTTGCCGAAAGGTCCGGTCTCAACAAGCGGAGTGCGCCGAAGGAGACATCGTTCGCGGCCTGGCTCGCGTACACCCGCGCCTGCGGGCGCAATGTGGCGAGAGCGCCAACAAAGGTTCGCGCGCGCGCAAACCGTCCATCGACCAGAAGCGGGCCGGTCGCGCCAATCAGGTCGAGCGCACAATCGGTCACGAGCGCGGCATACAGGGAGATCGCAGAGGCGACCACGGCAGGCTCGGACGGCCGGGCTTCCCACGCGCCCGCAGCGTGTGGGAACGGACCGACGCCGGGCGTCATTGTCGGCAGCACCATCGCCCCCGCCGTGACACACGTCTCGGCGCCGGCCAGGATCTCATCCTGGAGTTCCGGCGCATCAATGCAATACGCCGAACCGCTGCTCAGGATCTCGATCTCGCGGCCGCCCATGAAAAGAGATGTCGGCGCAGGCGCACCGGACGCGTCCACGTTCACGAGACATCCCCGATCGGGAGAAAGCGTCGCGAAGTCAAATTCACCCGGGCGCGGGAGCGAACGCATCGAGACAAACCAGGTGCCTGTGGACACGACTGTCGCGTCCCGCCCTGCGATCTCGGGAAAGCCTCGTGCAGCATGCAGGGCCGCATTTGAATCATGCAGGCCGACGTGGACCACTGCGTCGGCCGGCGCGCGCATCCGCGCCGACCACTCGGGCAGGAGCCCGCCCAATACATCCTCGGCGCGGCGCAACGGCGCCAGCCGCCCCGCCCACCCCCGACGGATCGCCATATCCGATGGGCCGCGCCGCAGCGGCGCCCATAAATCCGTGTGCGAACCAAGACTTGTCGCCTCGGCCGCCGCGATACCCGACAACCGCCAGCCCCAGTATTGCGCCCACGGCATGACGGCGGCGTCGTCGTTCAATGCCTCTGGAAACAGATGCTCCAGATAGTGAAGCTGCAGCCCGAGATTCAACCCGTGTTCCATGAGCGGCGAGCCTGTGTGCGTAAACGCATCGCGCTCGCCGAGATAACTTGCACGCACATCCGCTGGAATTGGGGTTTCATAGTCCATCGGCAGCGCCACGAGCGCCCCGTCGCGAACCACCACCGCCGCCGCGCCGTGTGCGACCGGAATGATGGAACCCACCGGACCCACGTCGGCAAATCCGCCCAGGACTTCTCCGAGCCAGGTCTCGATGCCGGCGGCGTCGAGCGCCAGGTAGCGTCCGGCGTCGATGCTGGCGTTGGCGCGGGTCTCGCGGCGCACCAGTTCGCCGACGCTGTTCCACAACGACGCCTTGGACATCGTCTTTCCGATGTCGAGAACCACCACCATCCGCCCGTTCATCTGCTCCTCCCGTCGCGAGGCGCGGTCGATCCGCCGCACACCGCCCCATCGGGCCGCTCACCACAATCCGTGCTGGACAGCTCCATTCCCGCCACTAAGCTCCTTCATCTTTGAGCACATTCCATCAAATATATTCAGTATTGATCGAGAGGACCGGAACTTGTCCACCTCCCCGCTGCCCCAGGACCGGATCGACGGACACAATGCGCCCCGGCGCGCCGCATTGATGGAAGACTACGAGGCCCTCGGGAGAGCTTTGTCGCGCCGCAGCGTCGACATCGGGAAGATCAAGAACACAGTCGCGTCATTCACCATCGCCACGCCGAGCTGGGCGACTGGTCGTGGCGGCACAAGGTTTGCGAAATTCGCGATCCCCGGCGAGCCGACGAACATCCACGAAAAGCTGGAAGACTGCGCGGTCGTGCATCAACTCTGTCGTGCCGCACCCCGGGTGTCGCTCCATTTTCCATGGGACGCCGCTAGCGATTATCGCGGCCTGCGGGAAGAAGCCGGGGCGCTCGGCCTCGGATTTGACGCAGTCAACTCCAACACCTTTCAGGACCAGCCGGGGCAGGCGCACAGCTACAGGAACGGCAGCCTGAGCGCGACCGATCCTGCGGTGCGCGAACAGGCTATCGCTCACAACATCGCATGTATCGACATTGGCAAGACGCTTGGCTCGCGCGCGTTGACTGTCTGGGTCGGCGACGGAACCAACTTCCCCGGGCAGCAGGACTTCACCAGGTCCCTCGATCGCTATGTTTCCGCCGCCAGCTCGATCTACGCAGCGCTGCCCGCAGACTGGCAGATGCTCCTTGAGCACAAGATGTTCGAACCAGCCTTCTACTCGACAGTCATATCCGACTGGGGCTCGTCGCTCATGGCGGCCCAGGAACTCGGACCGAAGGCGAAGTGCCTCGTCGATCTTGGCCACCACGCGCCGAATGTGAACATCGAGCAGATCGTAGCGCGCCTTCGCAGGGTCGGACGACTCGGCGGCTTTCATTTCAATGACAGCAAGTATGGCGACGACGACCTGGACTCCGGCTCCATCAATCCTCACCAGCTCTTCCTGATTTTCAACGAACTTGCCGAAGCGGCGGCGAGCGCCCGCGACGCGTTCGAGCCGGCCTACATGATTGACCAGTCGCACAACGTGACCGATCCGATAGAAAGCCTGCTGTCTTCAACGGAGGCGATCGTCTCCGCGTTCGCGAAAGCCGCGCTCGTCGATCGCGGCGCGCTGCACGAGGCGCAGGACGCCAACGATGCGATGATGGCGTTCCAGGTCCTGCGCAACGCTTACAGGGTGGACGTCTCCCCGATCGTCGCCATGGCCCGACTTGAAGCCGGTGGCGCGATCGACGTGCTCGCACTCTATCGCGAGAGCGCCTGGCGCGACCGCAAGGCGCAGACCCGCAACGCGGTCGGTCCCGGAACCGGCATCGTCTGACGGCGAAATGCGCCGGATTCACTTCTCATCCAGCCGCTGCGGAACCAGCGAATATCTCTCTTGCGCGTCGGCGCCGTCATCCCGCCAGCGCCGCCTTGAGGGCCATCGCCGCATCGCTCAATGCCCTGCGCCCAAGCGCGCTTTCGCGCGCGAACTGGGTAAAGCCGTGCAAGACGCCTTCATATTCCCGGACTTCAACCTCGACTCGCGCCTCCCTTAGTTTCGCGCCGAGCATACGACTGTCGTCACGCAGCGGATCGATGCCGGCGATCGCGAGAAAGCATGGCGCGAGTCCACGCAAATCAGCGCGCAACGGGGAGGCAAGCGGATCGTCGCGATCTTCCGGAGAGCGCAGATAGAGCGTCATGAAAAAATCGAGCGCAGCCCCGCCGAGACCGTAGCCGCCGTCGCCAAACAGCCGATAGGACTCTGTGTCCGTGCGCATGTCATAGACGCCGTAGAGCAGAAGGAGAAATGCCGGCCCGGCGACATCCAGCGCACGCATATGCAGCGCGGCGGCGATGGCCAGATTGGCGCCGGCCGATGCTCCACCCAGCGCAATGCGCGCAGGATCGATATCGAGCTGCGCCGCGTTGTCGCGCGCCCAGCGCGTTGCGGCGACGCAGTCATGGACCGGTTCCGGAAACTTCGTTTCGGGCGCCAGTCGATACGCTACCGAGAGCACCTTCATGCCGCTTTCGCGTGCGACGCTGCGACAGGCGCGGTCCTCGAAATCTATATCGCCGATTACCCAGCCGCCGCCGTGAAAATGAACAAGCAGACCCCGGCAGTCGTTAGTCGGCTCTGGACAGTACAGGCGCGCCTGGAGTGGAGGGGGTGTATCCAGAATGAGGTCGGTCACCTGCGGAAGCTCGGGGGGATCCTCGTTCCAGACGGCGAAGTCGGCCGCCGCGCGCGCGCGCATCGCCTCGGGTTCAACGCTCGTCATCGGCGCCCGGGACGCCATGCGCTCCCGCATGCGGCGCACGATTGGAAGCATGTCGCGATCGAGAACTTCATCCCACTGCGGCCCAGGCGTCACTTCCGTCATGATGTCTCCCGATCTTCTGTTAGTCGAAATCCCTTGAGCCGCCCGCCACAGTCTCACGCGACCGGGGCGTGACAAACGGATTTCAGGCCGGACCCCCGCGGAGAGGCGGCAAGCGCCGCAAGACCTGAGAAACCGCTCAGGACCGCCCCCTTCATTTCACCCTCCCTCTGGGTGCTGGCCCATTACTTGACGGTCCGTTTTCCCAAACGATACCGGTCCCATCGTCCAACTCAAGCGGTTTCAGTCAATTTCCATCACGTTTGCGCGCAATCGATTGATCGCCTACACCAAATCCACGTGTCGCTTCATGTCGGCGCGTGCGTGGTGGGCTGATCGGTCGACCGGCGGGACCAGACGTGAGGATGCGCCAGATGGGCCAGGGCCTTCCCCTGCAAATCAAACTTGGCTGGGCCGTCGGGGAACTCGCTATCGCGGCTTTCGTAGTGCTGCAGATGGCGTTCATGCTGTTCTACTGTACGGAAGCGCTCGCCATACCGCCGGCGATCGCGGGCCTCGCCCTGCTCGCGCCGCGCCTTCTCGATGCATTCGCCGATCCGTTGATGGGGGCGATCTCGGATCGCACGCGCAGCAGTTTCGGGCGCCGCCGCCTCTATCTTCTCCTCGGCGCGCCGCTTCTTGGACTGTCGTTTGCCGCCGTCTTCTTCATACCCGCCGACGGTCCGCTCAACGTGCGTGTCGCATTGCTGGTGGTGACGTTCATGCTGTCCAACGCCGCAGTCACGATCTACGAGGTGCCATATTCCGCCATGGCCGCGGAAATGACGTCCTCGTATCGCGAACGCACGTCATTGACCGGGTACAAGATGATCGCCGCGCGTCTCGGCGGGGTCGCGGTCGCGTTTGCAGCGCCCATGATATTCGGTTCTCAGGAAAGTTTGACGGCCGGCTTCCGCCTGCTCGGAGTCTGCGCCGGCGCCTTCATGCTCGTGACCGGGCTGTGGGCTTACGTGGCTACCGCCAAAGCGCCGCGCATCGAGACCACGCCGTCGCGCTTCAGTTTGCGCGAAGAGATTTCCGCCGTCATGCAGAACCGCGCCTTCTGTGCGCTGTGGGTCGCGTTCCTTCTACAGAACCTTGCGATCGGCGCCGCTGCGACGACGCTCATCTATTTCGTGACCCAGGTGATGGCTGTGTCACCACAATTATCCGGGTTGTTCATGGCTACGGGCGGCGTGGCGGCCGTGATTGCGACACCGGTCTGGGTGTTCCTCGCGCGCAGGCTCGGCAAGCGGCGCGGATACTATGCGGGGCTCGCCACAGTTGCGGTTTCCGCGATTCCGGCGCTTGTCATCGCGCCGGCGCAGTCCTGGCTCCTGTTCCCAATCCTGATCGTCGCCGGTGTCGGTGAAGCAGCGACGCAGCTCTTTCCCAACGCCATGGCTCCTGACACCGTCGAGGTCGATGAACTCACCAGCGGATTGCGCCGCGAAGGCGCGATCTTCGGTGCATGGGGCTTTTGCCGAAAACTCGGCATGACCGGCGGCGCCTTCCTGGTGAGCATCGGCCTTTCGGCGATCGGATTTGTGCCCGGAGCGCCGCCTGGAACGCAACCGCACGAGGCGCTTCAAGGCATCCGGATAATCTACGCCGCGGTGCCCATTGGCCTCTGGCTCGCAACCATGGCGGCATTCTCAAGATACGATCTCACCGAAGCGCGGTTTGAGGAAATCAAACGCGATATCCAGATCAAGAAAGGAACCCTGACATGAGGACCAATCGTGTCTCGAAGGGCTTCCGTCGCAGGACGGGGCCTGCGACGGCGGCAATCCTGGGCGCCGTAGCTGTTTGCATCTCCTGCGCTTCGACCACCGACGCACGGATCGCTTCCGGTGAAAGCGTATCGACCATGGAACGGGGCGTCTCCTTCCGGCGGGCCGACGCTGGCCGCCTGACCGCAAAGACCTCGATCATCTCCTACCCCGTCAGGCACGACGGTCGGACCTGGCACACCGCCGGGGTACTGAACGTGCCGTACTCAACCGCGCAAACGCCTCGTCCGGCCGTCGTGCTCGTGCACGGGTCGGGCGGCGTCGACAGCCGGGGCGCGGGTTACGCCGAAGCCCTCAACCGCGCAGGCTTTGTCACGCTTGAAATCGACCTGTGGGCGCCGCGCCACGTACGATCGGCCGCGACCCGGCCGAGAAGTGTCTCGGAGACGCTTCCAGACGCCTACGGCGCTCTCGCCTTCCTGAGCGCGGCCACCGAAGATGTTGACTCACGTCGTATCGGCATCACCGGCTTTTCATGGGGCGGCGTCGTCTCCATGCTGAGCGCGACCCGGGCCAATCGCGATCTCCATGCGGCTGGCGACCAAGCGTTCGCGGCGCACGCGCCGGTCTATCCGGTGTGCTGGGTCTACAACAAGGTTCCCGGGTACGCGTTCTTCGGCCTGACCGGCGCGCCGGTGTTCATCCAGGCCGGAACGGCCGATACCTACGATACGCCCGACAGCTGCCAGACCCTGCAGGGTTCGCTCTCGGCGCACGATCAACCCCTTGTGCGCGTGAAGGTGTATGCGGACGCGACCCATGCATGGGACCGCCGCGAACCGGACGCCACGATCGTCGATCCCTACTCCCACCTGGGCGCTGGCGGCGAGGTTCCCCTGCGCTACAGCGAGACGACAACGCGACAATCGACGAACGCGCTCGTCGACTTCTTTCGCGCAACGCTCGACGGGGCCCGCTGACGGAAAAACGCGAACGGCGCAGGCTGTCGCCAGCCGGCGCCGTTCCAGAAAATCAAAGTCGAGTCCGGCGCGCGCGTGTGATGTTTTGCGCGCTGTTGTATCAGCCTAGAGCATTTTCCGACGAAGTGGATCCCGGTTCGTCGAAAGAAAATGCGACCAATCAATAACCTAGAGCCCCGATCCGATTCCATCGGATCGGAAACGGCTCTAGAATTTGACGTTGAGCGAGGCCCCCCATGTTCTTGGCGGGCGTGTTGTGACGGCGGCTCCGAAGGCCTGCAGTCCGGTGATGGGTCCCGCGCCGAT
>WRPF01000099.1 GCA_009773335.1 Caulobacteraceae bacterium
GCCGTCATGACGCTGCCGGCGACGCCGGTCGTCACGCCGCCACCCGCGCCGTCCACGCCGTCCCCGACGACGCTCGCAGGAGGCCCCGGCGCGTTCGCGGCGCCGGCGCCCGTTCTCTATCGCTGCGGCGCGGAAGACGTGCGCGTCGCGTTCGATGCGGCGATGGCGTGGATGACAACGCCGGACGGCGTACTCGCGGTGCCGCGCGTCAATCCGAGCGACGACCCGTTCGCGCAGCGGATGTACTCGAACAACCGCCTCACCTTCATCCAGGACCAGGGCGCCAACCCCCGCGTGCAGTTCTCCAGAGGCCGCATGGCGCTGATGACCTGCACCAAGACCGGCTGACCTCCCGCCCGGAAAGGGGCGAGAGGCCGGCGTCCGGTCAGCGCGTGCCGACGATCTTCTGGAAGAAGAGCGTCTCGGCTTCCCGCTGGGCTTCCTGGTTCGGCTTCTTCGCGAAGCCGTGGCCTTCGTCCTTCGCCATCATGAACCACGCTTCCACGTTGTTGCGACGCAGCGCCGCCAGCATCTGTTCGGCCTCGGTGTAGGGCACGCGCGGATCGTTGAAGCCCTGTACGATGAACATGGGCCGGCGGATCTTCGAGGCGTTGGTCAGCGGCGAGATGCGTTGCAGATGCGCGCGCATTTCCGGAATGCGCTCGTCGCCATATTCCACGCGCCTGAGGTCGCGACGGTAGCCGGAGGTGTTTTCGAGGAAGGTGACGAAATTCGAGATGCCGACGATGTCGACCGCGCCGGCGAAACGTTCCGGGTACATCGTCATCACCGCGTAGACCATGTAGCCGCCATAGGAGCCGCCGTACGCCACGACCTTCGACATGTCGAAGCTCTGGCGCTGGCCGCCCATCCAGTCGAGCAGCGCGCCGATGTCCTTGACGCTGTCCTCGCGCTTCATGCCGTTGTCGAGATCGACGAAGGTCTTCCCGTAGCCGGTGGAGCCGCGCACGTTCGGCACGATGACGGCGACGTTCAGTTCGTTCACCCAGTACTGGATGGTCGATGAAAAGCTCGGCCGCGCCTGCGATTCCGGGCCGCCGTGGATGTTGATGATGGCGGCGTGGGGGCCCGGCGTCTTCGGTTCATAGACCCACGCCGTGATTTCCTTCGGCCCGCCTGTTGCGCTGTCGAAGGTGGGGAAACGCACGAGCTTCGGCTCAACGAAACTGCGCGGATCGAGACCGCCGACTTCCGACTGCGTCCAGCGCGTGAGCTGACGCGTCTGCAGGTCATAGACATGCACGTCCGACGGCGAGGTCGCTGAGTTCAGCGTGAGGCCGAGCTTTACGCCCGCCTCATCCCAGCCGAGACCGCCGATAAGCCCCGGCGGCAGCTGCGGCGCGGGCAGTTCACGCGTGGCGCTGCGCAGCCGCATGTCGATGATGTGTAGCTCCGAGGCGCCGTCGACGTTGGCGGTGTAGGCGATGCGCCGGCCATCGCGGGAAAGGTCGAAGCCCTCCACGTCCCAGTTCAGCGTCGCCGGCGACAGCAGCGTGCGCGCGCCGGTGGCGAGATCGAGCTGCACGAGGCGCGCAAAGTCGGAGCCTTCATCGGAGACGAGGATGACTGAGCGCCCGTCCGCGGTGAACTCGCCGCCGTCGTAGGCGACGTTCAGTTCCGGCGTCAGTTCGCGCAGCGCGCCCGTGGCCACGGTGAGCAGCCAGCGCTTGGACTTGGTGACCGAGACGCCTTCATCGAGCAGCAGCTGCGTCCCGTCCGGCGACCAGTCGAGCGGCGTCACCGCGCCCTTGCCGTCCAGCACCACCCTTCGCGATGCCGGATTCGATGGGTCGACAACAAGGATGTCATAGTCGCCACTGTCTTTCGAGGCGCGTGCATAGGCTTGCAGACGTCCGTCGCGCGCCCACACGCCGGGCGTGTTTCGCATCCCCGGCTCGGTGAACTGCGTTACCCGTCCCGTCGCAAGATCGAAGAGGTAGCGCTGGTAGAACTCGTCGCCGCCCGCATCCTTCACGAACGCGAATGCGTTGGCGCCAGGGCGGACTGACGCGCCGCCGATCTGGTCGGTGTAGAAGGTCAGCTGCGTGCGATCGCCCATCGGCATGGCGACCTTGTGGATCTGCGAGGAATCCGCAAAGCGCGTGGAAATGAGGATGCCGCCGTCCGGCGTGAAATCCTGGAAGCTCGCACCGCGGGTGTTCACGTACTGGCGCAGGCGCTCGCGGATCGCCGGCGGGGTGTCAGGAACATTCTCGAGCACCAGCTGGCCGCGCTCGACGCGTGGAACGGCAGGGGCTTGCGTCTGCGCGGGCGGCGGCGTGCGCGGTTGCGCGGCGACGGGCGCGACGGCCAGCGCGATGAGCGCGCAGGCGGCCAGAAGGCGTTTAGACATGGGCGATGCTCCCAGAGTGGATGGGAGCCGTTGTCAGCCGCCGACGGCGACGGGTCAACGCCTAAGCGGCAGCCGCCGGAGCCGCTGATTCCGCAAGGGTTTCCGCCGTCGGCGCGAGGAGCTTGCGGAACAGGAACGCGAACGCCAGCAGCGCCACCGCGCCGCCCGCGACAATGGCGGCGTGCATCGTCCAGAAGGCTGCGCCGTCCATGGTCTCGACCAGCCCCGCGATCTTGCCGGTGGCGAGATTGCAGATGAACAGGTGCAGATAGTACACGCCGATGAACATGCCGCCGACCTGCTTCGGCGCCGCACGCGAAAAGAGCGCCAGCCCCACCGGGAAGATCATCGCAAAGCCGACATCGTTGACGATGTGGAAGCCGAGCCCCCAGACCAGCGACGCCTTCTGGCCGGTCGCCGCTTCGTTGGCGCTGGCGGCGGCGAGAATGAGCGGCGCGCACGCCGCGATCAGTGCGCCGATGGCGAGCTTGATGATCTCGTCAGGCTCCTTGGCGTACTTTGACCAGACGGTCCAGAACACGAGCGCGCCGCCGACGGTGACCGTCGAGATGATCGCGTCCAGCGACACGAGCCACGATACCGGCATGCTCTTGCCGAAGAACACGAGGTCATAGTGCTTCTCGCCCCACAGCAGGTAGGCGTTGAAGATCTCCTGGTTGCCGATGGCGGTCATCGCCAGCACAGGCAGCAGCGCGACCAGCACAGCCATCGTCGCCCAGTCGCGGCCGGTCAGCTTCGCCTGCGGAACCGCGCGCGCCGCCGCACCGCGCAGACGCTCCGGCGGCAGGTACTTGCGACCCGACAGATAGACGACGAGCGCGATCGCCATGCCGACGCCGGCCGCGCCGAACCCGTAGTGCCAGGCAATCTTCTCGCCGAGAAATCCGGTCACGATCGGCGCGATGATCACGGCGATCTGCACGCCGAGCAGGAAATACTGATAGGCGGAGCTACGGCGCAGGTCGTCAGGGCCGTAGAGTTCGCCGACCTGGCTGGCGATGTTGCCCTTGAAGAGACCCACGCCGATGAAGAGGCACGAGATCGCCGCGATGAACGCGACATCAAACGCCATCAGGAAGTGGCCCGCCACCATGAAGAGCGCGCCGATGGTCACCGTCATCGTGCGGCCGAGCCAACGGTCGGCGATGAAGCCGCCGATCATCGGCGTGAAATAGACGCCTGCGGAATAAAGCCCGGTGATCGCGGCGGCGGTCGCAACCGGCGTCGCCAGCGGGCCGTAGATGCTTCCCAGAAACGCGCGGAACTGCCCGAAGCCCGCGACCGCGCCGACATGCTCGGGCAGCAGCAGGTAGTTGGTGAGATAGAGCACCAGCAGCGCCTGCATGCCGTAGTAGGAGAACCGCTCCCACGCCTCGGCGAAGACGAGATAGGCGAGCCCGCGCGGGTGGCCGAGAATGTCCTTGCCCGCCGGCGCCATCGCCGCCGGCGTCGCTGCTGCATCCGTCATCGCGTTTCCCCTTCTTGTGCTTGCTCATTGGCGGGCGCTGACAGAACGCCCAGTCGTACCAGTTCCGGATCAGTGCATCGGCATAACGCCGCCCACCTCCAACCCAACCCACCGGAGTAAACGTGAAGGCACGTCGCCTTGCCATCCTTGTCGGAGTTGTAGGTGTCATATGACACGCCGAGCGTGACGTCTGAACGGTATGGCCCGACTCTCTCGACCGTCAGGGATGGGCCGAGCTGTCTGTATCCGCCCATCCTCGCCGATTTCACAAACGCCTGCTCAACGACAAGTTCGTTCTGAGGCAACCGCGAATTCGCGGCCTCCAGAAGAGAGACGCCGAACACAGAGGCGACGGCAAAGGTCGTTGCAAGCGCGCCACGCGGTCGCGAACCGTGCTTGAAGGTGAATCCAGTAATGCCAGTCAGAATTGCGGCTCCGCCGAGCCCCGCGCCGATCCAAGGCATCCAATCAACTACCGGCTGCGACATTAACCCCAGCATTGGCCAGACCAGCCCGCCAAGCAAAATCAGGATCGCAGGAAAGAGGAAGAAAAACGAATACACTGGATGGGCCAGCGGCCAGCGCTCGCCGCGCCAGATTGCTACCAGCAGTGCAAAGAGTGGCGAGCCGTAAGCAAACGTCAGCCAACACCACCCCCCGAGCCAAGTGCTGGCGACACCCCAAGCCAAGTACAGGAAGAACGGCGTCATCAGCAGCCAGGTCGCCACGATACACCTTCACTTCAGCTGCGCGACAACCGCGCCGGTCCGATCATCACCACCAGACGCCCGGCTTGGCCGTGAAACCGGCGGCTTTTTCAAGCGCGCTCGCCACTGCAAAAACCGTCTCCTCGTCGAGCGCCCTGCCGATCACCTGCAGCCCCAGCGGCAGGCCCTTCGCGTCGAGCCCCGCCGGCACCGAAATGCCGGGAAGCCCCGCGAGGTTGGTCGTCACGGTGAAGATGTCATTCAGATACATCTGCACGGGGTCGCCCGCTTTCTCCCCCAGCGCGAACGCCGCCGACGGCGCGGTCGGCGTGAGAATGGCGTCCACCTTGTCGAAGACGTTGGTGAAATCCTCGGCGATGCGCGAACGCACCTTCTGGGCGCGCAGGTAGTAGGCGTCGTAGTAGCCCGCACTCAGCACGTAGGTGCCGATAAGGATGCGGCGTTGCACTTCCTTGCCGAAGCCTGCGGCGCGCGTGGCCTCGTAGGTTTCGGTCAGATCCTTGCCGGCCTTGCGCGCGCCGAAGCGCATGCCGTCATAGCGCGCGAGGTTTGAAGACGCCTCCGCCGGCGCGATGATGTAGTAGGCGGGCAGCGCGTATTTCGTGTGCGGCAGCGACACCGGCACGATCTCGCAGCCCGCGTCCTTCAGTTGTGCGATGCCCTGTTCCCACAGCGCATCGATTTCCGCGGGCATGCCGTCGACGCGGTATTCCTTCGGCACGCCGATCTTCAGGCCCTTCACGCTGCGGCCCACCGCCTTCGTGAAGTCCGGCGTCTCGACGTTGAGCGAGGTGGAATCCTTCGCGTCGTGACCGCACATGCTGGTGAGCATGATCGCGGCGTCCTTCACGGTTTTCGCGATCGGGCCCGCCTGATCGAGCGAGGACGCGAACGCAACGATGCCCCAGCGCGAGCAGCGCCCGTAGGTCGGCTTGATGCCGACCGTGCCGGTGAACGAGGCGGGCTGACGGATCGAGCCACCCGTGTCGGTGGCGGTCGCAGCAAGACAGAGATAGGCGGCTGTCGCGGAAGCCGAGCCGCCCGACGATCCGCCCGGCGTGAGCTTTGCGTTCGAGCCGCTGGAACGCCAAGGGTTGGTCACCGGCCCGAACGCGCTCGTCTCGTTCGACGAGCCCATGGCGAACTCGTCCATGTTGAGCTTGCCGAGCATGACCGCGCCGTCGCGCCAGAGATTGGCGGTGACGGTGGATTCGTAGGTCGGCGTGAAGTCCCCGAGCACCGCCGAACACGCCGTCGAGCGCACGCCCTCGGTGCAGAAGAGATCCTTGATGCCGAGCGGCGCGCCGTCGAGGCGGCCAGCCTTGCCCTTCGCGCGCCGCGCGTCGGATTCCGCGGCCATCTTCCTGGCCTTCTTGTGCGTGACCACGACATAGGCGTTCAGATGCGGGTTCGCCTTGTCGATGGCGGCGAGGAAGGCGTCCGTCAGTTCGACGGAGGAGACCTTCTTGGCAGCGAGAGCGTCGAGCGCGTCGGCGAGGGTGAGTTTGGTGAGGTCAGACATTATTCAACAACTTTGGGAACGACGAAGAACCCGTCCTCGGTCTTCGGCGCGTTCGCCAGCACCTTGCGCGCGTCGCCGCCGTCGGTGACCACGTCCTCGCGCAGCGGCAGTTTCGCCGCGACCACGCTCGTCATCGGCGCAACGCCTTCGACATCGACCTCGTTCAGCTGATCGATCCAGGCCAGGATGCCGTTGATCTCGGCGGCCATGGGCGCAAGCCGATCCTCCGGCAGCGCGATCCGCGCCAGATGCGCCACCCGGCGCACGGTGTTCTCATCGACGGCCAAGTCGGGCCTCCCAAAAAGCGAAGCGGGAGCGCTAGCAGCGGCGCGGGCCGCAAGCAAGGCAAGGGGGCAAGGCGGGACAAGCCGGGGCGGATGTGGTACGCAAACGCCATGTCCGAGACCATCACCGTCACCCTCACCGGGCCGGCCGCCGAGGCCGTCGAAGGCCTCGTGGCGCGGGGCGAGTACCCTACCGCCGAGGCCGCCGTCGCCGACGCCGTGCTGCAGCTGGCGGAAGACCCCGACGGGCTCGCTCCGGAATGGACCGCTGAAATCCGTCGCCGCATGGCCGAGCACGAGGCCAATCCGGACAGCGCGATCAGCAGCGACGAATTGCGCGCGCGACTGGCCGCCCGCTTCGACGCCAAGCGTTGAAGCCCTACCGGGTCCGATACCGGCCGCAGGCCGAAGCGGATCTCGATGCTATTCATGACTGGCTGGCGAATGTCGCCTCGACGTCGCGCGCCGACGCCTACGTCGATCAGATCATCGCCCATTGCGATTCCTTCGCTGACTTGCCTCACCGGGGCACGATGCGCGATGACCTCGCGCCCGGGCTGCGGACAACGCCGTGGCGCAAACGCCTGACGATCGGTTTTCGCGTCTTCGAGGAAGTGCGGGAAGTCGCCGTCGTGTTCATCGCCTGGCGCGGGCGCAACATTGACGACATCGCCGAACTGGATTGATCGAAGCGCGTGCCCATCCTTGACCTTCCCGCCTTCGCCGAGGCCCTGCCGCGCTCCGGCGCGCTGCTCGGGCTCGACCCGGGCTCAAAGCGCATCGGCGTGGCGGCGTGCGACGCGGGCCGGATCATCGCTTCGCCCGCGGACACCGTCGCGCGGGTGAAGTTCGCCGCGGACGCCGAAAAGATCTTCGCCCTCTACGACGGGCGCCAGTGCGCCGGCCTCGTCATCGGCCTGCCGCGCAACATGGACGGCAGCGAGGGCCCGTCGGCGCAGTCGGCGCGCGCCTTCGCCCGTAACCTGCTCAACCTGCGCGACGTGCCGGTCCTGCTCTGGGACGAACGCCTCTCCACCGCCGCCGTGACGCGCACGCTCATCGACGCCGACGCCTCGCGCAAACGCCGCGGCGAAGTGGTCGACAAGCTCGCCGCGGCCTATGCGCTGCAGGGCGTATGCGACGCGCTGCAGGAACGGATCAGCCGTGGATAAGGTCTTTGGCGCGCTCGCGCCGGTCTTCCTGCTCATCGCCATCGGCTGGGCTGTGCGCGCCTCGCGGCTGGTGGGCGCCGAGGCGTTCGGAACCGTGAACCGCTTCGGCTATTTCGTGCTCTATCCGGCGTTCCTGTTTCTCACGGTGACGCAGGCCGATCTCGACGCCGCGACGGCGTGGCCGTTCATTTTCGGCGTGCTTGCGGCGTTTGCAGCCGTGGCGACGCTGACCTTCGCCACGCTGCCGCTGTCGAAGAACGGCCCGGCCTTCACCAGCGTCTTCCAGGGCGCGCTGCGCTGGAACGGCTTCGCCATCCTTGCCGCGGCAGACGCCATTTTCGGGCCGGGCGCCCGCAGCCTGATCGGCATCATCTTCGGCCCGTCCGTGCTGCTCAACAACGTGTTCTCGGTGGCGGTGCTCGCGCGCTGGGGCGCAAACGATCGCGAGCCGACGCGCGGCTACATCCTCTCGCAGATCGCCGGCAACCCGCTGGTGCTCGCGTGCCTTGCGGGACTGCTCGTGCGGCTCACCGGCAAGCAAGATTTCGGGGTCATCGGCGCGACGCTGGACCTGCTCGGCGATGCGGCCATGCCGATCGCGCTGGTCTGCGTCGGCGCGGGGCTCGATCTGGGCGCCGCGCGCGCGGCGCGGCAGGAAGTCGCGCTGTCGACGATCCTCAAACTCGCCGCCGCGCCGCTCATCTTCTACGGGGCTGTACGCCTCTTTGGCGGCGACGCGCGGTCTGCGGCCATCGCCTGCGCCATCGGGGCCACGCCGACCGCCGCCGCGAGCTACACGCTGGCCCGGGAGATGGGAGGCGATGCGCGGCTCATGGCGGCAATCGTGAGCGTGACCACGCTCATCTCCTTTGTGACCATGCCCGTCGCCATCCTGCTGGCGCTCGGGCCCTGAAGGTCAGAGATCGAAGAGATC
>WRPF01000100.1 GCA_009773335.1 Caulobacteraceae bacterium
TGGCCGCCCAGAAGCTCGCCGATGCGCGCCGACACGCGCCCGTCGTCCTGTTGGGCGCCGATCGCGCCGGACGCGAGACGCCAGGCGCCGCCGCGTCCAGCCAGGCGATGAGCGCGACGTCGGCGACTGCCGCCGCGACCGACGCGACGCGCATCGCCTCGGCGTTTCGCGCGCAAAGCGAGGGTGGCCTGCGCGCCGAGCGACCTCGCCTGCGCGCCGACGTCACCCTGCCCGAGGGCGCGTTCATCGCGGCGACGCTCGAGACAGCGATCCAGTCCGATCTGCCCGGATCGATCCGCGCGGTCGTCGCCCGCGACGTCTACAGCGCCGACGCAACGCGCCTGCTGATTCCGCGCGGCGCGCGGCTCGTGGGAACCTATCGGTCGGGACTCGTACGCGGGCAGTCGCGGGTGTTCGCCGTGTGGACGCGCCTTGTGCGGCCCGACGGAGTCTCGATCGTGCTCGACGCGCCGTTGACCGATGGCGCGGGGCGCGCGGGCGCGAGCGGACGTCGCGACGGGCATTTCCTCGAACGGTTTGGCGCCAGCGTGCTCCTGTCCCTGATCGACGGCGCAACTTCGGTCGCCGCCGCCGACGCCGGAAATCGCGACGCCACGCAGTTGGTCGTGCGCACGGGCGATGATTTCTCACGCGCGGCCGAGATCGCTCTCTCCCACGCCATCGACATCGCGCCCACGGTGCATGTGGCGGCCGGCGCGCGCCTGCAGGTGTTCGTGAACAGGGACATAGACTTCTCCGGCGTCATCGCAGCGCTGCCGCTCGCCGGCGAAGGGGAAGCACCGTGACCTCGTCGGCGACGGCCATGCCGGCGCCCTTCCTCGCCGACGCGCTGGCGCCGTTCGCGCGCTGGCTCGACGACCCGCAGATCATCGAGATCCTCGTCGATCGGAGCGGCGCGTTCTGGATCGAGCGGGCCGGCGACGCGGCGCTCGAGGAAATTGCCGACCCCCGGATCACCCAGGAGCGCCTCGTGCGTCTGGCGCGCCTTGTGGCGGCCTCGAGCGCCCAGCGCATCAACACGCACCACCCGCTCCTGTCGGCGAGCCTGCCTTCGCAAGGCGGCGAGCGCATACAGTTCCTGTTGCCGCCGGCGGCGCGCCATGGCGTGGCGATGGCGATCCGCAAGCAGGTCGTCGTCGACCGCTCGCTCGCCGACTACGCCGCCGACGGCGCATTCGACGGGCTCGAGATCGCGCGAACGGCGCCGGCCGATCCCGCCGACGCGGACCTGCGCGCGCTCGCCCGGCGCGGCGACGTCGCGAGCTTCCTCGAAAGCGCAGTCGCCGCCCGCAAGACCATACTGATTTCCGGCGCGACGAGTTCAGGCAAGACGGCGTTGCTGAATGCGCTGCTTGCGAAAGTCCCCGCGCACGAACGGATCGTGACGATTGAGGACGCGCCGGAATTGAGGCCCCCGCATCGGAGCGTGGTGTCGCTCATCGCCTCGCGCGGCGATCAGGGCGACGCCGCAGTGAGCCCGCAGGCGCTTCTCGAAGCGGCGTTGCGGCTCCGCCCTGACCGCATTCTTCTTGGCGAGCTGCGCGGCGGCGAGGCGTTCGCCTTTCTGCGCGCGGTCAACACCGGCCATCCGGGATCGCTGACGACGGTGCATGCCGACAGCCCGGAGAGCGCTTACGAGCAGATCGCGCTCATGGCGCTGCAGTCGGGCGTCGCCCTCTCGCGTGCAGACGTTCTCGCCTATGTGCGTTCGATCGTGCGCATCGTGGTGCAGACGGCGCGGATCGGCGGACGACGCGTGATATCGGCGGTGCACTATGCCGATCTCTGAGCGCGCGCTCTGGTTCGCGGGCGCCGTTCTCGCCGCCGTCGCCGCCGTCGCGCTCATGGCCTGGCTCGGCGGGGCGCTTTATCTGGCGTGGGCGGGTCTGGCCCCGGTCCATGCCACGCCGCTGACCCTCGCCGCCTCCGCACGCGCCCTGGGCGCGCGCGCGGACTGGGGCGCCGGCGAGGGGCTGCGGATCGCGGTATCGGCGATCGCGCCGGTCATCGCGTGCGGGCTCGGCGTTTTCGCCGTCACGACCGCGCCGTCGCGCCACATCCATGGAAACGGACGGTGGGGCGGCTGGTTCGATCTGCGCCGCATGGGTCTCGCCGGCGCGCGCGGTCTCATTCTCGGCGAAGCCTTCGGCGGCTTCGTGCGCGACGGGGGCGCAAGTCATGTGGTGGTCGTCGCGCCCACGGGCGCGGGCAAGACGAGCGGCGTCGTCATTCCAAATCTGCTGTCGTGGACGGGATCGGCGGTGACGCTCGACCCCAAGCGCGAGGCGTGGACGGCCACCGCCGGCTGGCGCGGCATGCACGGCGCGGCGTACATGTGGGCCCCGCTCGACTCCGAGGGCCGCAGCTGCCGGTTCAATCCGCTCGACCAGATCTCGACGCATCGCGCGCGGCGCGCGGTGGATCTGATGAAGCTCGCGGCGTCGCTGATTCCCGAGCCCGCCAACGACACGCGCTGGATCGCACAGAGCGCCCAGCGGCTCTTCCGGGCGCTGGCGCTCTATGTGCTCGACACGCCCGGCGCCGAGGCGACCATCGGCGAGGTCTGGCGGATCGCCAACACGCCCGACGACCTGCAGGCCTGGTGTCACCTGCAGGCGATCACGCGCACCGATCTCGATCCCGCATGCGCCGCCGATCTCGCCGCCTTCGCCGGCGCGGTCGACAAGGAGCGCGCGTATATCGTCAACGAACTGCACAACGCGTTGCAGCCGTGGAGCGCGGCGCTCGTGCGCGCCGCAACGGCCGCCAGCGACTTCAGGCTCGCCGACCTGCGCGCACGACGCATGGCGATCTATCTGGCCCTCGATCCCGGCGACATGGGCGCGTACGGCAAGCTGTTGCGGATGTTCTTCGAGATGGCGGCCGACGCCGTCATGCGCGACAGCGAGACCCACACGCAACATCGCGTCCTGCTGCTGATCGACGAGTTCGCGACATTCGGCCGCCTGCCGCTGATCGAGGGATTGATGGCCGCCGCGCGGGGCTACGGCGCGCGGATCATGATCGTGTGTCAGGCGCTGTCGCAACTCGATGATCTCTACGGCGTGGCGGGTCGCAACGCGCTGCTCGCGAACGCGATGCGACATCTGTTCATGGCCAGCCCGGACCCGGCCACGAGCGCTTACGTGTCGGGCCGCATCGGCGATGCGACGGTCGCGACGCAGACGCGGTCTCGCGCGTCGGCGTCCGGCTTCGCTGCGGGACGCCTCTCGACGACCACCGCGCAGACGGCGCGGCGCCTGTTGAAACCGGAGGAGTTCGAACGGCTCGGCGCAGGACGCGCGGTGCTGCTCGCGCCGGGCGCGCCGCCGTTTCGCATCGCGCTCACGCCCTGGTTCGCTGTTCGCGCACTGCATCGACGCTGTGTTGCGCCGCCGGAGATCGCCCCGCTGGCGCCGGCGCCCCCGCCTTCCCCCTTTCGCACGGGCGTCCAAACCACGCGGAGAGGCCCGCGAACAGGGCGTCGGCGCGCAACGACGCGCGCGGCACAAGGCGAGATGTTCGGCGCGCGACCGGGAAGTACAACCGCGCGTGCAAACGCGCCCGGGCCTGGCGAACCGCCGGAGGACGATGATGTGCGCCTATTGCGCTACATCGACGAGTTCGGCGAGAATGAAGATGGCCCGGCCGGATGAGCCTGCGGACCGGGACGCGGCCAATAGGCCAGTAACGGTCGCAGTGGTCCTGACCTGCGGGCAGGCGACTGGGAGCATCGCCCCTCGTCGAACGTCGACCATCGGGAGTCGGTCAAAGATTCAGGCGCGGATGTGGCAATGCGATCGTGGCGCTTTGGCTTGCTCGCAAACCGCCGTTTCGCGGACGGCGGTGCTCGCTCGACCCCGGTTGGCGCCGGTGAGTCAAGTGGGTCGTCCATAGCAAACCTCAGGTGGGCGACCGCGCAGCGTTCCACGGACTAATCGGTTGCTTTGCAGCGCGATCACCATGAGCCATCGAGCAAACACCTGGGCGGTCACGGTGAAAAGGATGCGGCCGCAGGGATCGCCGGAGGGATGGGGATCCTGTACTGCCGACGACATTCTGGGCTACTGGGTGAACAGAATCGTTGTGGCGAACTGATTGACCATGTTTCTTGATGCCAAGAGGCAGAGTGAAACGGGCTGCGGGAAACTTGATGACGCTGACACCAATAGTCGTGACTATCGCCGCAGAACTGCCGGCATCAAGCGCGCACGTGATTTTCCGAGATCCTTCGGAAAGGCTGTTCCTGCAATTTCGAAATGGAAGCGCCGCGATAGATCCTCTTGCATGGGCCCTCTGGGGCGGCCGGATCGAGCAAATCGATCTATCGCCTGCACACGCTGCGTGCCGCGAAGTATACGAGGAACTGGGCCTTTCGATTGCTCTGGGTGACTTGGAAGAGCGCCTGACAGTCTGCGATCCGATCGGGTTTTCCTCGCATATTTTTTGTTATAGGCGCCCGATCACCTGGAATGACGTGAGCATTCGGGAAGGAGCTGGGGGAGCCTTCTTTTCCCGAGCCGAGGTCGCCCAGCTCGACTTGCCCCCCAAATTGCGTGAGCTGCTAAGAACGGCAGATTGCAGCCGATGAGACGAATATGGCCTAAACGCCACGGGACGTCGTGACCTGAGAGCATGCGAACCTGCGCACCGCTACGAGGTGAACACGCCGGCCCAGCTCGTGGAGACATGCAAATCCTCTGCGATGCCTCGGCACACCTCATTGATGGGATATTCTCTGCCAACCCGTGCGCCCGAGATTTCGCGGTGCACCATATGCCATGACGGCGGCAAGCCACAGACAGACGTTCGGGCAATCTATTGTGGAACGCTGGGTCGTTCCTGTATGTCGGCGGTGCAGACCCGGACGCCCAAGGCATTTTGGGGGATGAAACTCACCCCGCCCCGCCGGATTCCATGGGCAGCGGAATGAATCTTCCCGAGCGCAGTTGCATTGAAGCTGGTCACGACAGTGAACAGCAAGTTCACCGCCAAATCATGTGAGTGAACGGACAAACCGAGAGGCAGCAGGCTGACATGACTCTTTTCGTATTGATTTTGAAGTGTCCCGACCGCCGCGGCGTCGTTGCTGCAACATCCGGATTTCTCGCCAAGCATTTCGTCTCGATCACGGAGTCGAACCATTTCAACGATGATGCCAACGACTTGTTCTACATGCGCACAGAGTTTCGCGCGGATGCCGGCAGCGTGGTGGACATCAATTCCTTGGCGCTCGCGTTCTCCCCCATCGCTACCGAATTTGAGATGCAATGGTCGTTTCACGACCTTGGAGTCAAGCCCAGAATTCTCATCGCGGTGTCGAAACAAGGTCATTGCCTCTACGACCTGCTGCACCGTTGGCGCTCCGGCCTTCTTCCCGTAAACATTGCGGCCGTCATCTCCAATCATGAGGAAATGCGCTCTTTTGTTGAATGGAGCCGAATTCCCTATCACCACCTTCCTGTCTCTCGTGAAACACGCTCCGCTCAAGAGATGCGAATTCGCACCCTCATCGCCGACCTTGAAATCGATCTTGTGGTTCTTGCGCGCTACATGCAGGTTCTCAGCCCCGAGCTTTGCGCAGAACTGAGCGGGCGTTGTATCAACATCCACCATTCGTTCCTGCCGAGTTTCAAAGGCGCCAGCCCATACAATCAGGCCTATGATCGCGGGGTGAAAATCATCGGGGCTACGGCGCACTACGTAACCTCTGATCTGGATGAAGGTCCAATTATCGAGCAGGGCGTCGAACGGATCACACATGCGCACTCGCCAAGAGACCTGATTGAGATTGGCCGTGACGTTGAGTGCGCAGTCTTGGCCAGATCCGTTCGCTGGCATGTGGAGCGACGCATACTGATCAATGGGAACAAGACAGTTGTCTTCAACTAGGGACCGCACACAGTTGGCGAACAGTGATTTTCGCTCCCCTGCACCGATGGTGTCGTGTAGATTGCGCGCGTCACGGTCTGCTCTTGTACAGCGATGCACAGTGGCGGCGTATCGCACCGCATCTTCCGGCAAACCGGCAAGGCCCTGCCCGTGACAACCACCGGCGCATCATCAGCGGCGGCGTGTACATGCTCCACTCATGCGCGCGGTGGCGCGACTGGCCGCAGGAGTATGGACCGTTCGCCACCTTCACCCATCGCGACGACCACTGGGCCACGAACGGCCGATGGAAGCCGATCCTCACCGTACTGGCCAGGGGCGGCATGAACGCTGTGACACCGTCGCTCGAATCCTTATCGACAAGAGCGCACCGCTCAGCAAGCGTCAGGAAAGCCGGAACGCACGCAGGCGATCGGTCGCTCGCGCGGCGGAGGCGCCACAAGCGTCGACGCCCTGAGTGGTCCACCATGGCAGCGACCAGGCTCTGCTCAGCGTCGCGATCGTCCCGCATTCGCACAGCTGAACCGCGGATGTTTCGACCCGAGCCAGTCTTTGATGCTGAAACAGAGCGATCGACTGGTCCTTTCACGATCAGCCCAATGCCCGGAGCGTAACCGCCTGACCTGTCGGCGTCGCCAACAGCGCTGAACGCCACCTCCCGTCCACATTTATGGACGCCGAACTCTGCCCCGCCCCCTGATCCGCGTCACCCGACTCGACCTCATGGGGGAGAGGCCATAAGAATAGTCACGGTCGCGCGTGGGGCGCGATCCTGAGCACCAACAGGTCTTGTCATGATGTCCACCGCCGACACAGCCGTCGTGCTCGGACGCGAAGCGTGCGCTCTGGACCTCGACGCGGTCGCTGGCGTTCTGCGGCGGCGCTCGGTTCTGGTCGCCGGCGCGGGTGGACGCATCGGATCGACATTGTGCCGGACCCTGGCCCAGATAGGCGTCCGGCGGATTGCCGGGTTCGACAGCGACGAACACGCGCTCGTCGACCTTCTTGGATCGTTGGCCCCGAAAGCGCGGACGCAGTTCCGGGAATTTCTGTGCACGGTGAGAGACCGCGCGCGTCTCGCGACCGTGGTCGCGCAGCATCAGCCCGACTTGATCGTGCACGCTGCGGCGCTCAAGAACCTGCGCTTCTGCGAGCGTCACGCGGCCGAATGCGTGCTCACGAACCTTGTCGGCGTGCGCAACGTCGCTGAAGCGGCCGCGCATGGCGGCGGCGCGCTGATGGTTTACGTGTCATCCGACAAGGCGGCGGCGCCGACGAGCTTCGTCGGCGCCTGCATGCGCCTTGCCGAACTCCACCTCTCCTGGCGCGACCAGTGCGCGGTCCGTGACGGCGGCGCGCTGCGGATCGCCTCGGTGCGCCTCGGCAATGTGTTCGGCTCCCGCGGGTCGGTCGTGGGCGCATTCAGACGGCAGATCGATGCGGGCGGCCCGGTCACGCTGACAGACAGTGCGATGCGCCGCCACTTCATGACCGCGGAGGAGGCCGTCGGCGTCATCCTCATGGCCGCCGCCTCGGAAAAGGCGGCGGGCGGCGCCTACATCCTCGATACGGGGCGACCGGTCTTCATCCGCGATATAGCCGCGCGCATGGTCGCGCTTTCCGGAAAGGACATCGCGATCATCGTCGCGCCCTCAGGCGACAGCGAGAAACTCGAGGAAGACCTCTACGACGAGCACGAACGGGTGACGCACTCAGGCGTGAACGGCGTCCTCAGGCTCCAGTCGCAATCGCGCCGCCCGGTGACGACGGCCGACATCGATGCGCTGGAGGCGCTCGCACGCGCCGGCGACGATGCAGCCGTGCGCACGCAGGTCTTCGCGCTGCTGAACGCCTGCCTCGGCGCTGCGTGCCAGACCATGCCCCCCCGCCCCGCCGCGCCCGATCATAAATTTGCTGAGCGTGCGCCCGCAGACAGCCACGACGCGCAACCGTGATGACCGACACGCGAAATTGCGCCCGGCCCGCCGGCATTGCGGGTCCGCGACGCCCCCGTCGCGGGTGCGGCGCGCGCGGCCATCGCTGGAGCGCGTGACATGAGCCACGATGCGCTGATCTTCGCCGACGACGGCGATCACGACGCTGCGGCCGCACTTGCGGCGGCGACGGCGGACCTCAACCCGATTTTCTGCTCGGTGACCGCGTCGCAGGTTTCGCTCCGGACCGGCGGAAGCGCCGCGGTTGTTTGCCTGTGGTCGGCGCGCGCGCACGATGCGGGCCTGGCGCCGGTGCTCCGGGCGCTCTGCGCGCAATATCCCCGGTCAACGCTCCTGTGGCGGCTCGACGACACGCCATGGCCCGAAAGCGAAGCCATCGACCCCATGGTTGTGGTGATCGGACCTGCGTCGCAGGGCCCAGACGCGCAGGCGGCGGCCGGCGCGGTGCGCCTTGCCGCGCGCCGGACCGACGAGGGCGCGGAGACCAACGCTCCCGCGCAAAGGCGGGAGGCGCCGGTCTGGCCGGCGATCGCGATCGGCGCCTTGGTCATCGGCGGACTGACTGCGGCGGGCGCCGCCGCCTGGCTGAGCGCCCCG
>WRPF01000164.1 GCA_009773335.1 Caulobacteraceae bacterium
TGGAAGGCCGGGCGGCGCGCCGACTCACCGATGCTGCTCCCGTTGGCGGGAGGGGAGCGCCCGGTGATCAAACTTGGGGGAATCGTCATGATCCTGGGACTACATCGTCAGGGGATCTCCGTGTCCGCGATCGCGCGCCAGCTCGGAATCGATCGGAAAACCGTGCGCAAGCACATCGCGGCGGGGCTGACGGCGCCCAGCTACAAGGCCCGTCCGCCGCGCGAACGCGCGATCGCATCTTTCGAACCCTACCTGCGGGAGCGGCTTACGGCTTATCCGACGCTGACCGGACGCCGTCTCTGGCGGGAGATCAAGGAACGCGGATATGCCGGCGGCTACACTGCGGTCACCGACCTTCTGCGCGAACTTCGGCCCCCGCGCGCGAAAGGCTTCGAGGTCCGCTTCGAGACGCCGCCCGGCGAACAGGCGCAGGTCGACTTCGCCCGCTTCGACGTCGAGTTCTTCGATGAGCCCGGCGTCAAACGGATCGTCTGGCTCTTTTCCATCGTGCTGGGCCATTCGCGCTTCATCTGGGCGCGCTTTGTCCTGCACCAGGACATGCAAAGCGTCCTGCGCTGCCACATGGCGGCCTTTGAGGCGCTCGGCGCCTCACGCCCTATCAGGCCGTACTGAGGCCCGAACGGCGCGCGTCCCACGAAGGCATGGTGAGCGTCGGCGGCAACCTCTACAGCGTGCCGGACGCCACCCGCCGGCGCGTCCTCGACGTCCATGTCTTCGCCGACGCCATCCGCATTTCGAAGACAGGGTGTTGATTGCCGTCCACGCGCCGCTCGAGGGCCGCGGCGAGAAACGCCTCGATCCGGCGCATCGTAAAGCCCCGTCGGCGACGCCGCGCCGTCGACCAGCAGACACGTCGCCGCCCTTGTGCTGCGCGCCGGCGATCAGGCCGCAAGGCGTCCGCTGGCCTTCTATGACGCTGTAGGGCGTCGGCTGGCGATGCAGGGAGGTTCGCGATGAACGCGACGCCCTCCGCCATCATCGACCGCGTCAAACGCAATCTCGTCGGCCTGAAGATGCCCCGCGCCCTCGAAATCCTCGACGTCACCCTGCGTGGCATCGAGCGCGGCGAGACGACGGCCCTCGATGCGCTCGATATTCTGCTCACCGAAGAACTCACCCTGCGCGAGAACCGTCGGGTCAAAATGGCGCTCCAGATGGCGCGACTGTCCGCCGTCAAGACGCTCGCGGCTTCGACTTCGCCTTCCAGCCGTCGCTCGACAAGAGCCGCGTCATGGCGCTCGCCGAATTGCCGTTCATCGATCGCGCCGAAGCGGTTCATCTCATCGGACCGCCCGGCACGGGCAAAACCCATCTCAGCCTGGCGCTCGGCGTCGAGGCGGTTAAAGCCGGCCGCAG
>WRPF01000165.1 GCA_009773335.1 Caulobacteraceae bacterium
GCGGGTCGCGCGGCGGCCACGGCAAGTGCGCCGATGTCGTCGAGCTCGCGGGCCGCTGCGCGCGCGATCGCGATCTCGCGCTTGCAGGCCGCACAACTCCCCAGGTGCGGGGCCCAGCGCCCCGCGGTCAGTCCGTCGACATCGCCCGCGAGCATGCGCACGAGTGTCGCGGTCGGTGGGTGCAGACTCGTGCCGGCAACGTCCGGTGCTCTGCCCCGGCGTTCGAGCGAGGCGAGCCCGGCGCGCGCCACCTCGGCGATCTTGCGCGTCGCGATGGCGAGCGCCTCGGCCTCCGCGCGATCGTCGCCGCGAGCGGTCTTGTCGGGACCGAATGCGAGCAGCGCTTCGCGTCCTGCACGCAGCAAGACCTTGGCCTCGTCACGACCGAGCAGATCTCGCGCACCGATGGCATCGATGAAGGACGCATAGCCCAGCGCTTCGAGCACCGGCGCGGGGTCCTGGCCCGACTCCCACGAGGCCGCTCGCTTGAGCTCGCGCTGCAATCGTCGGCGGAGCGATGAAGTCACGCGGGACCTCCCGACGCATCTGCGCCACTGGACTGGCTGTGACGGGACACGGCTCGGTTGCTGAACGGACGCGTAGGCGCGGCATGGACTGACACGCCGCAACCACGCCGGGGCGCCACGCCAGCAGCACTTCGCATCATCATCATCATCTCGCCCGCTCCTTCCGACGGTGGGGCCTGGCCCGACCGGCATCCTTGCGGCGTTTGAGCAGCTGCGTCCCGAGTTCCGCGATCAGCGCCCGGTCCGTTTCGTCGTCGTCCTCCTGCGCCCATCGCTCCAGCGCGCGCCCGACCCAAGGACGACCGCGCTCACTCCACTTGTAGATGCACGCGTCGCTCGCCTCTGCGGCACCGAGCGCCACCGCGATCTCGCGCGCACCTTGCTTGCCGAGCACGGCGAGGATGGTTGCGCTCGCTTGGAGCCAGGCGCTCTCGCATCGGGTTGGCGCGAGAGCAGCTTCCTCGATGACCTCGTCGAGGTAGCCGCGCAGGCGGTCGATGACCTCGGCCCACGCGGCGGGCGCGTCGGCACTCCTGGCGGGGTCGGAATCCGGCGCGGGCACGCGGTCGATGGGTTCACGCTCGTCGTCGCCGCCGGGCAGCACGATGAAGTCCAGCGGGTCGCGACGCCGAGACCTGTCGACCATGTCGATGTACGCGCGTCGGACGACGGTTCCCAGGTACTTGAAGGCGCGGCCGTCCTCCGCGCCCTCGAACGGTTGGTGCGCGCGCAGGATGCGCATGGCCGCGGTCTGCACGACGTCGCGCGACAGATCGCCCGCGCCCTGCATGCGGGCCTGGTGCTTGAGCGCCGCAAGCACGATCTCCCACTCG
>WRPF01000101.1 GCA_009773335.1 Caulobacteraceae bacterium
CGCGACCGCAGCTTCGCGCTCGACCACATTGCTCGCGTCCATCTGATGACTGGGCCCAGACACCCTCCGTTGCGCGAGCAACGAACACAGTCTCTCACCGCGCCGATCCCGGCCGGATAGATTTTTTTCATTCCCGCACTTTGCGCGCGTGCAGGCGATGCGCGCCAACAAACAGGCTTGAATCTATCCCCGCAATTTTGAGGTGACGCGCGCCGGCGTTCCCACAGTCCAGGCGTCTCTCCCTCCCCTCGATGGGGAGGGTGGCGCGCAGCGCCGGGTGGGGTTCGGGCTTCATGTGGAAGGAAAAACGCGCGAGGCGTTCATCGCCGCATGCGCCCATCGCCCGGGCATTTGCGCGCGCGCCCCACCCGGCCTCCGCTGCGCTCCGGCCACCCTCCCCATTGAGGGGAGGGAAGAAATGTTGCCGCGCGCTTTTTGTCGCGACCCGCCGGAAGACATGTTCCGACACAGTGGTGTAACGCGGGGCAGATAGGTCCGGCGCGACCAACGGAGATCGGGAATGCAACTGGCGAACACGAAGGCGGGATATGGCTGGGCGTCCGTTGCGCTGCACTGGCTGGCGGCGATCGCCATTGTGGCGATGTTTCTCATCGGCGAGCAGTTCGAAGACCTGCCGCGCGGTCCCGAGAAGACCGCGCTCATGAGCCTGCATATCGGTCTCGGCGTGCTGGTCGCGCCGTTGCTGCTCGCGCGGGTCGCCGCCCGCTTTGTGCAGGTGAAGCCCGAGCCGCTGCCGCAGCACCGCCTGCTCGCGCTGCTGTCGACGGCGGCGCACGTGGGTCTGGCGCTGGCGATCGTCGTCCTCGTCATCAGCGGTCCGTTGACCGTGCTGTCGGGGGGCCGCGCGCTGAACGTGTTCGGCTGGTTCCAGATCCCGAGCCCGATGGCGCGCAATCAGGAGCTGCACGAAATCGCCGAGACCGTGCATGTCGTGACGGTGAAGGTGATGTTTGCGCTCGTCGTGGTGCATGTGCTGGGCGTGGTGAAGCACCTCGTGCTCGATCGCGACAAGACGCTGCTACGGATGCTGCGGCCGGAGTAGGGGTGGGTCCGCCCGATCGAGTATTCGGACGATAAGGCGGCGCGCGGGCCCGATCTGGCTGGTTGACGCAAGGGAGGCAGCACGCCTTGTCCGATTGCGCGCGGACGCCTTGATGCTCTAGCGATGTTCCCAGCACGCCCTATCGGGCTCCCAGACAGCAACCGGGAAGGAACGCGCGATGATCGACGTCGAGAACGAACTCAACGACCTGCGGATGTCCGAGAAGAGCCGCCCGCTGTTCGAGGCGGTCAAGAAGCACATCGCCGAGAACGTGGCGCCGATCATGGAAGAGTTCGAGGAACTTGATCGCGCCAAGACGGATCGCTGGAGCTGGCACCCGCGCCAGCTCGAACTGCTGGACGGCGCCAAGAAAAAGGCCAAGGCTGCGGGCCTGTGGAACTTCTTCCTGCCGAACGCTGAGACCGGCGAGGGCCTGAGCAATCTCGACTACGCCTACATCGCCGCCGAACTCGGCAAGCAGCCGCTGGCGTCGGAAACGCTCAACTGCTCCGCGCCCGACACGGGCAACATGGAAGTGCTCGAACGCGTGGGCACGCCGGCGCAGAAGAAGCAGTGGCTCGAGCCGCTGCTGAACGGCGAGATCCGCTCCGCCTATGTGATGACCGAGCCGAACGTCGCCTCGTCAGACGCCAAGAACATTTCCACCACCGCCGTTCTCGACGGCGACGAATGGGTGATCAACGGCGAAAAATACTTCGCCTCCAACGCCGGCGATCCGCGCTGCAAGATCATGATCGTCATGGTCAAGACGAGCCCCGATGCGCCCGCGCATCTGCAGCAGTCGCAGATCCTCGTGCCGAAGGATACGCCCGGCGTCGATATCCTCGGGCCGATGCACGTCTTCGGCGCCGACCACGCGCCGCGCGGCCACATGCACCTGAAGCTCACCAACGTGCGCGTGCCGAAGGAAAACATCCTGCTCGGCGAAGGGCGCGGCTTTGAAATCTCGCAGGTGCGCCTTGGGCCGGGCCGCATCCACCACTGCATGCGCACCATCGGCAAGGCGGAAGCGGCGCTTGAAATGATGATCAAGCGCGGGCTTTCGCGCGAGGCGTTCGGCCAGCCGCTGATCAAGCTCGGCAAGAATCCGGAGGTCGTGTCGCGGGCGCGCTACGACATCGAGCAGATGCGCCTGATGGTGCTGAAGGCGGCGAAGGCCATGGACGTGCTCGGCAACAAGGAAGCGCGCGTCTGGGTGTCGATGGTGAAGTCGATGATCCCCGAGATCACCTGCCGCATCATCGACGAGGCGATCCAGATCCACGGCGCCACCGGCATCTCGCAATGGACGCCGCTGGCGGAACTCTACGCCGACGTGCGCCACCTGCGTTTCGCGGACGGCCCGGACGAGGTGCACCACATGGTCGTGGGCCGCGCGGAGATCAAGAAGCACGCGGTCGGCCGCAACGCGCCGTGATGTGAGGGAGAACGCACGATGATCGACGCCCAAATCGAGTCGGGGCTGGCCCGTTGGTACGCCTACATGAAGGATCACGACCTCACGGCGTTGTGGGAAATGCTGCATCCCGATGCGGTGTTCGAGAGCCCGGTGGTGCACACGCCGCAGCGCGGGCGCGACATCACGTTCAAGTATCTCGCCAGCGCCGAGAAGGTGCTCGGCGGGCCGGGCTTTGCCTATGTCGGCGAATGGCGCAACGAAACGGGCGCGATCCTCGAATTCCAGAACGAGATCGAGGGCATCCGCATCGACGGCGTCGACATCATCACCTTCGACGCCGAGGGGAAGATCACCCACTTCAAGGTGATGGTGCGTCCGCTGAAGGCCATGAACCTGCTGCATCGCCTGATGGGCGAACAGCTCGCGAAGGCGGCGGGGTAGCGGTTTTCTCCCTCCCCTCGATGGGGAGGGTGGCGCGAACGAAGTGAGCGACGGGTGGGGTACAGGCTCGGTGATGGGGAGAAAAATGCTGTCGGCAGCGATGGCGGTTTTCCTCTCGCGGTCCTCACCCCGACACCACGCGCGCACCCCACCCCCGTCGCTTCGCGACGGACCCTCCCCATCGAGGGGAGGGAAGGCTACACACCGACCGCCATGCCTCACCCACCGCTCCGCTCCTACGGCCGCATAAAAGCCCGCGCGCTGAAGCCGCGACAGGAAAAGCTCGTCGAGACTTTGCTGCCGTCGTTGGCGCTCGATCTGTCGAAGCCGCTCGACCCGAAGGCGCTGTTTCCCGACGCGCGCGAGATCGTGCTGGAGATCGGCTTCGGGGGCGGGGAGCATCTTGCCGCGCAGGCGGCCGCGCACCCGGAGCGCGGCTGCATGGGCGTGGAGCCGTTCCTGAACGGGGTCGGCTCCTGTCTGCGGCACATCGAGGAGGCGGGCGTGTCGAACGTGCGCCTGCACATGGGCGATGCGCGCGACGTGATCGCGGCGCTGCCGGACGCCCAAGGTGATTTTGGCGTGGATCGCGTGGACATTCTCTTCCCCGATCCCTGGCCGAAGGCGCGCCACCACAAGCGCCGTCTGGTGCAGGCCGATTTCGTGGCGTCGCTCGCGCGCGTGGTGAAGCCGGGCGGCGAGGTGCGTTTCGCCACCGACTGGGCGAACTACGCGGCGTGGACGCTGGAGATTTTCACGCGGGACGCGCGATTTGCATGGCTGGCGGAGAGCGCGGCGGACTGGCGAAGCCCATGGCCCGAACACGTGACGACGCGCTACGAGGAAAAGAAACTCGGCGACTGCGCGCCGGTGTGGCTGCGGTTTTCGCGCGGGGGGTGACAAACCTGTCCGGCCCGGTAATGTCCGGCCCACGCCCGGACTCACGGGCGGATGTGTGGGGAAATTCAAATGAGAATGTTGCTTGTCGCGGCCGTTGCGCCGCTCGTCCTGCTGTCCGGCTGCGCCACAATCACGCGCGGATCGACGCAGGCTTTCGTTGTCGAGACGACGCCGTCCGGCGCATCGGTCCGCACATCGCTTGGTCAGGAGTGCTCCGCCACGCCTTGCACCTTCGCCAAGGTCGAGCGCGACGCCAATTTCACGGTCACGATTTCCAAGCCCGGCTATCGCACCACGACCCACACCGTGACGCACCAGACCGCCGGCAGCGGCGCGGCGGGCATGGCTGGAAACGTGTTGCTGGGCGGCATCATCGGCGGCGTGGTGGATGCGAACTCCGGCGCGACACAGGACCTGGTGCCGAACCCGCTTCGCTTGACGCTTGAACTCGAGACCGCTGATGCACCCGTCGCAGCGCCGGCTGTCGCCGAATCGGCGCCAGCGCCGGAGCCGGCGACCGCTCCGGCGGTCGCTCCCGCACCGGCGGCAACGCCCAATCAATAATCGCCTTGTGCGTGCGCGGGGGCTGACAAGCTTCCGCGCACTCGCTATATGACGTGCAAGAACATCGCTGATCGTCCTCGATGAGGGCGCGGCGGCGGTCCCGGGAGGGGCCGCCGTTTTTCATATTCTGGAGCTTTTGTGCGGGCATCGAACCCCCTCGAAGAGAAGGTCATCGCGCTGCTGGAGCCGGCGGCGGCGGACGTCGGCTATCTGCTGGTGCGGGTGCGCCTGTCGGGCTTGCGCCGCAAACGGCTGCAGATCATGGCCGAGCGGATCTCCGACGGCACGATGAACATCGATGACTGCTCGAAGCTGTCGCGGGCGATCTCGCCGGTGCTGGAGGCGGAGGACCCGATCAAGGGCTTCTACGATCTCGAGGTGTCGTCGCCGGGCATCGACCGCCCGCTGGTGCGGCTGGAGGATTTCGCGCGTTTCGTCGGCCACGAGGCCAAGATCGAACTCGGCGCCGGCGTCGATGGGCGTCGCCGCTATCGCGGGATCATCACCGGCGTGAGCGGTGATCAGGTGGCAATGAAAGTGGATGGCGCGGACGCGGCGTTTCCGTTCGCGCTGGTCAGCGAGGCGCGCCTCATGCTGACCGACAAGCTGATCGAAGAGGATCTGCGCCGCGCCAAGGCCGCTGAAGCGGCCGACGCGCTGGCGAGAAACAAGGATAAGGAAGAGAAGTCATGAGCACGGGCATCAGCGCCAACCGCGCGGAAATCCTCCAGATCGCCGAGGCGGTTGCGCGCGAGAAGGGCATCGACAAGTCCCTCGTCATCGAGGCGATGAGCCACGCGCTGCAGAAGGCCGCGCGCTCGCGCTACGGCGCCGAGCACGACATCCGCGCCGAGATCGACACCAAGTCCGGCGAGATGACGCTGAAGCGCGTGATGACCGTCGTCGACGACGCCATGCTCGAAGCGCAGGGCCGCCCGTTCAATCCGTCCACGGATGAAGAGCTGAAGGACGCGCTGAAGCGCGATCCGGACGCCTTCGTCGGCAAGACCTACGAGGACATTCTCCCGCCGATGGAATTCGGCCGCGTCGCCGCGCAGACCGCCAAGCAGGTCATCAACCACGAAGTCCGCGAAGCCGAACGCGACAACCAGTTCGATCTCTACAAGGACCGCGTCGGCGAGATCGTGAACGGCACCGTGAAGCGTGTCGAGTACGGCAACATCGTCATCGATCTCGGCCAGGCCGAAGGCATCATCCGCCGCGCCGAGGCGATCCCGCGGGAAAATCTCCATCAGGGCGACCGCACCCGCGCGCTGATCTATGACGTGCGCCGCGAAGCCAAGGGCCCGCAGATATTCCTCTCCCGCGCGCGGCCGGAATTCATGGCCAAGCTCTTCGCGCAGGAAGTGCCCGAGGTTTACGAAGGCATCATCGAGATCAAGTCCGGCGCCCGCGATCCGGGATCGCGCGCCAAGATCGCGGTGATGAGCCACGATCACTCCATCGACCCCGTCGGCGCCTGCGTCGGCATGCGCGGCGCGCGCGTGCAGGCGGTGGTCGGCGAAATGCAGGGCGAGAAGATCGACATCATCCCGTGGTCCGCAGACCCCGCGACCTTCATCGTCAACGCACTGCAGCCGGCGGAAGTCTCCAAGGTCGTGCTCGATCCCGAGCAGGGGCGGGTGGAAGTGGTGGTCGGCGAGGCGCAGCTTTCGCTCGCCATCGGGCGTCGCGGCCAGAACGTGCGCCTCGCCTCCCAGCTCACCGGCTGGCAGATCGACATCATGACAGAGGCCGAGGAATCGGAGCGCCGTCAGAAGGAATTCGCCGTCCGCACCGCGCTCTTCATGGAAGCGCTCGACGCCGACGAGATGATGGCGCAGCTGCTCGCGACCGAAGGCTTCGTGACCGTCGAGGACATCGCCTACATCGCGACGGACGATCTCGCGAACCTCGAAGGTTTCTCCGTCGAACTCGCCGAGGAACTGCAGAACCGCGCGCGCGTCTGGCTTGAGGAACAGGCCGAGAAGATGGATGCCGAACGTCGCGAACTGGGCGTGGACGACGATCTCTTCTCCGCGCCGGGCATGACGCCGCAGATGGCGATCCTGCTGGGCAAGGGCGACGTGAAGACGCTCGAGGATTTCGCCGGTCTCGTCGGCGACGACCTGCGCGGCTGGTTTGAAACGAAGAGCGGCGAGCGCATCCGCCATCCCGGCATCCTCGATTCCCTCCAGCTCTCCTCGGAAGACGCCGACGCCCTCATCCTCGGCGCCCGCGTGGCCGCCGGCTGGATCGAGGCGCCGCCGGAAGAAGAGGTCGCGGAAGAAACCGAAGCCAGCGGCGAGGAAACGGTGGAGTCCGTGTTCCGGTAAAGACTGCGCCTGGGGATCGCTTCAGGGGTGGGTGATGGCGAGAAGGAAAGCGGTCAAGCCTACGCGGATGCCGATGGGTCGGCAGTCCCGGCTGGCGCGCAATCGCGTGCTGTCAGGTCTCGCGGACTTTCTGCGCAATCTGGGGCTTCTGTTCGTCGCGGCGCCGTTGGTGGAGCCTCTCGCCCGATTGGGCCCTCCGACGGATATGGTCGCGGCCGGGATCTCGGTGGTCACGGGCTTGGCGTTGGTGTTTGTGTCGCTTATCTTCGAGTACGCGAGAAAGGAGTGAGCCATGCCGGATATTGAGTGGTTCTTGCGGATCGGCATGGTCGTGGTCCCAGTGCTTCTCTTCGCTTTGGGCGTCTACATTTGGGGCCAGAACATTGGGCGGGACGACGAACATCATCTCCCGCCCGCCGAGTAATCCGCTCGGGAAGGGCGCTTTTGAACCACCGAAGGAACGCGAACGCACCTGCGTCGCCACCGGCGAGTCGCTGCCGGAGAGTCTGCTCGTGCGGTTCGTGCAGGGTCCGGACGGCGCGCTCGTCCCTGACGTGGCGGCGAAGCTGCCGGGCAGGGGCGTGTGGGTGCGGGCCGATCGTGCGTCGATCGATCTGGCGGTGAAGCGCAACGGCTTCGCCCGGGGCCTCAAGCATGCGGTAAAACCGCCCACCGACCTCGCCGACCAGACCGAAGCGCTGCTTGTGCGACGCTGCCTGGACTTCATCGGCCTCGCCAAACGCGCCGGCGCGCTGGCGATCGGCGTGGCGCAGGCTGAGGGCGCGATCCGCAAACGCCAGCCGTTCGGCCTCATCGAGGCGTCCGATGGCGCAGACGATGGCCGAATCAAGCTGCAGCGGCTCATCTTCGGGCTCTGGGGCGTGGAGCCGCCGATCACCGGCTGTTTCACATCGGCGGAAATGGGATTGGCGCTGGGACGCGATCATGTGGTACACGCGGTGCTGCTCACGGAGAGCATGGCGCACCGCTGGTCGATCGAGATCGCCCGACTGGCAGGGTTCCGCGCCATAATACCCGCATCCTGGCCCCCCCCGTCTTTCTGAGACGGCGATGGGCGGGACGGCGCGGTGGTCGGGTTCTGCCCGTCCCCGGCGCCGCATTTGGCATTTGTTGAAGTACGGACCTGAAGCGAGCGCATGACCGATACGACGGAACGCAAGGACGACAAGCCGGAAGAAACCGGCGGGCGTAAGCCCCTGACGCTGACCCGCACGACGAGCGGCGGCGCTGTTCGTCAGAGCTTCCCGCACGGGCGGACCAAGCAGGTCGCCGTCGAGGTGAAGCAGACCCGCGTGGTCACCCGGCCGGGGCAGGGCTCCGCAGCGCCGGTCGCGCCGCGTCCGATGTCGGGCGGTCTCGCGCCGCCGCCGCGTCCGCCTGTTGCGGCCG
>WRPF01000166.1 GCA_009773335.1 Caulobacteraceae bacterium
TCTTCGCCCGAGCGCGGCGGCGCGCGGAACTCGAACTCCACGACCTTGCGGCTGCGCGGCGGCTGGACCTTCTCGATCTTGTCGACCTTCTTGATCCGCGACTGCACCTGCGCCGCGTGGCTCGCGCGGGCCTTGAAGCGCGCGATGAACGCCTCCTCTTTCGCCAGCATCGACTTCTGGCGGTCGAACTGCGCCTGCTGCTGCACATCGAGCAGGGCGCGCTGGCGCTCGTAGAAGTCGTAGTCACCCGAGTAGGTCGTCAACTCACCGCTGTCGATCTCCACGATCTTGGTCACGAGCCGATTCAAGAACTCGCGGTCGTGGGAGGTGAGGATCAACGCGCCCTCGAACTCGTGCAGAAAGCGTTCGAGCCAGATGATCGATTCGATGTCGAGGTGGTTCGTCGGTTCGTCGAGCAACAGCGCATCGGGGCGCATCAGAAGAATGCGCGCGAGCGCGACGCGCATCTTCCAGCCGCCGGAGAGCTTGCCCACGTCACCCTCGACGACATCGGCATGGAAGCCAAGCCCGGCGAGGATCTCGCGCGCGCGGGCATCCAGCGCGTAGCCGTCGAGTTCGTCGAAGCGCGCTTGCACGTGGCCGAAGCGCTCCACGAGCGCGTCCATCTCCGCCGCGCGCGCCGGATCCGCCATCGCGTGCTCCAACTGGCGCAACTCCGCGCCGGCCTCGGACACGGCGCCCGCGCCCGCGAGCGTCTCCTCGATCACGCTGCGACCGTTCATCTCGCCGACGTCCTGGCCGAAGTAGCCGACCGTGACGCCGCGATCGATCGACACTTGCCCGGCATCCGGCGGCTCTTCCTTCACGATCAGCCGGAAGATGGTGCTCTTGCCGGAGCCGTTGGGACCGACGAGCCCGACCTTGTCGCCGCGAAACGCCGTCATCGACGCTTCGAGAAACAGGATCTGCGAGCCGTGCTGCTTGGAGACCGCGTCGAGCCGGATCACGTGTGCTCCGCGTGCGTCAGCTCGGACCCGCGCTCAGGTTCGCGTAGGCGATGCCACCGTCGACGGCAATCGTGTCGCCCACGACGTAGTCGCCCGCGCGCGAGGCGAGGTAGATGGCGGCGCCTGCCATGTCCTCGTCCCGACCGATGCGTCGCAGCGGTGTGCGCGCCGCGACGAGATCCGCCTGGTCGCGCGCGACGCGGTTCATCTCGGACGCGAACGGACCGGGCGCGATGCAGCTCACGACGATGCGGTCCTGCACCAGGCGCGCGGCAAGCCGACGCGTCAGGTAGATCAGCGCCGACTTGGACGCGTGGTACGAGTACGTTTCCTGTGGGTTGAGCCGGATTCCGTCGATCGACGCGATGTTGATGATCTTCGCGGGG
>WRPF01000167.1 GCA_009773335.1 Caulobacteraceae bacterium
TACTCGTCGACGGTGCCCTGGCCGGGGTTTCCAGCGACGAACTGCGCGATTTCGTCCGCGTCGATGGCGCCCATGACGGGTGCGGAGCATACCAGAGATGCCCCAAGCCCCGGCACCCGTCACAACGTCGCGGCGACCTCGCGGAACAGATCCTCGTAGCGCTTCACGACCACCGGCAGGTCAAACTCGCGCGCGCGCGCCTGTCCAGCCTGCGCGAAGGCATCGCGCAGCGAGTCGGCGAGCGCGACGTGATCGATCGCCGCCGAGAACGCGGCCGCATCCCCGGCTTTGACCACGAGTCCGTCTTCGCCGTGCCGCACGATCTCGCGCGGGCCGAAGTCGCAATCGGTGACCACGACCGGCGCGCCGCACGCCATCGCCTCGACGACGACGTTGCCGAAGCCCTCCCACAACGACGGCAACAGGAACGCCCGCGCGCGCGCCATGTAGCTCCATGGGTTTTCGACGAAGCCCGTGAACGTCACGCGCTCCGCGATGCCGAGCCGCTCGGCGAGCGCCAGGAGCGCCGGTCGCTGCGCGCCATCGCCCACGAGCACCAGGCGGTACTGCTCTCGCGCGCGGCTTCGCGCGTACGCTTCGAACAAGATGTCTACGCCCTTCTGTGGATGCAGACGCCCGACGTAGACCAGGAACGGCGCTTCCACCGGCACGGCGGGCTCTTCGGCCGCGCGCTTCTGCACGCTCGCGATGTCGACGCAGTTGTAGATCGTGCGCACGCGCTCCGGCCTCAACCCGAGATCGCGGATCAAGTCCCGCGCCATGTCTTCCGAGATGGTCAGCAGCCGGTCCGCCGAGCCGTAGCAGAATGCCATCAGGCGCCGCACCGATGCGAGCGCCACGGGGTTCGCCAACTCGCTGCGCAGGACCGCCAGCGTGTTGTTCCCCTCGCGCGCGATCCAGCGCACGCGATTGCGTCCGTACATCGTGACCGCCGCCTGCGTGATCAGGCTCATGCCTTTCAGGTAGCTCACCACCACGTGCGGGCGAAAGCGCCGAATCATCGCGAGCGCGTTCGCCGGCGCAAGCGCGACGCCCGGCAACAGGCGCAGCGGGTTGTAGATCTCGGCGTTGATGCCGTCGTAGTCGAGAAAGCGCTGCCCGGTCGGGGAGGCATCCACACGCGCCGGATCCACTTCCGACAGGTACGGCCCGACGCGCCGCAACAGCCCCATGCGCACGTCGAACTGCGTCGGATCCGCATGCTGCATCACGTGCACGGCCATGCGCTCGGCCCCACCGCCATGCAGCGAAGGCAACAACAGAAGGACGCGGATGCGCTCGCTTGCCAAAATCGCCTCGCCCGGTAGCGTTAGGGCTC
>WRPF01000168.1 GCA_009773335.1 Caulobacteraceae bacterium
GCGCTTGTAAAAATCGCGCTCGACCACGACGTCCATTTGCGGATCGTCGAGGCGGTGCTGGCGGTCAACGACAACCGCAAGCGCGCGATGGCGCGCAAGGTGTCGAACGCGGCCGGCGGCAGCCTGCGCGGCAAGACCGTCGCCGTGCTCGGCCTCACCTTCAAGCCCGACACCGACGACATGCGCGAGGCGCCCTCGATCCCGCTGGTGACCGGGCTGCTCGACATGGGCGCCAGGGTGCGCGCGCATGACCCGGTCGGCATGGAGCAGGCGCGCCGCGAATTGCCCGATATCGAATATTGCGACGATCCCTACGAGTGCGTGCGCGGCGCCGACGCCATGGTGGTGGTGACCGAATGGGTGCAGTACCGCACGCTCGATCTGGCGCGGCTGAAAAGCGAGCTGGCGCAGCCCGTCGTGGTCGACCTGCGCAATATCTATCGCCTCGAGGACATGGCGGCGCTCGGTTTTACCTATGAGAGCGTCGGGCGCGCGCCCGAGCCCCGGAACTGACGCACTTTCTTCCCTTCTCCCCTTGTGGGAGAAGGTGGCGCGGACAACGTCCGCGCCGGTGAGGGGTCTCTATCCGCGGACACAGACCCCTCCCCCGTCGCCTCGTTTCGTGAGGCGCCACCCTCTCCCACAAGGGGAGAGGGGAAGAACCCGACGCGAGCCTTGATTGCCCCGCAGCTTCGACACCCCGCTCCCGATCGACGCCGTGCTGGACCAGTTGTCCCGTACGCTCGCGGACAACAACGCCGCGGTGCTGGTGGCGCCGCCCGGCGCCGGCAAGACCACGCGGGTGCCGCTGGCGCTGCTCGACGCGCCGTGGCTGCGGGGCAAGAAGATCATCATGCTGGAGCCGCGCCGGATCGCGGCCCGCGCCAGCGCCGAGCGGATGGCGAAGACGCTGGGCGAACGCGCCGGCGAGACCGTCGGCTACCGCGTCCGCTTCGGCTCCAAAGTCTCGCGCGCCACAAAGATCGAAGTCGTCACCGAGGGCATTTTCTCGCGGCAGATTCTCGACGATCCCGAATTGTCCGGCGTCGCCGCAGTGCTGTTCGACGAATTCCACGAGCGTTCGCTCGATGCCGATATGGGGCTCGCGCTGGCACGCGACGCACAGGTCGGCCTGCGCGAGGATCTGCGCATTCTCGTGATGTCGGCGACGCTGGACGGGGCGCGGGTCGCAAAGCTGCTCGGCGATGCCAAGGTCATATCCAGCGAGGGCCGCGCCTTTCCGGTGGAGACCCGCTATCTCGGCCGCAAGGCCGATGCGCCGCTAGAGCGGCAGATGGCCGATGCGATCGCGATGGCGCTGCGCGCCGATCCG
>WRPF01000169.1 GCA_009773335.1 Caulobacteraceae bacterium
TTCTCGAACGCGCCGGTGTCGCCATCACGCGTCCGGCGAACAACAACCCGCGCAACCCGCTGCCCGTGCATCGCGACAACGTGTTCAACCAGCCGACCGACGTCGCGTGGGACTCACAGGGCAATTCGTACTTCAGCGATGGCTACGTCAATTCACGAGTGGCCAAGGTGAACGCGAAGGGCGAATGGGTCGCCAGCTGGGGCGCGCTCGGCAACGGCCCGGGCCAGTTCGATACGCCGCACGGCATCGCGGTGTCACCGAAGGATGAGATCTACGTCGCCGATCGCGGCAACCGCCGCATCCAGGTGCTGGATACGAACGGCAAGTATCTCCGCGAGTTCACGATCGACGTGCCGGTCGATACCAAGCGCGGAAAGATCGTCTACGGCGCCGAGGCGCCGAACGCGAAAACGGGATCGCTCGCGCCGGGCGCGCCCGATGCCCTGTGCATGACGCCAGGCCCGAACCCGGTGTTGTTCGTTGGCGATCTCTATCCCAGCCGCATCTACAAAGTGTCGCTCGAGGGCAAGCTGCTCGGCGTCTACGGACAGCCCGGCCGCAATCTCGGCGAGTTCGGCTGGATCCACGCGATCGCCTGCCCGTCGGAAAATGAGATCTGGGTGGGTGAGCTCATCAACTGGCGCGTGCAGAAGCTCGTGACGAAAAAAGGCGCAACCGCCACGAAGTAAGAAACCACAACAGTTCAGTTCGAGGAGGCCGCCGCCCGGCGGCCTCCCGGCATTTTGCTGAATTGGGGCCAGGGCTCCGAATCCCATCGGATACGATGGTAGCGATATGGGCGTCGCGCGCACTCTTCTCCTGAAGGCCTCCGACAGCAAGTGGCTGCGCGAGAACGGGACGCGGGCGCCGTTTGTCCGCCGCGCCGTCTCGCGGTTCATGCCGGGCGAGTCGTTCGACGACATGGTCGGCGCCGCGCAGACCATGGCCGGGGAAGGCGTCACCGCGGTGTTCACGCGCCTGGGCGAGAACGTGCGCGACCTGTCGGAAGCCGATCGCGTCGCGCGGCATTATCTCGACGGCATCGATCGCGTGCGCGCCCTGGGCCTGGCCTGCGAGCCCTCGATCAAGCTGACGCAACTGGGCCTCGACATCGACCGCGAGCTGGCGTACGGGCACTTGCGCGACCTCGCCGCGCGCGCGCACGGCGCCGCCAACTACCTGTGGATCGACATGGAGCAGTCGCCCTACGTCGACGGCACGCTCGAGCTGACCCGGCGGCTGCGCGCAGAATTCCCGCGGGTGGGCGTCTGCCTGCAGGCGTACCTGTATCGCACGCGGGAAGACCTGATCGATCTCATGGTCCGCGGCATTG
>WRPF01000170.1 GCA_009773335.1 Caulobacteraceae bacterium
GCCAGAGGTTGCGCACGGGAAGCGTGCCGGCGCGCCACGCGTCGCGGGTCGCGGCGCGCGCGATCTTGCCGCTGGTGGTGAGGCGCACGCCGCCGGGGCCGCAGAAGGCGATGACGTCCGGCGTGAGGTCGACGGCGGCGGCGATGGCGTCGATCAGCAGCGCGAAGGCCGCATCCGCGTCGTCAGGCGCATGCTCGATGAGAACGGCGATGATTTCCTCGTGTGCGGACGCCGTGAGCGCAAACGCCGCCGCCGGAACGCGCCGGCCCAGCGCCGCCGCCACGACCGCTTCCACATCTGCGGCGTGGATCTTCCTGCCGCCGCGGATCAGCACGTCCTTCGCGCGGCCGCAGACATGCAGCCGCCCGTCGCGCAGGAAGCCGAGATCACCGGTGCGCAGGTAGGCGCGCGGATCATCGGCGAGGCGCGCGTCGAATGTCGCGGCGGTCTCGTCCGGTGCGTTCCAGTAGCCGGCGGCGACGCTGTCGCCAGCCACCCAGACGGCGCCGGTCTCGCCGTCGGGCAGGGCGCGTCGCGCAGCTTCGTCGACGACGCGCACTGTCACGCCGCAACCGGGCGGCCCGCAGTCGACGGGCGTCTCGTCGTCGCCGTCGCACGGCGAAACACTCTCCGTCGCGCAGCGCGCGGTGACGAACAGCACTGACTCCGCAAGCCCGTAGCCGGGCGCGAATGCGTGTTCGCGAAACCCCGCGGGTGCAAATGCATCCGCGAAGCGGCGCATCGTGCGCCGGCGCACGGGTTCCGCGCCGTTCACCGCCACGCGCCATGCGGAGAGATCGAGGCCGGCTACATCGCGCGGTGCGACGCGCTCGGCGACGAGATCGTAGGCGAAGTTCGGCCCGCCGCTGAACGTGGCGCGACGCTCCGACATGAGCTGCAGCCAGCGAGCGGGCCGCTGCAGGAAGGCGGCGGGGTGCATCAGTGTCGACGGGACGCCGAACGCCAGCGGCGCGAGGATCGCGCCGACGAGGCCCATGTCGTGAAACGGCGGCAGCCAGAAGACGCCGCGATCTTTCGGGCTGAGGCCCCACGCATCGTGGATGGCTGCGAGGTTCGCGCGCAATGCCCGGTGCGTGATGACCGCGCCGCGCGGCGCCTGCGTCGAGCCGGAGGTGAACTGCAGATAGGCGATGTCATCGGGCGATGGATCGTCGAACGCGGGCGCGAGATCGCAATACGCATCGGCGTCGGTGGCCCGCGGGAGATGTTCGCCGCCGCTCAAAACAAGCGTTGCGCCCGAAGCGTCGGCGAGGCGCGCGACGGCGGTCTTCGACGCGGCGGTCAGCGGCGCCGCTGCGGGCACGGCGATGC
>WRPF01000171.1 GCA_009773335.1 Caulobacteraceae bacterium
GCGTTTTCTCAATTCAAATGTATACGCGTAAATCAGCAGCGTTTCGTAACGCATTGAAATTCAACAGGCCGATTTCTCAATTTCTGATGTGTCCTGACACGCAGTGGGCGAAGGTCGGCGGCGTTCAACACGACGCGGCCAGCGCGCACTTCTTCGCCGCCGGCGCCAGTCTTGCCCGCCTCGACCAGCTTTTGCGTTGCCCCGGAGGCGATATTTCGCGCGCCGGAATCGGCTCCGCCGATGTTTCGCGCGCCGACGGAAGAGCCGCCGATGCTTCGAGCCCCGGCAAAAACTTCGGGGAAGGAGGCCTCGAACCCGTTTTTGCCGGCGCCCTGCGGCAGCGCCTCGCCTTGCGCGCCGCAACCGCCTGCGCCGCGATAGCGCGTCTGCGCGAAGACGAAGGCGCCCTGCGCGACGCCGAACATCTCGCCGGCTTCGACGCGGCGCCGACGCCCGGCGGCCGCCTGCATCGGCTGTGGCGCCTGTTCACAACGCCTTCTGTGCGGCTCGATGCGCGCGTCGTGAGAGTCGCGGCCGATTGTCTCGATTTACCGCCGGCCATCGATTGCGAAGCGGTCGCCGCCCTTGTGGATGAGCGGTCGACAGCTGAGAATCCGCTCAATGCTGCGGCCCGCGTGAGCGCGCTAGCGCTGGGCGTCATCGGTGACGCGGCGCAATTCGACGCCGAAATTTTTGCGCTGTGGTTCGCCGATCTTGTGTTGGCGCGGCGCCTCGCGTGGCAGGCGCCGCTGCCGCTGTTGGCGACGACGATCACGCATCCATCGATGCGCACGGCGACCGGACGCCGACCACGGCCGAGCGATGCCGATTGGGATTTGAGCGCCGCGCGCGCCATGGCGCGCGCGGCGCAAGAGTCTTACGCGCTGGCGACAGAACTGTCGCGGCGTTCCAATATACTGTTGAGCGTTGCGCCAAAATTGCGCGCCAAAAAGGCGGCGCGCGTCGTCGATTTGTTGCTCGCCGACGATTGCGTTTCGCCGACGCGGGCGGCGACGTCGGCCGGCCTTTCCGATCGCGCCACGCGGCGTTTGTTCGATCGGTTGATGGCGCTTGGCGCCGTGCGCGAACTCTCCGGTCGCGCCAATTTTCGACTTTACGGACTGTGACATGAAAAGGATGCCGACATGCCGTCGATGAAGGCGCATCGACAGGACAGTGCGCCGCCGCCAAACCGTCGTGTGCCGCGGCGCGATGGGGATTTGCTGTTCGACGCCGATCTTTCCGATCTGCCACAGGCGATGCGCTGGCGCGAATGGATGGGGCGCGTCGAAGCGGCGATCTTCGCCGCGCCGGCGCTCACCAAACTGGTCGGGCGCGATTGCAATTTTGATGATTTGATTTGCGACATTCGCGAAGATTTGCGGGCAAGGCCCTATGACCTCGTTCTCGTCGCCGGCGGCTATCAACTGCGCACCAAACCGCGCTACGCCGACGCCATTCGCGTCCTGAACAACGGCGCCCACGCCGCCGGACCGCCAGCGCTGACGCCGACCGAACTCCTCACCGTGACGGCGATCGCCTATCTGCAGCCAGCGACGCGCGCGGAGCTGTCGCAGTTTGCAGGGCGAGAAATCAGCCGCGACGTCATTGGAGCGCTCAAGCGCCATCGGCTGATCGACGCCGCATTGCGCGCGCCGGAGCCCGGCGCGCCGTTCGCCTACGTGACGACGAGGAAGTTCCTAGAGGTCTTCGGACTCGCGTCGCTGCGCGATCTCCCCGACATCGAACGGCTCGAAGACGAGGGACTTTTGGAGAGGCCGCAGCCGGAGGCCGATCTTGAC
>WRPF01000172.1 GCA_009773335.1 Caulobacteraceae bacterium
TCAAGCGCTTCGCGCATGTTTTTCGTCACGGGTCCGGTGCCGAGCAAGACGTCGGCATGGCGCGGCGACGCGACAAAACGCAGGCCGAATCTTTCGAGATCATAATAGGCGTTGCTGAGCGCGTGTATCTCCAGCTCGCAGCCATTGCAGGAGCCCGCGTCGACTTCGCGGATCGACAGGCTGCGGCCCAGTTTCTGGCGCGCGGTGCGTCCCAGCGTGTAGCCAAGTTCCGCGACCGACGTCGGATTCGGAATGGGGGCCTGTTCGGTCAGAGCGCGACGGAGCAAGCCCTGAAGCAAGAATTTCTGCATCGCGCGCGTGTCCTAAAGATCATGCCCCGAGTAGGAACAGTTGAAGGATTTGTTGCAGAGGGGGAAGTCGGCGACGATGTTGTCCTTGATCGCCGCTTCGAGCAGCGGCCATTGGAACCAGGACGGATCGCGCAAATGACAGCGCTGCACCACGCCGTCAGCGCGCATGCGCAGCCAGACGAATATATCGCCGCGGAAGCCTTCGACGAGCGCGGCGCCTTCGCGCGTCCAGTCTTCCGGCAGCGCCCAGGCGGCGATGATCGGTCCCTCCGGCATTTCGTCGAGAATCTGTCTGACGATCTTGAGCGAGGCTCTGATCTCGTCGAAACGAACCCAGACGCGCGCATCGACGTCGCCTTCCTTCGAGGCGCCGATCTCGAACGTCAGCTGCGGGTAGGGGGCGTAACCGATCGCCTTGCGTGCGTCGAACTCCCGGCCCGAGGCGCGTCCAACATAGCCGCCGCATGCATATTGCTTGGCGAGCTCTTCGCTGACGACGCCGGTTCCGACGGTCCGATCCTGCAGCGACGTCGTGTCCCCGAAGAGCGCGATGAATCGGGGAGTCATCAGCTCGATCCACTCGATCAGCGTGAAGAGCGCCGTGACGTTCTCTCGCCCCAGATCGACGACGACGCCTCCCGGCGCGATGCGATCCATCATCAGGCGGTGTCCGAAACAGCTCGCGGCCTCCCTCAAGATGCGTTCGCGGGCGATGCCGCATTGCGCATGCATCAATGCGAAGGCCGCATCGTTGCAGATCGCGCCGATATCGCCGAAATGATTGGCGAGGCGTTCCAGTTCGGCCATCAGCGCGCGCAGATATGTCGCGCGCGGCGGAACATTGACGTCGAACGCCGCTTCGATCGCATGCGAAAAAGCGAGGCTATAGGCGACCGTGCTGTCGCCGGACACGCGCGCCGCGAGACGCGCGGCCCGCTCGATCGAGGCGCCGACCATCAGTTGATCGACGCCCTTGTGCACAAAGCCAAACCGCTCCTC
>WRPF01000001.1 GCA_009773335.1 Caulobacteraceae bacterium
CTGGCCTCGCCCGATCAGGACGCCGGCGCGGCGCTGGCGTTGCTCGCCGACGCCTTGGGCGCGCCGGCCTCGGGACCGGTCGCCGCGCGGCAGGACTTCCCGGCGCCGAAGGGCGTCCTCTCCCCCGCCGACGTGGGCGTTTCGATTGCGCGTCACATGGCGGCGGGCGCGATCATCGCCGACGACGGCGTCACGGCGGGTCTGCCGGTGTTTTCGATGACGGCGGGGGCCGAACCCCACGACTGGCTGGCGCTGACGGGCGGGGCCATCGGCATCGGCATGCCGCTCGCGGTGGGCGCAGCCGTGGCGGCGCCCGACCGGAAGGTGATCTGCCTCTCGGGCGACGGAGCGGGCATGTATACCAATCAGGCGCTCTGGACGATGGCGCGCGAGAAGCTGGACGTGCTGACCATCGTGTTCGCCAACCGCAGCTACCGCATCCTCAACATCGAGATGGCGCGGACGGGGGCCGGCAACCCCGGCCCGGCGGCGACCTCAATGCTCTCGCTCGACAATCCACCCGTGGACTGGGTGAAGCTCGCCGAGGCGCAAGGGGTCACGGCGGCGCGCTGCGAAACCGCCGAGGCGTTCGACACAATGTGTGCTAGAATGCTTGCGATGAAGGGGCCTTCGCTGATCGAGGCAGCCTGTTGAGCACAAGCCAACTTCGCCGCATGTTCGCCTTCGAGCGCCGGTCCCTGACCGGCGGCGAGAAGGATCTCGCGCGCGTGGTGTTCGGGCGCGAGATCGATCTGGAGGCGGTGCGCATCCAGCAGGCGCCGCCCGCGCCGTTCGCGGCGATGGTGCCGCACCGGCGCACGATCGTCTTTTCCATGTGGCGCGCGGCGCGCGATTTTGCCGAAACGGCGCCCGCCGAGCGTGGCTGGTTTGTCCACGAACTGGCGCACGTCTGGCAGGCCCGGCGCGGGGTGGTGCTGGCGGCGGCGAAACTGAGGGCGCTGGGACGCGAGGCCTACGACTACCGCTGGGAGCCCGGCAAGAAACTCGGGGACTACAACATCGAGCAGCAGGCCGAGATCGCCCGTCACCTCTATCTCGCCCGTGTCGGGGCGCCTGACCCGGCGGCGCCATCGCGCGAACGGCTTGAAGATGTCTGGCCCATTCGCCTGAACGTTTGACGCCTCTCACGCCGCGTCCTACCCCGGCGCCTCAATCAACGGAGAGCGGACGATGATCGCGATGGCGCCCGTCGGCCATGTACGAGGCGGCCGCAGCGAGGCGGTGGATGACGACTGGGGCGCCAGCCGGGCGCGCATCGACCTCGATCCTGCGCGCTTCGGTCCGGACGCGCTGGCGGGGCTCGACGGATTCTCGCACGTCGAGGTGATCTTCGTGTTCGACAGGGTCGGCGAGGATGAGATCACGACAGGCGCGCGACACCCACGCGGCAACACGGCCTGGCCGAAGGTCGGCATTTTCGCCCAGCGGGGCAAGAACCGGCCCAACCGAATCGGACTGTGTACCTGCCGCGTGATCGCAGTGGACGGCCTTGCGCTCGATGTCGAAGGGCTCGACGCCATCGACGGATCGCCGGTGCTGGACATCAAGCCGCTGATGAAGGGGTTTCAGCCGCGTGGGGAGATCCGCGAACCGGCCTGGGTCGAAGAGATCATGAAGGACTACTGGTAAGATGAGCGACAACGACGACCGCCAGATTCTCGATTCCATCGACCGCTGGCTGAAGACGAAGGTGGCGCCCGTGGCGGCGCGCTACGAGCAGGACGACGAGTATCCGCAGGGGCTCGTCGATGACATGCGCGAGCTCGGCCTGTTCGGCGCGCTCATCCATCCCGACCATGGCGGACTCGGGCTTTCGGCGACGACGTATTCGCGCATTGTCGCGCTCATCAGCGAAGAGTGGATGAGCCTCACAGGCGTGTTCAACACGCACATGATGATGGCGCTGATGGTGCAGCGCTTCGGCACGCAGAAGCAGAAGGATTACTGGCTGCCCAAGTTCGCCAGCGGAACGCTGCGCGGCGGCCTCGGGCTCACGGAGCCGGACGCCGGCACGGACCTGCAGGGCATCCGCACCCGTGCGACGAAGAAGGGCAACGACACCTACGTCGTCCACGGCGCCAAAACATGGATCACCAACGTGATCGAGGGACAGTGCCTTGCGCTGCTCGTGAAGACGGATCCCGAGGCGCAGCCGCGCCACAAGGGCATCTCCATGCTCATCGCGCCGAAGATCGATCCCGAGACCGGCAAGGCGAAGGCCGGCGTCGCCATCGGCAAGAAGCTCAAGAAGCTCGGCTATCGCGGCGTCGATACGGGCGAGATCACCTATGACGGCTACGAGGTGGATGCCGAGCTCTCGCTGATCGGCGGCGAGGAAGGCAAGGGCTTCATAATGGCCACGAGCGGCCTCGAACTCGGCCGTATCAACATCGCCGCGCGCGGTGTGGGCATCGCGCGCCGCGCGTTGCGCGAAAGCGTGCGCTACGCGCAGGAACGCAAGACCATGGGCAAGGCCATCGCCGAGCATCAGGCGATCCAGCTCAAGCTCGGCGAAATGGCGGCCAAGACGCGCGCCGCTGAACTTCTCGTGGAGGACGCCGCGAAGGCCTTCGACGCGGGCGGGCGTGTGGACATGGAAGCCGGCATGGCGAAGTGGTTCGCCAGCGAGACCGCTGCAGAAGTGGCCTTCGAGGCCATGCGCATCCACGGCGGCAACGGCTACTCGAAGGAGTATCCCATCGAACGGCTCTACCGCGACGCCCCCCTCCTCTGCATTGGCGAGGGGACGAATGAAATGCAGCGCATCATCATCGCCCGCCAGCTCATCGCGCGAAACAAGATCTCATGAAGCCGTCTGACGTGCCGATGATCACCGATGTGACGGTCCGCATTTCCGATGCAGGCGACATGTTCGCGCTGGAGTTCGAGGGCTCCGACGGAAAGGTCCGCAGCGTAGCGTTGCCGGTGTCCAGCCTCACGAAGCTGGTTTCGGGACTGATGTGGGCCGGGGCGGAAAGCGCGGAACGGCGCGTGACCCCGCCACTTTCGCTCGCCGAACGCGAGACGCTGCAGCACGGCGCGCGCACTATGTCGGACTGGCGCGTGACGCCATCGGCGGATGGGCGTGACACGGTGCTTGAAGTGGAGTCAGGAGCGGCGCTGCTCTGCGTGCGCGTCCCGCCGGTCGCCGCACGACTTCTCGGGCTTGCCCTTCAGGCGGCGCCGGGGGATCTCAGCTAACGCCCTTCGTTTATATCGTCGCGCGCATCTCGGCCCATGCGCGCGCAAGATCGTCGCGGGCCGACGGCGGCGCGACCGAGGCGAGGGCCTCGGCGCGCGCGTCGATGTCGAGCGGGGCCAGATCGACGGTCCCGAATTCGGTGACGATGATTGGCGCGTCCGCGCGCGACACGGTGACGGCGTGCGCCGAAAGGCGCGGCACGATGCGCGAGACGCCGCCCTTGCCTTCGGCCTGCAGCATCACGATTGGGCGCCCGCCGCGCGACGTGCGCGCGCCGCGGATGAAATCGACCAGCCCGCCCACGCCCGAGATCTGTTCAGCGCCGGCGTACTCGGCGTTCACCTGGCCGAAGAGATCCACCTCGAGTGCCGCGTTGATGGCGACGAGACGTTCGATGCGCGCAAGTGCTGCGGCGCCATGGGTCTCGGGGACGCCGACGAGCGAAAGGCGCGGCTCTGCGGCGATCCGGCGGTAGAACGCCGCGTCACCGACGGCGATGCCGGCGCGGATCGCGGCGGGTTCATCGGCGATGGCGCCGGCGTCCGCAAGCATGAGATGTGACGGCGCGACGAGGCCTGAGTGGATACGCAGATTGCGCCGCGCCGCGAGCGCCTCGACGGCGGCCAGCGGCAGCTTGCCGATGCCGGTCTGGATCGTGTCGCCGTCTTCTATGAGCGCCGCCACGCGCGCCGCGATGGCCTGTGCGGCGGCGTTCGCAGGCGCTCCCGCGAGCGTCGGCAGGGCCGTGTCCGACTCGACGATCGCGTCGAACGCCGACAGCGGCACGCGCGGCGCACCGGCGATGGCAGGCATCGCGTGATTGACGATCGCGAGTTTGAAACCCGTCCGCGCCAGCATCGCCGGCGGCGCATCGGCGGCGAGGCCGAAGGAGCAGAGCCCTTGCGCATCCGGCGCGCTCACCGTGAAGACGCCCGCCGTCGCGCCCTCGGCGACAAGCGCTGCGAATGCTGCGGAGTAGTGCAGCGGGCGCACGCGCGTGCGTCCCGCCGCGAGCCCCGCGCGCCAGTCCGGCGACAGCATGAAGAGTTCCATGCGCGCTTCGGGATGAAGGCTCGCATAGTCGAGACGGTTCACGCCGGGAATGAAGAGGCCTGCGAAGGACAGTGCGGCGGCGGTCTCCGGCGTCGCGCGCCACGCGTCGTGCAGCACGAGAGGTTCAGCAGGGCCTGCGGACAAAAAGACCCGTCCGTCGGGGGCGTGACGGGCGAGTTCTGCGACGGCCTCGTGCGGCGTGATCGTCTTCATGGAAAGCGCGGCGTCCGCTTGGCGAGGAACGCCGTGGAGCCCTCGCGAAAATCCGGGCCTTCAAAGGCGTCGGCGAACAGCGCGCGACTTTCCGCCGTATCGTCGATGGCGCCGTCGCGCAGCATCGCCATGACCTGCTTCACGGCGCGCGCCGTGAAGCCTGATGCGCTGGCGAGTTCCGCTTCAAAGGCGCCGACAGCGCCGTCGAGCGCGGCATCTCCGTGCGCGGCGTCGACCAGGCCGATGCGCAGTGCTTCCTCAGCGTCGATGAGCCCGCCCGTGAACAGGATGCGCTTTGCCGCCGAGGGACCAACCGCCTGCACGAGCCGGCGCGTGTCCGAGACGCCGTACGCGAGGCCGAGCTTCGCGGGCGTGACGCCGAAGCGGGCGTCCGTCGCGGCAAACCGCAGATCGCAGCAGAGCGCCAGCGCGCATCCTCCGCCGACACATGCGCCGCGGATGACGGCGAGCGAGGGCTTCGAGAAGGATTCGAGCGCCGCCATGGCGCGCGCCATCACCGCCTGATTGGCGAGCGCGGCTTCGCGGGTGGCGTAGGTGGTCTCGAACTCGGCGATGTCGGCGCCTGCGGCGAAATGCGCGCCCGCGCCCCGCACGACGAGCAGGCGCACGTCTGGATCAGCGTCGACCTGCGCCACCAGATCCGGGATGGCGCGCCACATGGCCAGCGAGAGCGCATTGCGCTTGGCAGGGCGGTTGAGGACCAGTTCGGCCCTGCGGCCCGTGCGGGCGAGGTAGATGTCGGCTGACTCGGACAGTGTGGCCTCCGGGGCGGGCTCCTGACGCACGGCTTGCCGAGCCGAAGCTTGCGAAGCAAGTTTTACATGGTCCGCCTTCGCCCTCGCGGGCTTCGGCGCGACAGCCTTCACTCGCTTCGCATGAAGGATTGGGGCTGGCCTGCCGAGCCGAAGCTTGCGAAGCAAGCGAAGGCTGGTGGGCGGTGAGGGGATCGAACCCCCGACCCTCTCGGTGTAAACGAGACGCTCTACCGCTGAGCTAACCGCCCACTTGGCCTGCCGGCCGGCCCTGTCTTAGCCGCGCGCCGCCGCCGGGCAAGGGCCGCCCCGCCGTGGCGCATCCAGTTTCACCAATCGGCTTGACCGAGGAATCCCCAAGCCCTATGCCCCCGCTTCCCCCAAGCGGGTGTAGCTCAGTTGGTTAGAGCGCCGGCCTGTCACGCCGGAGGTCGCGGGTTCGAGCCCCGTCACTCGCGCCATGGGGCGCATCCCCCAGATTGCCGATAGCCTCCTCGTGCCGGGGGCGTCGGCCTGTTGGCCGACCCCGAATGCTGACCGACCCCGCGTCCTTTCGCACCCGCAGCACGGTTGCCACCCAACGAGGGCGCCGGTAGCTTCCGCCCCGCTGATTTGCCCGGTCGACCGCCGGCCCCGAGGACCAACGCCGCCATGAACGGACTGCTCGTCGAATACCTCCCGATCGTGATTTTCCTCGTGATCGCCGCAGCCATGGGCGTCGGCTTCATGGCCGCAGCGTGGGTGCTGGCGCCCAAGAGTCCGGACAAGGAGAAAGTCTCGGCCTACGAGTGCGGCTTCAATGCGTTCGACGACGCGCGCATGAAGTTCGACGTGAAGTTCTATCTCGTCGCCATCCTGTTCATCATCTTCGACCTCGAGGTCGCATTCCTGTTCCCGTGGGCGATCACGCTTGAGCAGGGCAATCTCTTCGCCTTCTGGTCGATGATGACGTTTCTCGGCGTGCTGACGATCGGTTTCATCTACGAATGGAAGAAGGGCGCGCTCGAATGGCAATAGTGCCTGCAAACGCTGCCGGACGCGCGGGCGTCGAGGGCGGGTTCCCGGTGAAGCCGGACGATCCGTTCTACACGGGCCTGTCGAATGAACTCGCCGACAAGGGCTTTCTCGTTGCAGCGGCCGACGATCTCATCACGTGGGCCCGAACGGGCTCGCTGATGTGGATGACGTTCGGCCTCGCGTGCTGTGCGGTCGAGATGATGCAGATGGCGATGCCGCGCTATGACGTGGAGCGCTTCGGCTTTGCGCCGCGCGGCAGTCCGCGCCAGTCCGACGTGATGATCGTGGCGGGCACGCTGACCAACAAGATGGCGCCGGCCCTGCGCAAGGTTTACGACCAGATGCCGAACCCGCGGTACGTGATCTCGATGGGATCGTGCGCAAACGGCGGCGGCTACTACCACTACAGCTACGCCGTCGTGCGCGGCTGTGACCGCGTGGTGCCGGTGGACATCTACGTGCCGGGCTGCCCGCCGACGGCCGAAGCGCTACTCTACGGCGTTCTCGCGCTGCAGAAGAAGATCCGGCGCGAGGGAACCATCGAACGATGACCGACGTCGTGAAACCGCTGACGCCAGCCGAAGAACTGGCGATGCACGTGTCGGGCGCCATGCCCGGCGCGGTGGACAATACGGTCATTGCATTCGACGAGGTGACCCTGGAGGCCAAGGCCGACCAGATCATCCCGTTGCTGATCTTCCTGCGCGACGATCCGCGTTGCCAGTTCCAGACGCTGATCGACATCTGCGGCGTGGACTATCCCGAACGCGTGCAGCGCTTCGACGTGGTCTACCATCTGCTGTCGATGCGGAAGAACAAGCGCATCCGCATCAAGATCCGCACCGATGAAACCACGCCGGTGAGCTCCGCGATTCCCGTCTATCCCGCCGCCGACTGGTTCGAGCGCGAGACGTTCGACATGTACGGCGTGCTGTTCAACGGCCACCCGGACCTGCGCCGCCTGCTCACGGACTACGGCTTCCAGGGCTTCCCGCTGCGCAAGGACTTTCCGCTCACGGGGCACGTTGAAGTGCGCTACGACCCCGAACAGCAGCGCGTGGTCTACGAGCCCGTGAAGCTTCCGCAGGCGTACCGCAATTTCGATTTCCTCTCGCCGTGGGAGGGGATGAACGAAATCCTGCCCGGCGACGAAAAGGCCAAGGGCTAGGCGAATGGCGAATGGCGAGTGGCGAATGGGGGGGCAAAGTGAGCGACGCGCGCATACGCTCCTATCGCGACCTGACCATCTGGCAGGATGCGATGACGCTCGCCGAAACGGTCTATCGGCTCACGTCTGCTTTTCCGAAAGACGAACTCTATGGAATGACTTCGCAGATGCGGAGGGCTTCCGTCTCAATTGCTGCAAACATCGCCGAGGGGCACGGTCGAGAGCATACCAAGCCTTTCATTCAGTTTCTCCGAATTGCGCAGGGGTCGCTCAAGGAACTGGAAACGCATTTTCTGCTCGCCGAACGGGTGGGTTTGTTGGCGTCGGAGCAGACGGCGGAACCCATCATCCAATGCACCTCTCTTGGAAAGCGGATGCGATCCCTGATCCGCTCGCTGCAGGAGCGCATCGGCGCCACAAAAGATTGACCCCCCATTCGCCACTCGCCATTCGCCATTCGCGCCGGGAGGCAATTCATGGCTGACGACGCAACCAATCTCCCCGCGCTTGAAGAAGAAAAGCGCACTTTCACGATCAACTTTGGGCCGCAGCATCCTGCCGCGCACGGCGTTTTGCGTCTGGTTCTGGAACTGGACGGCGAAGTCGTCGAGCGCGTCGATCCGCATATCGGCCTGCTGCATCGCGGCACCGAGAAGCTGATCGAGTACAAGACGTATCTCCAGGCGCTGCCGTACTTCGACCGCCTCGACTACGTCGCGCCGATGAACCAGGAGCACGCCTTCTGCCTGGCGATCGAGAAGATGCTCGGCATCGAAGTCCCGCGCCGCGCCTCGATCATCCGCGTGCTCTTCTCCGAAATCGGCCGCGTCCTCAGCCACATCCTCAACGTCACCACGCAGGCGCTCGACGTCGGCGCGCTGACCCCGCCGGTGTGGGGCTTCGAGGAACGCGAAAAGCTGATGATCTTCTACGAGCGCGCCTCGGGAAGCCGTCTGCACGCGAACTATTTCCGGCCGGGCGGCGTCCACCAGGATCTCACGCCGCAGCTGATCGCCGACATCGCCCGATGGGCTGAAGAATTTCCGAAGGCGCTCGACGACATCGAGACACTGCTGACCGGCAACCGCATCTTCAAGCAGCGCAACGTCGACATCGGCGTGGTCAGCGTCGAGGACGCCTACGCCTACGGCTTCACCGGCGTGATGGTGCGCGGCTCCGGCATGGCGTGGGATCTGCGCCGGTCGCAACCCTACGAGATCTACGACGAACTGAAGTTCAAGATTCCCGTCGGAAAGAACGGCGATTGCTACGACCGCTATCTGTGCCGCTGCGACGAGATGCGCGAGAGCGTCGAGATCATCAAGCAGTGCTGCGCGCTGCTGGCGACGACGCCCGGCCCGGTGCTGCCGGAGCGCTCGAAGGTCGTGCCCCCGCGCCGCGCCGAGATGAAGAACTCGATGGAAGCGCTCATCCATCACTTCAAGCTTTACACTGAAGGCTTCCACGTCGGCCCGGGTGAAGTCTATGCGTGCGTCGAGGCGCCGAAGGGTGAGTTCGGCGTCTATCTCGTGGCCGACGGCACGAACCGTCCGTACCGCGTGAAGATCAAGGCGCCGGGCTTCCCGCACCTGCAGGCGATGGACCACCTCTGCAAGGGCCACATGCTCGCCGACGTGTCCGCCATCCTCGGCTCGCTCGACATCGTGTTCGGGGAAATCGATCGTTGACGCCAGCTGAAGTCGTGCAGGCCCAGCTCGACGCCTACAACGCGCAGGACGTCGATGCGCTGTGCGCCTCCTATACCGAGGACTGCGTGCTTGCGGGCTTCAACGGCGATGTCACGTCACGCGGCCGCCACAGCCTGCGCGAGCGTCATGTGAACCTGTTCGCGCAGTTTCCGCAGAACAAAGCGCGACTCGTGCACCGTGCGGTGGCAGGCGACTACGTGATCGACCATGAGCACGTGACGCGCGCGCCCGGCGGCGAGGAATTCGAAGTCGTGGTGGTCTATGCATTCCGCGACGGGCTCATCGCGCGCGCGGATTTCATCAGGTAAGCTCACGGCGTCGCCGCGCGAGGGGGCTACCGATGCACCTCTATCTCTGGATCGAAGCGGCGGTGATCGGTGGCATCGTGGCTGCGTTCGTCATCCAGACGTTCGTCCTGTTCAGGCCGGAGCACGTCGAGCACCATCCCGTGCGCGTGTGGATCGGCGCGATGGTGCAGGGGCTGATCGTGGGCGTATTGGGCGGGGCGGTGCTGCTGCCGCTGCGGCTGAGCTTTCTCGTGCCGGAAATCCCCGGACCGCCGCAGGCGGTGGCGTCGACGGCGGTGCTGCCGGCGTTCGTGCTGCTGCTGTTCATCCGCCGCGGCCTTCTGGCGCGGGCGCCGCTGATCGGCCCATACCTGCGCGCCTACCGGCGGGCGGCGCTCAAGCACGGCATCGACGTCGCCAAGGCGCGGCTGATCCGCCTTGAATCCATGGACAGAAAGCAACGCGCCGAGGCGCCGACGGACCCTTGACGCGGGGCCGCAGGAGCACGAACGCAGGGGCCATGCGCCGCATCCCCGATCCGCCCCAGGTCATCGTCCAGAAGCTGACCGCCGCCTTCAACAAGCACGATCTCGACGCCGTCAGCGTGCTGATCGCGGCCAACTGCGTCGTGGCGGCGCATGGCGGGGAGACCGAGCAGGTGGGCGCGCCCGCCATCTGCGCGCAGTACCACGCCGCCTTCGAGGAGCGCCCGAGGCTGCGCATCGGCGTCATGGGCCGCATGGTGCAGGGGAACATCGTCGTCCAGCACGAATCGCTCAGCCGGGGGCTGGGCGTCGGCGAGCGGCGCATCGCGGTCTATACCGTGAACGGTGAGAAGGTGACGCGGGTCGAGTTCATCCGCTGACGGTGACAAGACAGGGCGGGCGCTGCTATGCGCTGGCCTCCAGACTCACGGGAAAATCCATGTCCGTCCGCCGCCTTGCCGCCGAACAGCCCGCCACATTCGCCTTCCAGCCGGCGACGCTCGAGAAGGCGAACTGGTGGATCGCGAAGTATCCCGCCGACCGCCGCCAGTCGGCGATCATCCCGCTGCTGTGGCTCGTGCAGAAGCAGGAGGGCTGGGTCTGCGAACCCGCGATCCGCGCGCTGGGCGAAATGCTCGGCATGCCGGTGATCCGCGTGCTGGAGGTCGCGACCTTCTACACGATGTTCCACCTCGCGCCGGTCGGCAAACACCACCTGCAACTGTGCGGCACGACGCCGTGCGTGCTGCGCGGCGCGGAGGATCTGAAGAAGGTCTGCAAGAGCCGCATCGGCGAGAAATTCCAGGTGAGCGGCAAGGGGCTGTCGTGGGAGGAGGTCGAGTGCGTCGGCGCCTGCGTGAACGCGCCGGTGGTGGCCATCGACGATTATTATCACGAAGATCTTTCGCCCGATGACCTCGAAAAGCTCATCGACGCGCTCGAGCGCGGCGAGACGGTGAAGCCCGGCAGCGCGCGCGGCCGCCAGACATCGGCGCCCGAAAGCGGCGCGCTGACGCTGAAGGACCCTGCCCTCTACGACGGCTCGCTGGCCGCGCCGGTCAAGTTGCCCAATCTGCCCGAGCCTGCGTAGTGGCGTCCGACACGCCCCCCACGCCGCCAGCGCCGCCGACCCCGCGCGTTCCGCAACCGATCAGCATCGGCGGCGGATGGGGTTTTGCGTATGCGATCGCGGCTGTGGGATTTTTCGGCGCGGGCGGCTGGCTTGCGTTCGGACGCGGCGCGCCGCTGACCGATCCTTCTGTGATCGTGGCTGTCGTCGGCGGGCTCTGGTTCGTCGGCCGCGCGGTGATGTCGATGCGGAAGAAGCCATGAGCATCGCCGGCCCTCCGCGCTTTGACACGGCCGAAGGCCGCGACGCCTACAACCGCGAGCTGCGCGCCGTTGCGGGGCCGTGGCGCCTCGCGGGCCTCGCGCTCATCCTCGCCGGCGCCGGCCTCGGCGCGACGGACCGCTACACCGAAATGTCCCTGCCCGCGTGGACCACGCAAGCCGTCTTCGCCCTCATCGTCGCCGGCTGGGCGCTGATGATGTTCGCGATCTTCAAACGCACCATGTACCACCGCCGCCGGCTCGCCGGCCTTCCAGAGAAAAAATGATGCTCGCCGACAAGGACCGCATTTTCCTCAATCTCTATGGGCGCCACGGCGCGGACCTTGAGTCCGCGAAGAAGCGCGGCGCGTGGAACGGCACGGCGGACATGATCTCCGCGGGCCGCGACTGGATCATCACGCAGGTGAAAGAGTCAGGTCTGCGCGGGCGCGGCGGCGCGGGTTTCCCGACGGGCCTCAAATGGTCCTTCATGCCCAAGCAGGTCACCGACCGCCCGCACTATCTCGTCGTCAATGCCGATGAGTCCGAGCCCGGCACCTGCAAGGATCGCGACATCATGCGTCACGATCCGCATCTGCTGATCGAAGGCTGCCTGATCGCATCGTTCTCCATGCAGGCGCACGCCTGCTACATCTATCTGCGCGGCGAGTACGTCGCCGAGCGCGAGGCGATGGAGAAGGCGGTGAAGGAGGCCTACGCGGCCAGGCTCATCGGCAAGAACAACATCCACGGCTGGGATTTCGACTGCTACATCCACCACGGCGCGGGCGCCTATATCTGCGGTGAAGAAACAGCACTTCTGGAAAGCCTCGAAGGCAAGAAGGGCCAGCCGCGCCTGAAGCCGCCGTTCCCGGCGAACTCCGGCCTCTACGGCTGCCCGACGACCGTCAACAATGTGGAATCCATCGCGGTGGCGCCGACGATCATCCGGCGCGGCGCGAAGTGGTTTGCGGGTATTGGTCGCCCGAACAACACCGGCACGAAGGTGTTCTGCATCTCCGGCCACGTGAACCAGCCGTGCAACGTCGAAGAGGCGATGAGCATTCCGCTGCGCACGCTTCTGGAAGAACACTGCGGCGGCGTGCGCGGCGGCTGGGGCAACCTGAAGGCCGTCATTCCGGGCGGCTCGTCGGTGCGCATGATCACGGCGGCGATGGCCGAAGAAGCGCTGATGGATTTCGATTCGCTCTCGGCGATGAAATCCGGCCTCGGCACCGCGGCGTGCATCGTCATGGATAAGTCGACGGACGTGGTCCGCGCCATCGCGCGCATATCCTACTTCTACAAACATGAAAGCTGCGGCCAGTGCACGCCGTGCCGCGAAGGCACGGGCTGGATGTGGCGCGTGCTTGAACGCATGGCGCGCGGGGAAGCGGAGCACTCCGAAATCGACCTGCTGCTCGACGTCGCCGGGCAGGTGGAAGGCCACACCATCTGCGCGCTGGGCGACGCGGCCGCGTGGCCCGTGCAAGGCCTCATCCGCCACTTCCGCCACGAGATCGAGGAACGGATTGATCGGTATCGTGCGAGCAAGGGCCTGCACCAGGTGAAGATGGTGGCGGCGGAGTAGGCGGTGGAAGACGCGATGAGACCTCTCGCAGTTTCCATCTATTGCATTTTTGGCTGGCTTTGGGTCACGATGAGCGCGCGGTTAGAAGCCAGCGAAACCATCGGGTATCTCCTCAGCGGTATTTTCTTCATAGGCTCACTAAACCTCGTTTTATCGATTTGCGTGGCGGCAGGACTGTTCGGGTTGTGGCGAATGCGTTGGTGGGGGCCACTGCTGATGGTGGCGACATATATCCCGGTACGAACGTTAGACGTCATTGTCGCCCCTGCCTTGTTGAGTGTGAACCTCGCCAAGGGGTTCGTTTGGTTCGCGCCGCTCAGCGCGCTATTGGTGTGTTACCGACATCTATTTCGGTAACAGCACCCCATGCACCTCGCTCAGATCAATATCGGCCGTCTGCTGTATCCGCAGGATGATCCCCGCGTCGCGGCGTTCATGGACAATCTCGATGCGGTGAACGCGGTCGCGGAGCGTTCGCCCGGTTTCGTGTGGCGCTTCAAGGACGAGAGCGGTCATGCGACGGACGTGAAGCTCTTCGACGATCCGCAGATCATCGTGAATGCGAGCGTGTGGGAGAGCGCCGAGACGCTCGAACAGTTCGTGTTCAAGACCGTGCACCAGAAATTCTACGCCAAGCGCCGCACCTGGTTCGATGCCGCGTTCGGCCCGCCGCTCGCGCTCTGGTGGATCGAAGAGGGCGCCACACCCGACATCCATGACTTTGCCGCGCGGTGGCGCACGCTGAAGGAAGGCGGCCCCACGGAACGCGCCTTCGGCTGGGAGGGCGTTGCGAGCGCAGCGCTCTGGAAGGCCGCGCGCTGCGGGTGATCGGGAACGCTTCTCCCTCCCCTCGATGGGGAGGGTGACGCGAAGCGCCGGGCGTGGTGCGCGGGTGATGTTGGGCGAAGAGCATGGGTGGCTCGATGCGTTCGTCGCCTCCCGCGCATTTCCTCCGAAAATGAGTCCGCACCCCACCCGACCTTCGCTCCGCTCAGGCCACCCTCCCCATCGAGGGAGGGAGAGGCGCCTGTGCTGGAAAATACGGGGACAGATTCCCCGCGTCACCGCACTTTTCTCGCGCAAACCCATGTGCGCCAACAAACGCATGTGAATCTATCCGACCGGGGTCCCGGCCATGGGACAATCGCTCCGTTTTCAACAGGCGACGGAGCCCGGACGTATCCCATGCAGATCCTCAACCCCCTTCACCCCCACAGAGCGAGCATCGAAGCCTTCGCCCAGAGCCTGAAGCTCTGGCTGCTCGAACTCGCCGTGTGGCTGGTGGCGGTGATGGAGAGCCGCGCGGGGCGAATCCAACTTCAGCATCTGATCATCGAGGCGCGCCAGGACATCCGAGTTCTGATCGCGCTGAACATGGGATTGAGGTTGCGTATCCATACCGGGCGCCGTTCTGCGACCGGGCATGGATACTCTTCCGCGCCGCCGGGATCTGCGGTGCAGACGCGCAGTGGCAGACGTTTGCGCCTGTTCACGCGCAGTATCGCGCTCAAAAATCTCCGCGACATGCAACGCGTGATTGCTGATCTGGACGGGGTAGTGACCCGCGCGCTGGCGCGGCTGCCGTATCGGATCACGCGGACGTCGATCGTGATGGTTGCGCCGAATGCGGATGCGCTCCGTTCCACCAATGCCGCACCTGCGCCCGAAGGCCCCGACACGTCATGAGTGTTCATGCCGGACCGCCGGCGTCCTCGCCGGCACACAGTGTCAAAGCAACGCGAGATTCTGCTGAGTCTGGCGGCGCAGCCGCATGCCGGCGAGGCGCCGGCGGTCCTCATCTTCGGAAATTGTTCTGGAAAGGAGATGGTGCCTGGGGCCGGAATCGAACCAGCGACACGCGGATTTTCAATCCGCTGCTCTACCAACTGAGCTACCCAGGCGCCGACCGGGCGAGGCCCGAAACGGAGGCGGGCTTATAGCGGCGCAGGTTCCGCCTGTCCATCGGGCCCGGGACCGCAAGCCCTCCTATGAGGCCCGCGCCGGATTTGCTAACCATGCAGGGCAGGCGCCCACAATGCGACCCCGGACCTGACCTCGGGGCGCGAGAGCTTGAGGAGATACCCCATGTGCGAGCGACACGATCATGTGGACCTGGCTCCCGAAGCCGATCTCGGCCCCGCCGGCGACACGGGCGGGCGCCTCGTCGATCTCGCCAGGCTGCCACGCCGGGACGTGATGCGCGGCCTGCTGGCGGGCACGATCCTGCTGGCCGGCTGCGAGACCAACGCCGTCACCGGCCGTTCGCAGTTCACCGCCTTTGCGCCGGGCGATGCGCAGCTCGCGGCGATGGCCCTCGACAGCTGGAACGAGCAGAAGGCCAAGACCCCCATCTCGCGCGATCCCACCGCCAACGCCCGCCTGCAGCGGGTCGGGCGGCGGATCGCGGCGGTTTCGGGGCTCACCAACGTGCAGTGGGAATTTGTCGTCTTCGACAAGCCGGAGAAGAACGCCTTCGTGCTGCCGGGCGGCAAGGTGGGCTTCTACAAGGGGTTGATCGACATCGCGCCGAAGGATGATCACATCGCCTGCGTGATGGGCCACGAGGTCGGCCACGTGCAGGCCAAGCACTCGGCGGAGCGCTACAGCCAGCAGGTCGGCGCATCGGTGGCGATGCAGGCCGCACAGGTGGGCCTCGCGAATTCGCAGAACCGCGGCGCCTGGCTCGCGGCCCTCGGCCTCGGCGCGCAGGTGGGCATCCTGCTGCCGTACTCGCGCCTGCAGGAGTCCGAGGCCGACCGGGTCGGCGTCGATAACATGCATCGCGCGGGCTACGACGTGCGCGAGGCTGTGAATTTCTGGGAGATCATGGCGCGCGAGGGCGGCTCCCGCCCGCCGGCGATCCTGTCGACGCACCCGAGTCCGGAAGGCCGCATGGCGGACCTGCGAGCCTACATCAACGCCCGGGGCTATGCGCGGATGTAGGCTTTGGCGCGGCGGCGCACGGCATGGCGCGCGGGGAGGGCGCGTGCTAGTTCCGGTAACCTTTTTTGACACATCCGAGTCGCCGCCTTGACCGACATTCCGCCGTCCGACCTGCCCCCCCCTGACGGTCCCCCGGAAGGGCCCCCGAAGGAGCCGGAGAAGGGCGTGGCGCCCATCGCCATCGAGACGGAGATGAAGCGCTCCTATCTCGACTACGCGATGAGCGTGATCGTGAGCCGGGCGCTTCCCGATGCGCGCGATGGCCTCAAGCCCGTACACCGCCGCATCCTCTACGGGATGAACGAGGCGGGGAACACGCCGGACAAGTCGTACCGGAAGTCCGCCAACACCGTCGGCGAAGTGATGGGTCGCTACCACCCGCACGGCGACTCGGCGATCTACGAAGCACTCGTGCGCATGGCGCAGGATTTCTCGATGGGCCTGCCGCTCATCGACGGGCAGGGCAACTTCGGCTCGATCGACGGCGATTCACCGGCGGCGATGCGGTACACCGAAAGCCGTCTCGCAAAACCGGCGATGTCCATTCTCGCCGACATCGACGAGGACACGGTTCCTTTCCAGGAAAACTACGACGGCGCCCGTCAGGAACCTGTGGTTCTGCCGGCCCGCTATCCGAACCTGCTGGTCAACGGCGCCGGCGGCATCGCCGTCGGCATGGCGACGAACATCCCGCCGCACAACCTTGCGGAGGTGATCGACGCGGCGACCGCACTCATCGACAATCCCGATCTCACCGATCTCGAACTGCTCGAGATCGTGCCGGGGCCGGATTTCCCGACGGGCTGCGAACTGCTTGGCCATGCGGGCGCGCGACAGGCCCTGATGACGGGACGCGGTTCGGTCGTCCAGCGCGCGCGCTACAAGATGGAGACCATCCGCGGGCGCGAAGCGCTGGTGTTCACCGAGGTGCCCTACCAGGTGAACAAGGCCTCCGTGTACGAACGGATCGGCGAACTGGTGAAGGAAAAGCGGATCGAAGGCGTCGCCGAGGTGCGCGACGAATCCAACCGCCTCGGCATCCGCCTCGTCGTCGAGGTGAAGCGCGACGCCGTGCCGGATGTCGTGCTGAACCAGATATATCGCTTCACCGCGCTGCAGACATCGTTCTCCTACAACATGCTCGCGCTCAACAACGGCCGGCCGGAGCAGATGAACCTGCGCGCGTTGCTGCAGGCGTTCCTGTCGTTCCGCGAGATTGTCGTCACCCGCCGCACCAAGCACCGCCTGTCCAAGGCCCGCCAGAAGGGCCACGAGACCGTCGGTCTCGCGATCGCCGTCGCCAACATCGATGAAGTGATCCGCGTCATCCGCAATGCGCCGGACCCCGCATCTGCGAAGGAAGAATTGATGGCGCGGGCGTGGCCCTTGGCCGATATGGGCCCGCTCATCGCCTTGATCGCCGACCCGCGCACGGTCGCTGACGTCGACGGCGCCATCAAGTTGTCGGAAGAACAGGCCAAGGCGATCCTCGAACTGCGCCTGCAGCGCCTGACGGGCCTGGGCCGTGAGGACATCGCCAAGGCGGCGAACGAACTCTCCGAACAGATACGTGAGCTGCTCGACATCCTCGGCTCGCGCGAGCGCATCCTCACGATCATCAAGTCCGAACTCGGGGAAGTGCGCACCGCATTCGGCAAGTCGCGCCAGACCCCGTTCTCGGACGCTGACGGCGAGATCGACGACGAGTCGCTCATTCCGCGCGAGGACATGGTCGTCACCGTCACGCACGGCGGCTACGTCAAGCGCACGCCGCTTTCGGCCTACCGCGCACAGCGGCGCGGCGGGAAGGGCAAGGCGGGCATGGTCACGAAGGACGAGGATTTCGTCACGCGCCTGTTTGTGGCCTCGACGCATACGCCGATCCTGTTCTTCTCCTCGGCCGGCATGGTCTACAAGGAGAAGGTCTGGCGTCTGCCGCAGGGCGATCCGCGCACCAAGGGCCGCGCGCTGATCAACATGCTGCCGCTTGAAGCGGGCGAGACGATCACGTCCGTCATGGCGCTGCCGGAGGACGAACACGACTGGGCGCGGCTGGACGTGATGTTCGCCACGCGATCCGGTCAGGTGCGGCGCAACAAGCTCTCCGATTTCACGCAGGTGAACCGCGCCGGCAAGATCGCCATGAAGCCCGACGAAGGCGATGGCATCGTCGCGGTGGAAATCTGCTCCGAGGACCACGACATCCTGCTGACGACCGCAGGCGCCATGTGCATCCGCTTCCAGGTGACGGATGTACGCGTGTTCCAGGGCCGCACGTCCACGGGCGTTCGCGGCATTGATCTGAAGGGCGACGACCGTGTGATCGGCATGGCGGTTCTCAAACATGTTGAGGTGACGCCCGAAGAACGCGCGACCTACTTCAGCTGGGATGCGAGCAACCGCGACACCAGCGTCGGCGAGAGCGACGAGGAAGCGACGGTGGCCGCCGCCGACGTGCCGTTCGAGCGCCTCACATGGCTGAAGACGCAGGAGCAGTTCATCCTGACGGTCACTTCGGAAGGTCTCGGCAAACGCGCGTCCTCCTACGAGTACCGCGTTACCGGACGCGGCGGCAAAGGCTTGATCGCACACAAGATCACGTCATCGGCGCGCATCGTCGCTTCGTTCCCCGTACGCGACAGCGAAGAGCTCCTGCTCGTCACCGACAAGGGTCAGCTCATCCGCACCGGCGTCGCCGACATCCGCATCGCCGGACGGGCCACGCAGGGTGTCTGGATCCTGCGCACCGCGGATGACGAACACGTGGTCGCGGCAGAACGTCTCGAGGATGTCGGTGACGACGGAGAGGGCGAATGACGGCGAAGACGAAGCGGCGCGTCGGGCTCTATCCGGGCACCTTCGACCCGATGACCAACGGGCACATGGACATCATCGAGCGGGCGGCGAAGCTCGTCGACAAGCTGGTCATCGGGGTCGCCATCAACCGGGACAAGGGACCGCTCTTCTCGCTCGCCGAACGGGTCGAGATGGTGGAGCAGGAGACCGCCCGCTTCATCACAGACATGGAAATCGTCGTCCGTCCTTTTGACACATTGCTGATGAAGTTCGCGGAGGAAGTGGGCGCGCAGGTGATCGTGCGCGGCCTGAGGGCGGTGTCGGACTTCGAGTACGAATTCCAGATGGTCGGGATGAACCAGAAACTCAACCCGGACATCGAGACGGTGTTTCTCATGGCCGATCCGACCTGCCAGGCCATAGCCTCGCGACTCGTGAAGGAGATCGCGAGACTCAAGGGCGAGGTGTCGCAATTCGTGCCGGCGGACGTTGAGCGGCGTCTGAAGGCGAAGTACGGACTGGAATGATGAAAAAGAAGACGATCCTGTTCGCGCTGGTCGCCGCACTCGCTGCAACCGCGCTGACGCCTACTCTCATGGCCCAACCCGCGCCGGATCCGGCGAAGTGGCGGGTGCTCGATCCGGAAAACACGCTCTACATCGACACGGCGGACGGCCGTATCGTCCTTGAAATGTTTCCGGAAATTGCGCCGCGCCATGTCGCGCGCGTGAAGGAGCTGACGCGCGCACACTTCTACGATGGGCTCGTGTTCCACCGTGTGATCGACCGCTTCATGGCGCAGACCGGCGACCCGCAAGGCGACGGCCGCGGCGCGTCGCCGTTGCCGGATCTGCCGCAGGAGTTCACCTTCAAGCGCGGACCGGACCTACCGTTCGTGTCGGCGTCCGAGCAGAGCGGGTCCTGGCAGGGCTTTTACAAGACTCTCGCTATCGCAACCTACCCCGACGCCCAGATGGCGTTGACGGCGGACGGCAAGACTCGCGCCTGGGCGCTGCATTGCCCGGGCATCGCCTCCATGGCGCGCTCCGGGATCGTGAACGGGGTCGACCAGGTCAACAGCGCCAACAGCCAGTTCTTCTTGATGCGGGCGCCGTACCCGTCGCTCGACACCAACTACACCGCGTGGGGCCGCGTGGTCTGGGGCCAGGACGCGGTGATGAAAATTCCGGTCGGGGAGCCGCCGCCGACCCCGGGCCGGATGCAGACTGTGCGCGTCGCCGTCGACATGCCCGAGGCGGAGCGCGCGCCGATCTATGTGCTTCGCACCGACTCACCTGATTTCCGGCAACTGCTCGACAAGACACGCCGTGAACGCGGCGCCGATTTTTCCGTCTGCGATGTGCAGATTCCTGTCCGCGTCATTGACCAGAGCGGGCGCAACGAAAGGGAGCGGCCCTGGTGGCGCAACATTCCTCTGATACCCTGATCCTGACGCTCGAAGGCGGGCCTGTCGTCATCAGGACACGGCCCGACCTTGCGCCCAAGCACGTGGCGCGGATCACGGAACTGGCCGAGAGCGGCTACTATGACGGCCTCACGTTCCACCGTGTGATCGACGGCTTCATGGCGCAGGGCGGTTGCCCGCAAGGCACGGGCACAGGCGGTTCGGGCCAGAACATTCCTGCGGAGTTCAACGCGCAACCGCACATCCGTGGCGTGTGCTCCATGGCGCGGTCGTCAAACCCGAACTCGGGCGACAGCCAGTTCTTCATCTGCCTCGACGACGCGACATTCCTCGACAAGCAGTACACCGCCTGGGGCGAGGTGATCTCCGGGATGGAGCACGTGGACGCACTGCCGAAAGGCGAGCCGCCGCGCAAACCTGGCAAGATCGTCTCCTTCAAGCGTGGCTGAACACCCTCGGCATGCCGACGACCTCGCTGCCCGATGGGCGCGCCTCATCGCAGCGGCGGGTCTCGGCGAGGCGGGTATGCTCGGCGATAGGCTGATCGCAGCCTACAGTGAAGCGCACCGCCGCTATCACGGTCTCGCGCATGTTCGGTTCCTGCTCAACGAGATCGACCGGCGTGCCTCCAGCCTCGGCAATGCACGTCTCGTTGCCTTCGCCGCGTGGTTCCACGACGCGATCTACGACCCCTCGGCGAAGGACAACGAGGACCGCAGCGCAGGCTGGGCACGACGTGATCTGGCCGTGATGGGACTTCCGGCGACGCAATGCGATGCAGTCGCCCGGCTGATCCTCATGACCAAGTCCCACCATGCCGGAGACGCGACGCCTGACGAGGCGCTCTTCCTGGACATGGATTTTGCAATTCTTGGCGCAGACCACGAAGTCTACACGAGATACGCCTCGGGCGTGCGCGAGGAATATGCCGCCGTTCCAGACGCGGCCTTCCGCGCAGGCCGGGCGGCGTTTCTGAAATCGGTTCTCGGACAGTCACGCATGTTCCGCACGGATTTGTATGAGGAAGAATGCGGCGGACGGGCGCGTGAAAACATGGCGCGGGAAATCGAACGCCTCGAGTCCGGCGCGCCGCTCATCTGATCAGTCGCCGCTCGCGCCTTTTGGCGCCGGCACGTGAAAGCCGCCCACCGGGCGTTCGCGCAGCACTTCGCGTCGGAACCTGAAGAGTTCGGCCGGCCGCCCGCCGGTGCGCGCTTCCAGTTCCCCGGTTCCCACGACCAGCGTTCCGCGTTCCAGAAGGCGGCGGAAATTCTGCTTGTGCAGTTCGATGCCGGAGATGGCTTCAACGACCCGCTGCAGATGCAGCAGCGTGAAGCGTTCCGGCATGAGTTCGAACACCACGGGCCGGTACTTCAGCTTGCCGCGCAGGCGCGAAATGGCAGTCGCAAGAATACGGCGGTGATCGGAACGCATGGGCTCGCCAAGGCCTGCGGATATCGGCGTCGCTTCGATCTCGACGCCATCACGCCCCTCGAACCGACGGGCGTCGCGTTCGGCCTCCGGCGCCAGCCCGGCTTCGTACACAAGCTCATATCGTTCAAGCGCGCGTTCTTCGTTCCATGCGGCTCCATCGAGAGCGAACGCCAGGCGTGCGCGGTCGCGGCGCTCCGGGTTTGCGCCGGCCCATTCCCGAAGCCGCGGCGCGATCGCGGCGTCGATGACAGCCGGGCGTCCGTTGCGCCAGTCCTCCCACGGAAAATAGTCATACCAATCCCGCCACCCCGCGCCGGCCGCGACGACCGTCACCTTGTCCGGCGCCAGCGCGAGATAACCGATCGACAGCACACGATCCGCATCGGCCGCGAGCGGGGCTTCGCGACCGCGGTCTCCAAAAGTGTAGAGCTGTTCGACATAACCGATCTCGAACCCGGTCTGCGCGGTCACCCACTTGCGCAGCGTGAGTTCGAGCGTCCGGTCCCCGGCCGGGTCGAAGAGCCCGAACGGGAGGCTCGTCAACGCCTGATCGCGGTCGCGCGTGACAAGGACGAACGGCGCATCTTCTGTAGCGGCGACGACCACTGCGGAAAGCCCGAGAACAAGCTGTGTCACGCGCCCACCTCGAACAGGGCGCGCAGTTCGAAGGGCGTATTCTCGCCGGCCTCTTCCCAGCTCAGACCGGGGCCGATCGCGTCGACCGCCGCCGTCATGCGGCCGTTTCGACCCAGTTCAGCGTCCGCGAGCGCCACAATACGCCGGTTCGGCCAGGCCACGTGCGAGGCGGCGCGCAGCGCCATCGCGATTTCTTCCTCGTCGACCGCCGGGTTGTGCACGCAAGCCGTGATGAACGCCGTTGCAGTCGAGCGGGAAATGCCCGCGTAGCAGTGGATGAGGATCGGCGCCGTCCGCTCCCAGGTCGTCACGAAGGCGAGGATTTCCGACATGTGCTCGTGCGCCGGCGCGATCCATCCGGGCGACTCATCCACGATGTCGTGCATGCTCACCTTGAGGTGTCGCGCGGCGGGCGCGGGAAACTGCGAGTGCGGGTCCAGCAGGCTGATGACGTGTGAAGGTCCGCGAGCCTTCACCACCTCCGTCACGCGCGATAGCGGGCACACAAGAATCGCCATGGCTATGTCTCCGCCGCGAGGCGCTGAAATGCGCCGAGAAACTGCACCTGAGCCTCCGCAGCCGATAGCGGCGCCAGATCGAACATGGCTTCCAGCGGCGGAACGCGGAAGAAGCGCTTGCACTCGTCGTCACTGAACCCGGCGAGTTGGCGCGCCTCAAGATAGGCCGACATCAGGTCCGCGCGTTTGATGAGTGCTTTCAATGTCGCCGTCGGGTCGGCGGGCAGGCCGAAGCGCAGGTGAATCGCCGCCGCCAGCCGGTGCTCGAAGGCGCGATAATCGAGGCCGAGCGCGTTCTTGAACGGGCTGATCATGTCGCCGATCACGTACTCCGGCGCGTCGTGCAGGAGCGCGAAGAGCTGGGACGCCTGCGGCAACTTCGGAGACAGGACCCGCACGATGTCGAGCACCAAAAGGGAGTGCTGCGCGACCGAAAATGGATGGTCGCCGCGCGTCTGTCCGTTCCAGCGGGCGACGCGCGCCAGGCCGTGGGCGATGTCCTCGACCTCGATATCCAGGGGGGAGGGATCCAGCAGGTCGAGCTTGCGGCCCGACAGCATCCGTTGCCAGGCGCGCGGCGGCGCGGCGGCGGCCGAACGCAGGTTTGTGGGCGCGCGCGCGGTCACGGGCGAATCTCCAGGGAAGGCTTCATGGCGATCATATAGGTCCGGAGCGGCGAAACGCTCGCGGTCCCCTGACGGGTGAAACTTTTCTGACGAAACTTTATCCCACGCTTGCGCGCCCCGTGGGAGGGTGGGGCGGGCGGAGCGCTGGCGTGGGGAACGGCGTTGCAGGACAGGCGCATGAGGCCCATCTCTTGGGCGGCGCCCGGATGCGGGCGCGTGGAGAGTTGGCGTGTTCTGGATCGGTATCACCGTCTGCGTGCTTGTCATCGTCGTGCTGACATGGGTCGGGGCGTCCATGACGCGTCGTGGCTTGCCGAACGACTGGGAAAGCGGCCGTCGCAGCCGCCGCCGCCGCGGCGACCATGGCGCGCCCATATTTGGGCCCAACGACCACGACCCCTACGTTTGACGTGAGGCGCTGGACGCAGGGTCGCTTCCAGCGTTTCATGGGCGGCGTCCAGGAGGCCCCGTGCTGATGTTCAGGATCCGCCGCGCCTTGCCCAGCGACGCAGATGTAGCGTGTCGTTTTACGATGGCAGCGGCACAGGAGGACGGATCTGCGCCGTCATCTTTTTCACCGGACTTGTTTCGCCGCGACGCGACGGGTGCAAATTCGGCTCTGGAAATCTGGATCGCCGAAGATATGGCCAGTCGGCCCTGTGGGCAGGCGATCGCTTGTCGCGGATACGATCTCCATCACGCCATGCCCACCATGGAGCTCCTGCACCTCTATGTGTTGCCGGAGCATCGACGTGACGGGCTTGCCCGCATGCTGATTGCCGAGGTGGCCAATCGGGCGATGGACCTCGGCGCGCGGGAACTCACCATCACCACGGGCGTCGACAATGCGGTGGCGCGCCGGTTCTTCGCCGCCATAGGCGCGCGCGAAGACAGACTCGCCCGCTATCTGATCGAGCCGGATGGAATCGAGTGGCTCGCGGCCGAGGCCCAGTAGCGCGATCGGAGGCGTTAGCTTAGATCGGCTGGTTCGCAGCCGGCGGGGTCGAGGGCGCCTCCTCCCCCCCCTCAGCGGAAACGGTCGGCTTTGCAGGCACGACGAGCCTGTCTCCAGCAAAGATGAGATCGCTGCCCGAGAGAATACGACCATCCGCGAGCAGCAGCTGGCGGGATGCGAGGCACGATGCGTTGCGCTCGGCGATCTGGGCAATACCCGCCTTGCCATCCATGAACACCCGGCCGGCGACGTCGAACAGACGCTCGCCTTCCATGACTTCCACGGTGACTTCCTTCGCAGTCGGGTTCAGGCGGCAATAGTGCAATTTCGATGTCTGGGGCGGCAGGATGGTCTGGAGTGGCGCTTCCTGCAGCGGTCCGGCGACGATCGTCGACTGCGTGGGCGCCGGCGCGATGATCGTCGGCGCAGGCGGCGGCTGTGGCGTCGTCGCCGCTTCGACCCGCGGCGCCGGCGCCGCGATGATGCTCGGCTTCGGCGCGGCTGCGGTGGGCGGCGGGGCGGGCAATGACGGCAGGAGCGGCGGCGATTGAGTATCCGTTGAGGCGGTGTCGAACGTCGGCGCGCTCTTGGTCGGCAAGAGGTTCTTGAGCTGAGGGCCGGCGACGATCAACCCGAGGCCGAGGGCCACCGCCGCGATCGGCCAAAACACGACGCCGCCGCCTGAGCGGGCCCGCACGCGACCGAACCTTTCGCCATGCATCTCCCTGAGGTCGCGCGGATCGATGAGATCGGCAATCACCTCAGCCGGTGCTCCCGATCGCTGCAGACCGGCGGCGGCCAGCGATGCAGAGAACGGCAGCGCCAGGCGCCCGATGTGGCCCCAGAACTCCTTGTCGTTGCGCGACAGCGCCTCGGCGTAGATGCGCGCCAACCCTCTGCCCGCCGTACCCGCATCGCTGAAATCGACGAGCGCAGCGCGGATATCGCTCGGATAATCCATGGCGGCCAGCGCAGCATAACCCGAACGGAACGCTGCCTCGCGGCGCGTGGCGGCGAGTGCGGGAAGGGATTTTCCACCTCGCTGTCCCTGATCCGCGCGCAGATACGCGAACTGGGAGGCGAGGCGCCGCTGGGCCTCCTCAGCCGGGAGAACCGCGCCGGCGCCGGTCGTCGGCGCCGCGACCGGGCCGCGCGCCTTTAGCGCGCGAACGCGACCGGCCACCGGAGCCAGCTTGCGGTCAAGCATCTCTGCGGCGGTCTGGTTCCAGCCGTTCGGGGCGACGTCGCCCTCGAAGACGTCGGTGACTTCGAGGCCGGGGCCTTCGCGGAAAATCGTCGGGATGAGGTCCCGTTCCAGCGCCGGATCGGAGCGGATCGATACCGTCTGCCCGAAGTGGCCGCCGATGGCCGCCTCCGTCTGAAGCCAGTCCGCGCGCAATGCGTCCCTTGACCAGAGCGCCACGACAGCGACGCACGCGTCGACCTCGTCATAGAGCCGGGTCGGCCAGTTCGGAGCGTACTGCAGTGGGCCGCGCGAGACAGACAGCCCGGTCCTCTCCAACGCCTTGGATATCCGCAGGGCAAGTTCCGCGTCGGTGGGCGCGTAGGTAAGGAAGACATCAGCCATGATGAACGTGGTTAACAAAATACTGTGACGGCGCAAACCATCGGTTTGGTAATTCCCGCATTCTTGCCGGGGTGTAGCTTGGGGGCAGCAGCGAAAAGACTTCGCCCGGCGCCCAGAATCCCGATCTTATGATCGCATGAGCATGGGAGCATCGTGGTGAGCGCGGCGGCGAAACCGGCGCCTCAGGATGGGCCGCGAGCGTTTCTCGGCGTGCAGCGTTCGCTCACGGGCAAGCTCTGGCGGACCAAGGATGTGGACGACAAGGTCGTCTCCGACCACCGTAGATTGCAGGGTCTGCCGGAAATAGCAGCCCGGCTGCTGGCGGCGCGGGGGGTCGGCGTCGCGGAAGCCCGGGCGTTTCTCGAGCCGACGCTACGGCAGTTCTTCCCCGATCCATCCTCCTTCAAGGACATGGATATCGCCGCGCGCGTCATCGAGGACGCCATCGTCTCCGGCCGACCGACTGCGGTTTTTGCGGATTATGACGTCGACGGCGGCACGTCGGCTGCTCAACTTGTCCGCTATTTCCGGGCCCGGGGCAGGGTGCTTACGATCTACGTGCCGGACCGGATGACCGAGGGCTACGGACCGACGGCTGGCGCGTTCGCCCGGCTGAAGGCCATGGGCGTTGAACTGGTCATCACCGTCGACTGCGGCGCGGCCGCGCACGAACCGCTTGAAGCCGCCGCCGCCATGGGGCTCGACCTTGTGGTGCTTGACCACCACCTCATGTCCGGGCCGCCGCCGCCAGCGCTGGCGGTCGTGAACCCGAACCGACATGACTGCACCGCCGGCCAGGGCGACCTGACGGCGGCTGGCGTGGTGATGGTCACGCTCACAGCGGTGAACAGGGAAGCACGCCGGCGCGGCTCCGTCGGGTCGAACAATCTGCCGGACCTCCTTTCGAATCTGGATCTCGCGGCGCTGGGGACGGTCTGCGATGTGGCGCCGCTGACGAAGTTCAACCGCGCCATGGTCGCCCAAGGCCTCCGGGTCCTTGCGCGCGGGGAAAACATCGGCCTGAAGGCGCTCGCAGCGAGCGCAGGCAAGGCGCAGGTCGGATCCGTCTATGATCTCGGCTTCATTCTTGGCCCGCGTCTCAACGCCGGTGGCAGGGTTGGCGATGCGTCGCTCGCCACACGTCTCCTCTCAACCGACGATCCTGCCGAGGCCGCCGATCTCGCGGCCCAGCTCGAACATCTCAATGCCGACCGACGCGTCAGGGAGGCGGAGATGCTCGTTGCGGCCCAGGCCATGGCGGAAACCGAGGCCGCTTCGCGGGCGGTCGCCGTCGTGGGCGATCCGTCGTGGCACCCAGGGGTTATCGGCATCGCGGCGGGTCGGCTCAAGGACAGGATCATGAAGCCCACCATCGTCCTGGGCGGCGGGGGCGAGAGCGAACCGGCCAAGGGCTCCGGCAGGTCTGTCCCGGGGGTCAACCTCGGTCGGGCGGTCGCCGCGGCCGCCGAGGCAGGCGTGCTCAGGGCCGGCGGCGGGCACGCCATGGCCGCAGGATGCACGGTGGACTGGAACAGGGTGCAGGATCTCCGCGATTTTCTGTCGGAAAACCTCGCTGCCGAGCTTGCCGGCGCGGACGGGGAAGCACGCGCGTTATGGATCGATGCGACCGCCTCTATTGGCGCGGCTACGCCGGAACTCATGACGGCGCTCGAACGGATCGGGCCGTTCGGTCCCGGTCACCCCGAGCCGGTCTTCGCGCTGCCCGAAGTGCGTGTGCAGTACGCAAGTGCGGTAAAGGGAGAGCACGTGCGGTTTGTGCTTGAGGACGCGCGCGGCGCGCGGATCCGCGGCATTTCGTTCAGATCGGCGACGACGGCGCTGGGCGAGGCTCTGCTGGCGCGCGAGGGCGCGTTCCATGCGGCAGTGAAGCTCAAGCGCGACACCTATGGCGGCGGAGACCGGGTCGAGGCGGAACTGCTGGACGCCGCGCCGCTGGGGTGATGTCGGCGCGCTTGCCTCCGGCGTCGGAGCCGACTATATCCCCCGGCTCGCGCGCGGGCGCGCCCTCGATGCGTTTCCCGTGGGCCCTTCGTCTATCGGTTAGGACGTCAGGTTTTCAACCTGAAAAGAGGGGTTCGACTCCCCTAGGGCCTGCCACTTCTTCGCCGCGCGCGCGCCATCTATTGAGCGCTTCGGTCTCTTCAATGCCAGATCTCCCGACGCATGCGCGTCGTGGACAACGGCGGGTCGTTCCGCTCTAGTCCGCGCCCGCAACGGTGGGTGCGCCGCCCGTCCCGGAGCGGATATCTGACGTGGGTTCCAAATGACGACTGACCTCAGCCGCCGGACACTTCTCGGCGCTCTTCCGCTGGCCGCGCTGGGCTTTTCCCAAGCGCGCGCCGATGGACTGATCGAGCGACGGGAGTCCCAGTACAACACCATCTACATCACGCGCGAAGGGCCTTACGTCGCCATGCAGTTCGGCGTGAACGAGCAACTGTTCACGGAAAACCTGTACGACCCGGCGCGGCCGCGTTTCCTGCCCATGGAATACACGCGGATGATGACTGTCTCGCTCGCATATGCTGCAACCCCGTCAAAGGTGCTGGAGATCGGCCTCGGTGGAGGGCGCACTGCAGTTTATCTCACCGACTTCGTTCCTTCAGTCTCGGTCACGACCGTCGAACTCGATCCCGAAGTGGTCGCGATGGCGGCCAAGCACTTCGACGTGCGCCCGACGCCGCGCCTGCGGGTTGTCACGAGCGATGGCCGCATCTTCCTGACCCAGACCCGCGACCGTTACGACATCATCATTGTCGACGCCTATCGTGGCACTTTCGTACCGTTCCACCTGACAACGCAGCAGTGCTTCATGCTCGCCAAGCGCCGGCTCAATCCAGGCGGCGTGGTGGTTCAGAACATCGCGCCGAACGTGCTCCTCACGGAGTCAATGGTGGCGACGCTGCAGTCGGTTTTCGACAATGTCGACACTTTCGACATCGCAGGCAGCGTGATTGCGATCGCCTATGACGGGCCGGCGAAATCGGCGGCGGCGCTTGCGGCGCGCGCAACGGCGCTTCAGAGTCAATACCGCTTCACCCATCCCTTGCCGCAACTCCTCAGAGCGCGCCGCACGCCGGCGAAATCGACGCGCCACCCGCTCACGGACGACTTTGCGCCGGTCGAGCATTTGCGCGGCATCCAGGCCCACAACGCGAGGCGCAAGTGACGCGCACGAAATCCATACTGGTCCTTGCCTACGGCTTCCTGATCGGCATCGCCGTCATGGGGCTGCAGATGGCGACAAGCCGTCCGCTGACGCCGCACTTTGGCAGCGACATCTTCGTCTGGTCCTCGCTCATCTCGGTCACAATGCTCGCCATGATGGTGGGCTATTATCTTGGTGGCCGCATCGCGGACTCGGCGCCGCGCTCGGATGTGCTCGGCATTTGCGTCCTGGCCGCCGCTGCATACCTCGCGGTCGTGCCCGCCCTGGCGCAGCAGGAATTCATCGCCGACCCGGACCCGTTCTTTCCCGGCCTGAAGCGCTCCGTGCTGGCATGGATATCGGCGGAAACACCCAGCTTGCCGCTCGGCGCCATCCTGGCGTCGATGCTGCTGGTGTTCGTGCCGTTCACCTTGCTGAGTTTCTTCTCACCCTTCTGCATCCGCCTGTTGCTTGCGGATGCCGAGCATGGCGGTCGTATTGCCGGATCGGTGTATAGCCTCACCACGTTCGGCAACATCATCGGCGTCCTCGGGACGTCGCTGTGGCTCATGACGTTCATGGGCAGTCGCGACATCACGTATCTCTTCGCGGGCTGGCTTGCACTGTGCGGGATCGGGCTGGTTCTACTCAAAGCCAGGGCGACGGACGATGCGCGCTAGTATTCTCGCCATCTTCTTCCTGCTCTGCGGCGCTGCGCATGCGGAGGTGTTTGACCGTAGCGCGCGCTATCCTGAGGGACCGCTCTGGCGGGAAGGAAAACTCTACGTCGCGGAAATGGGCGCCGACGCGGTCTTCTTTCACGAGCGCGGCGAAAAACGCGTCTTCTGGCGCGACGACGGGTGCGGTCCAACCTCCATAGCGCCCTACGGCGACGGCGTTCTGGTGCTGTGTCACATTGGCCGCGCGGTGGTGGCGGTGAGCGACGCGGGTGTGGAGACGCGGCGCTGGCGCGCCGATGATGCTGGCGTGCGGCTGCGAGACCCCAACGATTCTTTCGCGGACGGTCAGGGCGGCGTCTACTTCAGCGATCCCGGCGTCTTTTCCATCGACACGCGGCCGCATGGCGCCGTGCTTTACCTGGGCGCTGACGGCTCGCTTCGCCGCGTCGCGGAAAATCTCCACTACCCCAACGGTGTGTTCGTCGATCGGCAAGAGCATGCGCTCTATGTGGACGAGCACATGCGGCGCCGGGTGCTCAAGTTTCCCATCATCGGGGGCGGCGCGCTCGGAGCACACAGCGTCTTTGCGGATGTCGACGCCTTGACAACGCGGGTCGGCGATTACCGTGAGGCGGGTCCGGATGGACTTGAGCGCGGCCCCGATGGAGATTTCTACATTTGCCTTTACGGAGAGGGGCGCGTGCTTCGTCTATCGCCGCAAGGCCGTCTGGTGGCGTCGATCTCGGTCGCGACACCCTATTTGACGAACATCGCTTTCGGCCCGGATGGATATGCCTATCTCACCGGTTCCTTCGACAATACCAGTCCGCCGTTTCCCGGTCAGGTTATCCGCCTCTCCCCCACCGCACTTTCCGGGCGGCGGTAGGGCGAACACGCTTTGACATGAGGCTCGAAGCGTCTAAACGGACCCGATCGGGGCGTAGCTCAGCCTGGTAGAGCACCTGCTTTGGGAGCAGGGGGTCGCGAGTTCGAGTCCCGCCGCCCCGACCATGGTTCCCGAAGCGGCCATGAATTTCACAGAACGCCCGCCGGACTCACGCCGTGGGGCGGTACAAAACAGCGCAACGCCGCAGGCGACAGGCGGGTCTGCTTGCTCGCTGGATTGGATGCGGTGCAAACTACGCGCGCGATCAAGCGTGCGTTGAGATCGTCCGGAGCCGCGGCGGAATGTCAAAATTGAAACCGGGGAAGGCCGCTGCGTCCGTAGCGCCGGTCGCCTCCGCGGAAGGAGAGGCGGCCGACGGCCGACTGCTACGCGGAGAGCGCAGCCGCCAACAGATCGTCGACGCACTTCTCAAGCTCATACGGTCCGGCGAGATGAGCCCGAGCGCAGCGCAGGTGGCGCAGGCGGCGAATGTCAGCCTGCGGACGGTGTTCCGGCATTTTGAGGAGATGGACAGCCTCCGCATGGAGATGACCGCCCAGATGGAGGCCGAAATCCGGCCCATCCTCCAGGAACCATTCGATGCGCCGGACTGGCGTGGGCGGCTGGGACAGTTGATCGCGCGCCGGGCGCGCATCTACGAGCACGTGATGCCCGTGAAGGTCGCGGCCAGCCTGCGCAGATTTCAGTCGGCGTACCTCAGGAAGGATTATGACCGTTTCCTGACACTGGAGCGCGCAGGGTTGCACACAGTGCTCCCCAAGGCGGTCATCTCGGACGTGGTGCTGTTTTCGGCGATCGAAATGGCGACGAGCTTCCAGGCTTGGCGGCGTATGCGGCAAGATCAGGGGTTGAGTGCGGCCGAAGCAGAGCGCGTCTTGCGCTACACCGTCGATCGGCTCATTGCGGATCAGTAATCTTCTCGGGCAAACGCGGCGATCCAGTGCGACAGGGCTACGTGTGCGGTGGCCGGATCCCACATGCATCGAGGGTTGCCCATCCAGCGCGCAATGCAGGCGCCGAAGTCCAATTGATGTTGGTGCGGCGACCGAGATCACCCAACTGAGGCGGCGGGTGGATTGTTTTCGCTTGAGGGCAGTGCGGCGTGGCGCGTGACGCGGTGTTGCATAGATACTTGTGTGGGCAGTGTGGACCGTTCGAGGGCACTATGGGGGGGCGCATGGATGAACTGCAGCAGTTGCAGAACCTTCGCTCGACAGGGTCCGGTATCGACTTAAGTTCTTTGAACGCTGCGGCGATTCTTGTCTTTGTCATGGCGTAAGGGGGATGCCGGTGTCCGCAGAAAGCGGCCGGGCCGCGCGTACCGTTCCAGCGCCGCAAGCCGGCGGGGAACGGGAGACGCTGCGGCTGGCTCACGACGAAATTCAACAGCGCGCAGCCGACGCGCTCGCCAACATACGCTGTCCGGTCGCGATCGTTTCAACGCCGGGCGGTCCGGTTCCGCTACTGCTCGACGCTGAAGGAGGCTGGCCGCGCGGAACAGATCCCAGGAGCGTTCTGGCGGTGCTTCCGCCGCTCTTTCCGGAGTGGCTGGGGGACAGGTCGTTTCTCGCGGCCCATGCGGTTCGTTTTCCGTATGCGATCGGCGAGATGGCGCGTGGAATTGCGACGCCCGCCATGGTCATCGCGGGCGTGCGGGCGGGTGTCATGGCGTTCTATGGGAGCGCCGGTCTTCGCCTCGACGAGATCGAGCGGGGCATAGGAGAAATCCACGCAGCGCTCGGGCGCAAATCGGCGGTGTGGGGCGCGAATCTCATTCACAGCCCGCAGGAGCCCGGCCTCGAACTGGCGACGACGGACCTGTTTCACCGGCTCGGCGTGCAACGCGTTTCCGCCTCGGCGTTCATGCGGTTGCAGCCCGCAATTGTCTGGTTTGCCGCGAAGGGACTGATGCGTGATCCCGGTGGGGGCATCGTCCGCGCAGGACGCATCATCGCAAAGGTTTCGCGTGTGGAGGTGGCGCGTCAGTTTCTGTCGCCTCCACCGGAGGCGATGCTGCGCGAGCTGAGGACGGCGGGACGCCTGACCGAAGAAGAAGCGCAACTCGCCGCCCGGATTCCCGTTGCCGAGGACGTCACCGCGGAGGCGGATTCCGGCGGGCACACGGACAATCGACCTCTGACGGTGTTGCTCCCGGCGCTTCTATCCCTTCGCGACGAACTGACACGAAGCCATGCCTACACGATAACGCCGCGGATCGGCGCGGCCGGCGGCATCGGCACACCCGCGGCGGTCGCTGCGGCGTTCGCGGCGGGCGCGGCCTATGTCGTGACCGGTTCCGTGAACCAGAGCGCCGTCGAAAGCGGACTGTCTGCGAACGCCCGCGCGCTTCTGGCCGAGGCTGACTCGACCGATGTCGCGATGGCGCCGGCGGCCGACATGTTCGAGATGGGTGTAAAGGTTCAGGTCCTGAAACGCGGGACCCTGTTCGCCCAGCGTGGCGCCAAATTGAGCGAGTTCTTCCGCAGGCATACGTCCATTGAGGACGCGCCTCCCGAAGATGTCCGCGATATCGAACAGAATGTACTCGGCCGGAGCGTGGCCGAGATCTGGGCCGACACCCAGGCGCACTTCCTGCAGGCCGATCCGGCACAGATCGAACGCGCGCGGCGCGACGGCAAACACCGGATGGCGCTGATCTTCCGCTGGTATCTGTTCATGGGCGCGCAATGGGCGCGCGAGGGCGTCGAAGAGCGGCGGAGCGACTACCAGATCTGGTGCGGGCCGGCGATGGGCGCCTTCAACGCATGGGCCAAAGACAGCTTTCTGGCGCCCATCGAGAGCCGCTCTGTGGCGCAGATCGCCCTGAATCTGATGGAAGGCGCTGCAACTGTGACGCGGGCCGGGCAGCTGAGATCGGCTGGTGTGGCGCTGCCGCCTTCCGCATTCGATTTCCGACCAAGGCCGCTGAGCTAGAGACACAATGAGCAACTCTCCATCCGCAAGCGTTCCTCCTGTCGCCGTCGTCGGCATGAGCGCAATCTATCCAGGCGAGTCCGGACTGGCCGGATACTGGCGCACCATCGTGTCGGGCCGCAACGCGATCAGCGATGTGCCCGCGTCGCACTGGCTGATCGACGACTATTACGATCCAGATCCTGCCGCGCAGGACAAGACCTATTGCAAGCGGGGCGGATTCATTCAGCCCGTTTCCTTCGATCCGATGCAGTTCGGACTACCTCCGAACGCACTGCCGGCGACAGATTCCGCCCAGATACTGGCCCTGATCGCCGCGAAGCAGGCTCTGGATCAGGCGAGCAGGGGGCAAATGAAGGTCGATCCGGATCGCATCAGCGTGGTTCTCGGCGTCGCCTCAACGACGGAACTTGTCGTGCACATGGGCGCGCGATTGCAGCGACCGGTCTGGCGCAAGGCGCTCATTGACAACGGCATGTCGGAACCCGAAGCGGACGCAATCTGCGATGACATCGCAGCCGAGTACGCGCCCTGGCAGGAGAGCACTTTTCCCGGACTGCTCGGAAATGTCGTCGCCGGCCGCGTTGCAAACAGGCTCAATCTTGGGGGCGCCAACTTCGTTACCGACGCCGCCTGCGCGAGTTCGCTCTCGGCCCTCCAGGTCGCCCTCCATCAACTCTATCTGAACGAAGCGGACATGGTGCTGACGGGAGGCGTGGATGCGCTGAACGACATCATGATGTTCATGTGCTTTTCGAAGACACCGGCGTTTTCTCTGACGGGCGACTGCCGGCCATTCTCCGACGCCGCCGACGGAACGATTATCGGGGAAGGTGTCGGCATGCTGGCGCTCAAGCGCCTGAGCGACGCCGAGCGCGATGGGGACGTCATTCACGCCGTTGTGCGCGGACTGGGATCATCATCCGACGGCCGGGCCTCCAGCGTCTATGCCCCCAGACCGGAGGGACAGGCCAAGGCGCTGCGACGCGCCTACCAACATGCCGGCTACGCGCCGGCCACCGTCGAACTGCTGGAGGCTCACGGGACGGCGACGAAGGCTGGTGATGTCGCCGAGTTTTCGGCGCTTTCGGCCGTGTTCGCGGAAAGCGGTGACCAGGGAAGTGCGCGCTGCGCCCTCGGGTCCGTCAAGTCGCAGATCGGGCATACGAAGGCAGCGGCGGGCGCCGCAGGATTGATAAAAGCAGTCCTTGCTCTGCAACATGCGACGCTTCCGGGCACGATCAAGGTGGGGCGCCCCAATGCGTCGCTTAAGGTCGAGAGCACACCTTTCTACATCAATGCGCAGACACGTCCGTGGGTGCGCGACGGCAGTCATCCCCGTCGCGCCTCGGTCAGTTCCTTTGGATTCGGCGGCAGTAATTTTCACGTGGCGCTTGAGGAGTACCGTGGGCCGATGGCCGCGAAGCGTGTCCGCGCCCTTCCATGCGAGCTAATCCTTTTGAGTGCCGAGTCCGCAACCGGGCTGGCGGAGAGATGTAGTGCGCTTGTCGCCTTGTGTGTGCGCGGAGAAGGTATTGGAAAAATAGCGTTCGACGCGGCGGCTTCATTCGAAACAAGGCACGGAGCGCGCGCCGGCGTTGTCGCGGCTGACCCCTCATCGCTTCAGGTGCTTCTGAACAAGCTCCGCGCTGCGCTTGAAAGCGACTCTTGCGATGCGCTCAAGGACGCCGATATCGCCGTGTCTGTTGCGCCGCCGCGGGAGGGCAGGACCGCGTTCCTGTTTCCCGGACAGGGCAGCCACTATGTCGGCATGGGCGCAGACCTGGCGCTCGCGTTTCCCCAGGCGCTTTCCGTGTGGGACAGGATTGCCGGGCAGGCCGCTGTCTCGGAACTTCCATCAATCGTGTTTCCCGAACCTGCGTTTGACGCGGCCACGCGGGAACAACAGGCGGCGGCTCTGACGGCGATGGTCAACGCCCAGCCGGCAATAGCAGCGACAAGCCTCGCCCAGTTGGCGCTCCTCGAGCGGCTCGGCGTGCACGCGGATGTTTTTGGCGGACACAGTTTCGGCGAAGTCACAGCTCTGGCCGCGGCTTGTTCGATCTCCAGGGACAACCTGATTTCCGTGGCGCGCGTGCGCGGCGAATTGATGACCCAGGCGGCAGGTGCGGCAAGAGGCGCCATGCTCGCCGTCGCAGCCGGCGCGGCGCAGGTCGAAGCGTTGCTCGCGCGGGATCCAGGTCTTGCAAGCGAAGTTGCTATCGCCAACGACAACGCACCTCTTCAGATCGTACTCTCGGGATCGGTCGAGAGCATTGAGCGCGCCGAGTCGGTCATGAAGGCGGAGCGGATAACGACGTTCCGCCTGCCGGTTGCAAGCGCCTTTCACTCACCGATCGTGGCTGCAAGCTGTGAACCCTTTGCGGCGTTCCTGAAATCGATCAAGTTCGGCAAAGCGAAAGGCGATGTGTACTCGAACGCCAACGCGAAACCATACGGTCGATCCCCCGGAGCCCAGCTGGCGGACCAACTGCAGAGACCCGTACGTTTTCGCGAAATGATCGAGGCGATGGCGGCGGCTGGCGTGACGCGCTTCATCGAAGTGGGACCCGGTCGAATCCTGACGGCGCTTGTCGATCAGATACTCCCCGACACCCCTCATCTGGCCGTTGCGCTCGATGATCGCAAGGCGGGCGCGCTGCGTGGCTGGAGTCGCGGTCTTGCAGCGCTCGCAGCGGATGGCGTTGTGCTTGACTTCGCGGCGCTCTTTGAGAGTTATGAACAACCGGAAGCGGCGGCGCCAGCGCCAGCTCATGCTGTGCTGGTTGGCGGGGCGAATCTCGGAAAGCCTTATCCACCGCAAGCCGGAAGCGCTCCAAGGGCGCCGCGTTTGCCTCCGCTGCGGCTCCCAGCACATGCGCCACGCGAGGCGACATTGCCCATAGCGGATGCGTTGGCGGCGCCCTTGATGCAGATCATGCCGATGGCCCCGCAACCTGCCTTCCAGACCGCCGCGTCGGCGGGACGGATGCTCGAGGTCGATGTTGACGGATCGCATGATGCCTGGAGCATCATCGACAGGATCCAGGCGGAAACGGTCGATCAGCACCGGCACTATCTGGACGTCATGGCGCGCAGCCATGAGGCGTTTCTCCAGATGTCCGCGCAGATGCTGGATCACATCATGGGTAACGCGCCGTCCGCGCCGCCCGCGTCGCGCGCAGAACCACTGGCGCCGATCGCTGCGCCCATCGCAATGCAGCCGCCGCCTCACGTTGCGGTGGAAACGCCTCCGCCGCTTAAGCCGTCGTCCGCGCCTGGTCCGGCGGCGCGGCCAGAGGACGTGGTCTTGGCCATCGTGGCGGAAAAGACCGGCTATCCTATGGATATGCTCCAGCTCGACATGGAAATGGAGGCGGAGCTTGGAATCGATTCGATCAAGCAGGTGGAGATCCTCTCCGGCGTACAGGAAAGGTTTCCGGGCGCTCCCGAAATTCCGGCGAGCGACCTATCCGCGCTGAAGACGCTCAGGGATGTCGTCAACGCGGTCTCCGCGGTTGCGACCGCGCAACCGCCCGGCGTCGCGCGGGTCGCCGACCTCACGTCGCCGCCTCCGCCAAGTCCGGATGCCTTGCGTGAGTCCGTTCTGTCGATCGTCGCGGAGAAAACAGGCTACCCACAGGACATGCTCAATCTCGACATGGAGATGGAGGCTGAGCTCGGCATCGATTCCATCAAGCAGGTGGAGATATTGTCAGCGTTGCAGGAACGCTGGCCCAACGCACCGGAGGTCTCTGCGTCCGACTTGGCCGGATTGAAAACGCTGCGAGACGTGTCTAACGCGCTCGCGAGTATAGGTTCCCCAAGTCCCGCAATGTCGTTGTTGGCAGGCGAAGAAGTCGTGGCGGTCAAGCACCCGCCGTCGGCCTTGGCGGCGGCGGAGGTAACCCTCGTGGAGCGTATGCCGTCAGGGTTTGCGATGGCCGGATTGCTGGGCGATGTCGTTGTCAACGTGACAAAGGAGAATCCTGCCTTCGCCGACGAGGTCGTCTCCGAACTGGAAAAACGCGGCATATCTGCGCTGGCGGTCGATGTTGTGCCCCCAGGCGCGAGCGCGGTGATTTCGCTGGCGGCGCTCGCTCGAGTGAGCACCGCCGTACAATCGCTTGAACTGCATCTCAATGCATTCCGGGCCGCACAGGTCGTCGCGCGAAGCGAAAACGCAGCGCGTCTGTTCGCCACGGTGCAATCGACCGATGGCTGCTTCGGTAGCGGCGGGTCTGATGGGCGTGCATTGGAGTTCGCGCTGTCCTGCGGCGTCGCCGGTCTTGCAAAGACTGCTGCGCGCGAGTGGGAAAACGGGTCGACCAAGGCGATAGACATGCAGGTGCTGGATGCGTCGCGTCTCGTCGATGAACTCCTTGCAGGCGGGCCGGAACTGGAGGTGGCGCTGACTGCAGACGGACGGCGCCATATCGTGTCCGACCGTTTGGCGACGCTTGCTTCTGAAGAAGCGTCGATCCCCGCCGGAGGCGTGGTGGTGGTATCTGGGGGCGCTCGCGGTGTTACTGCGCGATGCGCCATGGAACTGGCAAAGAAGAAGGGTGTTCGTCTCGCTCTGCTCGGCCGGACGGTGCTCGACGACGCTGCCGAGTGCTTTCCTGGCCTGGACACTCCTGCAGCGATCGCCGGTGCAATTGTTGAGGCCTCGAAGCTGGATGGCAGACCGGTCGCGTTGTCGGAGGCGCGCCAGCGGGCGTCGCTTGTCCTTGCGAGGCGTGAAATCGCATCGACGCTCGAGTTCGCGGCGCGGACTGGCATAGAGGCGCGATACTACTGTGTGGATGTCGCGTCGGCCGAAGAGGTCTCCAAGGCTGTCGCGGAAATCCGGAGCGGTTTCGGTGCGATCGTGGGGATCATTCATGGGGCCGGCGTGTTAGCCGATAGACGTCTGGCTGACTTGGAAGAGGCACAATTCGAGTTCGTCTTTCTGCCCAAGGTGGCCGGGGCGGAAGCGTTGCTTGCCGCGACACGAGACGACGACCTGCGCATGGTAGCGTTCTTTTCGTCGGTTGCGGCGCGCACGGGCAATGCTGGGCAGGGCGCATATGCCGCCGCCAACGAGGTCCTGAATGCTATCGCTGCACGCGAACGTGCGCGACGAGGGCCGTCGTGTGCAGTTCGCGCCTTCGGTTGGGGGCCATGGGATGGCGGGATGGTGGACGCTTCCCTGAGAAAGCACTTCGAGCGTGCGGGCGTGGGACTGATCGATATCGAGATCGGCGCGGCGTTTTTCGCTGACGAGGCTTGTCGTCTCGACGGTGCGCCGGCGATCGTTGTCTCGGCGCCCGGTATCTCGCCGTTGCGTCACGCCCATATCGACTGGTCGGTTTCTGCGCGCGCCCTGCCGCCGCTTTTCGATCATGTGGTGCAGGACCGCATCGTACTCCCGGTGGTTGTCGCGCTGGAGCGGGTGATGCGCGCAGCGCAGGCGCTGGCGCCGTCGGAGCGTAGTCGCGTTGTAGTACGCGACTTTCAGGTTCTCTCCGGGGTCACGCTTTCGACGGACGCTGGAGAGGAGGTAACGCTGTCCATTGCGTTTGAACCCAAGGGGGCGGCCTACGCGGTTACCCTTCGCGACAGCGCGCAACGCCTGCGGTATCGCGCCGTCGTGGAGTTGCGAGATGAGGCGCCGGCTCGCCCTCCTCGGATGGAACAAGCTTCGGCTGGGCCGTGGGGCGTCACGCTTGAGCAGGCCTACGCGGGGCCGCTCTTTCACGGTGCACGGTTTGAAGCGCTAAGTCGTCTTGAAGGAACCGATAGTCGTGGGGGCGTCGCCATCGTGAAGCGATGCACCGATCTCGGGTGGCCGGATGAGCCGTGGGCGACAGATCCCGCCGCCCTCGATGGCGGTCTGCAACTCGGTCTTCTCTGGGCGAGTGCCAACAAGCGCGGCACAATGCTGCCCCAACGGATCGCAAGCTTCGCCCAGTATAGCGTGCCGGCGCCGAGTGCGCCGCTGCAATGCAGTTTCACCGCTCGTCCAGTGAGTGAAAAGCGAATCGATTTCGACTTTGTCCTTGAGACGGTGGCAGGTGACCTGGTTGCAGTGATGAGCGGGACGGAGTTCTACGCTCTTGGCGCGGGCGTTGCGGCGACCCCGTGAGTTCGTTCCCGCCAATAGCAATCGTCGGACGGAGCTGCGTCCTGCCGGGTGCAACCTCGCCCGGCGCTCTTTTTGACGCCTCGATTACCGGACGCAGTCTTCTTTCGCCGACGCCGCGCGACCGGTGGCCCGGCCTTGATCCGGAAGCGTTGGCGCGAAGTAGCGAAGCGGGCGCCCGCGTTGCTTGCGCGGTGGGTGGCTACGTGGACGCGTCCGACCTGCAGGTCCGACGGGTCGCCGACAGGGTCGCCGCCTTTGAGGCGCTCGATCCCCTGGTTCACTGGCTCGCTCACTGCGCGATCGAGGCGCTGGAGCAGGCTGGCGCGGTCGATGTGGATCGGGTTGGTCTGATCGTCGGCAATCTCTCATACCCCAGCCGGTTGGGTGCGGCGTTCGTCGAAGGCTACTGGCGCGGCGAAACCAGCGTCGATCCGCGCAACAGGTTTTCATCGGGCTTGCCAGTGCACCTGATCGCCGAAGCGCTTGGCTTCGGCGGGCCGGCTTTCGCTTTGGACGCCGCGTGCGCTTCGTCGCTCTACGCGATCAAACTCGCGTGCGATGCGCTGCATGACGGCGAGGTCGACCTGATGCTGGCCGGAGGAGTGAACGGAGCTGACGACCTGTTCATCCATCTCGGTTTCACTGCCCTGCAGGCACTCAGTCCCAGCGGGCGGTCGCGACCGTTTCACAGCGCGGCCGACGGACTCGTGCCATCTGAGGGCTGTGCCCTTGTGGCGCTGAAACGCCTGGAGGACGCGGAGAAGGCGGGGAACCGAATACTCGGTGTCATCCGCGCCATCGGTTTGAGCAACGACGGGCGCCAGAACGGCTTTCTCGCTCCAGCGGCGGCCGGTCAGGTGTGCGCCATGCAGGCGGCGCTGGCGCAATCCGGCCTGGCCCCCCGCGACGTCTCGTTTGTCGATTGTCATGCGACCGGCACCTCACGTGGTGACGCAATCGAAGTGGAAAGTCTCGCGACCGTCTATGGGGAAATACCGCTGCTGCTCGGTGCACTCAAGGGCGTGCTTGGCCACGCCATTACCGCTTCTGGCGCTGCAAGTCTGATCAACGTATTGTCTTCGTTCGAGGCAGGCCTCGCGCCGCCTGCGCACTGCGACGCGCCAATTGTTGGTCTGAAGCACACTGCTTTCGCATTGCCGAGCGCGCCAACGCCATGGCGGGGCGGGATCAAGCGGGCGGCCATCAGCAACTTCGGATTCGGCGGCAACAACGCGCACCTGATCGTCGAATCCCATGTGCCGACAGCAAAGAGGCGGCTTCGGCGGAAACTGTCGCCTCCGATCGGCGATATCGCGATTTGTGGCGCCGGTGTGATCGCCGGCGGTATTCGCGGGTTGGCTGCGTTTCGGCAGGCGTTGTTCGATCCGGCTGTATTGTCGCGCGCGGCGGAGCGTGTCGAACTTGAAATGGAGGGACTGGGTTTTCCGCCCAGTGATCTGAAAGCAAGCCTGACCCAGCAGACGGCCATGTTGGAAGTCGTTGCCGAGGCGCTCGGCGGCGGGCGCCAACTCCCGTCGGAGCGAACAGGTGTGATCGTCGGCATGGGGTGCGACGCCACGATTGCACGCCATGGAGTGCGTGTGCGTGCAGGTGGCGACGCGGAGTGGCTCTCGACGAATGAGGCCGCAGCGCCGCGCCTGACGGCCGAGGGCGTCCTCGGCACCATGCCCAACATTCCGGCCAATCGCATTCATGCCCAACGTGATTTCCGTGGGTTCGGGCTGACCATTTCCAGCGAGGAACTTTCTGGTCTCGCCGCCCTCGCTGTTGCCGCGCGCGCGCTGCGTGCAGGAGAGCTGGATGCAGCTATTGTCGGCGCCGTCGATTTCTGCTGCGAACCCGCGAATGTCGCCGCGCTGTCTCACGTGGTTACCGGGACCTGGCACGGCGCCGGAGATGCGGCCGTTGCGCTGGTTTTGAAACGACGGGCGGACGCCGAGGCCGCCGGGGACAGCATCCTTGGCGTGTTGCCTGTCTTGGAGCCAGAGCACGTTGCGACTTCGACCGGGGATTTCACCAGCCGGCGTTTCGGTCACTCGCACGCAGCCAGCGCCTTGCTGCAGGTCCTCGTCGACTCACTTGGCCTTGAGGCGCGCGTGCGGTTCGATGAAGATGGCGCTCAGCCGGAGACGGGCATCCGGAGGCTGACGCGGGAGCACGTCTCGTTCAGCGGGCGGTCCATGAAGGAAGTGCTCGTCGCGGCTGACGCTGTTCCCAAGGCCGCATCATCGGGATCTGTGCCGGTTCTCGCCCGGTTCGCAGCGCCATCGCTCGCAGAACTCGTCGAACGGGTTGAGACGAACGCCCAGGGCGGTGAAGGCGAGGTTCGATGCGGCTTCGTCAGCGATAGCGCGGTATCGCTCGACGCATTGAGATTGCGGGCAATCGAGTCCTTGCGATCCGGCGCCGCACCGCCTCTTCCGGGGGTCGCATTTGCAAGCCGGGCGCTGGCGGGAGAATTGGCATTCACGTTTACCGGTGCAGCAGCCGCGTATCCGGGGGCTGGTCGTGAACTGATGCTGGCGTGGCCGGAAGTTGGCGATGCGCTGGCGGTGCGGCACGCAGGCGTGGCGGACCTCGCACGCGCGCTCTATGGCGCGGGATCCGGGGCGCTGGAGCCGCGGGTCCAGCTGACTGGATGCGCGCTGGTGTGTCAGGCGCATGCCGAGTTTTCCAGAACAGTCCTGAAGCTGACCCCGCAAGCGGCGATCGGGCTCTCCTCCGGCGAAACAAACGCGTTGCTGGCTTTCGGGGTCTGGCGCGATCTCGATGCGATGCTGGCTGAAATCGAGCAGTCAGGTCTGTACGGGCGCGCGCTGACAGGGGCGTGCAGTTCTGCGGCGCAGAGTTGGGGGCTTTCCACTGGCGAGAGTGCTCCCTGGACCTGTTGGCGACTGTCGGCGCCGCGAGACGTTGTGGATGCTGCGCTGGTCGGCGAGCCGCGCGCCTACATGACCATTGTGCACGCGCCTGACGACTGCGTTATCGGCGGCGATCCCGGCGCCTGCGCGCGCATTGTGGAAAAGGTCGGCCGCGCGCGGGCAATGCCCCTCGGGCTGGATATGGTCGTGCATTGCGACGCCATGAGACCGTTCGAGGCGCAATGGCGGCGGATCCACACACGTGAGGTCTTTCCGGCAGAAGGCGTGCGGTTCTACTCGAACGCCCACAACGGGCACTATGCACCAACGTCGGCATCGGCTGCTGACGCCATTACAAGGCAGGCGGTCACGCCGATTGATTTTCCAAAGACAATCTGCGCCGCGTGGGATGACGGCGTGCGCGTATTTGTCGAGCATGGGCCGCGTTCCATCCTAACGGGTGCAGTGGCGCGCATCCTTGAGGGTAAGCAGTATCTGGCTGTCGCTCTTGACGCCCAGGAGCGTCGGGGGCTTCGCGCGGTTGCCGAGAGTGTGATGAAGCTCTGGGCGAACGGCGTATCCGTGGATGTTGGTGCGTTTGAGGCGCGACTGGATGCCTTGCGGAAGGGGAGCGCGCCTCCCCTGCGGCCCGAAGCGCGGAGATTGGTCCTTCCGGCGCACCCACCCGACATTCGACAGCCACGACGACAGACTGTCGTCGCCGCTGAACCGATCGCGATATCGTCAACCATCGCGGAAGACTGTCAGATCATGCCGCAGGCGCCGAGCAGCCTCAGACCGCTTGCATTGTTCGAGGTGATGCAAGCCCCCAGATCGGCGCCGCTCGCTTCGCGACGCAACAAGGATCGACAAAGCGTCGCGCACAACCTTGTCGCCGCTGTGACCGAAACACATCGTGCATTCATGGAGCGACAAGGAGCTACTCACACAGCGTTCCTGCAAGCGCGGATGGCCGCAGTTTCGGCGATCGCCGCGCAGCCCTTGACCCGAATGACCGCGCGCGCGCAACCGGTCCCGCCGCGCGAACGGGAATCGAAAGCTGTTCTGTATTCCAGAGCGCAACTTGAGACCCTGGCCGGCGGCAAGGTGTCGGAGGTGTTTGGTCCGCTGTTCAGCCAACAGGATGGGTACGACCGGCAGGTCAGGATGCCTCAGCCGCCGTTGCTGCTCGCCGACCGGGTAATGTCTCTCGACGGCGCGCCGGGTTCGATGGGCAAGGGACGCATCGTTACCGAGACGGATGTGGCTGCCGACGCATGGTACATGCATGCGGGCCGCATGGCGCCCGGTGCGGTCATCGAGTCCGGTCAGGCTGATCTGCTTCTCGCCTCGTGGCTAGGTGCGGATTTTCTCAATCGCGGTGAACGCGTCTACAGACTTCTCGGGTGCGATCTTACGTTCATGGGGGAGCTGCCGAGAGCTGGCGATACTCTTCGCTACGACATCCATATCGACGGCCACGCGACGACCGGCGAGACCCGGCTCTTCTTCTTCCACTACGATTGCTACATTGGCGATCGTCTCATGATCTCGGTCCGGAATGGGCAGGCCGGCTTCTTTTCGGACCGTGAACTGGCGCAATCCGGAGGCGTCCTCTGGAACGCGGAAGACGACGCGCCCCCGCAAGACGCCTGTCGGAATATACCACCTCAGATCACGAGCCGGCGAACGTTTGATCGATCATTGGTGGACGCCTTTGTCAGCGGAAATGCATTCGCGTGTTTTGGAGCGGGCTTTGAGATGGCCGCCGCCCACGTCCGGACGCCGTCCTTGCCGACAGGACGCATGCGACTTCTGGATGAAGTCGTTTCATTTGAACCTGATGGTGGACCGTGGGGACGCGGCTATCTGAAGGCGCGCACGGTCGTACCGAGGGACGCGTGGTTCTACGAGGGTCATTTCAAGAACGATCCCTGCATGCCTGGCACGCTCATGGCGGACGCCGCGACGCAGGCGCTTTCCTTCGCCATGGCGGGCTACGGCTTCACGATAGATCGTGACGGGTGGCGGTTCGAGCCGGTCGCCGGGGAATTGGCGCGGTTTGTGTGCCGCGGACAGGTTACACCCGAGACAGAGCACGTGCTGGAATACGAGGTGTTCATCGAGGAGATCATCGATGGACCCGAACCGACGGTGTTTGCCGCGCTGCTGTGTCGGTGCGACGGTTTCAAGGTTTTCCAATGCCGCCGTTTTGGTATGCGGCTCGTGCCTGATTGGCCGATGGGCGCTGAGGGTGCACGCGGCGTCGGAGCGTCTTCGCGACGTATCGTGGGACAGTCCGTCGATGTACGCGGAGACCTGGGCGCGCTTCTCGCATGCGCGCAGGGTAAACCCTCGGACGCGTTTGGCGCGCTCTACGAGGTCTTTGACGGAACGAGGCGGGCGCCGCGATTGCCCGGCGATCCATACCATTTCATGTCGCGTGTTCTCTCCGTCGACGGCGCCCCGGGAACACCTGTCGCCGGGCATGCAGTTGTTGCGGAATACGATGCGCCCGCCGACGCCTGGTTCTTCGAGGATGGAGGGTCCGGCGCCATGCCGCTCTCCGTGCTGACGGAAGTCCTGCTTCAGCCGTGCGGTTGGCTGGCCTCCTATATGGGATTTGCGGCCAAGCGCCCCGAAGATGTGGCCTTCCGTAATCTCGACGGTACGGATGTGCTGCTGCACCGACCGGCGCGCGCGGGAACTCTGCGGGTCACGGCGCGTCTGGAGCGGTTTGCCGAGGCCGGCGGCTCGACGATCGTCTTTTTCAGCGTGGCGGCGACGCAGGCCAGCGAACTCGTCATGACGATGAAAACGGCGTTTGGCTTTTTTAGTCCGGCGGCGTTGAAGGGTCAGTCGGGGTTACCGGCCTCGGCAGAGGCGCTGCGACGCCTGGCCGACCCGAGCGAGCCGCCGAGCCTGAATGCCCAACTGTCCGATACGCCGCTTCTCGCACGTGGCAGATTGAAGGTGCTCGATACGATCGACGGGTTCTGGCCTGATGGCGGACCCGCGGGGCTCGGTCGCCTCGTCGCCCGGACGGCGGTGGACCCGGAAGCGTGGTTCTTCAAAGCGCATTTCTTTCAGGACCCGGTCCAGCCGGGCTCCCTCGGGCTGGAGGCGCTGCAACAGAGCCTGCGGGCCGCAGTTCTCCTGAAGCGGCCTGGAGGGCAAGGCGCAGATCAGCGCTTTGAACCTGTGGCGCGAGGCGTCCCGTTCGCCTGGCGGTTCCGCGGACAGATACTGCCCACAAGCAGACAGGTCGTTACAGAGGTGGACATCGTCACCATTTCTTCGGAGGGGGACACGCTGACGGCCTTGGCGGATGGCTCGGTCTGGGTAGACGGCGTACGAATCTACGAGGTCAAGGGCATGGGAGCCCGGCTGGCGTCCGCGGCTGGATAACCTCAGTCAAGCGCCATGGTCTTGCCATAGAGCCGACGGAAACGGCTCGGGGGGGCGTTGAAGGGGCGCTGTTGCCTGAAGCGACAGGGAACGCGTAATGATGTAGTCAGGCAGGCGCTTGGGGATGCCATCAGACGGTTCGCAGTCTCCTGAGTGGGGACGGTACGATGCTGGCCGTGGTCGTGACCTGACGCGGCGTTCAGACGGGGGATGTTTTATCGTGCGGACCAGATACTCATGAGTGTCCAGGGCATTGGATTGCAGACCGTGCGTGTCGGACGCGTGACGCTGGGTTCCTACCTCGCGGGCATGTGGCGATACCGGCATCTCATGTTCCACCTCGCGAATGCGGATCTTCAGTCGCGCTTTCGGCGATCGTCACTCGGCGTTGTCTGGGCGATGATCCATCCTCTGTCTTTCGCGATGCTGTATTCGCTAGTGCTCGCAAACCTGTTCCAGCAGGAATTCAAGACGTTTTCCATTTACGTGTTTGCTGGCTTCATCCTCTGGGACGCGCTTTCGTCGTTCGTCCACCTGGGTTCGCAATCGATCATCAACGGAGCGGGATATCTCAAGCAGGCGCCCATCCCGATGCTCATTTTTCCGCTACGGACCTGTATTACCGTCACGGTCGTATTCCTGATCGGTTTCCTGGCGCTCTTGATCTACAGAACTGGTGTGATTCTCATGTTCGGACTCGATGAGCCGATCATGACGATCTATTGGGCGTGGGCGGCGCCATTGGTCATCGCACTATTTGTCATGGGCTCTGCCTGGGCGACGATCGTCGCGTTCATCAATCTCAAGTTTCGAGACACCCAGCAGCTGCTGATGATCCTGATGCAGGCCGTGTGGTTTTCCAGCCCGGTGTTCTTCGATCGATCTGTGTTCGACAATCCGCGCCTTGAGCTGTGGTCCGCCATCAACCCTGTCCTGGCGTTTTGCGATGCCTTCCGCGACCCGGTCATCTATGGCCGCCCGCCCGAGATGCGCGACTGGATTGCGATAGGCGTCTGGACAGGACTGTCCTGGCTGGTGGCGATTGTCATAACCGCGATCAACGACCGGAAATCGATCCACTATGTCTAGCAATGTCGTCAGCACCGGGCCGCGGATCATCATCCGCAGGGCGCAACTAGACTATCCGCTTGTCCGGGACCAGTCGAGCATCAAGTCCGCGGTCTTTGGCGCGTTGGGATTCAGGACCGGGCCGCGCATCGACAAAAAGGCAGTGCACGCCGTCAACGGCTTGTCGCTGACCATCAATCGCGGCGAGCGCGTCGGCTTGATCGGGCACAACGGAGCCGGAAAGTCGACGCTCCTGAGGACGATTGCCGGGATATATCCGCTCACGGACGGATCGATCGAGGTGACTGGCCGGATGCAGGGCCTCTTCGATCTGGGCACGGGGTTCGAATCCGAAGCGACGGGTCGTGAAAACATCATGTTCCGTGGCCTCTCGATCGGCTTTTCGCCGCGCCAGATTCGCGAACGTGCAGAAGAGATCATTGCATTCGCCGATCTTGGAGAGTTCATCGACCTGCCCATGCGGACCTATTCAGCGGGCATGTATGTTCGGCTCGGCTTTGCGGTGTCCACCTACCTTGAAGGGGACATCCTGCTCGTCGACGAGGTCTTCGGCGCCGGCGACGCGAATTTTCAGGAACGTGCAATTCGTCGCATGAATGACCTCATCGACAGGGCAGGTATCCTGATGCTGGTTGGCCATGACCTTGCACTGATGTGCAGCGTCTGCACCCGTCTTGTGTGGCTGTCCGGCGGCCAGATGGTGCTCGACGGCGATCCGCGCGAGGTTGCAGAGGTATACATCCGCAGCATGAGGGCGGCGTGACTCCAGGAGCGGAGCCAAGGCATCCGGCGGCATCTTCGCCGCACAGAACAAAACGGGAATGCGCGGGTGCGCCGAATCATGCCTGAGATGGCGATCAGGAGCCTCCATGTTCGTTCACCTTCGCGCCCGGTCCTCGTATTCACTGTTGCTGAGCATGTTGAGTGTGAAAGCGCTTGGCGGCCTGGCTGCCAAGAACGATCAGCCCGCCATTGCACTTTGCGACTCGAATAATCTCTTCGGAGCGCTGGAGTTCTCGGAAGCGGTTGTTGAAAAGGGCGTGCAACCCATCATCGGCTGTGCGCTCGACGTGCGCGGGGGCGACGGCCTTGATGGCGTGCTGGCGCTGCTGGCGCAGAACGAGGAAGGCTACGCCAATCTTATGCGGCTCTCGACGGCGGCGTTTCTCGAAGTGGGAGGGACGGGCGAGCCACATGTTTCTATCGAACGCGTGCTTGAGAACAGCGCCGGGCTGATCGCGTTGACGGGCGGCGTGCACGGGCCGGTGGCCGGTCAATTGCTCGCGCACAAGCCGCAGCAGGCCCGTGCGTTGATGGACATGTTGGCGGTCGCATTCGGCGACAGGCTTTACGTGGAACTGCAGCGCCATGGCGATCAAAGGGAGGCGGAAGTCGAAGGCGCGCTCGTGGACCTCGCCTACAATATGGGTGTGCCGCTCGTCGCCACGAATGACGTCAGGTTCGCGGCGCGCAAGGATCACGCCGCGCACGACACGCTGCTGTGTATCGCCAACAGTACGTACCTCGGGGAGCAAGACCGGCCACGCGTCACGGCCGAGCACTACTTCAAGAGCAAGGATGAAATGCTGGCGCTGTTCGAGGATCTACCGGAGGCGACCGCGTCCACGGGCGAGATCGCGCGCCGGTGCTCGGTGCGGTCGCGAACGCGCAAGCCAATCCTGCCAAGCTTCGACACCAGGGCCGGTCGTGACGAGCAAGCAGAACTTGCAGCGCAGGCGGAGGAGGGACTGCGTCGTCGCCTCGAAACGCTTGGCGCGGCGCGGCGGGCCGCGTCCGAAGAGGCGTACTGGGCGAGGCTCTCATTCGAGATCGGCATCATCCAGCAAATGGGATTTTCCGGTTATTTCCTGATCGTTTCGGACTTCATCAAGTGGGCGAAAGCCAATGGAATCCCCGTGGGTCCGGGGCGCGGATCCGGCGCCGGCTCGCTCGTGGCCTGGGCGCTGACGATCACCGACCTCGATCCATTGCGGTTCGGACTGCTGTTTGAGCGCTTTCTGAATCCTGAACGCGTATCGATGCCCGACTTCGATATCGACTTCTGCCAGGAGCGGCGCGGCGAGGTCATCGAGTACGTCAAACACAAGTATGGCGCCGACCGGGTGGCGCAGATCATCACCTTCGGCACGCTTCAGGCGCGCGCGGTCTTGCGCGACGTCGGACGCGTCATGCAGCTGCCGTTCGGCCTTGTCGACCGTCTCGCCAAACTGGTGCCTGCAAATCCCGCGAACCCGCTCACGTTGGCGGAGGCGATCGAGGTCGAGCCGCGTCTGCAGGAGGCTCGCAAGCAGGAGGTGGAGGTCGGCCAGCTCCTGGATACCGCGCTTCAACTTGAAGGCCTGTACCGGAATGCTTCGACCCATGCTGCAGGCGTGGTGATTGGCGACCGTCCGCTCGTTGAGCTTGTGCCGCTGTACCTCGATCCGCGTTCCGATATTCCTGCGACACAGTTCAACATGAAGTGGGTCGAGCCAGCGGGGCTTGTGAAGTTCGATTTCCTTGGCCTGAAAACGCTGACAGTCATCGATCGCGCGTTGGGATTCCTGAAAAAGCGCAACATTGTAGTCGATCTCTCGGCAATCCCCTGGGATGACGAGAAGAGCTACAACCTGCTACAGTCGGGGGCGACTTTCGGCGTGTTCCAGCTCGAAGGCCAGGGCATGCGGGACACGCTGCGCAAGGTGAAGCCGACGTGCCTTGAGGACATCATCGCTCTCATCTCGCTGTACCGTCCCGGGCCAATGAAGAACATCGACGCCTTCGCTGACGTGAAGCACGGGCGGATGGAGCCAGAGTATCCCCATCCGCTGCTGGAGCCGCTACTGAAGGAAACCTACGGCGTCATCGTCTATCAGGAACAGGTGATGCAGATCGCGCAGGTTCTGAGCGGCTATTCGCTCGGGGAGGCCGATCTTCTGCGGCGCGCGATGGGCAAGAAGCAGCCCGCGGAGATGGCGAAGCAACGGACGCGCTTTCTGGAAGGCGCGAGCGCCAACGGCGTGGGCGACGCACTGGCCGGACGGATATTCGATCTTGTCGCAGAGTTCGCGGGCTACGGCTTCAACAAGTCTCACGCGGCGGCTTACGCGGTCGTCGCGTATCACACCGCCTACCTCAAGGCGAACTATCCGGTCGAGTTCATCGCCGCATCGATGAGCCTCGACCTCTCTAACTCTGAAAAGCTTGCGAGCTTTCAGCAGGACGCGCGCCGCATGGGCGTTGAGGTGGCGCCGCCGGACATCAATCGGTCAAGCGCCGATTTCGACGTCGCCGACGGCAAAATACTGTACGCGCTCGGCGCTGTCCGAAACGTCGGGCTGGCCGCCATGCAAGGTGTCGTGGTCGAACGCGAGAGAGGCGGCCGGTATCGCGACCTCTTTGATTTCGCCGAACGGCTGGAGGCGAAGGCGATCAATCGGCGTCAGCTGGAGAATCTCGCCAAGGGCGGGGCCTTTGATTCTCTTGAGCCCGATCGTGCGCGTGCCTTTGCTGCGTGCGACATGCTCACGCAGTTCGCACAGCGTGCGGCAAGCGAGCGGGCAAGCGCGCAGACCAGCCTTTTTGGTTCGGAAGAGGCAGCTGTTCGGCCAGTCTTGCCTAAGGCGGAGCCCTGGAGCGCGCAGGACCGGCTCGACAATGAACGCGACAGCGTGGGCTTCTACCTCTCCGGGCATCCGCTCGACGTGTTCTTCGCCAATGCGCCGAGCGGCGCGATGACCTCGTTTTCCGAGATTATCGAAACCGGGGAATGCGAGCAGCGGAATGTCGCAATGGCAGGCGTCATCCGGCGGATTCAGCCACGCCCGGCGCAATCGGGCGGGCAATTCGCGTGGCTGGGGCTTTCCGACCCCACGGGGGAATTCGAGGCGATGATGATGCCGGAGGATTTTGAGCGCGAACGCGAGGCGCTGCAGGTGGGCAAGTCCGTAATCTTCCGCGCCCGTGTCCGCTGGCGTGACGGGGACCTGAAGCTTGCGTGTTCCCAGTTCGAGCCTGTCGAAGCTGCCGAGGCCCGCGCCAGCGACACCCTGCGCATCGTGCTGAAGGAGGGCGCGCCTCTTGGGGCGCTCGCCGACACCCTGAAATCCCTGGAGGGGGCGGGCGGCAGTGAGATGAGGCCATTGACGCTGGTGCTGCGACTGGCCGATGGCCGGGAGGTCGAGATCGAGGCGGAGGGACGGTTCCCGGCGGGGGCCGCTGCGCGGGCTGCTGTAAAAGCGTCGCGGGGCGTCGAACGGGTTGGCTAGACCCGGCTGGACTTGCCCGCCCCGGTCTCGTATATCCCCCGCACTTCACACACGGGGTTGCCTCGTGCGGGTCGGCTCTGGAGCCGGTCCGCTCTTTGGCGTCCGGTGTCGGATTTCGCCCAAGGGTTCGATCCGGCTCCTCCCGTGGCGGCTAACCGGACGAACAGAAAGCAGACAGACACATGGCGCAGAGCGATCTCATGCGTCAGCTCATCGAAGCTGGCGCGCACTTCGGACACCAGACCCACCGCTGGAACCCCAAGATGTCCCGGTACATCTTCGGCGAGCGGTCCAACATCCACATCATCGACCTGTCGCAAACGCTTCCGTTGCTCGACGCAGCGCTTGAGAAGGTGCGCTCCACGGCGGCGGCGGGCGGTCGCATCCTGTTTGTCGGCACCAAGCGCCAGGCATCGGACCTGATTTCGGCCTCCGCGAAGCGCTGTGCCCAGTACTACATGAACCAGCGCTGGCTCGGCGGTACGCTGACCAACTGGCAGACCGTCTCGAAGTCGATCCAGCGCCTGCGCGAAGTGACTGAGCTTACCTCCCAGGAAGGCCCGACCGGCCTGACCAAGAAGGAAGTCCTGAATCTGACGCGCGAACGCGAGAAGCTCGACCGTTCGCTCGGCGGCATCGCCGGCATGGGCGGCACGCCGGACCTCATGTTTGTGATCGACACCAACAAGGAGGCGATCGCGATCCAGGAGGCGCGCAAGCTCGGCATCCCGATCGTCGCCATCATCGACACCAACTGCGATCCGGATCTGGTCGATTTCCCGATCCCCGGCAACGACGACGCCTCGCGCGCCATCCAGATGTACTGCGACATGGTCGCGGACGCCGTTCTGGACGGTCTCGCGCAAGGTCAGGTCGCTTCGGGCGCTGACGTGGGCGCATCGGCGACCCCGCCGGCAGAGCGCGCGCTGCGCGGTCGCGGCGAGGCGGCGGTCGAGGCGGCTGCGGACCCCGCAGGCGTCTGACCGTCACACCGTCAGAACGGTGTGTTTTCAATGAACTAACGAACATCTGAGGGCATAGACATGGCCGAAATCACAGCTGCGCTCGTGAAGGAGCTTCGCGAAAAAACCGGCGTCGGCATGATGGATTGCAAGAAGGCGCTCGGCGAAACCAGTGGCGACCTCGAGGCCGCTGTCGACTGGCTGCGCGCCAAGGGGCTCTCGAAGGCTGCCAAGAAGGCGGATCGTGCGGCGGCTGAGGGGCTCGTCGGCGTCGCCGTGTCCGGCAACAAGGGCGCGATCATCGAGTTCAACTCGGAAACCGACTTCGTGGCCCGCAACGAAGGGTTCCAGAAGGCGGCGGCGCAGTTCGCCTCGACGGCGCTCGCCGCCAAGGGCGATCACGACAAGCTCTTGTCCGCTCCCGGAGCCGGCGGCACCGTGTCCGACCAGATCACGCAGCTGATCTCCACCATCGGGGAGAACATGACGCTGCGCCGGTCGAGCTATGTTGAAGTATCGGAAGGCGTTGTCGCGCCTTACGTGCACAGTCAGGTGGCTGACGGTCTCGGTCGGATCGGCGTCCTTGTCGCGCTTGAGTCGAAGGGCAAGACGGACGTCCTGATGGACGTGGCCAAGAAGGTCGCCATGCACGTCGCGGCGACCGGCCCGCTGGCGTTGGCGGATTCCGAAGTGCCAGCCGAAGCCGTCGCCCGCGAACGGGCGGTCTACGAAGAGCAGGTCAAGGAAGACCCGAAGATGGTCGGCAAGCCGGAAAACGTCCTCAAGGGCGTCGTGGAAGGCCGCCTTCGCAAGTTCTTTGAAGAGGTCGTGCTGACCAAGCAGAAGTTTGTCATGGCGCCCGACCAGACGGTCGAAGCCTGGGTCAAGGCTGCCGAGAAGGACGCCGGCGCGCCGATCAAGATCGCCGCGTTCCGGTATTTCCGCCTTGGTGAGGGGGTCGAGAAGCCCAAGGACGATTTTGCCGCAGAAGTCGCTGGCATGACCGGAAAATCGTAAGCCGGAAGCCTTTGCAGAGTTGTCACGGAACGCGGTAACATGCCCGGCGAGATTCATCACAGGCGCCGGGCATGATCGACAGCGACACTGACGAGGACGGCGCGGTCGAGCCACGGCCGTCGCCAGAGGGGCCGTACCGCCGCGTCCTGCTGAAGGTGTCCGGCGAAGTCCTGATGGGCGACGGTCAGTACGGCATTGATGTCGACGTCTGCGACCGGATCGCTGGCGAGATAGGCGACGCGATCGATCAGGGCGTCGAGGTTTGCCTGGTGATCGGCGGCGGAAACATTTTCCGTGGTCTCCAGGGCGCGGCAAAGGGCATGGAACGCGCGCAGGCCGACTACATGGGCATGTTGGCGACTGTCATGAACTCGCTGGCCATGCAGAACGCCCTTGAGCGGCAGGGTTACGATACGCGGGTTGTATCTGCGATCCCCATGGTGACCATCTGCGAGCCCTACATCCGGCGGCGCGCCATGCGTCACGTCGAAAAGGGGCGCGTGGTCATCTTCGCTGCCGGTACGGGCAGCCCGTTCTTCACGACCGATACCGCCGCCGCTTTACGAACCGTCGAGATGGGGTGTGACGCCCTGTTCAAGGGGACAAGCGTCGACGGCGTCTATTCGGCCGATCCGAAGAAAGACAAGACGGCCAAGCGGTATGATACCCTTTCCTATCAGCACGTGCTGGAAAAGAACCTCAAGGTCATGGACGCTGCGGCGGTGAGCTTGATGCGCGAGAACAACATTCCGATCGTCGTCTTCTCGATTCGCGAGAAGGGCGCCTTCGGCGAAGTGCTCGCCGGTCGCGGCGTCTGCACGACGATCCGTGAAGACTAGGCCCGCGAGAAAACAGGACTGGCCCGATGCCGAACACTCCCTTCAATCTCGATGACATCAAGAAGCGGATGGACGGCGCGCTCGCCGCATTGAAGACCGAATACACCGGCCTGCGCACCGGCCGCGCCAATATTCACCTCCTGGATCCCATTCATGTTGACGCCTACGGAGCTTCCACGCCGCTGAACCAGGTCGGCGCAGTCTCCGCGCCGGAGCCGCGCATGCTCGCAGTGCAGGTGTGGGACAAGGGCGTCGTGAACGCCGTCGAAAAGGCGATCCGCAATGCCGGCCTGGGCGTCAATCCGATCGTGGACGGGCAGACGATCCGTGTACCGATTCCGCCGCTTAACGAGGAACGGCGACGCGAACTCGCCAAGCTGGCCGGCAAATATGCCGAGGCTGCCCGGGTGGCGGTGCGCAATGTCCGACGCGACGGGATGGAGCACCTGAAGAGGCTCGAAAAAGACGGCGACATCAGCCAGGACCAGCACAAGAAGTTTTCCGAGCAGGTTCAGCAGGCGACCGATCAGTTCGTGAAGAGCGTTGACCAGACGCTGGCATCCAAGGAAGAGGAGATCATGCAGGTGTGATCCTGCATGGCCGCTGATGCCGGAACCTCAAGATATTGGCGCTGCGCCGCGACACGTCGCCATCATCATGGACGGCAATGGTCGTTGGGCGAAGGCGCGCGGCAAGCCACGTACCTTCGGACACAGTGCTGGGGTAGAGGCGCTGCGCCGGACCGTCGAAGCAGCGGGCGACATCAAACTTCCCTACCTGACGGTCTTCGGCTTCTCGACGGAAAACTGGGGCCGACCGAAGGAAGAAGTGGCGGCGCTTCTTGAGCTCCTTAGGCTATATGTCGGGAGAGATCTTCATCGGCTTGTGCGCGATGGCGTCAAGGTGCGCGTGATCGGGGAACGCGAGGGTCTGGAGCCCGACATACGCGCGATCATCGAGCGCGCGGAGGATCAGACGGCCGCGAATGCGACCCTCAACCTGACGATTGCTTTCAACTATGGCGCACAGGACGAGATCGTGCGTGCTGTCCGCCGGATTGCGGATGACATCGCTGCGGGACGTCTAACGCCTGACGACGTCTGTGCTGACACGTTCGCGCAGCGGCTCGACACTGCGTGCCTGCCACCGCTCGACCTCTTGATACGCACGAGCGGCGAACGGAGGCTTTCCAATTTCATGCTCTGGCAAGCCGCGTATGCTGAACTTGTGTTTCTGGAAGACCTCTGGCCCGATTTTGGACGCGAGCCCCTCGAACGCGCCATCAATGAGTTTCGGCGCCGCGATCGACGATATGGCGGCGTCGGGCGTGACGAATAGCGAAGATCGTCCGGAACCATCGCGGTTGCCATCTAGACTCGATGATCTTGGTCCGCGGATTGCGTCGTCGATCGTGCTCATCGTGTTGGGGCTTACAGTGGCTGTCCATGGGGGACCGTGGATCGCCGGGGCTACCGGAGGCGCGGCGGTGGTCATGAGTTACGAGTGGGCGCGCATGAGTGAGCCGCGCGCGCTGGCGTCGGCCTTCGTCTTCTGCGTCATTGGCGCGCTTGGGGCGGTGATGGCGGCGAGCTGGGGTTACTACGCGCACGCATTCGTCTGGATGGCCGCGTGCGGCGCGGGGTCTGCGCTGCGCCGCCGCTCGTTCAGCGGCGTAATCGAGACGGCGGGCGGCATCGTCTACGTCGGCGCGCCTTGCGTCCTGTTCCTGGCTCTGCGGGCGCATGACCCGGGGGGGCTCACGATCATTCTCGGGTTGTTCTCGATCATTTGGACCGCGGACGCGGCGGCGTACTTCGGCGGCAAGTTGATTGGCGGGCCGAAACTTGTGCCGCAGCTTTCGCCGGCCAAGACCTGGTCCGGATTTGCCTCCGGCGCCGCAGCCGGAATGGCGGCGGCGGCAGTCTTCGGCGCCGCAGTCGGCGGCGCGCTCGCGCCGTGGTGCTTCGTCGGCTTCATTCTCGCGCTTGTAGGATTGCTCGGAGATCTCTTTGAAAGTCTCCTCAAACGCCGGTTCGGCGTAAAAGACGCCAGCCGCATCATCCCGGGTCACGGCGGGGTTCTGGACCGGATCGACGGTCTGATGGCGGCGACGGTCGTCACCGCGACTGTGCTTACCCTGTCGCCCGACACCCTGCCGGCACTGCTCGGAGGCGTCGGTTGATGCTGAAGCGACGGATCACTGTGCTCGGAGCGACAGGCTCTATCGGCGCCAGCACAGCTGCGGTGGTGGAAGAACTCCTCGCGTCAGGTGCGGCCGAGATTGAGGTGGAGGCGCTCACGGGCGGCCGGAATGTTCGGGCCCTCGCCAGCATCACGCGGCGGTTGCGGCCCAAGTTCGTCGCGGTATCAGAAGAGAGTCTTGCTGGGGAGCTCCGGACGCTGCTTGAGGGCGTGTCCGTGGAAATCGGGGCCGGGCCGGCCGCGCTCGTGGAGGCCGCCTCGCGACCCGCCGACTGGGTGATGTCCGCCATCACCGGGGCGGCGGCGCTTGAGCCGACCCGGGCGGCGATAGATCGCGGCGCGTCGGTGGCGCTCGCCAACAAGGAGTGCCTTGTCTGTGCGGGAGCACTGTTGCTTGAGGCCGCCCGCGCCAGCGGAGCAAAGCTGCTGCCGGTGGATTCCGAGCACAATGCGATCTTCCAGGTTCTCGGTCACCCAGATCGGGTCGAGAAGATGACGCTCACCGCCTCGGGTGGTCCGTTCCGGAAATGGTCGCGGGAACGAATGGCGTCGGCGACGCCCGACGAAGCCTGCCTGCATCCGAACTGGTCGATGGGACGCAAGATTTCCGTCGACAGCGCGACACTGATGAACAAGGGGTTGGAACTGATCGAAGCGTCGCTTCTATTCTCGATATCTGAGGAAAGGGTCGACGTCGTGATCCACCCTCAGTCCATCATTCACAGCATGGTGTCCTACTGCGACGGGTCTGTACTGGCGCAGTTGGGTGCGCCTGACATGCGAGTGCCCATCTCCTACGCTCTGGCATGGCCGGATCGGGCGCCAGTATCAGCCCAGCGTCTCGATCTCGCGGCGCTGGGAGAGCTGACCTTCGAAAGCCCGGACCTGGACAGGTTTCCCGCGTTGAGGCTTGCCCGCGAGGCGTTGCGCGCCGGAGGGGCCGCGCCAGCGATTCTCAACGCCGCCAATGAAACCGCCGTAGAGAGCTTTCTGGCTGGCCGGATCGGCTTTCTGGGGATCGCAGGGGTGGTCGACGAGGTTTTGCAGTCCTGGGAGGGGTCCGGGCTTGGCGCCATCGCAAAATCGCCGTCATCGTTCGATGAGGTACGGTCTATCGACGCTGCGGCCCGAATCGCGGCGCGTGAGGCTGTCGGGCGTAGCCGGTAGGCCGGAAGCAACCTGACCCCTGACAAGGGGACAAAGATCAGGGTGGCGCATGGAGGATTTGATGGTCGAGGGAATGATGGGGTTGCTGATTGCGGCGCTGGCCTCTGTCAGCGTCCTCAGCCTTGTCGTTGTCGTCCATGAATTCGGTCACTTCATCGTGGCGCGCCGATGCGGGGTCGCTGTGAAGAGCTTTTCGCTCGGCTGGGGATCTCCCCTCATTTCACGCACAGACAGACACGGAACGGTGTGGAAGGTGTCGCAGATCCCGATCGGCGGATTTGTTTCGTTCCTCGACGACGCCGATCCGACCAGCAGTCGGCCGGCTCCGGAAAATCTGCGCGATCTTGATCCTCAGGAAGCGCGCCGCCGGGGCTATCTCCGGGCGCAATCCGTTGGCGTACGGGCGATGATCTCTGCGGCGGGACCGTTGGTCAATTTCCTCTTCGCGCTGGTTGCGTTCGCCTTGCTGGCGATGATCGTCGGAAAGGACGTCACCGACACCGCATCGCTCTCCCCGCGCATCGACGTCGTGCGCGCTGACGGCCCCGCGGAGGTCGCGGGCCTGGCTGCTGGCGATGTTGTCGTTGCGATCGATGGAGTCGCAGTCGGGTCGTTCGGCTCGATGCAGAAAGCTGTTCAGTCCAGTCCCGGCAAGACGTTGACGCTTGAAGTGCGGCGGGAAGGCGAACACCTCGACTTCCCCGTTTCCATTGGACGCCAGAAACTCGTTGGGGCGACGGGCATCGAAAGCGAAATCGGGCTGCTGGGCGTCGAGCGCCGCACTGCGCGAGAGGAAATCCAGATCAAGCGACTCAATCCGCTTGAGGCTCTGGGCGAGGGCGCGGGCAGGGTATGGGGAATGATCGCCCAGACGGGACAGTATCTCGGGAACCTGTTCACCGGCCGCGCTTCGTCGGAACATATCATGGGGCCGCTGGGAATTTTTGACGTTTCCGGCAAGGTCGCCAACGGTGCTCTCGCCGAGAAGGCGCCGCTGGCCACAGTGATGGGGAACCTCGCGCTTTCGCTGCTGAACTGGGCCGCCGCACTCTCAGTGGCGGTGGGATTCGCCAATCTGCTGCCCATTCCGGCGCTGGATGGCGGGCAACTGGTTCTGAACGGGATCGAGGCGATCCGCCGGAAACCTCTCAGCGCCAGGGCGCAGGAGATCGGCTTTCAGGCGAGCTTCGCAATGATCGTGTCGCTTTTCCTGTTTGCCACCTGGAACGACCTCCAACGGTTCAAGCTCCTTGAGTTCGTCGGAAGAATACTGTCTTAAAACCCGGCGCAGGGGAGCGCCGAACGGATCGAGGGTCTGCATGAAGCGCACGTTGCGTGATGTAATGGTCGGCGCCATGACCGGTGTCGCTGCGGTTGGCGCCGGCGTGCTGCTCCCGCAGCCTGCCTTGGGGCAGGAAGCGCCGCGCCCGCAAGCGCAGCCAGCTACGCCGCCATCGCCGGCTGGCCCACCCGTCGCGCCAGCGGCAGGCCAGGCGCCGGCGCAAGCGCCGCAGTTGGCCATTCGACGGATCGTCGTGGAGGGCAACCAGCGCGTCGAAGCGAGCACGGTCCAGTCCTACCTCCTGTTGCGCCCGGGCGACATTGTAGAGCCTGAGCGTGTCGACCTTTCCCTCAAGACTCTATTTGCGACGGGCCTGTTCGCCGACGTCCAGATCGGTCAGCGCGACGCCGACCTCGTAGTGCGGGTCGTTGAAAACCCCATCGTTAACCGGGTCATCTTCGAGGGGCTCAACGCCCTCAAGGAAGAGGACGTTGAGAAAGAAATTCAGGCCAAGCCGCGTTCGGTTTTTACGCCTGCGCGCGCGCAATCGGATGTCCAGCGCATCATCGAGCAGTACCGCCGTTCCGGACGCTTCGCCGCGACCGTAACCCCGCAGGTGCGCGAACTCGAGCAGAACCGCGTAGATCTGATTTTCGAGATCGACGAAGGTCCTGTGACGGGCGTGCGCAACGTCAACTTCATCGGCAACCACGCCTTTTCGGATCGAGATCTGAAGGAAGCGGTTCTCACGGAAGAGTCGCACTGGTGGAAGTTCTTTTCCAAGAACGACAACTACGATCCAGACCGGCTGGAATATGACCGGGAGCTTCTGCGCCAGTACTATACCAACAGGGGTTACGCGGATTTCCGCATCGTTTCCGCGACGGCGGAGCTGACACCGGACCAGAAGGACTTCTTTATCACTTTCACGATCGATGAAGGTGAGAAGTACGAATTCGGCGAGGTGAAGGTCGAAACCGAACTGGACAAAGTCCCCTCGGAGCTCCTGCGGGCGGTGGTGCCGATCCGATCGGGCCAGATGTTCGAAGGCGAACTCATCGAAAAGTCGATCGATGCGATGACCTTCACAGCCGGAACGGGTGGCTATGCGAACGTCGACATCCGCCCGCGGATCGACCGCAACCGGGAAACGCGCAAGGTCGACGTGACGTTCGAGGTCAACGAAGGTCCGCGTGTCTTCGTGGAACGGATCAATATTGTCGGCAACACCCGCACACTTGACCAGGTTATTCGTCGTGAGCTTCGTGTGTCGGAAGGGGATGCGTTCAACCGCGTGCTCCTTGACCGCTCCCGTTCGCGCATCCGGTCGCTGGGCTTCTTCAAGAATGTCGAGATCGCCGAAAGCGAAGGCTCACAGCCAGACCGGGCCGTTGTGGACGTCAAGGTTGAAGAAGACACGACCGGCGAACTGGCATTTGCGGCCGGCTTCTCCTCGACGGACAACTTCCTGTTCGACGTTTCAGTAAGCGAGCGGAATCTTCGCGGCCGTGGCCAGTTCCTGCGTCTGCGCGCGTCCACGAGTTCGCGCCGCCAGCAGGTGGATATCCGGTTCACCGAGCCGCGGTTCCTCGGGCGCGACCTCGCTGCGGGGTTTGATCTCTACACGCTGCGAACCGACTACCTCGATGAATCTTCCTTCGAGAACCAGTCGACCGGCGCCGGCCTGCGGGCGAGCTTTCCGGTCACAGACTCGACCGGTATCGGTCTGACCTACACTTTCCGGCAGGATGACACCCAGATCGCGGATTCGCTCATCGACCTGAATACCGATGGCGACAATAACATCACAACGACGCCGACGGACCTCGTTGACCAGTGTGACATCAGAAACCTGTCCCGCCCCTTGTTGTGCGAACAGGAGGGGACGTTCCTTACGTCGGTCTTCGGTTACACGTTCAACTGGGACAAGCGAAACGATCCGGTGGATCCGACACGCGGCTTCGACATGTCGCTGCGCCAGGATCTCGCCGGCCTCGGCGGCGATGTGAAGTATCTGCGCACCGAAATCGAGGCGACCACCTACTACGGCATTTTCCGGGATGTGGTCGCGAGCTTCTCATTGAGCGGCGGGTATATTCTCGGCTGGGGCGACGATACGGTCCGTATCAACGATCGGTTCTTCAAGGGCGGATCGAGTTTCCGTGGGTTCGACGTGGCCGGCATCGGTCCGCGTCAGATCATCGTGGTTGAGGACTCGACCACGCCTAACAACCCGCAGGTCATCGAAGGCGACAGCATCGGCGGCAATGCCTATTACATCGGTACACTGCAGATGACGTTCCCGACGGGCCTTCCGAAGGAATACGGGATTTCCGGCGCATTGTTCGCAGAATTTGGCGGCCTGGGTATTCTCGACGAGCAAGACCGGCGCAAGCAGGTCAGCGAGATCCTTGATACGAGCAACCTGCCGAACTTCACGCGCGTCACGTCCTATGTTGACGATGCGTTGAGCCTGCGCGCTTCGGTCGGTGTGAGTGTCTTCTGGGATAGCCCCTTCGGCCCGGTCCAGTTCGACTTCGCACACCCTCTCGCGGAAGAAGAGTACGACAAGACGCAAGAGTTCCGCTTCTCCACGCGCACAAGATTCTAGAGGAAAACGTCAATGCGGATGAAATCAGTACTTGTCGCCGCTGCGGCGCTGACCGTGGGAGCGCTTGGCGCACTCAGCGTTGGCGCGGCGATCGCACAGACCGGGCAGGCGGCGGTACAATCTCCCGTCATCGTCATGGATCTTGAGCGTCTTCGCTCGCAATCGACGGCGTGGCCGGACATGCAGCAAAAGCTCAAGACGCTGGTTGACCAGAAGGCGAATGAGTTCCGCACGCAGAATCAGGCAGCGGCGACACAACTGGAGACTGAAGGTCGCGCTCTGGCGCCTCTGCTTCAGGGGCAAAATCCGCAGCAGATCGCCGCCAATCCAGCGCTCAAGACTCGCGTTGAGCAACAAATTCGCCGTGAGAACGACCTAAAGCAGAAACAGCAGATCTTTGAGTACTCCGTGCAGGCCACCCAGCAGCGGGCGGATGCAACCCTCATGCAGGCGCTTGATCCGATCGTCGATCAGATCATGACCCAGCGCGGCGCGGTCATTGTTGTAGATCGCTCTCAGATCGCGAAAGCACGTTCGACGGTCGATATCACGCAAGATGCCGTCACCCGCTTCAACGCTGCTACGCCGCGCGCGCCGCAGCCCACCTGGGTGCCGGTCACTGTTGGCCCGGCGCCTGAGGCGGCAGGGCAACCCAAAGCCGCGCCGAAGAAGTGACGCAGGAAGGCGCGGCGCATGATTGATCCGCGCTTTTACCTGTTGCGCGGACCCATCGCCGTTGCGAACCTGGCCGGTGGCGGGCGTGTGCAAGGCAACGAAACGCGGGTTGTAAGCGGCGTGGCGTCCTTTGACGCAGCGGGGCCCGACGATCTCGCTTATTTTGATGGCAAGGGGATTGCGCCGAAGTCTACCGCCGGCGCAATCCTGTTGCGTGAGGGCGCTGCCAACAGCAGCCATGACGGTTCGACGCTGATTTTCTGCACGGAACCACGCGCTGCGTTTGCGCGCCTGGCGCATCGTATCGCCGTGCCTCGCGAATTCGCGGCGGGTGCGCCGGCCGTGGATCCGACTGCCATCATCGAAGAGAGCGCCATCCTGTCCCCAGGCGCCGTCGTCGGTCCGGACGCCCGGGTTGGCGCCGGCACGCTTGTCGGCGCCAATGCGGTGATCGGGCCCGGCGTCGCGATTGGCCGGCGGTGCCGCATCGGGCCAGCCGCCGTATTGTCCTGTGCGCTCGTCGGCGACGATGTGACTTTGCTCCCCGGCGCCCTGATCGGGCAAAACGGATTTGGCGTTGCCGCGGACGCTCTGGGGCCCGTCGACATTCCCCACTTCGGGCGTGTGATTGTCCAGGACGGCGCATCCATCGGCGCGGGTGTGACGGTCGACCGAGGACTGTTTGGCGATACGGTGATCGGCGAACTGGCGAAAATCGACAACCTCTGCCAGATCGCTCACAATGTTACAGTCGGGCGCGGAGCGATAATCGCAGCCTTCGGCGGCATATCGGGATCGGTCACGATCGGCGACGGCGCCATGATGGGCGGGCGCGTCGGGGTGGCCGATCACAGATCCATAGGACGCGGGGCGATCCTTGCGGCAGGCTCTGCGGTCATGCATGACGTTCCCGCGGGCGAGACATGGGCCGGATACCCGGCCAAGCCTCTGCGGCAGTGGCTGCGCGAGGTCGCGTGGCTCGGAAGGGCGATCGGTAAACGGGATGGCGGACAAGGCTGAAGGCGTGGCGGCAGACAACGCCATCGACATCGCGGAAATCCTGCGCCGGCTCCCGCATCGCTACCCCTTCCTGCTCGTCGATCGGGCGGTCGAGTATGTTCCGTCCACCTCGATACGCGGTATCAAGTGCGTGACGATCAACGAGCCCTATTTTCCGGGGCATTTTCCTCACGAGCCGGTGATGCCTGGGGTGTTGCAGATCGAGGCCATGGCTCAGACGGGCGCAGTGCTCATGTCCAAGTCGCTCGATGTGGACGTGACCAGGAACACGATCCTCTTTATGTCAGTCGACAATGCCCGGTTCCGTCGCCCTGTTCGACCGGGCGATGTCCTTGAGATGCCGGTCGAGGTGCTTTTCGCACGGCGCAACATCTTCAAGTTCCGCGGGCGCGCGGAGGTCAACGGTGAACTGGCGTCGGAGGCGGAGTTCGCCGCAATGAAGGTGGAGATCGAAAGCAAGTGAGCGCTGCTGTCCACCCAACCGCGATCGTTGACGCGTCCGCTGAATTGGGCGGCGAGGTCGAGATCGGCCCGTATTGCATTGTCGGCCCCAACGTGAAGCTGGGCGCGCGAACCCGACTGGTCGCGCATGTATTCATCGAGCGGGAGACGACGCTCGGTGAAGACAATATCGTTCACCCTTTTACGGTTTTGGGGCAGCCGGCGCAGGACACCTCCTACAAGGGCGAACCCACAAGGCTCGTCATTGGGTCACGCAACACGATCCGGGAGCACGTATCGATGCATCGGGGCACGGTACGCGGCCGCGGGGTGACGGTGGTCGGCGACAACGGCCTGTTCATGGCGCAATCCCATATCGCGCACGATTGCGTTGTCGGAAACAACGTTATCTTCGCGCAAGGCGCCACCATCGGCGGGTATGTGCAGGTTGGCGACCATGTGATCCTCGGCGGTCTGTGCGCGATGCACCAGAATTGTCGCATCGGCAATCATGCATTCGTGGGGGGGCTTGCGGCGGTTGTCGCCGACGTCATTCCGTATGGCTCAGTCTTCGGGAATCACGCACAGCTGGCGGGACTCAACATCGTCGGTTTGAAACGGCGCGGTTTTTCGCGCGATGCCATCCATGACCTTCGCGCCGCCTACCGACTCCTCTTTGCGGAAGAAGGGACCTTTCAGGAACGCCTTGATGACGTGACCGAACTCTACGCGCACGTGGCGGAGGTGCGCGAGATCGTCAGCTTCATCCGCGCCGATGCTCAGCGCTCGCTGTGCATGCCGAAAATCTGAAACGGCAATGGCCGGCTGGAAGAAATTGGGCGTGATCGCTGGCGGCGGCGAACTGCCGGTCCGCATAGCTGAGCATTGCGCGGCGACAGGCGCGCCATACTACGTAGCAAGGGTCCTCGGGGTGTCGGATCCACTGCTGTCATCACACCCGGGGGGCGACTTCGGCCTGGGTGAAATGGGCGCGAGGTTTCACGCACTGCGAGATGCAGGATGCGACGCCGTGACCTTTGTCGGGGTCGTCAAACGCCCGGATTTCAAGTTGCTGAAACTGGATGCACGCGCGGCGATGATGATGCCTCGCGTGCTCGCCGCAGCTCGCAACGGGGATGATGCGCTCCTGCGCGTGCTCGGAGACGAACACGAGCGGGAAGGATTTCGTCTTGTCGGCGCTGACGAAGTGCTCGCCACATTGCTTGCGCCCTCCGGACCAATGGGCGCTGTCGCTCCTACGGCTGAGCAAATGCTGGACATCCAGAAGGCCGCCGACGTCGCCGCGACCCTGGGCTCCTGGGACGTGGGGCAGGGCTGCGTCGTCTGCGATGGCCTGGTCCTCGCGCTGGAAGCGCAGGAAGGCACCGACGCCATGCTCGCCCGTGTTGCGGAACTTCCACCAGAAATTCGCGGCGTCCCGGGGAGCCCGCGCGGCGTTCTGCTGAAGCGACCGAAGCCCATCCAGGACCGCCGGATAGACCTGCCCACGGTCGGACCGCAGACCCTGGAAGGGGTCCGGCGTGCAGGTCTTGCGGGCATTGCAGTCGAAGCTGGCGGCGCTCTCATCATGCAGCGTGAAGCGCTCATCGCACGCGCGGACGCGCTTGGCTTGTTTGTCATCGGGTTCACGCCTTGACGCGTCGCATATTCATCGTTGCAGCGGAATCGTCGGGCGACGTGCTCGGCGCGGATCTCGTCGGTGCCCTTCGTGCGCGCTCTCCAGACGTTGCACTCGCGGGCGTGGGCGGGCCGGCACTCGAATCGCGGGGGCTGAAGAGCGCATTCGACATCAAGAGTCTCGCCATTCTAGGTCTGATCGATGGCGTGAAGGCTTACCCGCGCGTAGTGCGGCTTGCCGACAAGGCGGCGGACGCCGCCGTCGCCTTCGCACCGGACACTGTCGTGCTGATTGATTCGTGGGGGTTCACACTCCGTGTCGCGCAGCGCCTGCGCAAACGCCTGCCGGGTCTGAAACTTGTCAAATACATCGGCCCGCAGGTATGGGCCTCGCGACCGGGGCGCGCGAAAACGCTGGCGCGAACGGTTGACCATCTCATCTGCATTCACGATTTCGAGCTGCCTTTCTACACGCCTTTCAACCTGCCGTGCACCGTGTGTGGTCATCCCGCGCTTGGGCGCTACGTACAGGGCGACGGCGGCGCGTTTCGTGCGCGCCATGGTCTCGGCGATGCGCCGCTGCTACTTGTCCTGCCCGGAAGTCGCGGCAGCGAGTTGCGCCGGACGGCGCCACGCCTCTTCGCTGCCGCAGGTCGGCTTTGTGCAGACATTCCGTCCTTGAAGGTAGTCGTGGTTGCCGCACGTTCGATCGCGACAGGCGCCCGTGCAATGGCGTCTGCGCAATCCTATCCTGTCCTGGTCGTCGACGAGGCCGGTGAGAAGGAAGACGCGTTCGCGGCAGGGACCGCGGCGCTCGCAGTCTCCGGGACTGTAACGACGGAAGTCGGCCTGCAGGGAACGCCCGTCGTTGTCGGCTATCGCTTGGGATGGATCACCTGGGCGCTTGCGCGATTGTTTCTGTACAAGTCGCCGTTCATGACATTGATGAATGTCGCAGCGGCGCGCGAAATCGCGCCGGAGTTCATTCAGACGCGCTGCACGGCAGAGATTCTCGCACGCGCAGCAGCTCCGTTGCTGCGGGATCCGGCGGCTCGTTCTGCCCAGGTCGATGCGCAGGACCGCGCACTCAAGGCTATGGGGCGAGGCGGACGACCTGCGGCGGACATCGCCGCCGAGGCCGTCCTCGCCATCCGCTAGCGCTGTCCGACAGGGACGTAGTCGCGCATTGTCGGACCCGTATAGACCTGACGCGGGCGGCCTATCTTCTGTGACGGATCAGAGATCATTTCCGACCACTGCGCGATCCAGCCCACGGTGCGCGCCACCGCGAACAGCACGGTGAACATCGAGACCGGGAATCCCATCGCCTTCAGCGTGATCCCTGAGTAGAAGTCGATGTTCGGATAGAGCTTGCGCTTGACGAAATACTCGTCGTTCAGCGCGATTTTTTCCAGTTCCATCGCCACCTTGAGCATCGGATCGTCCGTCGCGCCGACCTCCTTGAGCACGGCGTGGCAGAGCTTCTGCATCACCTTCGCCCGCGGGTCGTAGTTCTTGTAGACACGGTGACCGAAGCCCATCAGCCGCACGTCGGAATTAGGATCCTTCACCTGCTTCACGAAGTCGGGAATGTTGGACACGTCGCCGATATCGTAGAGCATCTTGAGCGCCGCTTCGTTGGCGCCGCCGTGGCTCGGGCCCCAGAGGCACGCTATGCCCGACGCGATGCACGCAAATGGATTGGCGCCGGACGAACCTGCCAGACGAACAGTCGATGTCGAGGCGTTCTGCTCGTGGTCGGCGTGCAGGATGAAGAAGACATCCATGGCTTTGGCGAGCACGGGGTTGACCGTGTAATCCTCGGCCGGAACGGCAAAGCACATGCGCAGGAAGTTCGAAGGATAGTCCAGTTCATTGCGCGGGCTGATGAACGGCTGGCCGGATGTGTACTTGAATGCACGCGCCGCGATCGTTGGCATTTTCGCGATTAAGCGGTGGCTCGATATTTCGCGTTGACGTGCATCATCGACGTTGAGGCTGTCATGATAGAATGCCGAAAGCGCGCCCACCGCGCCAGTCATCACCGCCATCGGGTGCGCGTCGCGACGGAAGCCCTCGAAGAACCGGTCGAACTGCGCGTGCAGCATCGTGTGATAGGTAATCGTCTTGGTGAATTGCTTCAGCTGATCTGCGTCCGGAAGCTCGCCTTTGAGCAGCAGGTAGCAGACCTCGATAAAGCTCGACTTTTCGGCAAGCTGGTCGATCGGATAGCCGCGATAGAGCAGGACGCCTTCGTCGCCGTCGATATAGGTGATCTGGCTTTCGCAGCTCGCGGTCGACGTGAAGCCCGGGTCGTAGGTAAACGCGCCGGTCTCTGCGTAGAATTTGCGAATGTCGACGACGTCGGGGCCGACCGAGCCGCCATACACCGGCAGATCAAACGACTTGCCGTTCAGATCCAGTTTCGCCGTGCCCTTGGGCTGCACCTTGTTCTGCATGACCCGTTCCTCTCGTGTCCGTTGCGGCGGTAGCCGCATCATATTCCATCCGCGATCCGGCCTAACGATTCGTGACGGCCGAGCAGCGCCAGTGTCTGGGCGAGATCCGGCGCGGGAGAGCCGCCCGTCAGTACGGCGCGAAGTCCCGGCCCTATCTGGCCCATGCCGACGCCTTCGGCGGCGGCGAAGTCCTTGAGCGTCTGCGCCAGCGGCGCCTCCTCCCAGGCGGTCGCAGCTTCCAGACAGGGCGCGAGTCGGCCAAGCCGTTCCGCAACCCCGTCCTTCATCGTCTTTTGCGCTGCAGCGTCAAGCGCGAAGGGGCGACGGCGGACAAGGAAATAGGTCTGATCGGCCAGTTCCACCATGGTCTTGGCCCTTTGCTTCAGGATGGGGATTCCAGCCCTGATCCGGGCTTCCTCCACATCCCCCACGACCCAGTCTCGCTGCGCCGCGATATGCTCGAGAACGAGGTGCGCGAGCCGGGCGTCGTCGGCGCTCTTCATGTAGTGGGCGTTGACGAAGTCGAGCTTGGCGAAGTCCAGTCGCGCCGGTCCGCGACCGACATTGGCAAGGTCGAAAACTGCCGCAGCCTCATCCACCGACATGATCTCCTGGTCGCCATGGCTCCAGCCCAGCCGCATCAGATAGTTGCACAGCGCCTCCGGCAGATATCCCATGTCGCGATAGGCCTGGACGGCCAGCGCGCCGTGGCGCTTGGAGAGCTTCGCGCCATCGGGGCCGTGGATCAGCGGGATGTGCGCGTACTTCGGCGGCGTCCAGCCCATCGCCTGAAAGATCGGGATCTGGCGCGCGGCGTTGGTCAGGTGATCGTCGCCGCGGATGATGTGCGTGACGCCCATGTCGTGATCGTCGCAGACGACCGCGTGCATATACGTCGGTACGCCGTCGGCGCGCAGCAGCACGAGGTCGTCTATGTCTCTGGCCTTCACACGGACGGGGCCCTGCACGAGGTCATCGTTCAGCACGTCGCCATCGTCCGGCGCGCGCAGCCGCACGACAAAGCTGCGATCGGTCGGCGCCGCGCCACCGTCGCGCCAGGGCGATCGGAACGCCCGACCTTGGGCCTGTGACTTTGTTCGCGCCGCGTCGGCCTCTTCCTGCGTCAGGTAGCAGCGGTAAGCGCCGCCTCGCGCAATCATTTCCTCGGCGACTTCGCGATGCCTCGGGGCCCTTGCGAACTGGAAGACCGGATCGGCATCCGCCTTCAACCCTAGCCAGTCCAGGCCCTCGATGATGGCGTCGATGGCGTCCTGTGTGGAGCGGGCGCGGTCCGTATCCTCGATGCGCAGGAGATATTTTCCGCCATGCCGGCGCGCGAAGAGCCAGTTGAATAGCGCCGTGCGCGCCCCTCCGATATGGAGGTAGCCGGTGGGAGACGGGGCGAAGCGCGTGACGACGCTCATCGGCGGGGATGACCTTTCCAGCAGGAAGCCGGCGCGCCAGCGCCGTGCGCCCCGTAAAGCGCGCCTTGGCGATGCGATCAAGGCGGTGCGTGACGCAGTGGCCGGGACGATCGCCCTCCAGCATGATCGCTGGGCGCTCTGGCCGCCGGTCGCCATGATCCTCGGCGCAGCGGCCTGGATGAGCACGCCCATCGCGCCGGCCTCGTGGATCGCGCCGCTTGTGCTGACCACCTGTGGCGGGCTCGGCATGGCCATCGCGACCGCTCCGCTGTCGGGCGCCGGACGTCTGCGGATGGCTGCGGCTGGGGCGTTTCTGCTCATCGCCGCATTTGCGCTGGGTGCTGTTGCTGGCGGCGTGCGAAGCGAGGCCGTCGCGGCGCCGCGCATTACGCAGGAGCTTGGACCTGCCCGCTTGACGGGATGGGTGCTGGACGCAGAGCCGGGTGCGACCCGACCGCGCATGAAGGTGCTCGTAAGCGCCATCGATGGCGTCAATTCGCCGCCCCGGTATGTGCGCCTGTCGGTGAATGCAGTGCTGTCGCCGGGGCGTTCGATCGACTGCCTTGTCCTGCTTCGACCGCCAGAAGGTCCTATGGCGCCGCGAGCGTTCGACTTCGCACGTCGCGCCTGGTTCCAGAAGATCGGCGCTACAGGCATCGCGCTCGGACGGTGCAGGCCAACTGCGGCGCCGCCGCCGTTGAGCCTCCAAGATCGCGTGATGCTCTTCACCACGGCAGTGCGGCGCGATCTGACCGAAAGCATCGTCACCGCCTCCCCGGGAGAAGGCGGCGCCATCGCGGCCGCGCTCGTCACCGGCGACCGGAGCTTCATGACCGATGCGACGAATGTCGCGTTTCGCGACTCCGGCCTGGGCCATCTCCTCTCGGTATCAGGGCTACACATGGCGCTCGTCGCGGGAGGCATTTTCGCGGCGCTGCATTTCCTGCTCGCGCTGCTTGCACCGATCGCACTGCGCTATCCCATCCGAAAATGGGCCGCCGCAGCAGCACTCATTGGCGCTGCGGCGTATCTCGTCGTCTCCGGCGCGAGCGTGCCGGCACAGCGCGCATTCGTGATGACGGCCGTGGCGCTGGGCGCCGTCCTGATCGACCGACCAGCATTCAGCCTCCGCGCCCTCGCGCTTGCGGCGGTCATCGTGGTTCTGATTTCACCGGAGTCCGTCGTCGATCCGGGGTTCCAGATGTCATTTGCGGCGACGGCCGCATTGATAGCGGCGTTCGAGCAACCGCTCCGCGCGCCGGGCCCCGTTCTGGCGCCCGGGCTTATCCTCGGCGGGTTGGACGCATCATGGCGGTTGCTGTCCGGCATGCTGGTCGCAAGCCTCGTGGCCGGACTCGCGACGGATGTATTCGCGATCTACCATTTTCAACGGGTGGCGGTTTACGGGCTCGCCTCGAACCTCGCATCGACACCGCTCATCAGCTTCGTCATTGCGCCGAGCGCGGTGATTGCGGCGGTGCTCGCGCCCTTCGGTCTCGCCGACATTCCTCTGGCGATCATGGCAGGCGCACTCGATATGGTGGCGGCGATCGGTCGTGTGTTCGCCGAACGTCCGGAGGCTGTGCGACCAATGCCGGTAGCGCCGGCGATGGCGTTCCTGCTCGCGGTCGGTGCGATCATCTGGACCTGTCTTTGGCGGGGACCATTGCGATGGCTTGGCGCACTGGCGCTGCTGGCGTCAGGCATCGTCTACGTCAGCGCGCCAAAATCTGTCCTCTGGGCTGATGGCGACCTTCGGGCCGTAGTCGCGCAAACGCAGGAAGGATGGATCGCCGCCGCCGATGTACGGCGCGGATCATTTGCGAAGGGCAGGATGGGCGGACTTGCGGGACTCTCCGCCGCCCAGACGGACAAGCTGCCGCCGCCTGACATCTGCAATAGAGACGTCTGCACCTGGCGGACGCCGCGCGACCGTCAGGTCTTTCGAGTCTATCGTCAGGAGGGGCTCGTGGCAGCCTGCAGAACCGACGCGATCATACTGAGCGACGTTCCGGTCGACGACGCCTACAAGGCGCGCTGCGCCCCGGCGGCGGTGATCGACCCTGTGGATCTCGCGCAAAAGGGCGGACTGTCGATGACCGAGACAGCGGCCGGTGTACAGTTCAGACGCGCACGCGATGATGCAGGCTACCGGATCTGGTCTGGAAAACTCAGGCGTATCGACGAATGAGCGCGACGAGCTTGCCCTGGATCTGCACACGGTCAGGACCGAAGATGCGCGTCTCGTAGCGGGGGTTCGCCGCCTCCAGCGCCACGGAGTTTCCTTTCCGCCGCAGACGCTTCAGGGTCGCTTCCTCGCCATCGACGAGGGCGACGACGATGTCGCCAGTGTTCGCCGTGTCGCATTTCTGCAAAACGACGACATCGCCCTCCAGAATGCCGGCGTTGATCATCGAATCACCCTTAACTTCGAGGGCGAAGTGGTCTGCGTTGGCTGCGAGGTCGCCCGGCGCGGTGATGCGGCCGATCTCCGTCTCGATCGCTTCCTTCGGGACGCCGGCGGCGATCTTGCCGAGGATCGGAATGTCGTAGCCGCCTTCGGTCTCCCGCTGTGCTTCGACAGAGCCGACCAGCGCCGGCTTGAACGCCGACCGACCGCGGGGCGGGGCGGCCGGGGTCGCGGAGTCAGGCAACTTGAGCACTTCCAGGGCCCGGGCCCGATGGGCGAGGCGGCGCAGGAAGCCGCGCTCCTCCAGAGCCGTGATCAAACGGTGGATGCCCGACTTCGAGGCGAGATCCAGCGCGTCCTTCATCTCGTCGAAGGACGGAGAGACGCCGGTCTCCTTGATCTTCTGATGGATGAAGAGGAGCAGCTCTTTCTGTTTCGCCGTCAGCATGAAACGCCTTCCCGAACGGCCTCCGATGGGAGGAACAAAAGGTCAACAGGTTTTGTTCTATGTCCGTTCCCGGCGCTGGTCAAGAGAGTGTTCGCAAGTGTTCCTATGGCTTCAGGCCTGTGCGCCAAGAAGTCGCCGGGTCGCCGCGGAGACGTCGTCCTGGCGCATCAGCGATTCGCCGACGAGAAATGCGCGTGCGCCGGCTGTGGACAGTCTTTCGAGGTCGGCCGTGACGGCGATGCCGGACTCAGCCACCAGTATGCGGTTGGCGGGGATCAACGGGGCGAGGCGCTCCGTGGTGTCGAGGCGTGTTTCAAAGGTTCTCAGGTCGCGGTTGTTGACGCCAATGAGGCGTGCGGGGAGGCGCAATGCGCGCAGGACTTCCTCTTCGTCATGGCACTCGATCAACGCGTCCATGCCGAACGCGTTCGCCTCCTCCGTGAGCTCGAGGGCAAGGCTATCGCCCACTGCGGCCATGATCACCAGAATTGCATCGGCGCCCAAAGCGCGACTTTCCACGACCTGCCAGGGATCGATCATGAAATCCTTCCGCAAGGTGGGAAGGGCGACGGCGTCGCGGGCCTCGACGAGATAGCGGTCATCTCCCTGGAAGCTCGGCGCATCGGTCAGTACGGAGAGGCACGTCGCGCCGCCGGCTGCATACGCCCGCGCAAGCGTTGCAGGTGCGAAGTCCGCCCGGATCAGGCCCTTCGATGGGCTTGCCTTCTTGATCTCGGCGATCAGCGGGTAGCGCCCCGCTGCATGGGCGGCGGCGAGCGCCGCGGCGAAACCGCGTGGCGCGCCGGCCATCCGCGCCGCCGCTTCCAGATCGGCAAGAGATCGCTTTGCCCGCCGCGCAGCCACTTCATCGCGCTTGTAGGCGAGTATGCGGGTGAGGGTATCGTTCATGGCGCCGAGCCCGTGAGCGCGCGCAACTTGTCCAGCGCCTCCAGTGCACGACCTTCGCGCAATGCGCCGCGTGCGAGCACAACGCCGTCAGCCAGGCGCGCGCCGCGTCCAGCGACAAGCAGGGCGGCGCCCGCATTCAAAAGGACGAAGTTCTCGTAAGCGGCGCCTTCCAGTCGGCCTGCCAGGAGATCCGACAACTGCGCGGCGTTGTGAGCAGCGTCGCCGCCCCGCACCGCGGCGTTGTCGAAGGCGCCGATGCCGGCGTCGGCGGAGAGAATTCCGAACTGGCGGATGACTTCGCCGCACACCGTCTCAGCCGCCATGCACGGTCCTTGGCAGGAGAGTTCATCCAGCCCGCCCGCGCCGTGCACCACCCATGCGCGCTCTGCATTGAGGAGCGCGAGCGCCTTCGCCATGGGTGTGACTGCTTCCGGACTGAACACGCCTACGAGCTGGCGTTTGACGCGCGCCGGATTCGAAAGCGGCCCCAGCAGATTGAAAATCGTGCGATGGCCGAGTTCACGCCGCGCAGCTGCGACATGCCGCATGGCGGGGTGGTGGTTCTGTGCGAACAGGAAGGCGATGCCCGCCTCGCGCAGACATTGCTCCAGCGTAGGCCCGTCGCCAGTGAGTTTCACGCCGAGCGCCTCAAGCACGTCCGCAGCGCCGGATTTGGACGACATCGCGCGATTGCCGTGCTTGGCCACCGGCACGCCGCATCCGGCGACGACGAAGGCGACGGCGGTGGATATGTTCAGCGTGTGCGCGCCGTCGCCGCCGGTGCCGCACACATCGATCGCGCCTTCGGGCGCAGCCATAGCGATCATCCGCGACCGTAACGCGCGGGCGCCGGCCGCCAGCGCTTCAGGATCGGTCATCTGCTGCACGGTACGCGTCAGGAAAGATCGAATCTCGGCCTCGCTCGCTTGCCCGTCCATGATGACGGCGAAGGCGGTGTCCAGTTCAGCAACCGAGAGAGGGGCGACGCTCACGCGACCACGCCCGCGGCGACGAGGAAATTGCGGAGCAGTGCGTGGCCGTGCTCGGAGGCGATGGACTCCGGGTGGAACTGCACGCCGAAGATGGGGCGTGTCTTGTGGCTCAGCCCCATCACTTCGCCGTCGGCGGTTTCGGCGTCGATATTGAGTACGTCGGGGAACGTATCGCGGGCTACGGCGAGGCTGTGATAGCGCGTTCCCTCAAATGCGGCGGGAAGTCCCGCAAACAGGCCGCGTCCATGGGAGCGGATAGTCGACAACTTGCCGTGCATGATCGCGCCGGCGCGCACGACATCGCCGCCAAACGCCTGGCCGATCGCCTGATGACCGAGGCAGACGCCGAGGATCGGCATGTTCTCCGGCGCAGCGGCGATCAGATCGAGGCAGATGCCGGCCTCGTTCGGCGTACACGGGCCCGGCGACAGGATGATCGCCTGCGGTTTGAGGGCGAGCGCGTCCGCGACAGTGATCTTGTCGTTGCGACGCACGACCACGTCTGCGCCGAGTTCCTCGAGGTAATGCACGAGGTTGTAGGTGAAGCTGTCGTAGTTATCGATCATCAGGATCATGGCGCAGTCTTTCAATGCTGGTGGAGACAAGGGCGGATCAGGTGAATCGCCACGCCTCCGCCGCCGCGCGGAACAGCGCGCGCGCCTTGTGCACCGTCTCTTCCCATTCCAGTTGCGGGTCGCTGTCGAGAACCACGCCACCGCCAGCCTGCACGTGCAACATGCCATCCTTCACGATGCCGGTGCGCAGGGCGATACAGGTGTCGAGATCACCCGCAGCCGAAATGTAGCCGACGCCGCCGCCGTAGACGCCGCGGCGGTGCTTTTCCAGTTCGTCGATGATCTCCATGGCGCGCACCTTCGGCGCGCCGGAAACCGTGCCCGCCGGGTGCCCGGCGAAGAGCGCATCCAGCGCATCCAGCTCCGGCTTGAGCTTGCCCTCCACGTTGGAGACGATGTGCATGACGTGGCTGTAGCGCTCGACATGGAACTGCTGCGTCACGCGCACGCCGCCGTCCTTGTTCGATTGCCGCTTCGTGGTCGCCACGCGGCCGACGTCGTTGCGGCCGAGATCGAGCAACATGAGGTGTTCGGAGCGTTCCTTCGGATCGGCGAGCAGCTCCTCTTCGAGAGCGGCGTCCTCGGCCGGCGTCTTGCCGCGCGGGCGGGTGCCGGCGATGGGACGTATTGTCACTACGCCGTCGCGCACGCGCACCAGGATCTCCGGCGACGAGCCGACGACAGCGAACCCGTTGAACTGGAGATAGAAGAGAAACGGTGAGGGGTTGATGCGACGCAGCGCACGATAAAGCGCAAGCGGGGATTCGGGCAGCGGCGCAGAAAAGCGCTGGCTCGGCACGACCTGGAATATGTCGCCGGCGCTGGCGTATGCCCGCGCGCGTTCCACCATGTCGCGATACTCGGCAGGCGTTGTGTTGGATATCGGCTCGGCGCGCGATGCAGGGGCGGAGCCTACCGGGCGGGTCGCCGGCAGCCGCGATTCCAGCGCATCCACGGCGCGCGTCAGGCGAGCCGTAGCCTCATCGTAGGCGCTCGTCGCGGAACCGGGCCGGGCGACAGTCACGAATGTGATTTCACTCGCGACGTTGTCGAACACCGCCACGATCGTCGGGCGCACCATCAGCGCTTCTGGCAACGCCAAGGGATCGGGCGCCGTATCGGGTAGTTTCTCGACATACCGCACCATGTCGTAGCTGAGGTAGCCAAACAGGCCGGCGGAGGGCGGCGGGAGTGTCGGCGGTATCTGTGCGGCGCTCTCGGTGACGATGCGCCGGAACGCCTCAAGCGGCGGCTCATCCATCGTGGCGAAATCCGCGTCGTCGAAACCGCCGGCGCTGCGTTCTGCCCGACCGTCACGAATGCGGAACACGAGATCGGGCGCGAGGCCGATGATCGAGTAGCGCCCCCGCCAATCGCCGCCCTGCACAGACTCAAGCAGGAACGTCCCCGGCACGTCGGACCCCAGTTTCAACAGCGCTGAAACTGGGGTCTCCAGATCGCTAACGCGCCGCGTCCATATGAGCTGCGCGCGACCTTCCGCCAGGCCCGCGTCGACGACTTCGCGCGCGGGCTCGATAGCGATCATTTTTCCGCGCCCTCTTCAGTGGCTTTGCCCACGAGACGGTCGATCAGTGGCTGGTTGAGCCGTATGCGCGCATCCCGCTTCGCCACGGCCTGAACTGTCGCAAGCGTATCGTCGGCGAGCATCGACCCCAGGGACTGACGCGCCTGTTCAAGCATCTGAGGATCACTTGCGGGATCCGCGCGTTCGATCGACTCGATCTGTGCGATGAAGAGCACCGCGCCGCCGGGACCACCGGCGCCTGTCACTACGTCACCCTGGCGTCCACTGAAGACGGCGCCCATAAGTTGCGGGGAGGGGCCGCCCTGGCCAGCCATGCGGCGATCCAGAGTCTGCGATGTCGTCACCATCGCCACGCGTTGCGCGCGCGCCGCATCGATGAACTTCGCGCCGCCCGCGACTGCGGTCCGGATGTCCTCGGCGATCTTGCGCATGCCTTCGCCGATCTTCTGCATACGCCAGGCGTATGCGACCCGGTCTCGCACCTGCGCGAGCGGCGGCGGCCCCGAGGGACGCACAATGTCGATGCGGATCAGGTAGGAGCCGCCCTGATCGGTCGAGGTCCAGTCGGTGGGGTCGCCTTCTCCGGCGGCAAACGCGGCCTGCACGAGTTCCGGGCGGTCAAGGATGGATGATTCAGGTTGACCGGCAGCACTCAGGCCGCGTGCGTCGATGAGCGGGATCTTCGAGACCGTGAGTCCCGACTGCGCGGCGGCGTCTTCCAGCGCGGCGCCGCCAGCGCGAATGTCGTCAAACTTCTCGACGGCGTCGTTCATCAGCGTCTGCGCTTCTTCCTGGGCAAGCTCAGCCCGCAATCCGGCCCGCACATCCTCAAGCGTCGGCGTAGCGCCGGCCACGATCCCGGTGACGCGTGCGATCGACCAGGTCACACCCTGAACCGGCGCGGTGACCTGTCCGGCGGGCGTGGCGAACACCGCATCGCCGATGCGCGAGTCAGGCGCTTCGGTCTTGGCCTTCTGGGAGAACTCCAGAACCTGAAGGTTGAGCGCGCCAGCGACGGCTTGTGGCGCTTCACCTGCGCCGAGGCGGCGTCCCGCTTGTTCCGCGACTGCCCGATCCTTGGCGCCGCTGAGCAAGATGAACGAGCGCTTTTCGGGCGTGACCAGTTGCGCTTTGCGGAACTGGAAGAGCTCGACGATTTTGTCTTCAGACACTTCCACACGCGCTGCGAAATCCGCCGGTTCTGCTGTGATGACCGTGAACGCGCGGTACTCCGGCAACGCGAATCCCGCAGACTGGGCCTTGTAGAACGCCTCGATCTCCGCATCCGTCGGCGCTGGCGGCGCGCCAATGCGCTCGGGCGTTACTGCGGCGATGGAGATCGTGCGCTTCTCGGTTTCAAACGCGATCGCCATGCGGCCGAAACTCGATGGCGGCCGGATGCCCGCCACAAGCGCGTTCGCAAGCTGGCGGCGCGCCATGTCGTTGCGCAGGTCCGCCTCGTAGAAGGAGCGGGTAATCCGGTTCTGCGCAAGCATGGACGCGTAGGTGGCGGCGTCGAACGCGCCGGTCACCGGGTTACGGAAGGCCTCCGTTTCCTGGATGTCCTTCGCCACCATCGCATCCGACGCGCTGACGTTCACGCGGCGCGCAAGGCGGTCGAAGACCCGTTGCGTCACCAGCCTGTCGAGAAGGCGCATGTGCAGGTTCGCTTCGACGGCCTCCTGTCGGGTGACGGCCCTCTTGGCCTGTGTACGGGCGCGCTCGATCTCAGTGTCGAAGGCGGTGTTGAATTCCTCCTGTGTCACCTCGACGCCGCGCCCTGAGGCGACAGTGTTGGACTGGATCGGCTTGAAGACATCGTTGATGCCCCAGATCGCGAAGGCGAGGGCGAGCAGGCCGATAACGGCCATCGCGATCCATCCGCGCGTGACTTTCCGCAATTCCGTGAGCATGTTCCCGTCCGATTTTCGCAGCGGGCGAACCTTAGTGAGCGGCCGGCGCGTCGACAACGGCCCGGGCGTTCGGATCGCAGGGATATGACAGGCAAGGACCAGATGAGCAGACGCCCCTTGATCGCCGGCAACTGGAAGATGTTCGGCCGCAGAGCCGACCTGTCGGAGATCCGCGCACTGTCGGCCGCCACGACTGACGCACCTTCCGACCTGGAACTGGCGATCTGCCCACCCGTGACGCTGTTGGCGGCGGCGGTCGAGGCCGCCGCAGGCTCCCGGATCGGAATGGGCGGCCAGGACTGCCGGGCAGGCGGCGACGGGGCGTTCACCGGCGACGTCAACGCGGCGATGCTCGTCGACGCGGGCGCCGTCTGGTGCATTGTAGGCCACTCCGAACGCAGACAGGGGCACGGGGAGACGGACGCGGATGTCGCGGCGAAAGCCAAGGCCGCCATGGCGGCGGGCCTGACTCCGATCATCTGTATTGGCGAGACGCTCGAGGAGCGGCAGGCGGGGCAGGCCGCGGCCGTGGTCCAGCGCCAGATCGCCGGCTCTGTCCCGGCAGATGCGCCATCCACGGTCGTCGTGGCCTATGAACCGGTATGGGCGATAGGGACCGGTCTGACCCCGACCCTCGGCGAGATCGCCGATACTCATGCGGCCATCCGCGTGGCGCTCGCCGATGGCCGCCAAGGCGCCGAAGGGATCCGTATCCTCTATGGCGGCTCCGTGAAGCCGGGGAACGCCGCGGAAATCTTTCGTGTGAATGGCGTCGACGGAGCCCTTGTCGGCGGAGCGAGCCTGAAAGCGGCGGATTTCGCGGCGATCATCGCGGCCCATCCTGCGGCGGCTCGCCGCTGACCGACTGCGGCGTCGGTCTTTAAGTTAACCTTTCACTCAGGTATTGAGCCCGCTTCCCGCGCGACCCATCTGTGTCGTCGAGGCCCGGAGTCCCGATTTCCATGCAGAATATGTTTCTCGTCCTCCACCTGCTGATTTGCGTGGTTCTGGTGGGCGCGGTCCTCATGCAGCGGTCCGAGGGCGGCGCGCTGGGTATGGGCGGCGGTGGCGGCGGCCTGATCTCGGGTCGCGGCGCGGCGGACATGATGGTCAACATAACCAGCTGGGTCGGTGGCGCGTTCTTTGTCACCAGCATCGTTCTGACGGTCATGGCGGGCGCACGCCCCGTCGATCGCTCGGTGATCACGGACGGTCAGCGCCCGCAGTCGGGGATCCACTTCAACCTGCCGTTCTTCAATCAGGGCGCGGCGAAGAAGGAAGCGCCAGCACCGCTCACCGCGGCGCCGTCGCCAGCGCTGCCCGCGCCTCAGGCGGCGACCGTCCCCATCGGCGCGGCGGTTGCGCCGACGCCGGTCGAGGCGGTGACCCGCGCCGGACCGCTTGATCCGACGGCGTCGTCCGAAGCCGGAGTTCCCAAGGCGGCGCCGGCGGCGAGTCTGCCGGCAGGTTCGAGCCAGCGTGTCGCAGGACCGGTGGTCGCCGGTCCGATCGGGAGCGCGCAGACAAAGACCGGTGGTCCGGTTGGCAGTGCGGCGACAAAGTCGGCGCCGCGGCCAGCGGCCAATGCGCAGAAGGTTACGCCGGTTCCGATGATCCCGCTGCCCGTTCAGCCGCTTCCGGCGACTGCGCCGGCGATCGAATCGCCCCAAGCTGCAATCCCGGCCCCTGCGCCACGGGATCGGACCGGTCCGGACGAGTGATCCGGACCGCCTTCGGCGGTTTCTGAGGGCCGAAGGATCGGCGAATTATGGCTCGTTATGTGTTCATCACCGGCGGGGTGGTGTCTTCCCTGGGGAAGGGCATCGCCTCAGCCGCTCTCGGCGCATTGTTGCAGGCGCGCGGGTACAAGGTCCGGCTGCGGAAGCTCGACCCCTATCTCAACGTCGACCCTGGAACGATGTCGCCGTACCAGCACGGCGAAGTGTTCGTGACGGATGACGGCGCGGAGACCGATCTCGACCTCGGACATTATGAGCGATTCACTGGTGTTTCGGCACACCTCGGCGACAACATCACGACGGGTCGGATCTATCAGGAGATCATCGCGAAGGAACGTCGCGGCGACTATCTCGGCGCCACCGTTCAGGTCATTCCGCACGTCACCAACGCGATCAAGGAGTTCATCCTCTCCGATACGGGCGGTGCTGACTTCGTGCTGTGCGAAATCGGTGGAACGGTCGGCGACATCGAGGGCTTGCCGTTCTTCGAGGCCATCCGCCAGCTGGGCCAGGAGCTGGATCCGGGACAGGCCGTCTTCATCCATCTCACATTGCTGCCGTACATCCCCGCGGCGGGCGAGATGAAGACAAAGCCGACCCAGCACTCCGTGAAGGAGCTGCGCTCCATCGGCATTCAACCGCAGATCATCCTGTGCCGCTGCGACCGCCCCATTCCGGAAGGCGAGAAGCGAAAGATCGCGCTTTTCTGCAACGTCCGCGAAAGCTCGGTGATCGAAGCGCGTGACTTGCAGACGATCTACGAGGCGCCGACAGCCTACCACCATGCCGGCCTTGATACGGAGTTGCTCCGACACTTTGGCGTCAACGTCGCGCCCTCTCCAGATCTCGCCAGCTGGGACAAGATCGTTCAGCGTGTGAAGAGCCCGGACGGCGACGTATCGATCGCCGTGGTGGGCAAGTACACGGAACTCAAGGACGCCTACAAATCGCTGATCGAGGCGCTGCAGCACGGCGGCGTCGCGAACAACGTGAAAGTCAACATCCGCTGGATCGAGAGCGAGGCTTTTGAGCGAACCGACGGCGCCATCGCGGAACTTGAGGGTGTGCATGGTATTCTGGTCCCAGGCGGGTTCGGGGAGCGTGGCTCGGAAGGCAAGATCGCGGCGGTGCGTTTTGCGCGCGAGCGTGACGTGCCGTTCTTTGGCATCTGCTTCGGCATGCAGATGGCCTGCATCGAGGCGGCGCGGAACCAGGCTGGTCTAGAAGGAGCCAGCTCGACGGAGTTTGGCGCCGCCAAGCACCCGATCGTCGGCCTCATGACCGAATGGCTTCGGGGCAATGAATTGGAAAAGCGCCGCGCCAACGGCGATCTTGGCGGCACCATGCGCCTCGGCGCTTACGACGCCGTGCTAGCGGAAGGGTCACGCGTGGCGGAAATCTACGGCGCGCAGACCATCTCGGAACGTCACCGCCATCGTTATGAGGTGAACGCGGGTTACCGCGATACCTTGGAGAAGACCGGGTTGATCTTCTCCGGCATGAGCCCGGACGGCGTGCTACCCGAAATTGTGGAGCGTCCCGACCACCCCTGGTTCATCGGCGTGCAGTATCATCCTGAACTGAAAAGCCGCCCGTTCGAACCGCATCCGCTCTTCGCCGATTTCATCCGCGCGGCGGTGGTGCAGAGCCGGCTGGTGTAGGCGAGGACGGGCTCGCGCTCTCGCCGTAGGCGTGCGCCTGGGCGATCTTCCACTCGGTCTCACGGCGCACGAATGTAAAGGTCACCCGGCTGGGGCTGACGCCGCCGGGCCTCGCCGGGTCGTTGACTATCTCCAGACGCACCACTGCAACGATGGCGTCTTCGGTGATGGCGCGCGCGCCTTCCAGCTGCGCGATCATGCGCACGGAGGATGGATAGCTTGTCCGGTTCCGCCGGTGAACATCGACGATCGTGTTGCGACCGCGCAGGAATTCGCCGGACATGTTCACATGCCTTGCGTCAGGCAGGTAGAGCGCGCCGAACGCCGTCATGTCCCCCGCGTTCCAGGTGCTCGCGTAACGATCAGCGAGGGTTCTGGCGACGGTCATGACCTCGGTGCGGTCGATGAGGGCGGCGGGGGCGGGCGTCGTCTCGCACCCGGAGGCGCAAAGACCGGCGAAAGCGAGAGCCGCCGCAATCAGGATCCGTCGCATGGCATGTTCCTCCGCACCGGCGGACGAGCGTAACAGCCCATTGGGCGCCTCGCGAGCGCCGGGCGCATCCAAACCGCTATCCGGCGGCATCCATCTCAAATGCGCCCTTCGCGGGTGGCAGGAGGGTCATATCATGCGCGTTTCACAAGCCATTGCCGCAGCCACGGGTCTTGTCGCGATGCTGGTCACAGGCCCGGCCGCCGCCGAAGTCCGGCGCGTCGGCAACGTAACAACTATTTCAGAAATCGACCTCAGTGGCCGGTTCAAGGTCGAGATCGTGCAGGGCGCACAGGCGGGGGCTATCCTGGAGGGCGCGCCGGACGCGCTCGAACGCCTGGGTGTGCGCTACAGTGAAGGACGGCTGAAGATCTGGGAGAAATGCACGATGTTCTGCGGTCGCCATGAGGTCGACGCCGTCATACGTATCGTTTCGCCCCGGCTCGACGTCATCGAAGTCGCCAAAGGCGCAGAGGTCACTGCCGCGGGTGTCTACGGACCATCGCTGTCGCTCGATGTCTCCATGGGCGGATCGCTCGCCATCTCGGGCCAGTGCGAAGGCCTTGAGGCCGATGTCGCCATGGGTGGGGTGCTGTCCGCTGAAAACCTGTCGTGCCGCGCTGTCGAGGTTGATGCGTCAATGGGCGGCGCGGCGGGCGTGCGCGCCAGCGAACTGGTGGATGCAGTGGCCAGCATGGGCGGCGCGATCGCCATCCACGGCAAGCCGCGCCTCGACTCACGCGCCTCCATGGGCGGCGTCGTTTCAATGGAGGATTAGACGAATCCGTCGCGTCTGGGGGCCGCATAGGCGCGCACGAGACGCACCATCGCGCGCCGTGCGTGCCCTGCCACCGCCTCATCGCCGGGATGCGGCGTCACGCCGATCATCACGTCGTGGTACAGGTTTCCGCGCAGGAGGCCGATGAAATTGTCATTGAACTCTGCGATGTCGTCGATGTCGACGAGCCCCTCCCTCGCCAGCGCGACTCCAATACGCGTCGTGATCGGACGTCCGGCCTTGCACGTGAATTCGTCGAATACACGGGCCAGTTCCGGCATGCGCTCGGCCTCCGCCATCGCGATGCGGTAGGCCGCGATCGACTCGGGTTTCATCATCTTGACGAGGCACTCGACGGCATAGTCGTCGAGTGCCTGCCGGGGGTTCCCAAGGCGCTCGTCGCTGAATTTGTCGTCGTGAATGCCCGACTTGATCGCGCCCCAGGCGAGAAGCGCATAGAACAGCCCTTCCTTGGAGTCGAAGCGGGCGTAGAGCGTTTCCTTCGAGACCTTAGCGCGTGTGGCGATCTCCAGCATGGTCGCGCCGTGAATGCCTTTTTCGGCGAAGACGTCGAAGGCTGCAGACAGGATTGTTTCGTTGCGTGGGTCAGACAGCGGAGCGAGCCAGTCGGGACGCGGCATGTCGGAAAGCGGGGGCATGGGAGTTTCAGCCTGTGCGTGTACTATCCAGTACGCGTATGTACCGCTCGGTACGCCCTAGCGTCAAGGCTACCGCTGCATCCGTCAGTCTGGTTCAGTCCGAACAAAGGGAGGCCATGATGACGGAAGTGAAAGATTTTCTGGTCGACAAGAGCGCGCTGCGGCTCAACCGTTTTGCATCTGCGGACGCGATCCCGGGAGAGGGGCAGGCGCTCCTGCGGCTCGACCGTTTTGCGCTGACCTCCAACAACGTCACCTACGCCGCCATCGGCGAGCAGTTCGGCTACTGGAAATTTTTTCCCGCGCCGGCGCCGAACGGGCGCGTGCCTGTCTGGGGCTTCGCCGACGTCGTGGAGTCAAAATGCGCTGATGTCGCTGTCGGGGAACGGATCTGGGGTTACTATCCAATAGCGACGCATCTCGTCGTCACGCCGATGCGGGTGAATACGCGCGGATTTGTCGACGGCGCCGCGCACCGCGTCAGCCTGCCGCCGGTCTACAACCAGTATGAGCGCGTTGCGGCGGACCCTGCGTACAGGCGCGAGCATGAAGGCCACATCGCGCTCTTCCGTCCGCTCTTCGTCACGGGCTTCCTGATTGACGATTTCCTCGATGAAAGCGGGTTTTTCGGCGCGCGCCGGGTGATGCTGTCGAGCGCATCGTCGAAGACGGCGCTCGGTCTGGCGAAATGCCTCAAGGATCGCGCCGGCGTGGAAGTCATCGGCCTGACGTCAGCGCGCAACGCGGAGTTCGTGCGCAAGATTGGCTATTACGACCGCGTCGTCAGCTACGAGCGCCTGGGCGAACTACCGAATGATCAACCCGCGCTGCTCGTCGACATGGCTGGCGATGCGCCGTTGATCGACGCGCTGGCGCACCGCTTGGGCGATGCGTTCGTCTACAACTGCATGGTCGGCGGCACGCACTGGGAGACAGGCGCGCGCGCGACCGAGGGGCCGCCGCGCACACTTTTCTTCGCGCCCGACCGCATCATGAAGCGCAACAAGGACTGGGGGGCGGACGGCTTCGCCGCCCGGTATGCAACCGCCTGGTCAGGCTTCCTCGATTCCACCGCCGGTTGGCTGAAGATCATCGAGAAGAGCGGGGAGGAGGCGGTAAGCGACGCTTGGCGGGCGCTTCTGGACGGGCAGGCCCGCCCTGAGGAAGGGTACGTCCTGCGGGTCTGACACGATATTCGCGGGTTGCCTTTCGGGGGCGCTTGTCCCATAAGCCCCGCTTTCCCGCGCGGACCACTCGTCCGACGCGCACTGGAGCTTTCCGGCCATGGCCGTTCCGAAACGAAAAACCTCGCCGTCCCGCCGCGGCATGCGTCGCTCCCACCACGCGCTCGGCAAGAACGCGTATGTGGAAGACGACAAGGGCGAACTGCACCGTCCGCACCACATCAACCTGAAGACCGGGACCTATCGGGGCAAGCAGGTCCTGAAGGCCAAGGACGAGGACTAAAGTCCTGTACATGTGGAAGGACGGGCCTCGCCAGGCGACCGGCGAGGCCTTTTTGCGTTCCGGTTTCGCCGGTTGCGAGACGCCGCATTGATCCCCGGGCGCAGCGCGGGATAGACCCTCGATCAACCTCCCCATCCGTCCGAAAAGGCCCGCTCCCATGACCGGCATCGCCGAAATCATCGCCCGTGAAATCCTCGACAGTCGGGGCAACCCCACGGTCGAGGTGGATGTCGTCCTGGAGGACGGCTCCATGGGTCGCGCTGCTGTGCCGTCGGGGGCGTCCACGGGCGCCCACGAGGCGGTCGAGAAGCGCGACGGAGAACCGGACCGCTACCTCGGCAAAGGCGTGCGCGACGCGGTGGAGGCCGTAAACGGCGAGATATTTAACGCCATCGGCGGCATGGACGCCGAAGACCAGCGCCGCATCGACATGACGCTGATCGAACTGGACGCCACCCCCAACAAGGCGCGTCTCGGCGCCAACGCGATCCTCGGCGTTTCGCTCGCGGTGGCGAAGGCGGCGGCCGAAACGGCCGACACGCCGCTCTACCGCTATGTCGGCGGCGTTCAGGCGCGGACGCTGCCCACGCCGATGATGAACATCGTCAACGGCGGCGCGCACGCCGACAACCCGATCGACATCCAGGAATTCATGATCATGCCCGTCGGCGCCGACAGCCTGGCGGATGCGGTGCGTACGGGCGCTGAAATCTTCCATACGCTCAAGAAGGAACTGAAGGCTGCCGGCCACAACACCAACGTCGGCGACGAAGGCGGCTTCGCGCCGAACCTGAAGAGCGCCGACGAAGCCATTGGCTTCATCCTGAAGGCCATCGAGAAGGCGGGTTACACGCCCGGCGAGGACGTGGCGCTCGCGCTCGACTGCGCGGCCACCGAGTTCTTCAAGAAGGGCGTCTACAAGCTTGAGGGCGAGGGCAAGGCGCTCAAGCCCGAGGCCTTTGCGCAGTACCTCGCCGATCTCGTCGAGCGCTATCCGATCGTCTCTATTGAGGACGGCATGGCGGAAGACGATTTCGTCGGCTGGAGGGCGCTCACCGATCTCATTGGCGGCAAGTGCCAGCTCGTCGGCGACGATCTCTTCGTCACCAACCCCAAGCGCATCGCCATGGGCATCGAGAAGGGCCTGGCGAACTCCGTGCTCATCAAGGTCAACCAGATAGGTACGCTGACCGAAACGCTTGAAGCCGTCGAAATGGCGCAGCGCGCTGGCTATTCGGCAGTCATGTCCCATCGTTCCGGCGAGACCGAGGATTCCACGATCGCTGATCTCGCGGTCGCCACGAACTGTGGGCAGATCAAGACAGGCTCGCTCGCGCGATCGGACCGGACGGCGAAGTACAACCAGCTCATTCGCATCGAAGAAGAACTGGATGAGATGGGCGTGTACGCGGGATGGGCGACGCTGCGTCGTCGCTGACGACACGGGAGGACGAAGCATGATCCGGTTCCTGGGGCTGCTCCTGCTGAGCGCGGGTCTCGCCCACGCGGACCCGGTGGTCGTCGCCAGGACGCGCGCGGAGCCGATCCTCGTGGAAGCGGTGGCCTACGATCATCGCGACAGACTGCTCGTCAGCAGCGTGCATGCGACCGGCATCTATCGTGTGCGCCCGGACGGCGGGCTGCGCCGCTGGTCCGCCAGAGCGTCAACCCAGGGTGTCTTCGGGATTGCGGTCGACATCGCGCGCAATGATCTCTGGGCCGCCTCCACGGGCAGCGTTCACGGTGGCGATCCGTCCGCGTCGCCGGCGCTGCTGCGTTTTAATCTCCGAAACGGCGACCTCAGACAGACGATCGCGGCGCCGGACGGGGCGAAATCCTTCGGCGATGTCGCACTCGGTCCCGATGGGAGCGTCTATGTCAGCGACTCCGGCACGGGCGATGTGTTGAGACTTCGACCCGGCGCAACGGCGCTCGAAAAGCTTGTGTCCCTCGGCGCGCTCGCATCACCGCAAGGCCTCGCGGTTTCCCCGGACGGGCGCGTGCTGGTGTTTGCAGGGTACGGCTCCGGATTGCACCGGATCGATCTCGCGACGGGCGCGCATGTGCGCATCGAGACGCCGACCGGCATGGAGCTCCGCGGGGTCGACGGTGTCGCGCGCATTGATGGCGATTTGCTGCTTGTGCAGAACGGCGTCGCGCCGCCCCGGGTATTGCGGCTGGCGCTCAACGATGATTGGTCATCGATCGAGCGTCTTGACGTGCTGGTGCGCGACGGCGGCATGCAGGAGCCGACCGTCGGTGTCGTCCATGGTAGCGACTTTGTCTTCGTCTCACGAAGTCAGTGGACGGACTTCGAAGCCGATGGAACGCTGAAGACGCCGACGCCTGCGCCGGCCGTGATTTCTAGGGCTCCGCTGACCCTTCCGCCATCCCCCTGATCTTGTGCTAAATTTGGCATCAGAACACCGAATCTAGCGGCGCCGACTCTGTTCACGAAATATTAAATAACTCGATTCACGGTGCCGCCGAATCGGAAAATTCGGCGATGACCTTGACTCGGGCCGCAGTCGTAAGACTCGGGCTTTCAGCACTGATTCTCTACCTCGCCGCGCATGGCCTCACCGGCCGGCAGGGGCTGATCAGCTATATGGGCCTGCAGGAGCGGGAACAGGCGCTTGAGGCCGAACAGGCGCAACTTGAGGCCAAGATCAATGAGCTTGCAGACCGCGCTGAGCGCCTGCGCACGGGCAGCGCCGCGTTTGACCGCGACTATCTTGAGGAGAGGGCGCGCACCATCCTCGACGCCGCCCATGCCGACGAAGTGCTGATTGACCTGCCCGGCTGACGTTTTCCGGGTCATCAAAAACGCAACCCTGCCCAGCGGGTCCGCTTGTGTGGACGCCGCCTGACCTGCGACCTACTCTCTCTCCAGATCAGGGAGGTCGCGAAGGTCATGGCGGAAACGATGCGAGCTGATGCCGGCCGTAGCAGGGGTCCGAAGGCCTCGAAGGACGAGCTGCTCGGCTACTACCGCCAGATGCTTCTCATCCGCCGCTTCGAGGAGCGCGCGGGCCAGCTTTACGGCATGGGTCTGATCGGCGGCTTCTGCCACCTCTACATCGGCCAGGAAGCGGTCGTGATCGGCATGCAGGCCGCGATGGCGGAAGGCGATCAGGTCATCACCGGCTATCGCGACCACGGCCACATGCTGGCGTGCGGCATGGAAGCCAACGGCGTGATGGCTGAACTCACGGGGCGCTCCGGCGGCTACAGCCGGGGCAAGGGCGGCTCCATGCACATGTTCAGCCGGGAGAAGAACTTCTTCGGCGGGCACGGCATTGTCGGCGCGCAGGTCTCGCTCGGCACCGGCATCGCCTTCGCCAACAAGTACCGCAAGAACGACGCGGTGTGTGTCGCGTACTTCGGCGACGGCGCCGCAAACCAGGGCCAGGTCTACGAGAGCTTCAACATGGCGAGCCTGTGGAAGCTGCCGGTCGTCTACATCGTGGAGAACAACCAGTACGCCATGGGCACGGCCGTGCAGCGGTCTTCGTCAGAGACCCATCTCTACAAACGGGGTGTCAGCTTCAATATTCCCGGCGAGGAAGTGGACGGCATGGACGTCGTCGCGGTGCGCGAGGCCGGCAGGAAGGCGCTGGCGCGGGCGCGCAAGGGCGATGGCCCGACGCTGCTCGAGATGAAAACCTACCGCTATCGCGGCCATTCCATGTCCGATCCCGCGAAGTACCGCACGCGCGAGGAAGTCGACGAAGTGAAGGCGCATCGCGATCCGATCGACCACGTGAAGGCGCTGCTGATCGAGCTTGGGCACGCGGACGAAGAGGCGCTCAAGGAAATCGATCGCGATATCCGCGCCATCGTGACGGCGTCTGCTGAATTTGCGCAACAGAGCCCCGAGCCCGACGCCGGCGAGCTGATGACAGACATCCTGGTGGGCGCATAGGGATGCTGGACCTCAACGCCGCGCCGTTCATCCTGCAGATCGCCTTCTTCGGCGCTGCGGGCGCGTCGTTCGTGTTCGCACATCTGAAAAACCTCGCGGCGCAAAGGCAATCCGGCGAGAGTGGCAACCCCGCCCGACGCTGGCGCTTCTGGCGCCACCCACATCTTGCGGCGCCCGAAAGTGCAGCGGTCACACAATTGAGGCAGGCCTCGCTCATGCAGAGCATCTGGGGCTTTGTTTTCCTCGTCGCCGGTTTCCTCACCCCCCTTATCTTCCGCTTCTTCCACATCGGACCCTGACATGAGCCTGCAAATCCTGATGCCCGCGCTCTCGCCGACGATGGAGGAGGGCAATCTCGCGAAGTGGCTGGTGAAGGAGGGCGACGCGATCGCGCCCGGCCAGATCATCGCCGAGATCGAGACCGACAAGGCGACGATGGAAGTCGAGGCCGTCGACGAAGGCGTGATCGAGGCGCTTCTCGTGCCGGAAGGCGCGCAGGGCGTGAAGGTCAACACGCCGATTGCGGAGTTGCGGAATGACGACACTGCTTCACCCTCCCCCTTGCGGGGAGGGTCGGCGGCGGAGCCGCCGGGGAGGGGGGCGGACGTCACAAGCGCTGACAGCCCGCCCGTCGCCAAGACGGACCCCTCTCCTGCACGCCCCCCACCCCCCACCCCCTCCCCGCAAGGGGGAGGGGGCTTGAGCGCCGACCCAGAAATTCCCGCCGGTACGCAGATGGTGAAGATCACCGTGCGCGATGCGTTGCGCGATGCGATGGCGGAGGAAATGCGCCGCGATCGCGACGTGTTCGTGATCGGCGAGGAAGTCGCGCAGTATCAGGGCGCCTACAAGGTCACACGCGGGCTGCTTGAGGAATTCGGCTCGGATCGCGTTGTGGACACGCCGATCACCGAGCATGGCTTTGCGGGGCTTGGCGCGGGCGCTGCCATGGCGGGGCTGAAGCCGGTCGTCGAGTTCATGACGTTCAACTTCGCGATGCAGGCCATCGACCACATCATCAATTCATCGGCCAAGACGCTCTACATGTCCGGCGGGCAGATCACGAACCCGATCGTGTTCCGCGGGCCGAACGGCGCGGCCAGTCGCGTCGCCGCCCAGCACAGTCAGGACTATTCGAGCTGGTACGCGCATGTGCCGGGACTCATCGTGATCGCACCCTACGACGCGGCGGACGCGAAAGGATTGCTGAAAGCGGCGATCCGCAATCCGAACCCCGTCGTCTTCCTCGAACATGAAATGCTCTACGGCACGGAGTTCGAGATTCCGGACGTGCCCGACTGGATCGTGCCGATCGGCAAGGCGAAGGTGCGTCGCGTCGGCCGCGACGTGACGATCACTGCGCATGCCCGCATGGTGGGTTTTGCCTTGAAAGCCGCCGAACTGCTCGCCGCCGACGGCATCGACGCCGAAGTCATCGACCTGCGCACATTGCGTCCGCTGGACACCGCCACCGTCATCGAGAGCGTGAAGAAAACGAGCCGCCTCGTGACGGCGGAGGAGGGGTGGGGCCGCATGGGCGTCGGCGCCGAGATCTGCGCGGCCGTCGTTGCCGAAGCCTTCGACTACCTCGATGCGCCGCCGACCCGCGTGCATCAGATCGACTCCCCGCTCGCCTACGCAGCCAATCTCGAAAAGCTCGCCATGCCGAACGAGACGAACATCGTCGAGGCCGTTAAGGCAGTCTGCTACCGGAGATGAATGCCATGTCCCATCGCGTCATCCATTTCGAAGTTCATGCTGAAAACCCGGCTGCCGCCGCCAAGTGGTATGGGGAGCTGTTTGGCTGGAAAACGCAGGAGCTCTATGGCGGCGAGTATTTCCTCGTCATGACGGGCGATGGCCCCGGAATCGACGGCGGCATCCTGCGGCGTCGCGGACCGGCCGCTGCGGCCGGCGGGCCGGTGAATGCGTTCGTCTGCACCATCGGGGTCGACGACATCGATGCGCACTGGGCGAAAGCGCTCGCTGCCGGTGCTGGAGAAGCGCTGCCCAAGATGGCGGTGCCGGGCGTCGGCTGGAGCGCCTATGTCCACGACCCGTTCGGCAATATCGTCGGCATGCATCAGGCAGACCCGGGCGCCAAGTAAGGGAAGCGAAGCCATGACCGAGGGAGAAGTCGTCGAAGTCCTCGTCACGCAGACGAGCATATTGCTGGCCGCGGTCGGCGTGTTCTTTTCCGTGGTGTCGGTCTATCTCGCGGGGCTCAATTATTTCCTCGCCGAGGAGACCGCGGTCACCCGATTCATCGCGCTTTTCTTCGTCACCATCGCGCTCGTGATGGTCGTGGTGATCATGTACGGAGCGCAGGTGCAGCACACGGGTCTTGTCGCGCGGCTTGTCGAACTCAACGCCTCTGACGCGCTGACGGCCGCCGGCAAGGCCGCGCTCGGCAACAATACTGCGGGTCTGCACTACATGCGCGGTCGCGTGCTCACCGTCGACGAAGCCGTCGTCTATGTGACATGGGCATCCGCCGCGCTCACCTATTTGAGCCTCGTCTTCCTCACCTTCTTCTACAAATGGCGCGGCCGCGCCAATCTCAGAGACATGCCATGACCGACATCCTCATGCCCGCCCTCTCGCCCACGATGGAGGAGGGCGGTCTCGCGAAATGGCTGGTCAAACCCGGCGATACGGTGACGGCCGGCCAGGTCATCGCCGAGATCGAAACCGACAAGGCGACTATGGAAGTCGAGGCCGTGGACGAAGGCGTCGTCGAGGCGCTGCTCGTGGAGGCCGGCGCGCAGGGCGTGAAGGTGAACACGCCGATCGCAAGACTGAAGGCGGAAGGCGGCGCGCCTGCGCCGAAGAACGCGCCGCCGTTACGTGACTCTGCGCCAAAAGCCGAAACGCCAAAGGCCGTGGCGGAACCTGCGCGCGCGCCGTCGCCAGTATCGACGGGCGGTGATCGCATCGTCGCTTCACCGCTGGCGAAGCGCATCGCGCAACAGGCGGGCATTGATCTCTCTGGTCTTGCAGGCAGCGGTCCTGGCGGACGTATCGTAAAAGCGGACGTCGAAGCCGCGATGCGCCGCGCGCCGCAAGCGCCTCCGCAACCCAACGGCTCACGCGCGCTCACCGTGCCGCAGCAGGCGCCGGTTCCCAAGACGCTCGAACAGCTCGGTATCGCGCCGGGCAGCTACGACCTCGTACCGCTCGACATGATGCGCAAGACTATCGCGCGTCGCCTCACAGACAGCTTCCGCGACATCCCGCATTTCCCGCTCACCATCGATCTCGAGATCGACCGGTTGCTCAAGGCGCGTGGCGAGATCAATGCGCGTTTCGCCGACCACGGCGTGAAGATCTCCGTCAACGACATCATCATCAAGGCCTGCGCGCTGGCGCTCACGCGCGTACCGGACTCGAACGCGAGCTACACGCCGGAAGGCATCGCGCTGCATCATCACGCGGACGTCGCGGTGGCCGTCGCCATCGACGGCGGGCTCATCACGCCAATTATCCGACAGGCCGAAACCAAGGGGCTCGCTGCGATCAGCGCGGAAATGGCCGACCTCGCGGCGCGCGCGCGCGACCGCAAGCTGAAGCCGCACGAGTATCAGGGCGGCACGTTCTCGCTCTCCAATCTCGGCATGATGGGCATCAAGAGCTTCTCGTCGATCCTGAACGAGCCGCAGGGCATGATCATGAGCGTCGGCGCCGGCGAAAAACGCCCGATCGTGAAGAACGACGCGCTGGCCATCGCCACAGTGATGACCGTGACGCTGACCTGCGATCACCGCGTGGTGGACGGCGCCATCGGCAGCGCTTTCCTGAAGGCGTTCAAGGGCTTCATCGAAGACCCTATGGCGATGCTGTTGTAGGCGAGACTAGGCTCCAACAGGGGCGCTTGGATGGGAGGACGAAATGGCGACGAAAGTAATGATGTCCACGGAGGGCGTGGAAGTGTCACGTGTTGAGAGTGCACCAGTCTTCGAGGTCAAGGATGACAAACGCGGCGTCATCGGCGATCTGACCGTGAGCACCGGCGGCGTTCGCTGGCGTTCGAAGTTCGGGCGCGAGCCTGTGATGCTTCCCTGGGACGAGTTCGACGAGCTCATGAAGGCGCAAGCTGCAAAGAAGTAGCGAAGACCGCTCAAGCCACGCCCCTCTTCACAAGGGCCGTAGCTGGGGGCTCGGAAGCGAGCCGGAGAGATTCGCATTCGCTCACTTCTCCGGCCCGATCGTCTTCAGCGCCATCGTGAGAAACATGCAGTGACCGACCAGCCACTTTGTCCGGTAACGCCGCCCGCCGCCGTTTCATGCGCGCTGACGCCTGTTCGCGCCGGCAAAATCTGAAACCCCAAACACGCGACGACTCGCGCCGGAACCGCTAAACCAGCCCCATGCTCGATCTCTTCCTCGCCGCCTTCGTCACCTTTTTCGTGGTGATCGACCCGCCGGGCGTGGCGCCTATGTTCGCCTCGCTGACGCAGGACATGACCCGGGACTGGCGCCGGGCGATGGCGTTCAAGAGCGTGTTCATCGCCACGCTGATCCTCGGCGGCTTCGCCTTCGGCGGCCAATGGCTGCTGCAGAAGCTCCACGTATCGCTCGACGCCTTCCGCATCGCCGGCGGCATGCTGCTTTTTCTGATCGCCGTCGACATGCTGTTCGAGAAACAGACCGAGCGCCGCGAGGAGCGCAACCAGAAGGTCATCGAGGACCGAAAGGCGCACCCAGGCGAGCATGACGACATCTCGGTGTTCCCGCTCGCCATTCCGCTGATCGCAGGCCCCGGCGCCATCGCGACGATGATTCTCTACTTCACCCAGAATACCGGCGCGATGGAACGCGCTGCCATCCTTGCCGGCGCCGGTGCAAATCTCGCGCTGACGCTGATCACGTTCCTCGTCGCGGGGCCGTTGACGCGCCTGATGGGCGCGACGGTCGCCTCGATGATCACGCGCATCTTCGGCATTATCCTGGCGGCGCTCGCCGCGCAGTTCGTCGTCGACGGCATCGTCGGCGCCTTCGGTCTGAAATCCTGAACCTCGGGCGGAACACATGAGCCAGTTCGATCTCATCGTCATCGGCGCCGGCCCCGGCGGATACGTCGCCGCCATCCGGGCGGCCCAGCTCGGCATGAAAGTCGCGATCGTCGAGCGTGATCAGCTCGGCGGCGTGTGCCTCAACTGGGGCTGCATACCGACGAAGGCGCTGCTGCGAACGGCGGAAGTCTATCGCAACATGCAGCACGCAAAGGACTTCGGACTGTCGGCGGACAACATCCGCTTCGATCCAAAGGCTGTCGTCGATCGTTCGCGCAAAGTCGCGGGGCGACTGTCGGGCGGCGTGGCCTTCCTGATGAAGAAAAACAAGATTCAGGTGATCGCGGGAACCGCGCGGCTCGAGAAGGGAGGCGCCGCGCCGAAGTGCGTCGTGAAGGACAAGGACGGCAAGGAGGCGACCTACGACGCAAAGCACGTAGTCCTCGCCACCGGCGCACGCGCGCGAACGATCCCGCAGGCGGGTCTCGCGCCCGACGGCAAGCGCATCTGGAGCTATCGCGAAGCGATGACGCCGCCGGAGTGGCCGCAGTCGCTGCTCGTGTTCGGCTCGGGCGCCATCGGCATTGAGTTCGCGAGCTTCTACGCGGCGCTCGGCGTGAAGGTGACAGTTGTCGAAATGCTCGATCGCATCCTGCCGGTGGAAGACGAGGAGATTTCCGCTTTCGCGAGGAAGCGCTTCGAGAAAGAAGGCATCACCATCCGCACGTCCTGCGCCGCGAGCAGTCTCAAGGCCACCGCCAGCGGCGTCGAGGCGGTCGTCGAGAGCGGCGGCAAGAAGGAAACGCTGACGGCCTCGCACGCCATCGTCGCCGTGGGCATTTCAGCTAACACGGAAAATCTCGGCCTCGAAGCGCTCGGCGTGAAGCTGGAAAAAGGGAATGTCGTCACCGACGGCGCATGCCGGACGAACGTCGGCGGTCTCTACGCCATCGGCGACGTCGCCGGCGCGCCATGGCTGGCGCACAAGGCGAGCCACGAAGGCGTCATCTGCGTCGAGGCCATCTCGGGCAAACATCCCCACGCCATGGTCAAGGAGCGCATCCCCGGCTGCACCTATTCGCATCCGCAGGTCGCCAGCGTCGGCCTCACCGAAGCTAAGGCGAAGGCCACGGGCAGGGAGGTCCGCGTTGGACGCTTTCCGTTCGCCGGCAACGGCAAGGCCATCGCGCTCGGCGAAGACCAGGGGATGGTGAAGACGGTGTTCGACGCCAGGACCGGCGAACTGCTGGGCGCGCACATGGTGGGCGCCGAAGTCACCGAACTCATCCAGGGTTATGCGATCGCCATGCAGGCTGAGGCGACGGAAGAGACGCTCGCCTCAACGATCTTCCCGCACCCGACGCTCAGCGAGATGATGCATGAGGCCGTGCTGGACGCATACGGACGCGCGCTACACACCTGAGCCGGGTCAGGCAGCGTCCTGCAGGCGGATCGCATCCTCGGCCATCTTCTGCACGGTGACGTAGTCCGTCTTGCCGGTGCCGAGCACTGGAATCTCGGCGACCTTCAGCACCTTCTTCGGCACCGCGATTTCAGGCGCGCCGTTGCGTTGCGCCCATTCGAGGATCTTGCCGTAGTCGGCGTCCGGCGCATCGGAGAGCAGCACCACGCGCTCGCCCTTGCGAGCGTCCGGCAAAGAGACTGCGGCGTGTCGGTGCTCCGGCCAGACGGCGGATGCAAAGCCTTCGACCTGGTTGAGCGAGACCATCTCGCCGCCAATCTTCGCAAACCGCTTCACGCGGCCGATAATGCTGACAAAGCCTTCGTCGTCGATAGAGACCACGTCGCCCGTATCGTGCCAGCCGTCGGCGATCTCCTCCATGCCGCCATCGGCCAGGAGATAGCCGCGCATGACGTTCGGACCGCGCACCACGAGCTTCTTGCCATCCGAAATGCCGGGCACGTCGTCGAGCCGAATTTCCATGCCGGGCAGGAGCCGTCCGACCGACCCGTGGACGTTCGCGCCGCCGGGCTGTCCGCGCGGCTGGTTCACCGCAATCACCGGCGAGGCTTCGGTGGCGCCGTAGCCCTCCAGCAATTCGACGCCGAAACGACGCTGGTAGAGTTCGCGCGTTTCCGGCTTCACCTTCTCCGCGCCGAGCACGCAGAATTTCAGGCACTTCAGGCCATCGCCCTTGGCGCTGCGCGCGTACTGGTGGGCGAACGTGTCGGTGGCGAAGAGAATGTTGGCGCCGCACTCCGCGATGAGTTGCGGGATTTCCTTGAAGTGGAGCGGCGACGGATAGAGAAACACCTTCCGGCCGATCAGCAGCGGCAGCAGCGTGCCGCCGGTCAGGCCGTAGCAATGGAACATCGGCAGCGGGTTGAAGAAGACCCAGTCCGGCGCGAAATCGACGTGGGCGGCGACCTGCTCGACGTTCGCGACGATATTCGCGTGGCTGAGCACCGCGCCCTTGGGCGTGCCAAAACTGCCCGACGTGAAAAGGATGACGCCCGGATCGTCCGGGCTGCCGTTGGCGCTGAAGGCCTTCGGGAAGAAGCCCTTCACCAGCGCGCCGAGCTTGTCGCCAAGTCCGATCTTCTCGCGCACATCTTCAAGATAGGTGAGCGCGATGTCGCGACCGATCTCCCGCGTCAGCGGTTGAAGATTTCCGGCATCGACGAATTTGTGGGCGGTCAGCACGCGTCTCACACCGGCGGCCTTGCAGGCGCCCTTGATGTTCGCCGATCCGGCGGTGAAGTTCAGCATCACCGGCGTGCGGCCGATGGCGTGCAGCGCAAAGAACACCACGGTCGCACCGACGCCCGACGGCAGCAGGACACCCACGTGCTCGCGTGGCGAGGTCAGCGCCTTGAGCTTGCCGCCAAGCGCGAACGCCGCCCGGACGAGGTCGTCGTAGGTCAGGACCTTGCGGTCGTGGTCCTCGAGAATCCCGGTCTTGCCGCCGGCCTCGGCGCGCGCCCTCAGAAGGGCGTCGAAGAGCGTGATGCGGGTGCGCGCCACATCGAACCGTCTCTGCCCCATGCGTCTCTTGCTCCCAGACCATGCGTCATTTTTGCCGCGTGAAATTTGTTTCACGCCTGTAACAACGCTAACCGATGTCTTCCGTTTGGCAAGGCTGACGCGCGTTGAAACGCATTGATCCGCTCCCCGGAACCGCCCATGTTCCGTTCGTGGCGACCCTCATAGATACCGTTTCCGGCGAAAATCCACCCCAATCCGGGTCGGAGCCGGTCGTGCACCGACATCCCGAGAAGCGGGAGCGGCCGGATACGGCTGTGCTGCGCAAGCCCGACTGGATCCGGGTCAAGGCGCCCACCGGGGCGGAGTACCAGAAGACCCGCGACATCGTGCGGGAGAACAGACTGGTCACGGTCTGCGAGGAGGCGGCCTGCCCGAACATGGGCGAATGCTGGCAGCAACGCCACGCGACCTTCATGATCCTCGGCGAGACCTGCACCCGCGCCTGCAGCTTCTGCAACGTCGCGACAGGATTGCCCGGCCCGCTGGACCCAGAAGAGCCGGCAAGCGTGGCCCGGGCCGTCGCCCAGATGGAGCTGGCGCATGTGGTCGTGACGTCAGTCGACCGTGACGATCTGGAAGATGGCGGTGCGCAGCATTTCGTCGAGACGATCGCGGCCATCCGCGGGGCTTCGCCGGCGACAACCATCGAGATCCTGACGCCGGATTTCCTGCGCAAGCCCGGCGCGGCGGAGCGCGTGATCGACGCGGCGCCTGACGTGTTCAACCACAATCTGGAAACCGTGCCGCGCCTCTATCTGCAGATCCGCCCCGGCGCGCGCTACTACCACTCGCTGCGCCTGCTGGAGCGCGTGAAGGAGCGCAATCCAAAGCTGTTCACGAAGTCCGGTCTCATGGTCGGTCTGGGCGAGAGTCGCGCGGAAATCATCCAGGTCATGGACGATATGCGTACCGCCGGCGTCGACTTCCTCACGATCGGCCAGTACCTGCAGCCGACCCGCAAGCACGCTGCGATCGACCGTTACTGGACGCCGGAAGAATTCAAAGGGCTCGAAACCATAGCCCTGGCCAAGGGCTTCCTGATGGTGTCCGCCAGCCCGCTGACCCGATCAAGCCACCATGCCGGCGAGGATTTTCTCAAACTACGCGCCGCGCGCGCGAGCTTCGACGCCGCTCAATGACGGCAAAAACGCTCGAAGCGCAGCGCCGCCTGCCGTACGCGCCGGAGGCGCTCTGCGCGATGGTCGGCGACGTCCGCGCCTACCCTGACTTCATTCCATGGATCGAGGACCTGAAGGTTACCGGCGAGAAAGAGCACGGCGGCGTGCGGGAAGCAGTGGCGCACGTGCGCATCGGCTGGAAGCACATACAGGAGCGCTTCTCCACCAAGGTGCGTTGCGCGCCGGCGGCGGGGGAGGTGGACGTCTCGCTGGTGAGCGGCCCGTTCCGCACCTTGCGCAACGAATGGCGTTTCTCTCCGGATGGAGCCGGCGGGTCCAATGTGCGCTTCCGGATCGCGTACGACTTCAAGAACCCGATCCTCAACGCTCTCGTGAAAGCCAACCGGGAAAAGGTCGTTGCGCGCATAATGGCGGCGTTTGAGGCTGAAGCCGCACGCCGCTGCGGCGTCGCACAGCCGACTGTCTAGCCGATCATCTGCCGAATTAGGCCAAGCGCCGTCTCGACTGCGGCAAGCCTGATTCCGCTACGGCCGATGTCGCCATATCGGCAGGCGACATGCACCAGGGCGCGGTTTTCGCGCGCCGCCGCGAGGTGGACGAGCCCCACAGGTTTCATGGGCGTTCCGCCGCCTGGCCCCGCCACGCCGGTGATCGCGACTGAAATATGCGCATGCGCCTCCCGCAGCGCGCCTTCGGCCATCGCGCGGGCGACCGGCTCGCTGACGGCGCCACAGTCGGCGATGAGATCGCCCGGCACGCCCAGCATCTCCTGCTTGGCCCGGTTCGAGTAAGTGACGAATCCCCGCTCGTAGACGGAGGATGACCCGGGGATCTCGGTCAGAAGTGCGGCCACCAGCCCGCCGGTGCAGCTTTCGGCTGTGGTGATCCGCAGTCGGCGCTCCTCGGCATCGGCGAGGAGAAGACGGGCGGTCATGATGAGTTCGTCGGAAAACATGCTGGCTGGGCTCCGGTCCCATTAAGCCCGGGGAGCCCGGGGCGCGCCAGCGCTCGAATCATCGGATGACGATTTCCGTTCCCATGCCCGGCGGACGCTGGCACTAGGCTTCGCCGGGAACTCACGGAAATGGACGAGGGGTAGTAGCGATGGATTCGCAAACGCAGGGCAACGAGGCGCGACGCGCGGCTGGCGCGGTGTTCGCCGCTGTCATGTTCGCGAGCGCGGCGCTGATCTTCCTGCTGCAGCCGATGTTCTCCCGCATGGTGACGCCGTTGCTCGGCGGATCGCCGGCGGTCTGGAACACCTCGATGGTGTTCTTCCAGGGCGCGCTTCTGGTCGGCTACGTCTACGCGCACCGGGTTGCACGGCTGAAATCCCTGCAGACCCAGCTCCTGGTCCACGCCTGCGTACTTGCAGCCGCCTGCCTGACGCTCATTCTCGTCGGCGGTGGATTGAAGATCGTCGTGAGCGACGCGCTCGGCTTGCCCAATACGGCGCACCCGATCACGTGGCTTCTGGGCGTGCTGAGCTTGTCTGTCGGCCTTCCGTATGCGGCGATCTCGGCGACCGCGCCCTTGCTGCAGGCCTGGTATGCCCGCACGGGCCGTAGCGACGCACACGATCCCTATCACCTCTATGCCGCCAGCAACCTGGGCAGCCTGCTCGGTCTTGCGGCCTACCCGGTGCTCGTGGAGCCGCTTCTCGGCGTTTCCGCCCAGAGCTTTTCGTGGGCCGCCGGCTTTCTCATCGTCGGCGTGGCGATCATCGGGGCGGGGTATGTCGCGATGCGCAGCAACGGCGACACAAACGCGACCGCTGACGAGGCCGCGCCGGTGTCAACCTGGGGCGACCGGTTGTTCTGGATGGCGGCGGCGGCGGCGCCGTCAAGCCTCATGCTCGGCGTAACCAGCCACATCTCGACGGACGTCGCTTCGGCGCCATTCCTGTGGGTCATTCCACTGGCGCTGTACCTGCTCACGTTCGTGTTCGCGTTCGGCAAGAACGCCGACAGCTGGCGCGATCCAGTGGCCCTGCTGCAGCCGATTTCGCTGGCGGCGCTCATCGTCGCCTACACGCAGAACGAGTTCCTGTTCACGCTGGGCGCAAACCTCGCCTGCTTTTTCCTCTCGGCGTTGGTATGCCATCTGGCGCTCTCGGCGCGGCGGCCTCCTGTGGGCAGGCTGACTGAATTCTACATGTGGGTGTCGATCGGCGGCGTGCTCGGCGGCGCAGCAACCGCGCTGCTTGCGCCGGTTATCTTCAACGACGTCTACGAGTATCCGCTCGCGTTGGCGGCGGTGGCCTTGTTCCTGCCGCGACGTGACAGGCCGTTGCCGCAGTACGCAGCGCTGGCGATCGGCATTTCCGCGATAGGCGTCGCGGTCGTCCGTCTGCTCTGGCAGGACGGCGCGCTGGTGCATTTCTGGGAACCCGGCGCTTTGGGTCTGTCGGACTGGGCCCAGTCCGCCGGGATTGTGGTCGTTGGTTTGCTCGTGATGTCGGCTGGAAGCGAGCCCGAGTATTCCCGACCGGCCTCCATCGGCGTTGCGGCGATTTTGGTCGCGGCCGCAGCGGTGGCGCTCCTGTCGGACAAGGACGGAATACATATACCCGAAATCCTGGTGTCTGTGGGCATAGCCGGATTTGGCCTGCTCATACTGATGTCCCACCGCCGTCAGATCGTGCGGGAAATACTGGCGATAATTTCGTTCCTGTTGGCAGGAACAGTGGTGATCTGGTTCCTGAAGACGCGACAAGGACTGGATCAATCGCTCCTGTTCCTGATACTCGGCGTGATCGCTGTCGCCATTCTCACGAACCGTTCAAGACCCATGCTGGCCGCCGGCCTCGTGCTTGCGGCCTTTACGGCGGTTCACATGAACACTGCTGACAGCAACATCGCCTTCCAGGGACGCAGTTTCTTCGGCGTGACGCGCGTCGTCGAATATCCAAACATGCCGGATGGAAATCTCCGGGTGATGATGCACGGCACGACGATCCACGGAGCGCAGTACGTGACCGGCGCCCGGACGCGCGATCCGCTGACCTATTATCATCCCGACACGGCGCTCGGACATGCCACGCAAGCGGCGCTTTCGCGCTATCCGCAGGGGCGTCTGGGGCTCATCGGCCTGGGTTCAGGATCGACTTCGTGCCTGAAACGCCCGCAGGACACGCTAACGATCTTCGAGATCGATCCCATGGTCGTGAATTTTTCAACGAAGTCCGGCGTCTTCACATTCGTGCCGCAGTGTGCACCGGACGCGAACATCGTGCTCGGCGACGCGCGCCTCGGGGTCCAGGGCTTCCCTGACAACTCCTTCGACGTCCTGGTCGTTGACGCCTTCTCTTCTGACGCAGTCCCGGCGCACCTCCTGACCAAGGAAGCGATCGGCCTGTATCTTCGCAAGCTGTCGCCGAACGGCGTGGTGATCCTCCATCTGTCCAATCGCAATCTTGACCTCGTCGGAGAAGCATCGCGCGTCGTCCGGGAAGGGGGCTTCGGCGGCCTCTGGGCGTCGTCGGATTCACCGCCTTCAGCAGACTATTACACCTCGTTTGCAACCAGCGTCATGATCATCACGCGCGATCAGGCGACTGCAAACAGCCTGCTGCTCGGCCCCGACTGGTCGCCAGCGGAGGACCTGAAAGGGCGCGCCTGGAGCGATGAGTACATCAATCTCGTGCGGCCGTTGCTGGCTAATATGGGCGGTTAGCCAGGAAGCAGAACGGTCGCCGCCGCCTGTGCCGCGAGGCCTTCCTCGCGGCCGAGGAAACCGAGCCGTTCGGTGGTCGTGGCCTTCACGCTCACGCGGTTCAGCGGCAGACCGATGACCTGAGCGGTTCGCACGCGCATCGCCTCGCGGTGCGGCTTCACACGGGGGTGCTCGCAGATCAGTGTCACATCCACGTGGGCTATTCGCCCACCGCCGCGGGTGACGAGATCAACTGCGTGACGCAGAAACACCTCGGAATCCGCGCCGCGCCACTGCGGATCCGTCGGCGGAAAATGATCGCCAATGTCACCCTCGCCGAGCGCGCCAAGAATGGCGTCTGTAAGGGCGTGCCACGCCGCGTCGGCGTCGGAGTGTCCAACGAGGCTCCTGTGGTGCGCGATGCGGACGCCGCACAGCGTCACATGATCGCCCGGACCAAAGCGATGAGCGTCAAAGCCGGTCCCCACGCACGGGACAAACGACCCCGCTGTCAGCATGCGTTCCACTTGCACGAAATCCTCCGGGGCAGTCACCTTCATCAGCGCCGGGCTGCCCTCGATCAGACGCGCGGTCATGCCCGCCCCGCGTGCGATAGCCAGATCGTCATCGAACGTCGCGGTCGATGGCAAGGCGCGGTAAGCGGCGTGCAACGGAGTGAAGCGGAACGCCTGGGGCGTCTGCACCCGCCACAGCCCTGTTCTGGGCACGTCCTCGAGCACCGCGCCGTCGTCGCCGGCGCGCTTGAGGGCGTCGGCGATCATCAGTGCCGGCGCGGTGGCTGCGACTGACTCCAGGGCAGCGCAGAGACGCGCGACCATCGCTGGCGTGAGGCCGGGGCGCGCAGCGTCATGGATGAGCACCGCCGCGGGAGGTTCGCCTCGGGCGAGCGCCTCAAGGCCGCGCGAGACAGAAGCCGTCCTGGTGTCGCCGCCGGTCGTCCATTCCAGTTCGTCGAGGCCGTCGGTCGCCGCCCGGAACGACTGCTCGTCCCCCGGCCCGATGACGATCACGATCCGGTCGATTTCCGGGCTCGCCCGCATCGCCTCAACCGACCACCGGAGCACCGGCTTGCAGCCGAGCATCCGGTACTGCTTGGGGACGCCCCCCCCGGCGCGTTCTCCTCGGCCGGCGGCGACGATGAGAGCGGCGGCGCGCATTTGGGACTCCAGAAAGGGGAGCCATAGACGTTTCTCGCAGACCGAGGCAATGCGCCACTTGGCGCCCACGATTTAGGCGCCCTAGATTGAGGCATGCTCTTGCCCATCAGCCTCGGCGCCATGAAGATAGCCGATCCAGTGCTTCTCGCGCCCATGGCCGGGACGACCGACTATCCGTTCCGACGTCAAGCCCAAGCATTCGGAGCGCCGTATGTGGTCTCGGAGATGGTCGCTGGTGAGCAGCTTGTGCGTTCCCGAAGAGATATGGTGCGCCGCACAGCTGGGGGCGGCGTGATCACGCCGCTCGTGATCCAGATTGCCGGACGCGAGGCGCGCTGGATGTCTCTCGGCGCCAAGCTTGCCGAGGATGCCGGAGCCGACGTCATCGACATCAACATGGGCTGCCCATCGAAGACCGTTACCAGCGGTCTTTCGGGGGCCGCGCTCATGCGTGATCCCGATCACGCGCTTCGTTTGATCGAAGCGGCCGTTCAGGCGACGTCGCGACCCGTCACCCTCAAGATGCGCCTTGGCTGGGACCAACAGTCGATGAATGCGCCGGAAATAGCCTCACGGGCGGAGTCTGCCGGCGTTCAGATGATTGTCGTACACGGGCGCACGCGGTGTCAGTTCTTTCGCGACAAGGCGGACTGGGCGGCGATCAGGGCGACGACGGAGGCAGTACGAGTGCCGGTCATCGCCAACGGGGATATCGAAACAGCCGAGGATGCGCGCCGGGCGCTCGCTCTCTCCGGCGCTGCGGGGATCATGATCGGTCGCGCCGCTCAGGGGCGTCCCTGGCTGCCTGGTGCGCTGATCAGGGCGCTTCGCACCAACAGCGATCTCACACCCCCGGCTCCAGCGTCGATCTACGGGATGCTCACCGCGATCTGCGAGGACTCGGCCGTGCTGTACGGCGCACAGCATGGCCTTCGGATCGCTCGCAAGCAAATCTCATGGGCTATCGAATCCGAAGCGACATGGCTGGACGCGCCGCGCCGGCGGAGTGTCCGCGCGAAGATTTGCAGCATGGAAAAACCCGGAGATGTTCAAGCGGCGCTCGCCCGCGTGTTTCTCGACCGCGATCTGCGGGAAGCGGCATGATGACGGCGAACACCATGGCCAGGTCGGCGCGTTCAGCCATTGACGCCCTTTCTTTGCTCGACGCGTTGCCCGTGCTGGTGATTGGCGTGGATGTCGCGGGGCGTATCGGATTGGTGAACATGGCGGCCGCCGAAACATTGACCGCGGCGGCAGGCGGGCTTGTCGGGCGACGGTTGAGCGACGTCTTTGGATCGGAAAGCGTCATTGTTGCGATCGCGCGACGTGCAGCAACTAAGTCAATCAGGCTCTCTCAGTCTGACATTCCGTTGGAGGGGCCCACGTTTTCTCTGGGACGCGCCGATCTGATTGCAACCCCGCTTGATGATCCCGCTGGAGCGGTGCTCACCTTCATCCTCAAGGCGAGCGCTCGTTCCGACACCGCCGCGCGCCCGGCGTCCCCCATGGCTCGGACATTGGCGCACGAGGTGCGCAATCCACTCGCCGGCATCCGCGCCGCGGCGCAGCTCATTGGCAAGGATGCGGGCGCCGACACGCGTGTGCTGACGGACATGATCTGCGCCGAAGCCGACCGCATCCGAAGGCTCACGGACCGCCTTGACGCGCTGGACGATCTCGGCCCTCCCGTGCTGTCGCGCGTGAATATCCACGAAGCACTTGGTCGGACCCGTGCAGTCGTCGCCGCCACGTTTCAGGACGTTGATGTGGAGGAGAACTACGACCCCTCCTTGCCGGACATCGATGGCGACATCGATCAGCTGATCCAAGTTTTTCTCAACATAGCGAAGAACGCTGCAGAAGCCGTTCGTGATCGCGTCGGCGGGATCGTGTCGCTGTCGACGCGGTATCGTCCCGGCGTCCGTATCAGGAACTCGGGAACGCGCGCCGCGCACCCGCAGCTTGAAGTCGCCATTTCGGACAATGGACCGGGGCTTTCGTCCGCTATCGCCGGACGTGTTTTTGAACCGTTCGCTACGACCAAGCCGACGGGCGTCGGGCTCGGTCTTGCTGTCGCAGCGGAGATCGTGGCGCGCCATCAAGGTCACATAGAAGTTGAATCCAGACCGGGGCGCACGACTTTTCGCGTGCTCTTGCCGATTACTGAAACGGGGGCCGCATGAGCGCGCGCATACTGCTTGCTGACGACGATTCCAGCCTTCGCCTTGTGCTGTCCCAGGCGCTGGCGCGCGAAGGCTATGCGGTACGTGCGACCGCCAGTCTCTCGACCCTCGCCAAGATGGTGCGGGATGGAGAAGGTGATCTTGTCATCAGCGATGTCTACATGGGAGACGATTGCCTCTTCGACGTGTTGCCGGGGCTTCGAGCGCAGCGGCCCGAATTGCCGGTTATCGTGATGAGCGGACAGAGCACCGTGCTGACGGCGATATCTGCTGCCGGCGCCGGCGCCTACGACTACGTGCCAAAGCCCTTCGATCTCGACGATCTCCTTGAGGCCGTGCGACGCGCGTTGACACGCGGCCCGGAGGCGAAGACGCGCGCGCTGGCAGCCGCTGCGGAGCGCGAAGAACGCCTTCCGCTCATAGGCAGGTCGGCGGCGATGCAGGATGTCTACCGGATCATGGCGCGATCGGCCGGAACCGATATGTCAGTGCTAATCGAGGGCGAGACCGGGACCGGCAAGGAGGCCGCGGCGCGCGCCATCCATCAGTTCAGCAAACGAAAGGCCGGTCCGTTTGTGCGCCTGAGTCTGGCCGGCGCCGCCGGCGCCGCCGCCACGGAAGCGCTGTTCGATGCGAAGGGCGACGCTGTCCAGGCCGTCAACGGAACGCTGTTCATCGACGACGTGGACGCACTGACGCCCGATGGCCAGACAGCTTTGGAGCGATTTCTCGATCGCCGCAGTGAAGATCATGCGGGGGACGCCCGCATCCTCTGTGCCTCTTCCCAACCTTTGGGCGCTCTCGCGCTGGAGGGGGCGTTCCGCCCGGACCTCTACTACAGGCTCGCGATCGTCACGATCCGTATTCCACCGCTGCGTGAGCGGCTGGAGGATGTCGGCGATCTAGCCAGGGCGTTCCTGGTGCGCGCCAAGCGAGAAGGGTTGCCCGAGAAGTGCATCGACGGCTCAGCCATCGAACTCCTCAAGACGCACTCGTGGCCCGGCAATGTTCGCGAACTGGAGAACCTGCTGCGGCGCGTGGCTGCGCTTCGGCCTGAGGCGCTGATAACTGCGCGCGAAATTGTTGGCGAATTGAGCGCCGCACGTGTGGACGCTCACCCCGTCGGCGGGTCTCAAGAGACAATAGAGGATCTGCTGAAACCCCGGCTCGCAGCGTTGCTCGCCAACGCCGGCCCGGAGGCGAACGTCTACGATCAGGCCGTCGCAGCGGTCGAGCGCCCGCTGATCGAACTCGCCCTGCAGGCGACCCGCGGCAACCAGATCAAGGCCGCGGGAATTCTCGGGATCAATCGGAACACCCTGCGCAAGAAGCTGCAGGCGCTTGGCATCCGCGCTGGGGCTGGCGATTGACGAGCCCGCTCAAGTAGGCGCATTTGTGGCTTTCTCGCCACGCCAGTGTGACCTGAATGACAACGACGCCCGTGCCGGCTCGCTCCGATCTCACGTCCTGGTCCTCAAGGCTGGGTGCAGTGGGATTCGCAGGCGGATTCGTGGTTGCGGCGGCCCTAACCGTAACCGCCACCCTCTTTGCGGTGTCCGGGGCAGGTTCGGTTGGCCCTGCCAGCCCGACGATGCTGGCGCTGCTTGGAGCGAGCCTGCTCATCAGCGCCGGGCTGGCCGGCTTGCTCATTCTCCGTATCGTTCGCATTGCAGGCGCCCGGTCGACGCCAGAGACCGGCGCACGTCTGCATCTGCGGTTCGTTTCGCTGTTCAGCGCGGCTGCCGTCGCCCCTGCCGTGCTGGTCGCTCTCTTTCTCGGCACGACCATGAGCCGGGGAGTGGAGGAGTGGTTCAGCGACCGCGTGGAAACGGTAGTCGAAAACGGCGCGAAAGTCGGTCGCAACTACATTGAAGCGGCGCAGGAAAACCTTCGCGGCGAAGTGATTGCGATGGCCACCGATCTCAATGGCGCGGCGTCTGGCCTACGCGATCAATCGGGCGCCTATGCCGCCTATCTGGACGCCCAGACCCGTCAGCGCTTCTTCGCCTCCGCTTACGTCATCAACCACGACGGCAAGGTGCTGGCTGCAGCGCAAACGGATCAGACACCGACCTTCTCCGCCCCGGGTCCCGCCGACTTCAATGAGGCGGCCAAGGGCCAGCTTACGATGCGCCTCTTCGAAGACGCAGGGCTGATACGGGCGTTGTATAGGCTGGATGCCTATGATGACGCGTATCTGTATGTCACGCGGTTCGTCGATCCGGAAATTCTCGTCAGCCTGAGATCCTTCGAGGGCGCCGTGGTGAGTTATCGCGAAGCCGAGGACAGCCGCGCCCGGCTCCAGATCTTCTTTGCACTGGCGTACCTCGCCACCGCCGTTCTCGTTCTGCTCGCGGCGGTATGGCTGGGACTTTCCAACGCGTCCCGTGTCGCCGAGCCGATCGGGCGGCTCGCCGAAGCCGCAGGGAGGGTCGCCTCCGGCGATCTGGCGGCGCGCGTCGCCGTGGGACGCGAGCGCGACGAGGTGGATGCGCTGGCGCGGGCGTTCAACCGCATGACGGCCCAGATCGAAGCACAGCGCAACGAACTGGTGAGCGCACGTCGGGATGCAGAAGACAGAAGCAGCTTTACGCAAGCCGTCCTCTCCAACGTGAGCGCGGGCGTCATCGGACTCGATCGCGCAGGGCGCATCACTGCGGCCAACAGCTCCGCTGCGGAGCTGCTGGGCGTCGGCCCGGGTGAACTCGACGGCCGCCGCCTCGTCGATATTGCACCGGAGTTCGGCGAGATCGCGGTTCAGGAAGCCGGCGTCGCGGCGCCCAGCCGCATCGACCTGTCCAGGTCCGGCGAAACCGTTCATCTCAGCGTGCGCGTGAGCGGCGGCGGCGCTTCGGGCGTCGTGCTCACCTTCGACGACATGACCAAGCTCATCGCTGCGCAGCGACAGGAAGCCTGGAAAGATGTGGCGCGACGCATCGCCCATGAGATCAAGAATCCGCTGACGCCGATCCAGCTGTCGGCCGAACGCCTGCAACGAAAGTACGGCGGGGAAATCCGGTCCGATCCCGAGACCTTTCAACGCTGCACGAGCACGATCCTCAGGCAGGTGGCCGACATCGGACGCATGGTGGACGAGTTCTCCGGATTTGCGCGGATGCCTACTCCGCGCTTCCAGCCCGCCGATCTTTCCGAGATCGCCCGGGAAGCCGTATTCGCCCAGCGTCTGTCGTTCGCCGACGTGCGTTTCGAGATCGAAGGCGCCGACTTGCCGTCGCCAGTAACGTGCGACGGTCGCCTCATTGGCCAGGCGCTGACGAATGTTCTGAAGAACGCTGGCGAGGCCATCCAGGGCAAGCGCCTGAAGGACGGCGAGCCCAAAGAGGGGCGCGTTGTGCTGAATCTCGAACGCCAGGGAGATTCCATCGTCGTCTCAATCCACGACAACGGCCCCGGCTTTCCGGCTCAGGACCGGGACCGTCTGGTGGAGCCATACGTAACGACCCGCACCAAGGGAACGGGCCTCGGGCTCGCAATCGTCCAGCGTGTGGTCGAAGACCACGGTGGCTCGCTGGCACTCGGCGACGCGCCGCCCCCCGGGCCGGGCGCACTTGTCCGGATCGCCCTTCCCATGCGGCGCGACGCAGCATCGCCCGATCAGACAGCGCAAAGCTGAGGAGCAGACCCATGTCTTCCGACATTCTGGTGATCGACGACGAGGCCGACATCCGGGATCTTGTGTCAGGCATCCTTGAAGATGCCGGCCACCAGGTGCGCGCGGCGCGTGACAGCGATGAGGCCATTGACGCCGTACGGCGGCGGCGTCCCACGCTCGCGATCCTCGACGTCTGGCTGCAGGGAAGCCAGATCGATGGTCTCGATCTCCTCGCGATGTTGCGCGAGACCGACCCCGACATGCCGGTCATAGTCATCAGCGGGCACGGCACCATCGAGACCGCAGTGGCCGCGATCCGGAAGGGCGCCTACGATTTCCTCGAAAAGCCCTTCAATGCGGACCGCCTTCTCATTGTTGTGACGCGCGCCATCGAAACGGCGCGCCTGAAGCGTGAAAACGCTTCTCTCAGAGTGCGCGCTGCTGCGAGCGCCGATCTCATCGGCTCTTCGCCGGTGATGGCGCAACTGCGCAGCGCCGTGGACAGGATCGCGCAGTCGAATTCGCGCGTCATGATCTCCGGACCGTCGGGATCGGGCAAGGAACTGGTTGCAAGGCTCCTGCATGATCGTTCGCCGCGCGGACCGGGTCCGTTTGTGGCGATCAACGCAGCGTCCATTGCGCCCGAACGAATGGAGAGCGAACTCTTCGGCGAAGAAGGGCCGGACGGTCGGCCACGGAAGATCGGCGTCTTTGAACAGGCGCACCAGGGGACCCTGCTTCTCGATGAAGTCGGTGACATGCCGATCGAGACACAGAGCAAGATCCTTCGCGTTCTCGTCGATCAGCGATTTCGTCGCCTGGGCGGATCGGCGGACGTGCAGGTGAATGTCCGCGTTGTTTCATCGACATCGCGCGACCTGCGCATCGACATCGAGCGCGCGCGGTTTCGCGAAGACCTGTTCCATCGTCTGAATGTCGTTCCACTGCGCGTGCCTACGCTCTCGGAACGGCGTGACGATATCCCCGAGCTTGCCGACTACTTCGTCCAGCGGATCACAGAGGGGACCGGCCTTCCCGCGCGCGTCCTCGCGCCAGACGCCCTGGCTGCGCTTCAGGCGGCGGAGTGGCCCGGCAACGTCCGCCAGCTCCGCAATATCATCGAACGGATACTGATCCTCGCCGGCGGCGAACCGAGCATACCTGTCACGCTCGACTCCCTGCCGCCCGAGGCGTGGCCGGCAGCCTCGTTTTCGCAGCAACAGGGCATGCAGGAAGTGATCGGCATGTCGCTTCGCGATGCGCGCGAGCGGTTCGAGCGCGAGTATCTGCACGTGCAGATCACCCGCTTCGGCGGCAACATTTCCCGCACGGCCGCGTTCATCGGCATGGAGCGGTCCGCGCTCCATCGAAAATTGAAGTCGCTTGGCGTCGATGCGCCGGGCCGCGGGCTTGGCGACGGCGAATGAGCCGGATCGCCTACGTCAACGGTGCATACGTTCGCCAGAGCGTCGCGACCGTTCATATCGAAGACCGCGGCTTCCAGTTCGCCGACGGCGTCTACGAGGTGTGGAGTGTCCACGACGGACGCCTTCTGGACTCCGATGGACACTTCGCCCGCCTCGACCGCTCGCTCGGAGAACTCCAGATGCAGGCGCCCATGGCCCGACCTGCGCTGGAAGCGGTTCTTGCGGAGACGCTCAGACGCAATCGCGTGCGCTTCGGAATCCTCTATCTCCAGATCACGCGGGGGACGGCGCCGCGCGACCACGCCTTCCCGCCTCCAGAGATACGACCCAGCATCGTCGTTACGGCGCGCCCGATAGATCGGCGCGCACTTGAGGCCCGTGTCCATGCCGGCGTGGCGGTTCTCACGATGCCGGACATCCGCTGGGGGCGATGCGATATCAAATCGGTCTCGCTTCTGCCGAACGTGCTGGCCAAACAAGCGGCGCGCGAGGCTCACGCGTTCGAGGCGTGGCTCGTGGACGAGGGCGGTCTCATCACGGAGGGCGCCTCGACCACGGCCTGGATCGTGGATGCCAACGGGCGCCTGAGAACGCGGAAGCTGGGCTTCGACATACTGCCGGGCGTGACCCGCGCGACCTTGTTGCGTGTGGCGCAGGAGCGTCAGATGCCGGTCTTTGAAGAAGCCTTCTCGGTTGAAGAGGCCAAGCGCGCGCTGGAGGCGTTCATGTCTTCGGCTTCGGGGGTTGTCGTCCCGGTCGTTTCCATCGACGGCGTCCAGATCGGGGACGGCGCCCCGGGGCCGACTACGCTGGCGTTGCGGGCGGCCTATTTCGAGGGCGTCGTGCACTGATCCGGCCCCCCTTCCGGGTCCCATGTTGCAGTGCAACCGGGGAGGGCGGTATGTACGGGAGCGCCCTTTGATTTTTGGCGCGACGACCCGAGGCGAGGGCCCAAGAAATGGAAAAGAAGCAAAACCTGCAGGACACGTTTCTCAATGCGGTCCGCAAGAACAAGACCCCTCTGACGATCTTCCTCGTCAATGGCGTGAAGCTCCAGGGCGTGGTGACCTGGTTCGACAATTTCTGCGTGCTTCTGCGCCGCGACGGCCAGATCCAGCTCGTCTACAAGCATGCGATCTCGACGGTGATGCCTGGCGCGCCAGTGCAGCTGTTTGAAGGAGAAAAGGGTCCCGAGCACGGTGACGACTAGGGCCACGTCCACCCACGCCGCCCGCCAGCGGGCGCTGGTTCTCCTGCCGCTCGTCGGCGCCCGCCGTGTGGCTGGCGGTTCAATCCGGAGTCCCGACCTTCGCTTGCAGGAAGCGGCAGGGCTAGCCGAAGCGCTTGACCTTGAGGTCGTGGCGGCCGAGGCGTTCCCGTTACGCCGTTTTGATCCGGGCGCCTTCATCGGACGCGGCCGTTTGGAAGACCTCAAGGCCCGGGTCGAGGCCGACGCTATCGACGTGCTCATCGTCGATGCGGCGCTGACGCCGGTGCAGCAGCGCAATCTGGAGCAGGGGACGCTCGCCAAGGTTGTCGATCGCACGGGTCTGATCCTTGAGATTTTCGGTCGTAGGGCGCGCACCAAAGAAGGGCGCTTGCAGGTCGAACTCGCGCGGCTTGGCTATGAGCGGTCCCGCCTGGTCCGCACCTGGACCCACCTCGAACGTCAGCGCGGCGGGCTTGGCAAGACAGGTGGGCCGGGTGAGACACAGATCGAACTCGATCGCCGCTTGATCGCGCAGCGGATCGAAAAGCTGAAGGTCGAGCTGGAGGAGGTGCGGCGGACGCGTGGTCTGCAGCGGCGCGCCCGGCGCCGCGCCGGCTATCCGGCCGTGGTGCTGGTCGGCTACACGAACGCGGGCAAATCAAGCCTGTTCAACAGACTGACCGAGGCCGGCGTTCTGGCGAAGGACATGCCCTTCGCCACGCTCGATCCCACTGCGCGCCTCGTGCGGCTGCCGTCCGGTCGATCGGTCATGATGTCGGACACCGTCGGTTTCATCACCGACCTTCCAACCGAACTGGTGGCTTCCTTCCGTGCAACGCTCGAGGAAGTTACAGCGGCGGACCTTCTCGTGCACGTTCGTGATATCGCGCACCCGGAGACCGACGCCCAACGCGATGACGTCATCGAGGTTCTGGCCCAGTTGGCCGATGGAGCGGACGTCTCGCCGCCGCCAATCATCGAAGCGTGGAACAAGATTGACCTGCTGGGGGCGGAGCAACTTGCCGCCCGCATGACGCGTGCGCCGACGGAGACCGCCGCGATCAACATTTCAGCAGAGACCGGCGAAGGGATCGCCCAGCTCCTGGACGCCATCGACCGGCTTGTGTTCGGCGCGATGCGTCTGGTGACGCTGCGCTTCGATCCCTCAGACGGAGCCGCGATCGCGGAGTTGTCGACGCGCGGACGGGTCGTCGAAAAGCGGATGGCGGACGACGGGATGCTGGACATCACCGTCGAGTTGCCCGCCGCCGTCGCGGCGACCTACCTGGACCGCGAGGAGATCAACCGGGCGCCTCTCGCGGCCGAATAGTCACGCCCGTTCCGCTCGTTTGGCCGCATTCCACAGCGCTTCGAGAGCCTCAAGAGTGCGCTCGCCGCCGCCCTCTGCAGCCATCGTCGCCTCCATGTGCTTGAAGCGGCGTTCAAACTTGGCGTTGGCCTGGCGCAACGCCTCCTCGGGATCGACTCCGAGCTTGCGCGCGAGGTTGGCCATCACGAAGAGGATATCGCCCATTTCCTCGGCGATATTGGCCTCGTCCTGCGCCTCGCGACCTGCGGCCAGCTCAGCCAGTTCCTCATCCAGCTTCCTGAGCACATCATCGGGCGTCGGCCAGTCGAACCCGATACGCGCCGCCCTTTTGGTGAGTTTTTCAGCGCGCATGAGGGCGGGAAGGGCAAGCGCCACGTCGTCGAGCAGACTTGTGGCGCCGAGCGCCTTGCGCTTCTCGGCCTTCATTGTTTCCCACGCTGTCGTCTGCGCAGCGGCCGACCGCATTTCAGCATTCGCGAAGACATGCGGATGTCGCTCGATCATCTTGGCGTTGAGGCCTTCGATGACATCGGCCAGTGCGAACGCGCCATCTTCCTCGGCCATGCGCGAATGAAACAGGACCTGAAACAGGAGATCCCCGAGTTCCTCCTTCAACGCCGGCATGGATCCGCGCTGGATGGCGTCGGCGACCTCGTAGGCCTCTTCGATTGTGTAGGGTGCAATGGTCTCAAAGGTCTGTTCGATGTCCCACGGGCATCCTGTCTCGGGCGTCCTCAACGCGACCATCACGGCCTGCAGTCGCTCTACGGCACTGAAAAGGCGCGTGTTTTCAGAGATCGGATCATGCATCTTTGGCTCGCATAAGATATATTATGTAAAATCATATGATGATGAAGTCGGACCGCCAACCGTCATGCGCCGGCTCGACGCCCGTGGGCAGTTCGGCTCTGAGCGTGGCGTAGTCCATGTCGATGTGCATGTTTGTCAGCACGGTGCGTCCCGGGCGCAAGGTTTCGATCCAGCCCAGCGTGCGCTCCAGATGCGCGTGCGACGGATGCGGCGTCCGGCGGAGCGCATCGACGATCCACAACTCCAGTCCCTCCAGCGCGGCAAAGGTCTCAGGCGGCAACCCGGCGGTGTCATTGCTGTAGGCGACGCCGCCGATGCGAAAGCCGAGCGAGCGGATGTGCCCGTGATCCTGGTCCAGCGGCAGGAGTTCGATGGCGCCGCCCGGTCCGTCCACGGTGATCGCCATACCCGGCGACATGGGCGCCTGAGGCTCAAGGATCGGCGGGTAGCCGCCCTCGCCGTGAAAGATGTAGCGGAACCTCGTTTCCAGCGAGTGTTGCGTGGCGGGGTCCATGAACGTGGGAATGCGCCGCCGCATCGTATAGGCGATCGCCCGCACGTCATCGATACCATGGGCCTGGTCCGCGTGATCGTGGCTGTAGACGATGGCGTCGATCCTGCGCACGCGGGCGTTGAGCAGCTGCTGGCGCAGATCGGGCGAGGTATCGATCAGCACTGTCGTCGGCTCACCGGCTCCGGGGTCGGTGCGCCACTGTTCGATCAGCAGGCTGCAGCGCGTCCGGCGATTGCGCGGTTCGTCCGGGTCACACGCGCCCCAGTCGCCGTCCACGCGCGGGACCCCGCCCGACGACCCACAGCCCAGTATCGTGACGCGCCTGATGCTCATTGCGGCGGTCGCGCGCGGCTGAAGAGCCGGAAGAAGTTAGCCGCGATCAGGCGGGCCCCCTCTTCCTCGTCGAGGCCCTTCCATGTGCAGAAATAGCGGTGCACGTCGGCGAGAAACGCCGGTTCGTTCCTGCGCCCCCGATGCGGCGCCGGCGCCAGATACGGACAGTCAGTCTCGAGAATGATGCGATCGAGCGGCAGCACCGACGCCACTGCACGCACGTCATTGGCAGACTTGAACGTCAGGATGCCGGAAAGTGAAAAATAGGCCCCGAGGTCGAGGGCCCTTTTTGCGAGCCCTTCCCCGCTCGTGTAGCAGTGCATGAGAATGCGGAAGGGCCCCCGCTTGAATTCCTCCTCCAGGATCACGGCCGTCGCCTCGTCCGCATCCCGCGTGTGCACGATCAGGGGAAGGTCGAGTTCACGAGCCGCCGCAATATGCGCGCGCAGGACCGTGGTCTGGTCCTCCAGCGAACTGTGGCGGTAGTACTGATCGAGACCGGTTTCGCCGATTCCAATCACCTTCGGGTTGCCCGCCATGGCGACCAACGCGGCGGGCGTGAGACCGAGATGATCTTTTGCGTAGTGCGGATGCGCGCCGACGCTGGCCCAGATGTCCGGAAATGTCTCTGCAACGCCGATGACGCGCGAAAAGTTCTCGATACGGTCGCAGATCGTAAGCATGGGGCCGACGCCCGCCTCGCGTGCGCGCGCAACAACTGCGGCGCGATCAGCGTCGAACGCCTCCGCGTGAAGGTTCACGTGGCTGTCAATCAACATCACGCAACTGCCCGTTCAAGCACGCGCGCGACGCGTGCGAATGCATGGGTCGGATCCATGTCCAGCCCCTCAGCCTCGCGCTCGATGTCGAGAAGCGCTTCGAAGGCTTCCGCGAGGCGTTGCGCGCGTGCAGGCGGTGCAAGCAGGTCAAAGAGCGCGGCGTCCCTGGGATCGGCAGACTCTGCTCCAGCGCTCGCAACTGCTGCACGGCGCACCCAGTCACGCGCAAGACTGAGAAAGATCGTCAGGCGTTGTCCGCGATCTCCTGCTTTCGCATAGACGCCCTTCAGGAAAGCGCGCGCGCCCTCTTTGGACACCTCCTTGAGCGCGTCGGTCAGCGCCTCATAGAGTCCACCCACATCGGCCGCTGCGAGCGCGATTGCACGGCCGGGACGTCCGCCCGCAAAGCGCACGGCGGCTTCGTCCACCTTCCCGGAACCCAGCGCCGCGACCGAACTGCGGACATCCGTGTCCGTCAACGGGCGAAGATCGAGCCGTCTGCAGCGTGAGCGGATTGTCGCAAGCGTGGAGCCCGGCGAGTTGCACACGAGAAGAAGCACTGTTTTCGGCGGCGGCTCCTCCAGGGTCTTGAGGATCGCATTCGCAGCATTGCGGTTGAGTTCGTCGACCGCGTCGATGATCGCTACCCGCCAGCCTCCCTCGGACGGCTTGAGGCTGAAGAAGCTGACCAGTCCTCGCGCCTCCTCCACGGTGATCTCGCCACGAGGTTTGCCGCGATCATTCAGGCCGCGTCGCAATACGAAGATGTCCCCATGCGATCGTGACGCGATCCGGCGGGCGACCGGATCTTCAGGAGAGACATCAAGCGGGCGAGGTCCGGTGGGTAGAGCTCCGAGGACGCGCCGTGCGAAGCGGTAGGCCAGCGTAGCCTTGCCCACCCCCTTGGGTCCGGCGAGCATCCAGGCGTGGTGCATGCGTGCGCCAACGAACGCGTCGGCGAGCGCAGCTTCTGCGGCTTCGTGCCCGGTCAGCACGAACGTCTCACGCGGGTGAGCGACTCCCGGTTCCTGGTCGGTCTCGAATTCCTTGCTCATAGCGTCAGGCCCAGACGCGCGGAGACAAGCGCGCACGCCTGTCGAAGCACAAGTTCCGGCGGCTGGCCCGCATCGATGACGGCGCAGCGTTCGGGCTCCCGTGCGGCCACATCCCGGAATGCTTGCCGGACGTTGTTGTGGAAAGCCTCATCGAGGGTTTCAAAGCGCGCCTCGCCACCTCGGCGGTTAAGCGCGCGCGCAAGCCCGGTCTTCACATCAAGGTCGAGGATGAGCGTCAGATCCGGCGTCGGCGCCGCCACCACCTTGTTCAACGCGACAAATGTTTCGTACGGCAATCCGCGTGCGACAACCTGATAGGCGAAGGTAGAGTCAATGAAGCGGTCGCAGATCACCCAGTCGCCACGTTCGATCGCAGGCCTGATCGTGCGCTCAAGGTGATCGCTGCGCGCCGCCGTGAGCAGCAGTGTTTCGGTGACGCCGCTCCAACGATCCCCGGCCCCGGTCACGATGAGTTTCCGGATCTCGTCCGCCCCCACGGAACCGCCCGGCTCACGCGTCCGGACCACAGTTTGTCCGATGCGATTGATCGCCTCTTCCAGGCCGGCGGCAAGCGTCGATTTTCCGACGCCTTCTCCGCCCTCCAGCGTGATGAAGCGCGGGCGTGACACGCTCAGCCGCCGCCAAGGATTTGCTGTAGCCCAAACACGGCGCGTGCAAACGGATTTGCGCGGCCGACCTTGACGCCCGCCGCCAGCGGAAACTCCTCATGCACGCCCGGTCCTTCGATCACGAGCCTGGCGATCACGGCGCCTTTCTTGATGGGGGCTTGCAGTGGGCCTTCGTACACAATGTGAGCGGTCATTCCGGCGTACGCAGACCTGTGCGCCGCAACGGATACGTCATGCGTCGCCACCAGCGGCACCTGGGAACGCGAGCCAAGCCAGACGTCGGCCTGCCCCACAACCGCATCCTTCGCGAAAAGAGAAGTGACCGTAAAATCAAACAACGCCGCACGCATCAGACGTTGCGCCTCCGCCGAGCGGGCGGCCATCGACGGAAGGCCGTTGAAGACAATGATGCGCCGTTGGTCGTTGACTTGCGCGGAACCGATCAGGCCGTAGCCAGAGACAGACGTATGACCTGTCTTTACGCCATCGGCGCCTTCCACCCGGCCCAGCAGCGGATTTCGGTTTTCCTGTGTCTTTCCATTGTAGGTGAAGGAGCGTTCCGCGTAGTGGCGATACAGCTCCGGGTAGTCGCGGATCAGGAGACTGGTCACGCGCGCAAGATCGCGCGAGCTGATGATGTGATCTGGATCCGGCAGGCCCGTCACGTTGCGGAACTGGGCGCTGGAGAGGCCAATTTCTCGCGCACGCTGGTTCATCAGCGCCACAAATGCCGTTTCCGAGCCGGCGATCCCCTCGGCAAGAACAATGCACGCGTCATTTGCTGACACGATGACAACGCCCTTGATCAGGTCTTCCACCCGCACGCGGGAATTGATGTCCAGGAACATGTGCGAGCCGTCGGACTGCGCGCCATGACGCCAGGCATTCTCGCTGACCGGCAACTGTGTATCGAGGGTGATTTTCTTCGCGCGCAACTGATCGGCGACGATGAGCATGGTCATCAGCTTGCTCATGGATGCCGGCGGCATCGCTACGTCACAATCGCGGCAGTAGAGCATCTGCCCCGTACCGTGGTCGAGGATGGCGATGTGCTGGGCCGCGCTGACGACCGGATCGGGCGCCTGCGCGCGCACGGCCGGCGCGGCGGCGAGCAGGAGGCAAAGACCAAGTGCCGCCAGTGAAGGGAGGCGGGTGACGCCCATCCGGTTTCTCCGAAGTGATTCGCGCCGGCGGCGCGCACGGGGGGATAGAAACCTTGGGCGCCCCGGGCGTCAACGAGACGCCTGCGACGGAGTCACCGGCTTTCGGAGACCACAGCGCCGGCAAACCCGCGTTCCACGATCATGTCGCACGCGAGTTCCGCCGCCGCACGGGTGGGCCACTGACCCAGCCGGACACGATGCAGGGTGACGGAGGCGCCGGGCCGCTGGTCGATTGTAACGGACCCGACGTCCTGCAGCGCCGCCCGGGCGCGCTCGGCATTGGCGGGGTTGGCGAAGGCGCCGACCTGGACGAAGTAGCCGCCACCCGCCGGGGGCGTCTCCACGTCCGCGGGCGATGGCGCTTCTTCCGGCCGGTCTGGTTCGGCGCCGGATGTCACAGGGGGGGCCACGGTCGGGGCGATCTCGTCAAACGCATCGTCCGCCAGGGACGCCGGGTCCGCCGGCCCGCGCAGCGTTCCGCGGAGGTCGAGCGGCGCTCGCCCGGATCGCTGGAAGGCATGTCCGTAGCCGTACAGGATGTCCGGCTGGTCCATGGCCGCCGCCGCCGGTCGACGCGCCGGAGAAGCCGTTGCGACAGCGACCTGTGGGCGCGCCGGCTCGAGAGCCTCGGGTCGGGCGGAGCGCGTGGCGTATTCGATCGGCGCCCGGTCCCGCGCGCTGGCCGCCTCCGGCGCCGTCGCCGCCGCGAGGAGGAGCAGCGCGAGCGACTTCACAACAGACGGCATTCCGGTCTCCACATGGGCGGTTGATCCCACATCTACCGGACGCCGATTGAGGTCACGTAAGTTTTTGCGGTTTATTCATTTTCACCACGTCCGGACAAACCGCGTCCATGGCGGCCGCCGCCGCCATGGACGCAACCCGCGCTAGTCGGGAGCTCTGACCACCGGCGTCGAGCCCTGTTTCGGCCGGCGCGTGACGACGCGCGGCGGAGCACACGTTCCCATCATCGGCGTGCCGACGGGGTAGTCGCCCTTGTCGCGGAAAGCCGCCTTCTTCGCCTGTGTGAATTGCGCCCACGCATCCGGCCGCACGGCGCACCACGCCGACAGCCCGCGCGCGCGCGCGGTCGCTTCTGCAGCTTCGGCTGCAAACGCGCCGTCGATGCCGACGGCATACCCCTCTTCGACCAGTCGCCGCGCGACATTGAACTCCTCGCCGCCACTCTTGACGGCGGTGCAGGTTGCGATCCGCTCACGACGCGCAGTGTCGGCGGCGTCCTTCGGGCGATCGAGGGCGCACATCACGTATGCGCCGTCCAGAATTCGGCGCAGCGCGCGTTGGGACTCCTCGCTGCAATCCAGCACGCGCGTCCCGAGGCGGCATATCTGGCCGGGCTCAGGCGCATCAATGCCACGCAGGCGCAAGAGGTCGCCGTTCAGGAGCAGGGTCTCTGCGGTATGCACCGTCTCGAGGCTGGCGGCGCCGGCGTAGGCCTGACGTTCCTCCCGCTGGCCGAATCCTGTGCCGACCATGGCCAGCGCAAATACGCCGCCGAGAATTGCGCCGATCATGCCCATCATCACAGGCCGGATGGCGTTTTCGAGCTCCTCGCCGGGACGGAAGGCCACAAGCGCGAGTACGCCAACCAGAACCGCAAAGAACAGGAAAATGTCGAACAGGGACAAGATCATTCGAGCAACGGTCGCCCCGTTGCTCTCCAGCATGCGCAACAGCATGCTTTCGCCCGGCCTGTTCCACTTCGCCGCGAGGTCGCCCAGCGCCGTTGCGAGTTCGGGATCGCGTTCGCTGCTGCCGAGCAACAGCCACGCGACCACCAGAAGAAGCAGGCCGCCGGCCCAGACCGCCCCCCTCATCCAGATCGCCCACTGGCGTGTGCTGACAATGAACAGCACCAGAGCGCTAATGAGCAGAATAAACGCCAACATAGCCATAACCGATCCCTCTCCAACCGAGGCAAGCGCGAGACTTGCCGTATTCGCTTCCCGTTCCGTGCCGACGCCCCCGCGTCAGGCGTCAATCAGTTAGGCGCATTCACAACAGGCATGGTGCGTGGGGGCGCAGATCCGCTCCCGCCTTGCGTCACGCCCTGATTGCGCCGGCGTGCGATGTCGATCTCCTCCAGCAAGCGCGGCCGAGCCGGGGGCTGCGGCACCGCATCCGCCGTCCGGACACGCCTGTAGGCCTCTATCTGTCGCGCCAACTCCCGCCTGTAGGCGACGACGGCATAGGCGTCGGGGCCGGGTTCCTGACGCATTGCCTCCAGGCGCGCCTCCGCCTGGAACATCTGATTGAGTGCGACGCCGCTCCCCATCGCGGCGCCGATGAGCAGGCCAACCACCCAGAGCCGCGACACGATGCGGCCGAGCTGGCCAATCCACTGGACCAGGTTACGCGGCTCCGGATCGGGCGGAACCACATGCATTTCAGCGACAGGAGGCGGTTCTTCGGTGCTGGTCATCGCCCCTAGGTCGCCTTGTCGACAAAATCGCCTGGCCGCACCTTATCCGGATTGCACCACGCTTCGCCATTTTTTTCCGAGCATACCGTTGCTTGTGCGCTTGGCGTGCAACGCAACGCTGGATCGCTGTCGGTCTTCTTGCGGGACGCTTCGTCGCTGCGCTGACGCAGGAGACCCTGCACTTCGCCATCCAGCCGCGCCGCCTCGGCCGGATCCGGCGTCAGCGCCCGTCGGCGTCGCAATTCCGCGAGGCGCGCTTCTATCTGTCCAATTCGGCGCTCGTAGATGCCTTCCCTGATGCTCAGGCACATGTCGTCCCACTCCCGGCGCAACTGGTCGATCCCGCCGGGATCGTTCAGGAGTGGATGTGTCGACCGGGTCCTGCGCTGATCGAGATTGTCCGAGCGCACACGATCGAGAAACGCCACGAGACCCTCGGCGCGCGCGTTGATCTGGGCCCGCTCCTCGATCTGCTTTGCGAGTCCAAGCGGGCGCCCCTCCGGGTAGATCACCGAAGCTTGTTCACGGTCGTGTGCAGGATTCAGAACCCGCCAATAGCAGAATCCGACGACGCCAAGACACAGGCTAAGTAGCGCGAGCCACGACAGAAGTCCGAGCGAATTGCCTGCTACGGCATCCTGCTGGTTCGGCGGATAGCCCTGGTAGATGATGATCGGACGATCGCTCTCGCGAATGATGTCCGGAAGCCCGCCGGGTCTTTTGACAGGTCCAACCATGGGCAGACTCACTCAACGCCGATTAGCTCGGACGCCCCCCGCACTGCAGCGGAATGCCGGACAGACGATAGTATTCCTTCACCTCCGGCGCGGTTTGCTCGCCGTCGTTGTAGTTGATGCCCCTGCAGGCAAGCACGTAGCGTTGCCCGTAGGACAGCAGGCCCCCGAGATCGATCGTGGGCGGCAGGCCGGAATGACCGGACTCCACGACCTGTCCCAGCATCTTTGCCGACACCCCTCGGTTGAACGCCTGGATGGAGCGTGACCAGCTTCTCAGCCGTTCGTCCGTGCGCGCCTCGCGCTGACCGCGACGCAACCAGTACATGCCCTCGTACAGAAGGGTTTCCGCACGTTCCTCGCCCTGTCCTGCGGCTGCGCAGAACCCTTGCTCGGCGGTCTGTCCGAACAGGATCTGCGCCTGGCAGGCCTGACGGCGGAACTGCGGTCGTTGCGCCAGGCTAAAGGCCTGCGCGGCCTGGTTCACGGCCAGTTCGCCGTCGCGCAGGAAGCTCCGATCGGTGGTGGAGCGCGCGCGGTCCGGCGTGACGGCGAGGGCGTGCTGCTGAGCCAGGGTAAGACGGCGGCTCGCGAGATACAGGCCCTCGGCGTTGCCTTCGACGCTGCCACTGTGGCGCCGTGCGAAGTACTGCAGCACCTGCTCCGCCTTCGGATAGGGCGGGCGGTCGATCAGCGGTCCGAGGGAAGGCTCGGAGCCCAGCCGCAGGTAGATGTGTCCGAGCGTGAGGCGCGCTTCCACGTTCTCATAGTTGAGAAAGATAGCGCACCTCAGGTCCGCTTCCGATTCACGCAGGCTCGCCGGACGGGCCGCCGCGACCTCTGAGATCGTGCGGTAGTACAGATCGCCGCCGCCGGCGCCCACCAGCGGGTCGTTCTCGCGCGGAACGCCGGTGTTGGCGTATCGCGTGCGCGCAACCTCGACATAGATGCGCGACGCAAGCGCATCGCGATTTGCTGGCGGAAACTCCACATCGCCGCTCGGGCAGCGGGTGGTTGCTCCCGACAGGTCGAGCGCCTGCTTGAAGTTGGCGCGCGCGCTGTCGAGTTGGCCCTGCATCACGTGCGCGCGCGCGAGCGTGAGCATGGTCAGCGGGCGGCGCGGCGCCAGTTTCAGCTGTTCGATCGCCTGCGCGATCTGACGTTGCCGTTCGCCCGGTTCGGATACGTTCGGGAGGTTGGCGAGGATCGTGCAGCCCAGTCCCCACCTTGCGTCTGCCGAGGACCCCGCCGACGCGGACGAGCGGCGTGTGTAGGCGTCGAAAGCGTAGCGCGCATACTGGAAGTGTTGCGCGGCGTCGGGCGCGAGCTGGCTGCCGACGCAATCAAGTGCGCCGACGCCGCTGATGCCCTGTGCTCCGGCGAGGGCCGAAAATCCGGGACTTTCCTGCAGGCCGGCGGCCTTCAGGTGTGCGATGCCGATCTGGAAGAACACATCCAGCAACTGTTCGCGGGTGGGGGCGGGCCGGCCCTCGAGCGCGCCGATCGGATCGGTCGCGCCGATGCCCGTAGCGCAATCGATCGGCGCCGGATCCGGGCAGGCGGCGTCGATCGCTGCGGCGGCCGGTCCGAGGAAATCGATCGCCCGTTGCGCGTCGCTGCGCCGTTGTTCCCCATCCCTGCCCTGCGCGCGCAGCGCGTTCTGGCCGAGCGACTGGCCGAGTCGGAAGAGCCAGGACCGCCCGCGCGAAATCTCAGCGGGGGTCATGAGGCTCAGCACGCCGGGTCCGCCGCCGAGGCGAGCGCCGTCCTGGGCGAAGACGATCTTGAGGGCGCCGAACGCGCTCTCCTCGCCTGCGGGTCCGAGTTCGGCCAGACTCAACAGCGCGCGCTGGTACGCAACGCCGGGGTCGCTAGGACTCAGGGACGGGCTGGCCAGAAGGACGCGCGCCGCCTCGACCCGGCCCTTGGTCAGATAGGCCTGCACGAGTTCCAGCTGACCGGCGCGCAGCTCAGCCCGGAAAACCGGCTCAAAATCCTGCCCGGTGTTGACCGCCGCCTCGAGTTGGCGAATGGCGTCGTCGGGCCGTCCAGCGCGGGAAAAGGCGCGCCCGGAGTAAAAGCGCGCGCGTGCCGCCTCGACTCCGCGAGCGGTCGCGCTGACCCTGCGGCAAGTCTCCGCAACCTGCAATTGCAGCGAGGCGTCTGACGGATTCAGCGTCTCCAGCGAACTCTTTCCCAATTCCCTGATGCAGGCGTCAGTCCGCAGACGCTCCTGCGTCCAGGCATCCCCGGAGAATAACGATACCGTGATAGCCAACCCGGCTCCCACGATCGCAGACAAGGCCTTGCGCATGCCATCCCCTCAATGCTGACGCGTAAGCACGCCCCTAGCCCCTCAATTTGTTAATGTTTATTACTTTCCGGGCGTCGGGTAAAGGCGGCGTGAGCGGGGCGGGCGCCAGACTCGTCAGATCGTCCGTCATCGCGGCTGGGGTTCTGCGCGGAGATGTCCACAGAGGGGTTGGCGACGTTTCCTGCGGTGAATGACCCCGTGTTTCATGCCGCGTGGCGGATGGGGTGGGATTCGAACCCACGGTAAGCTTGCGCCTACGCCAGTTTTCAAGACTGGAGCCTTCAACCGCTCGGCCACCCATCCTTGCGCGCGGCTCAGGCGGCGCGGACTTCCGCTTCCGTCTTCGCGCGGATTTCGTCAAGCGTCACGCCCGGCGCCATTTCGAGAAGGGTGATCCCCCCTGTACCCTTCTTGTCGACATCGAACACGCCGAGGTCCGAGATCACGCGGTCGACGACGCGCACGCCTGTCAGCGGCAACCGGCAGGATTTGAGCAACTTCGGCGCGCCGTCCTTCGACGCGTGCTCCATCACCACGACAACGCGCTTGACGCCCGCGACAAGATCCATCGCGCCGCCCATGCCCTTGACCATCTTGCCGGGCACCATCCAGTTCGCGAGGTCGCCCGTTTCAGACACCTCCATGGCGCCCAGGATCGAGAGGTCGATGTGGCCGCCGCGGATCATCGCGAAACTGTCGGACGATGAAAAATAGGACGTCTTCTCCAGTTCAGTGATCGTCTGCTTGCCCGCATTGATGAGGTCGGCGTCGACTTCGTCATCGTAAGGAAAGGGGCCCATGCCAAGCATTCCGTTCTCGGACTGGAGGGTCACCTCCATACCCGCAGGAATGAAGTTCGCGACCAGCGTGGGGATGCCGATCCCGAGATTCACATAGAACCCGTCGCGGAGTTCTTTCGCCGCGCGGGCGGCGAGTTCGTCGCGTGTCCAGGCCATTATGCAGCCTCCCGCTTGCGCACGGTGCGCTGTTCGATCCGCTTCTCGAACGTCGCCTGCACGATGCGGTCGACGTAAATGCCCGGCGTATGGATCTGGTCGGGATCGAAGGATCCCACCGGAACGATCTCCTCGACCTCGGCGACGCAAACCTTTCCGGCCGTCGCCATCATCGGGTTGAAGTTTCGCGCGGTCTTGCGGAAGACGAGATTGCCCTCGGCGTCGCCCTTCCAGGCCTTCACGATCGAGAGGTCCGCTTTCAGGCCGGTTTCGAGCACGTAGGTCTCGCCGTCGAAGTCCCGGATATCCTTGCCTTCCGCCACCAGCGTGCCGACACCGGTCTTGGTGTAGAAGCCTGCGATGCCGGCGCCTCCCGCACGAATGCGCTCAGCCAGGGTGCCTTGCGGATTGAATTCGAGCTGCAGTTCGCCGGACAGGTATTGGCGCTCGAACTCCTTGTTTTCGCCGACGTAAGACGACACCATTTTCGCGATCTGCCGGGTCTTCAACAGCAGGCCGAGACCGAAGTCATCGACGCCGGCGTTGTTGGAGATCACCGTCAGGTTCTTCGCCCCCGAATCCCTGAGCGCGACGATCAGGTTTTCCGGGATGCCGCAGAGGCCGAAGCCGCCGGACATGACGGTCATGCCGTCGAATGTCAGGCCCTTCAGGGCCGTCGCCGCGTCGGGCAGGACTTTGTTCGCCATTGCACACTCTCGATGGGACCGGGGTGTGTAGGGCCGTGCGGGCCATGACGCAACGGCGGCGCAACATGATGACGAACCGGGCCTGAAACGAGGCGCGCCGGCCGCTGAGCCGGCGGCCGGCGCTTTTCTGGTTACCCAGGACGGTCACGCGAGCGAGGGACGAGAAGAGCGCGCCGTCAGGTGGAACTGTGCCTCGCTCAGCTTGAACCGCGCATGAACGCTCAGTCAGCAGCGAATATGGCCTCAAGGCTCGTACGGGACATGCCGTGCTTCAGCCAATTGTAGGGCGTCATGTTCACGGCCTTGACAATGATCCGCGTGATGTTCCCGCCGCCTGGCGCGACATCGAAGTCGATCACGTTCACGCAGCAGGTATCCTGCTCGAAGGCGGACGCCGCCTGGAGCCCCGCGCCACAGGCCCAGCTCAGGATCAACCGGTTCACGCCCTCATGGGCCACAACGAGCGTCGCCCCGCGATCCGCCGAGGGGGCATCTACCAGGACCAGCCGCCTGATCGATTCGATCGATCGCGCCTGGGCCTCCGCGAAACTCTCCCCATCGAACATCCGGGCGCCGGGTTCGTGCGCCCGCCCGAACTCGGCCGCCATGGCCATTGCTGCTTCGGCGCGGCCATTGAAGGCGATGGTGCCTCCGCGGATCTCCTCCAGATCCGGTTCGTCTTCGAGCTGCGGCGGCCTTGCGCGCTGGGCGAGCACAATTTCGGCGGTTTCGCGCGTGCGCGCGAGTCCGGATGATACCGCACGCGTGATCACAGGCTCTGCGAGCGCGACCCCCGCCGTCTCAGCCTGCGCACGTCCTTCTTCGGTCAGCCGCGCCACCCGATGGTCACGTGCGCGCAGCACTTCGTCACTGAAATAGTCCACCCGTCCGTGGCGCATGAGATAGAGCCGGCGGCGAACGGGACGCAGCGAAGCCGTCATGCGCCCGCCTTGAACTGCTCCACGATGGCGGGATCGACGCCCCAGTCGCGCAGCGCCTCCTCGGTGTGTGCGCCTACCTCGGGCGGCGGCCCTTGCACCTTCGACGCCGTGCGTGAAAACCGCGGCGCAACGTTCGGCTGTACGACGCCTTCCACGGTCACGAAGGTTTCACGGGCCTTGTTGTGCGCATGATCGGGCGCCTCGCCGAGCGACAGCACCGGCGCGAAGCACACGTCCGTGCCTTCCATCAGCACACACCACTCGTCGCGCGTCTTCGTGGCGATCACCGCCGCGAGCTTCTCGGACAGCGATGGCCACGAAGCCCGGTCCATCTGCGCCTGGAATGCAGCGTCCCTGGCGAGCCCGGTCTTTTCAAGCAGCAATGCATAGAACTGCGGTTCGATCGAACCGATCGAGACCCACTTTCCATCTTTGCATGTGTAGGTGTCGTAGAAGTGCGCACCGCCATCAAGCAGATTTGAATCGCGCTGGTCGCTCCACATGCCCGAAGCGCGCATGCCGTAGAACATGGCGGCGAGCGAGGCGGCGCCGTCCGTCATCGCACAGTCGATCACCTGCCCTTTGCCGGACCGCTGCGCTTCAAACAGCGCCGCGCAGATGCCCATGGCCATGTAGAGCGCGCCGCCGCCGAAGTCACCGACGAGGTTGAGCGGCGGCGGCGGCGGTTCGTCCTTGCGACCCATCGCGTGCAGACCACCGGTGAGCGAGATGTAGTTCAGGTCGTGCCCGGCGGCGTTGGCGAGCGGGCCGGTCTGGCCCCAGCCAGTCATGCGACCATAGACAAGTCTCGGGTTTCCCTTGAGCGCCACCTCTGGTCCAAGTCCCAAACGCTCCATCACACCCGGGCGAAAGCCCTCGAGCAGCGCGTCCGCCTTCTCCATGAGCGCCAGGCACGCCGCTACGCCCGCCTGCGACTTGAGATCCACGGCGATCGACCGACGACCGCGACTCGACACGTCAAACTTGCTGGAACGGGCGCCCTTCCGATCGATGCGCACGACGTCCGCGCCCATGTCGGACAACAACATGCAGGTGAACGGTCCCGGCCCGATGCCGGCGAACTCCACCACCTTGACACCACTCAGCGGGCCTTGCGCCATGACTATTCTCCTCGTTCGCGTCTTGTGATCCGTTGGCCGCCGATATCGCGTCCGTCAACCATTTCCCGGCCTTCCCTTTACGGCGCCCCGGGTGATAATTGCCGCCAGAGCGCCGGCTTCGCCCGCCGCCCGCGAATTGGATCCAGATGCGCATTTCCGTCAGGTCACCCGATGCGCGGCGCGCCCGCAGCCTGCAGGACGCACTCGCGACCGGCGGGATCGAGGCGGTGGCGATCGTCGGGCCAATGACGGCGCGGACCCAACTCGTCGAAGACATCGCGATCCTGGATGCGTCGCCAGCCGCTTTCAGATGGGCGGAAGGTGAAGCGTCCAGGCTGGCGCGGGTAACGGGTCGTCCCGGCGCGATCGTCGCAGCGAGCCCAGCCGCCGATCCACCGCCGAGCGAGGCGAACATTTTCGACGGATGGATCCAGATCGACGCGCCCGAGGGCGTCATCGAGCGCGAACTGGTGACAATCCGCCGCCGGGCAGCGGCGCGAGAGGAACTAATGCTTCGCTTGAAGACGGCGCGCGCCCTGGGGGTGGCGACCGGTCCGCTGGAACGGAGTGGATCCTGGCGCGCGCTCTACATCGGCGAACCGAGCCCCTTCTATCTCGCCCAGGAGCGCGCGCTCGCCGCCGCCGGCGGACGTCTTGAGGCGGCATTCAGTTCCTTCATGGGTTTTGACTACCTGCATGAGGACCGTTTTGATGCGGTGACGCTCAACGCGACGAACGACGCGACGACCGCACTTGCGCTGTGCGGGGCGCTCAGGCGCAACGCACGCCTGCACCACCTGCCCACTGCGATGATCGTGCGGCGCGGGGACGAAACGACCGTCGTGGGCGCGGTAGACCGTGGCGCATCGCTCATCATCCACGCCGATCAGGCGCCGGAGCCGACAATCCGCTGGCTGTTTGAGAAAATTCGTCGGGGACGCCGCCACGCGCGTGTGGAAGCCGGTCTGGCGGCCGTCGGGCGCTCCCAATCTTCGCCGTCGGGATTGTTCGCGGAGAAGTTCTTTGACAATCACATCGCGCGACTTTCCGATGCGGCGCACATCAACTCCCGACCTCTGACGATCGTCGCATTGCGAATGACCCTCGCGCCCGGCGCGCGCATGCCGACCGAAGCTGCGTGGGGGCGCAACCTCAACCAGATATCCGAACTCGCAGGAAGGCTGGTAAGGGGCGCCGACACCGCCACAGTGATGGACGGGAATGTCATCGTCGTGGCGTTGCCCGATGCAAACCTCCAGGAAGGCCGACGCACGGCCGAGCGCGTCTCCGGTGTTGTGGAATGCACATCATTTGCTTCAGGCGAGGGTGACGCAGGGCCGATCGTCCTTGAGCACAGTGTGGTCGAACTTGTTGCTGGCGAAAGCGGAGCCGGTCTCAAGGCGCGCGCGCTGGAGCCGTTCCATCCGCGCGGCGCACTGGCGTGAGCACGCCGACCCTGACGATCGACTTCGTGTCGGATTTCTGCTGTCCGTGGTGCTACGTCTCGTGGCGCGCTCTGGACCGCGCGATCGCCGCGCGGCCCGACCTCTCGGTCGAGCGTCGCTGGGGACCGTTCCTGCTGCGTCCCGACACGCCGCAGGAAGGATTGGATCGCGCCGCCTACATCGAGAAGATCTTCGCGAACCAGCCCGAGCGCGCGAAAGCGTCGCGCGCTGCGCTGCAGGCGGCGGCGGACGATGCGAACGCGCCGCTGAACCTGGATGCAGCGAGGACGCTGCCCAACACCATGAACGCACATAGGCTCGTGGAGCAGGCCTTAGGTCAGTCGTGCCTCGTGCCGATGGTCGATGCGTTGTTCGACGCCTACTTCGTCCAGGGACTCGACATCGGCAAGGATGATGTCCTCATCGACATTGCCGGCGCGGTGGGGCTCGATCGCGATATGGTCGCGCGCCTGCTCAAGGGCGATGACGAGTGGACGCGTGTGGCGGACGCGCACAATTCCGCTGTGAACGCCGGCATCGGCGGCGTGCCGGTTGTCATCTTCGACCAGAAGTTCGCGCGCCAAGGCGCCGAAAGCGTCGCCAGCTACACGCGCTATCTCGAGGCGGCGTCGGTCTAGGCCGCAGCCTTCCGCGTCAGCATCGCAACGCTCTCCAGCACCGCGCGGAGCGCTTTCAGTCTGAGCGCCGGATCGGGCCATTCGCCCTGGATCACGAGCTTGCCGTCCGGACGCATCTTGAAGTCCATCGGCCGCGACTGGACGAGGCGCACGAGCGCGATGGGTTCCGGAAAGCCGGTGTCGCGGAACGTCAGCACGGCGCCCTTCGGTCCGGCGTCGAGTTTCGCGATGCTGCTTTGACGGCACAGCGCTTTCAGACCGGCGACCGCGATCAGCTGGTCGGCTTCCGTCGGCAACGTGCCGAAGCGGTCGATCATCTCCGCCGCGAATGCCTCGCGCTCGTTGTCTTCCGCGAGTTCTGCAAGGCGCCGATAGAGCGAGAGCCGCACCGTCAGGTCCGGCACGTACTCCTCCGGAATGAGCACTGACGCGCCGACATTGATCTGCGGCGACCACTGCCGCTCGCCCACCTCCTCGCGGCCTTCCTTGATGGCCATGACCGCGTCTTCAAGCATCGACTGGTAGAGCTCGACGCCCACCTCCTTGATCTGGCCGGACTGTTCCTCGCCGAGCAGATTGCCGCCGCCACGCATGTCGAGGTCGTGGCTTGCGAGCGTGAAGCCGGCGCCCAGATTGTCGAGTGACGAAAGCACCCTGAGCCGCTTCTCCGCGCCTGCAGTCATCGGTTTTTCCGCATCGGTCGTCAGATACGCATAGGCGCGCACCTTCGAGCGGCCAACGCGTCCACGCATCTGATAGAGTTGCGCAAGACCGAACATGTCCGCGCGGTGGACGATCATCGTGTTGGCGCGCGGAATATCGAGGCCGGACTCGATGATCGTGGTGGACACCAGCACGTCGTACTGACCGTCGTAGAAGGCCGTCATGACGTCGTCGAGCGCGGCGGCGCCCATCTGTCCGTGCGCGACCACGAACTTCAGCTCAGGCGCATTCAGACGCAGGAACTTCTCCGCATCCTCAAGGTCCGAGATGCGCGGCACGACATAGAACGACTGCCCCCCACGATAGCGCTCGCGCAGCAGGGCCTCGCGAATCGTCAGCGGATCGAACGGAGTCACGTAGGTGCGCACCGCCATGCGGTCGATCGGCGGCGTCGCGATCACCGACATCTCCCGGATGCCGGACAGCGCGAGTTGCAGGGTACGCGGAATGGGCGTCGCCGAGAGCGTCAGGACGTGCACGTCCGCGCGCAGCTCCTTGAGCCGCTCCTTGTGCCTGACGCCGAAGTGCTGCTCCTCGTCAATCACGAGAAGCCCCAGATCCTTGAACGCGATCCCCTTCCCGAGCAGGGCGTGGGTGCCGATGATGATGTCGCACGATCCGTCGGTGAGCATCTGCTTGGTCTCGGCCGCTTCCTTGGCGGTCACGAGACGCGACAACTGGCGTATCTTCACGGGCAGGCCGTGGAAGCGCTCCTGAAAGGTGCGGTAGTGCTGGCGGCACAGGAGCGTCGTCGGCGCGACGATCGCCACCTGCCGACCCGTCATCGCCACCACGAACGCTGCGCGGAGCGCGACTTCCGTCTTGCCAAAACCCACGTCGCCACAGACGAGACGATCCATCGGCTTGCCGGAACCGAGATCGCCGATGGCATCCTCGATCGCCCCGAGCTGGTCTTCAGTCTCTTCGTACGGGAACCGTGCGCAGAACTCATCGAACATGCCAGCATGCGGCTCGATGGCTTCCGCCGATCGCGCTGCGCGGGCCGCCGCGATCCGGATGAGTTCTTCGGCCATGTCGCGCAGGCGCTGCTTGGCGCGCGCCTTGCGGCTCTGCCACGCGACGCCGCCAAGCTTGTCCAGCTGTGCAGAGACATCTTCCGAGCCGTAGCGCGACACGAGTTCGATATTCTCGACCGGCAGATAGAGCTTGTCGCCGCCGTGGTAGGAGAGATCGAGACAGTCGTGCGGCGCGCCCTGCACGTCGAGGGTCTTCAGACCTTCGTAGCGGGCGACGCCGTGGTCGGAGTGCACCACCAGGTCGCCCGGCGAAAGCGCGGCCGCCTCCGCGATGAGACTCGACGCCTTGCGCTTGCGTCGCGGACGCGCGAGGCGATCTCCGAGCAGATCCTGCTCGGAGAGGATGGAGATCGTCTCCGTCTCGAAGCCCTGCTCCAGCGGCAGCACCGCGATCAGCGGACGCTTGGCGGGAACGCTCAGCGCCTCGGTCCACGTCGGCACGAGCGTCGCATCGCTCAACCCGTGATCGGACAGCACATGCGCAAGGCGTTCCGCCGAACCATCGGTCCACGCACCGAACAAGACCCGCTTGCCGGCCTTGATCTCGGCATTGATGTGCTCGCGAGCGGCGTCGAACACGTTGGCGTCGATCTGGTTGCGCTCAGGCGCGAAGTTGCGGCCCGTGCGCGCGCCGAGCGAGATCGACGCGGCGGCGGCGGGGGCATCGAAGGGGTTGAAGCGGCGTGTGGCGCGTCCGTGCAGCACCCGCTCCCAGTCGTCGTTCTGCAGGTAGAGCGATGGCGGCGGCGGCGCACGGAACGGCGGCGACCCACGGGGCACCGGCGCATTGGCGCGGGAATCGTAGTGCTCCTGCGCCTGCTCGACGCGTTCGCGGCGGGAATCTTCGGCAAGGTGCTCGAACCCTATCAGCGCGCTTTCGCCGACATAGTCGAACACGGTTTCAAGCCGTTCGTAGAAGAATGGCAGCCATTGCTCCACGCCCTGACGACGGATGCGCGCGCTGACGCTGTCGTACACGAGATCGCTGACGGCGCCGTAGGACTGTGCGAACGTGCGGCGGAACTGGCCGATGGTCTCGCCGTCGAACAGAATTTCGCTGACCGGGGTCAGCGTGGCTTGCGTGATCTGGCGCGTAGACCGCTGCGTTTCAGGATCGAACGCCCGGATCGTTTCGAGCTGATCGCCGAAGAAATCGAAACGCAGAGGTTCGGGCGCGCCCGGCGCGAAGATGTCGAGCACGCCGCCGCGCATCGCGTAGTCGCCGGGCGCCCGGACGGTGGAGGCGCGGCCATACCCGTTCATCTGCGCGTAGGCTTCGATCTCCTCCGGCGTCACCATTGCGCCGACATGGGCGGAAAAGGCGCCCGCTGCGAGCCGTCCGCGAGGCGGCACGCGCTGCGCCACCGCCGAGGCGGTCGTCACAACGAGCAAGGCCGGCGCATCGGGTTTGCGCGTGGCAAGCCGCGTCAGCACTGCGCAACGTTGCGCGGCGATCGCCGGCGTCGGCGATATCCGATCGTACGGCAGACTGTCCCACGCCGGCAGGCGCGTGGTTTCGAGATCGGGCGTGAAGAACTTCACCGCCGCCTCGAACGCCGCTGCGCGCGATTCCTCCCGCGCCACGAACATCGAGACGCCGCCCCGCAGGCGCGCGGCTCCCGCAAAGGCCGGCGCCGCCACGCCGTCCGGTGCGCTGGACACGCCGAGCGGTCCACTGGTGCGGGCGATGGCGTCGATGAGGGCGGGCGAGAGAATGGCGGTCATGCGTCGGCGGGCTTCCCTTGGAAGTTGCGGATGGCGCTCAGGAGCGGCGTGTCATGGATCGGGGGCGGCGGCGTGCGGCCGACCACCCAGTCGTAGACGTCCTGGTCGAGCGCCTCGAGCAGACCCTCGAACGCCGTGACGTCCTCTTCGCTGAGGTCGGCAAGGCGCGCGTCGGCGAATCCGCCGAGGATCAGGTCAATTTCCCGGAACCCGCGCCGCCATGCCCGAAACCTCAGCCTTTTCCGCCGTTCATCCAACATGTCGCGCCCGATCGAGAGGCAGGCGCTATAGACGAAGGGCGCGCCCCTGTCAGCGCGTCGAATGCGGCGCATGAACGATACTCCCAACGAACCGCCAATGGCCGAACCGAGCGGCCTGCTCGTCCCCGCCCCGTTGCCGCGCGGGTACAGGCGCGAGACCGCCGAACTCATGGCGCACGTGGCTGGCGGGCCGCTGGCGCGGGACTTCGCGTTTCTCGCCCCCACCGGGGCCATCGACCGGCGCAACAGGGTTTCCATCGCCGACACGACCGAGGGCGAGATCGCCACGATCGAGGCGGAGGTTGACGCCCACCTGCCCTCCTTCGGCAAAATGCCCTACCGGATCCGGTTGCGTGACGAGACGGGCTTCCTCTCGGTCACCTACTTCCGGGCGCGGGCGGACATGCTCAAGCGCATGTGGCCGGTGGGTCAGAAGCGGCTGGTGAGCGGCAAGGTCCAGATCCACAGCGGCGAGCGGCAGATGCTGCATCCAGATCACGTGGTCGACCCCGCCACCGGCGAGAGCCCGCCTAACGTCGAGGCCGTGTATCCGCTGACGGCGGGGCTTTCGGGCCGACAGGTCCAGCGCTTCGTCCGCGAGTCCATGCGGCGGCTGACCGATCCTCCGGAGTGGCTCGACCCCGCGACTTTGGCCGCACGGAACTGGCCTGCCTTCGCCCCCGCACTGCGCCTGCTCCATGAACCGCAGGAGCCCGCCGACATCGCGCCGGAGGGGCCGGCGCGGACCAGGCTCGCCTTCGACGAACTGTTCCTCCGCCAGGTGGCCCTCCACCTGCGCCGCGCGACGCGGAAGAGCACGGCCGGCCGCGCCATTCCATCCACCGGCGGCCTTGGCGCGAAGATCCTCGCGTCGCTCCCGTTCGCCCCCACCGGCGCGCAGGTGCGGGCCGACAAGGAGATCGCCGCCGACATCGCCCAGCCGTCGCCGATGCTGCGCCTGCTGCAGGGGGACGTGGGCTCCGGAAAAACGCTGGTGGCCGCACTCGCGATGGCGCGGGCGGCCGAGTGCGGCGTGCAGAGCGCGCTGATGGCGCCGACCGAACTTCTGGCGCGCCAGCACGGCGAGTCGATCGTGCCCCTGCTTGCGGCGGCGGGGCTCGAAGCCGTCGTCCTCACCGGCCGCGACAAGGGCAAGGACAAGGCCCAGATCCTGAAGCGCCTCGCGACCGGCGAGATCGCCGCCGTCATCGGCACGCACGCGCTGTTCCAGCAAGACGTGAAGTTCCACGACCTCGGCTTCGTCGTGATCGACGAGCAGCACCGCTTCGGCGTGTCCGACCGGATGAAGCTTGTCGCCAAGGGCGGCGAGCCGCATGTGCTGGTGATGAGCGCGACGCCCATTCCGCGCACGCTTGCGCTGGCTGTGCATGGGGACATGGATGTCTCCGTGCTCGACGAGAAGCCCCCGGGCCGCAAGCAGATCCAGACGCGCGCCTTGCCGACCAACCGGATGGACGATGTCATCGACGCCATCTCGCGCGCCTCCGCGCAGGGCGACCGCGCGTACTGGGTGTGTCCGCTGATCGAGGAGTCCGAGCTTTCCGATCTTGCCGCCGTCGAAGACCGGTACGAAGACCTGCGGGCGCATTTCGGCGATGCGGTGGCGGTCGTCCATGGCAAGATGTCGGCGACCGACCGCGACAGGGCCATGGAGCGCTTCAAGTCCGGCGAGGCGTTCGTGCTTGTGGCCACCACCGTCATCGAAGTCGGCGTCAACATTCCCGAAGCGACGATCATGGTGATCGAGCACGCCGAGCGCTTCGGCCTCGCCCAGCTCCATCAGCTGCGCGGCCGCATCGGACGCGGTGACAAGCAGGGAACCTGCCTCCTCCTGTGGCGTCCGCCTCTCTCCGAGAACGCCAAGGAGCGCCTCGACGCGCTGCGCAAGACCGACGACGGCTTCGTGATCGCCGAACTCGACTACAAGATGCGCGGCTCCGGCGACATTCTCGGCGTCCGCCAGAGCGGCTTTCCGGATTTCCGCTTCGTCCAGCCGGAGGCGCACGGCGATCTGCTGCCAGCCGCAGATCGCGAAGCGCGCCTTGCGATCCAGCGCGACCCGAAGCTCGAGACCCCGCGCGGCAAGGCCATCGCCGGCGCGGCCGTCCTGTTCGGCGTGGACGTGGGCCGAGGGCAGACCCGCTCGGGCTAATCCGCGCAGCTTGATTGACGCAAAGAGAAGGCGGCAACGTGGCTCCATGAGCGACATCAGCGACATCGCCCACGGTCTTGACGCCCTTGCGCGCCGCATCGCTGGGGCCGACGCACGACCGACGGCGTTGCGCCGTCTTTCCGGCGGCGCCAGCCAGGAGATCTGGTCCTTCGACATCGAAACCGATGGCGGATCGCACGGCTACATCCTGCGCCGCGCCCCGGGCGGCGTGCAGCTCGGCGTGTCCGCGCAATCGATCGGCCTGAACACCGAAGCGGGCGTCATCAACGCGGCGCGCAAGGCGGGCGCGGCGGCGCCGGTGGTCACCCACATCTGCGACGAGAGCGACGGGCTCGGCGCTGCGTACGTCATGGAGCGGCTTTCCGGCGAGACGATTGCGCGGAAAATCCTGCGCGACGATGGGTTCGCGAAGGCGCGGCCGGTGCTTGCCGCGCAATGCGGGGCCGCGCTCGCGCGCATCCATGCGACGCCACCCGACACGCTGCCGGAACTGCCCTTCTCCGGCGCCATCGAACAGCTTGATCGCTACGAGGAAGTCTACCGCAGCTTTGACACGCCGCGGCCGATTTTCGATCTGGCGTTCAGGCATCTGCGCGACCGTGCGCCACGACCGCTGGCTCCCACGCTTGTTCATGGCGACTTCCGCCTCGGCAACATCATGGTCGGCCCCGAAGGACTGGTGGCGGCGCTCGACTGGGAACTCGCCCACGTCGGAGATCCGACGGAAGATCTGTCGTGGATCTGCATGCCGTCCTGGCGTTTCGGGCAGATGGACAAACCCGTTGGCGGCTTTGGCGAACTCGCCGACCTGCTCGGGGGATACCGCGACGCCGGCGGCGATCCGCGCATCGACGAGGCGGCGGTGCGCTGGTGGACGATCTTCGGCTCGCTCAAGTGGGGCACGATGTGCCTCACCATGTTCCGCGCCTTCGAGAGCGGCGCCGATGCGAGCGTGGAGCGCGCCGCGATCGGGCGCCGCGCGAGCGAAACGGAGCTTGATCTCATGCTCATGCTGACGGGAAAACTCTGATGCTCGGCGAACCGACTGCGAAACAACTGGTCGAGGCGACTGCGGGATTCCTTGAGAAAGTCGCGATCCCCCAGCTTGAAGGTCATGCGGCGTTCCACGCGCGGGTCGCGGCGAACGTGCTGGCGATCGTCGCGCGTGAACTTGAGCTCGGACCGGCGGCGGCGGACGCGGAGGCCGAACGCCTTGCGCAACTTCTCGGCGGCGACGGCCCGCTCGATGCGCAACGGCGCGATCTCTGCGCGCGGCTGACGAAGGGCGAGATGACGCTGGAAACGCCCGGCCTCGCCGATCACCTGCTCGCCACCGCCATCGACCGGGTGCGGATCGAACAGCCGAATTACGGGAGCTTCAAGCGGCTTTGAGGGCAAGGTGTCCACGAGTAGGACCGCCGGCGCCCTCGCCGGCATGCGGCGGCGCCGCCAGACTCCGGGGAATCTCGCGTTTGGTTCGACACTGAATGCCGGCGAGGGCGCCGGCGGTCCGACACGACTGGTCATGATGTGTCGGCGCCTTCGGGCGCGTGTGCGGGTGCGTTGAAGCCAAGCGCGGCAGCCGGCGGTGCAACCGCCACAAGCCCGCCGGTCGACACATGCTTCGGCACGCGCGCCACGGCGCGTTCCACTATGCGCTCGAAATTATCGAGGACGCGCCGGATGTCCCTCAGCGTCGTGAGCTTCAGTCCGCGCGTGTAGATCCGCTGCACGCGCAGAGTTCGACACGCATAGCGGAACCCCGCGCGCGCCGAGGGCGGCCGCATCCAACCTTGCCTGCGCTTCTGGAACGTCATCCGCGCGACCATCGCCATGAAGACGAGATCGCGCGTCTGGCGGCGCGCTTCGATGATGTCGTGCTGCAAGGCGATCCGGGCCGCCCGGTCCCCGAACGTCATCACCCACCACGCAAGCAGTTCGACCACCCAGAGCCTGAGGGCCCGGGCGGCGGCGGTCAGCTTCGCGATGTGGTGTTGAAGGGGGCGGTGGATCTGCATGGGGACCGTCTCTGGCTCCGTTTCCGGTGGATGACGGAGCCATCATCCCACGGGCGCTATTCCGGTCGGATAGATTCACATGTCCTTGTTGGCGCGCATGGGCTGGAGCGCGAAAAGGTGTGAGAACGCGGGGAATCTATCCCCCTAATTTTCAGAAGAGTTCGCCCCTCCCTCCCCTCAACGGGGAGGGTCCGCCGCGTACGCGGCGGGGGTGGGGTGCGGGCTCGATGCGGCAGAAGTTGCGCGCAAGGCGACAAACGCATCGCGCCCCCCGCGTTCTTCACCCCATCAACGCGCGCACGCCCCACCCGGCGCTGCGCGCCACCCTCCCCGTTGAGGGGAGGGAAAGCGCCACGCACCGTCTACCCCTCGCACTCATCCTTGAACCAGGACTCGCCCTTTTGCAGCAGACACAAGCGCGCGTGCGCCGCTGTTCTCGCCACAACAGACCACTCTTCAGCGCTAATTTCTGACAGCCGCTTACTGCGCGGACCCAATGCAGAACTGAACGCCGTTACAAAGGCTGTCATGGCATCAACTTCCTCATCGTCCAGCAACATGAAACCAAGCTGCTGCGATGGCGGTTGGAAATCATGGTCATCAAACACGAAGTGCATCAGGAACTTCACTTCGTCTGGCTCTTGCCACAGCGCTAGGTTTTGAGCGTCCAAGAGATACGCGATGAGTTCGGCCCGTTGCCATGGGTAGTCTAGGCCTGACCATGAGGGAGGATACTGCTGTGTCACGCGAAACTCTCTCTCCCGGAATCGACCGCAATGGGCAGAACCACCCTACCCCTTCGGCCCGTCCACGATCCGGATCCCCAGCTCGCGCAGCTGTTTCGACGCAACCTCGCCCGGCGCGTTCATCATCAGGTCCTGCGCCTGCTGGTTCAGCGGGAAGACGATGACGTCGCGGATCGTGTCGACGCCGGCGAGCAGCATGACGATGCGGTCGATGCCGGGCGCGGAGCCCCCGTGTGGCGGCGCGCCATAGCGGAAGGCGTTCAGCATGCCGCCGAATTTTTCCTCCACGACCTCGGGGCCATAGCCCGCGATCTCGAAGGCCTTGAGCATGATGTCGGGCTTGTGGTTGCGGATCGCACCCGAGCTGAGTTCAACGCCGTTGCAGACGATGTCGTACTGGAACGCGGTGATGGTCTCGATGGTCTCACGGTCGCCGTTGTCGAGCTTCAGGAACGCGTCGTGGTCGAAGTTCGGCATCGAGAACGGGTTGTGGGAGAAGTCGATCTTCTTCTCTTCCTCGCTCCATTCGTACATCGGGAAGTCGACGATCCAGCAGAACGCGAACTGATCCTTGTCGGCGAGGTTGAGTTCGTCGGCGACCTTGTTCCGCGCAAGGCCTGCGAACTTGTAGAATTTCGACGACTCGCCCGCGACGAAGAACGCCGCATCGCCCACCTTGAGGCCGAGCTGCTCGCGGATCGCGTTCGCGCGTTCGGGGCCGATATTCTTCGCGATGGGGCCTGCCCCGCCCTCTTCGCCCTCACGCCAGAAGATGTAGCCGAGGCCCGGCTGGCCTTCCCCTTGCGCCCACGAATTCATCTTGTCGCAGAAGGCGCGTGATCCGCCGCCCGGCGCAGGCACAGCCCACACGGCGCTTTTCGGCCCATCGAGGATTCGCGCAAAAAGTCCGAAGCCGCCGCCCTTGAAGTGCGCGGAGACGTCCTGGAGCACGAGCGGGTTGCGCAGATCCGGCTTGTCGGAGCCGTAGTTCGCGATGGCGTCCGCATACTTGATGCGCGGGAAGGCCCCGACGGTGGCGCGCTTGCCGTTTCCGAATTCGTCGAACACGCCCGCAAGCACGGGCTCGATGGCGGTGAACACGTCTTCCTGCGTGACGAAGCTCATCTCGAAATCGAGCTGGTAGAATTCGCCGGGCGAGCGATCCGCGCGCGCGTCTTCATCACGGAAGCACGGCGCGATCTGGAAGTAGCGGTCGAAGCCCGCGACCATCAGCAGCTGCTTGAACTGCTGCGGCGCCTGCGGGAGCGCGTAGAATTTGCCGTGGTGCATGCGCGACGGCACGAGGAAGTCGCGCGCGCCCTCGGGGGAAGAGGCCGTGAGGATCGGCGTCTGGAATTCGGTGAAGCCTTGCGCGTTCATGCGGTTGCGCAGCGAGGCGATGACCTTCGAGCGCAGCATGATGTGCCGGTGCAGCGTCTCGCGGCGCAGGTCGAGGAAGCGGTATTTGAGGCGCGTTTCCTCCGGATAGTCGGGCTCGCCGAACACCGGCAGCGGCAGCTCGTGGGCCTCCGACAGCGTCTCGGCGGCGGTGACGCGCACCTCGATCTCGCCGGTGGGGAGCGCGGCGTTCACGGTGTCCGCCGTCCGCGCCACGACCTCGCCGTCGATCCGCACCACGCTCTCGGCGCGCAGGGCGTCGAGGATGGCGTGCGCGGGCGTCGACGGCAGGATGACCAGCTGGCTGATCCCGTAGTGGTCGCGCAGGTCGATGAACAGGATGCCGCCGTGGTCGCGCTTCCTGTGAATCCAGCCGGAGAGGCGGACGGACTGCCCCACATGGGAGCCCCGCAGGGCGCCGCAGTCATGGGTGCGATAGGCGTGCATCGAAGGCTCCAGCAGGCAGAAACGAGGCGCGCCTAGCACACGCGACCCGTTCGAAAGTCAAGGAATCGGCCCTCGATACAGGTCGGACCATCCGGCGTCACCAGTTGAGCCCGACGCCAACGCAGGCTAAGGCCCGCGCCATGGACGTGATCACAGAGGGCGGTCCCCTCAAAGAGTTCTGCAAAGCCCTGCTCGAAGCGCCCCACGTGGCCGTCGACACGGAGTTCATGCGGGAAACCACCTTCTGGCCCAAGCTCTGCCTGATCCAGGCGGCGGCCCCCGGCGCGGAGGCGGTGATCGACCCTATCGCCCTTGCGCCCGAAGACCTCGCGCCCCTCTGGGAGGTGATGGCGGCCGCGCACGTGACCAAGATCTTCCACGCTGCCCGGCAGGATCTCGAGATCTTCTTCAAGCTCTCCGGCGGGGTGATGCCCGCGCCGCTGTTCGACAGCCAGATCGGGGCGATGGCCTGCGGTCTGGGGGATTCCATCGCGTATGACGCGCTGGTCCAGCACTTCCTCAAGCGCCGGGTGGACAAGTCCCACAGGTTCACCGACTGGGCGCGCCGGCCGCTGAGCGAGGACCAGCTCACCTACGCCCTCGCCGACGTGACCCATCTGCGCGATCTCTATCCGAAGATGCGCGACAAGCTCGAAGGCGCCGGGCGCCTGCGCTGGGTGGACGAGGAGCACGCCGCTCTCACCGACCCCGCCATCTATGACACCGAGCCGGAAAACGCCTGGGCGCGGCTCAAGGTGCGCCGCACCACGCAGGATTATCTCGCCGCGCTGCGCGCCGCCGCCGCCTGGCGCGACCGTCAAGCCCAAGGTCGCGATGTGCCGCGCGCACGCATCCTGAAGGACGACGCGATCTACGAGATCGCCGAGCAGCGCCCGCGCACGGCTGCCGCGTTCGAGAAGCTGCGCGCGGTGCCGCGCGGGTTCGGCAATTCGCGGATGGGCCAGGAACTCGCCGCCGCGCTCGATGCGGCGCTGACGAATGCTGCGGACTATGCGCCGGTGATCGAGCGCGGCCCCCCGCCGCCTTCCAGCGGCGGCGCGACGGTCGAACTCCTGAAGGTGCTGCTGCGCCACGAGGCGGAAAGCGCCGGCGTCGCGCCGCGCCTCATCGCGTCCGCCACTGATCTCGAACTCATCGCCTCCGACGACGACGCCGAGTGCCGGGCGCTGAAGGGCTGGCGCCGCGAAGTGTTCGGCGAACGCGCGCTGGCGCTGAAGCACGGGCGTCTCGCGCTCACGCTGGAGCGCGGCAGGGTGCTGGTGAAGGATACCTAGTCCGGCTGCGACACGCCGGCGACGACGCCCAGAACCGAAGCGAGCGCATCAAGGCGTTTCATCGCCTGCTCCGTGATGAGACGTCCGTGCGCGCGATCGGCGCGCAGCGTCAGGCGCCCGTCCGAAAGCAGTAGATCGAAGGCCCCGAGCACAGGCTCCGCGCGCCCGCTGAGATCTGCGCCCAGACGCAACGCCGCGCCGAGCGCCGCCGCCGCGCGACGCTGATCCTCCGAAAGGAGCCGGGCATAGGCCTCCTTCTTGTCGGGCGCAGCCCGCGTGTAACGATGGTGCACCGACGCTGCGAGGAACGCACGTTCGGCGTGCGACACGCCGGAAAACGGCGCCATGAGGACGAGATCGTAAATGAGTTCGCCGCGCTGTTCGGGATGGAGCGCTGCGCCGATATCGGCGAGACGCGCCGCCGCCGCGCGCAGCACCCGGTCGCGCTCGCGATCGAACACGGCGGGAAGCGCCTCAAACGCGGGTGCGAGCCATTTCTCGAGCGCGGCGCCGAACGCGCGCGTCCGCGGAACCCCGCCTGCGAATGATTCCGCGCCCGCCACCAGCGGATGCAGCGGACGCAGTTCGCGGGCAGTGTTCTGGACCAGCAGGCCCTCGCGCAGCCCGTAGGACGACAGGATCACGCGATCGAACGCGCCGAGCGCCATCACGCGCTCCAGCACGACCGACGCGTAAGGCAGCGAGTCCGCGCGCTTGGCCGCCGCTTCCTCGAAGCGCTCCAGCGACTTGCGGCTCTGCTTGTGGACGAATTCCGCGACGCGCAGAACTTCTGCCCGCGTCATCTGGTGATGATGCAGCACGCCGATGGGATGGCGACGCAGGGCGATGTCGATACGCCCGAGCGCGCGCCAGGCGCCGCCGACGGCATGGAACGCGCTTCCCGGCGCCGCATCGCGCAGGACCGCCGACTTCGTGAGCGCTGCATCCGCGACCCTTGCGACGCGCTCGGCGTCGAACGGCTCGCCCGTCATCATCGACAACGGCCCGAGCGGCCACGTCTCGCCGCGCCCCGGCCCATTGGGACCGACTTCAACAAGTTCGAGGCTGGAGCCGCCGAGATCGCCCACGACCCCGGTCGCTTCCGGCGCGCCGGCGAGCACGCCCAACGCCGACAGCCTCGCCTCCTCCGCGCCCTCGATCACCCTCAGCTTGATGCCGGTCTCGTTGCGCACGCGTTCGGCGAACTTCGCGCCGTCCTTTGCGTCGCGCACGGCGGCCGTGGCGACGGCGTACACATCCTTCAGGCCGAGCCCGTCGATGAGCATCGCGAAGCGCGACAGGGCCTTCAGCGCAACCTCGATGCCCGTCGGCGACAGCTTGCCGGTGGTTGCGAGGTTCCGCCCGAGGCCCGCCATCACCTTTTCATTGAGGAACGGCGTAACCGAACGTCCGTCGAGCCGGTACGCCACGAGGCGCACCGAGTTCGAGCCCACGTCGATGACAGCCGCTTCACGCACAATGGGCGACTTAGCGGCGGGGGGCTCTGGAGGCAAGACTCGGTTGGGGTGGGGTGGAACGCCGCAGGCGTTCATTGCCCATTGTAAGGCTCATAGGCTTCAAATTGAAATGTTGTTCTCCGCCAGAGGCCGAGGTGTTCGTGTCGGACGAGACGAACGCGGGCATTGGGCGCAGGAAGAACACCATTGGGTGCGCGCACCCAAACAAGTTTTCCGTCGTCCAGCTTCACGGAAAGCAAACGGACAGGACGAGGATACTTGGACTCCAATTGATTGAATCCAGTTACACGGCCATGAACGGTGCCTGCGTCTCTAGTCGGCTCGAAAGTCAGCGCGATCAAGGCAGCAAGCAGTCCCGCTCCCAACAACAACAAAACACGCGCGCCTACCAGGTCGCGCCATAGCGCGCTCAAGCGAACCTTCTCTAGTGCAGCGCGGATTCGCCTGTCATCTGTCCGCATTGTTGTCCCCCTTTTCGCACACCACCTAGCCGACAATGTCGTTGAAATCAGCACTGCAAATCCCAGCTCAGTCATTCCGGACGCGCCGGAGGCGCGATCCGGAAGCCAGGGGTTCAGGCGATGCTTGACGGTTCAGATTTTTCTTCGAGCGCTTGAACGAACCATATCGCCCAGTCCCCTGGGTTCCGGCTCTTCGCTGCGCTTCGGCCGGAATGACTGAGCTGAAATAAACATTTTCGCCAGCCTTCGCGGCTGGCGCCGTGGGACCGCTCACAGATGCTGTGCGAGCGGGTGCGCCAGACCGCCCTTGCGAACGACTTTCACCCGTTCGAGCCCCAGCCAGCCGCGCAATGTCTCCAGTTCGCCCGCCAGCGCTGGCGCAACCTCCTGCGCATCCGCGTCCGGCTCGAGGTGTGCGGCCTGCACGATGAGCGCGCCTGCTGCGCGATCGGCCTTGAGATCGACACGTGCGGCAAACCTGTCGCCCATCAGGAACGGGAGCACGTAATAGCCGAACACCCGCTTTTCCTGCGGCACGTAGATTTCGATGCGGTAGTCGAAGCCGAAGATCCGTTCCACGCGTGCGCGGTTCCACACGAGCGGGTCGAACGGCGACATGAGCGCCGCCGCCGCCACCGCGCGCGGCGCGCGGGCGTTTGCGTGCAGGTAGGCGCCGTGACGCCACTCTGGCACGCTTGCGGGCAGCGCCTCCCCCGCCTCCACGAGTTCCGCGACCGCCTGCTTCGCCGCTGCGGGCGGCAGACGGAAATAGTCCGCGATGTCGGCGACGGTCGCGACGCCCATGGCCGCAAGCGCACGCGCCGCGAGCGCGCGGATGGCGTCCTCTGGCGCCGGCGTCGGCGCGCCGAGAACATGGTCCGGATGAACGCGCTCCGGCACATCATAGAGGCGCTCGAAGCCGCGCCGTGATGCAGTGGTCAGCGCGCCGGTCTTGAACAGGTATTCCATCGCGACCTTGCCGTCGCTCCAGCCCCACCACGGTCCCTTGCGGTCGCCGGCGTTGGTGAGTTCCGATGCGCCGAGGGGCCCGCGATCACGCACTTCGGCGATCACGTCATCGAGGTATGCGCGCTCGCGGTCGGCGTAGTTCACCCAGCGCGCGCTACGGCCCTCGCCGCGCACCGCTTCCTCCATGCGCCAGCGAAACAGCGCATGGGCGTCGTAGGGAAGGATCGAGGCTTCATGCCCCCAGTATTCGAAGCAGCTTCGTTTGCGCCCGAGCCACGCCGCCTCGAGCGCGCCGACGTCGTAGGCGCCGAGGCGGGAGAACAGCGGCATGTAGTGGGCGCGCGCGACGACGTTCACGGCGTCGATCTGCACCACGCCGAGGCGTGCGATCACCTTCTCCACATGCGCGCGCGTGGGCCGCGCCGGACGCGGCCGGTCCAGCCCCTGTGCAGCGATCGCGATGCGCCGCGCCATCGCTGCGGATATCTTCAAATTCCCGCTCACGCACCGCCTCTGCCAAGTTCCGCAAGCAGGTGCAACAGCGGGCAGTTCCTACTGCGAGCGCGGGCCCACGTGGTCGAACGCGGGCGGCAGATCGCCCTTCTGCGCACGCCCGCGGCCCGAAAGGCTCGGATTGCGCATGAAGTAGAGGTGCGCGGAAAACGGCTCGTCGAGCTTGGAACAGTCGACCCGAGTGAAGACGCCGTCCGCGTCCATGTACCAGCTCTGCGCCTCGTCATTGAGGTTGGCGAGCATGATCTGGCCCAGCACCTGCTGGTGCACGGTGGGATTGAGGATCGGGCACAGCACCTCCACCCGCCGGTCGAGATTGCGCGGCATCCAGTCTGCGGAGGACATGAAGAGCTTGGCGTTGGGGTGCGGCAGCGGTTCACCGTCGCCGAAACACACGATGCGCGCGTGCTCCAGAAACCGCCCGACGATCGATTTCACGCGGATGTTGTCCGAGAGCCCCGGCACGCCGGGCCGCAGGCAGCAGATGCCGCGGATGACGAGTTCGATCTTCACGCCCGCCTGGCTCGCCCGGTAGAGCGCGTCGATGACGATGGGATCGACGAGCGAGTTGAGCTTCACCCAGATGCTGCCGGAACGCCCGGCCTTCACGTGCGCGATCTCGGCGTCGATGAGATCGAGCACGGTCTGCTTTAACGTGATCGGCGAAATGGCGATGCGTTCGAGTTCGGCGGGCTTGGCGTATCCCGTGACGAAGTTGAACAGCCGCCCCGCGTCGCGCCCGAAGGCGGGCTCGGCGGTGAAGAGCGAAAGGTCGGTGTAGATGCGCGCGGTGATCGGGTGATAGTTACCGGTGCCGAAGTGCGTGTAGGTGCGCAGGCCGTCGGCCTCCCGGCGCACCACAAGGCTCACCTTGGCGTGCGTCTTGTAGTCGATGAAACCATAGACGATGGAGGCGCCCGCGCGCTCCAGGTCCTGCGCCCATTTCAGGTTGTTCTCTTCGTCGAAGCGCGCCTTGATCTCGACCAGCGCGGTGACGTTCTTGCCCGCCTCGGCGGCTTCGATGAGCGCGGCGACGATCGGGGAGTTCTTCGACGTGCGGTAGAGCGTCTGCTTGATCGCGACGACGTTGGGATCGGCGGCGGCCTGCCGCAGGAACTGCACCACCACGTCGAAGCTCTCGAACGGGTGGTGGACGAGCATGTCCTTGGCGCGGATCGCGGCGAAGATGTCGCCGCCGAAATCGCGCACGCGCTCCGGGAAGCGCGGCTCGTAGGGCTCGAATTTCAGGTCCGTGCGGTCGTCGACGATGAGCGTGGAGAGCTGCGACAGGCCAAGCATGCCGTCGGCAAGGACCACGTCGTGGGGGTCGGCCTCGATCTCGTGGACTATGAAGGCGCGGAGGTCCGCGGGCATCGACGCCTCGGCCTTCAGGCGCACGATCTCGCCAAGGCGCCGCTGCTTCAGCAGCGTGCGGAATTCGCGCACGAGGTCTTCGGCTTCTTCAACGTTCTCGATGTCGCTGTCACGCACCACGCGGAAGCAGCCCTTTGCGACCACATCGTAGCCGGGAAAGAGCTGGTCGAGGAAAAGTCCCAGCGCCGCTTCGAGCGCGATGAAGCGGCGTGGTCCTGAGGCAACGACGTTGCGATCATTCGCGCGCAACTCCAGGAACCGCTCCACCTGCGTCGGCAACGGCACCAGCGCGTTCAGCGCGCGCCCGTCATCCTTGCGCTTCAGCTTGAGCGCCATCGCGAAGCCGAGATTCGGGATGAACGGAAACGGATGCGCCGGGTCGATCGCGAGCGGCGTCAGCAGAGGATAGACGCGCTCCTGAAACAGCGGCCGCAGGATTTCGAGATCGGATGCGGTGAGCTCTGCGGCGTCGAGGACGCTGATGCCGGCCTTCGCCAGTTCGCCGCGCAGCGCCGCCCAGCGCTTCTGCTGCTTGACCATGAGCGCGGAGGCCTCTTCCTGGAGGCGTTCCAGCTGTTCGAGGGGGGTGAGCCCGTCCTGACTGCGAATCTGGACGTTGGCCTTCACCTGCTCGTGCAGGCCCGCCACGCGGACCATGTAGAATTCGTCGAGATTGCTAGCCGAGATCGAAAGGAAGCGCAGGCGCTCCAGCAGCGGGTGCGCGGGATTTTCGGCCTCTTCCAGCACGCGCGTGTTGAACGACAGCCAGCTCTGCTCGCGGTTGATGAACCGTTCGGGGCTCTCCATCGAGATCGCCGCCAAGGCGCCCCCGCGACCGTTCCCGCCCCGGCGTCGATTGTGTCGGCCGTCGCTCGTCATGTGCCCTCCGGCGACCCTTCGCCCGCTTCATCGTCCGGATCGGGCGCGTTCATGCCCATGCTGCGCAAGGCCCGAACTGCGACCGCCACCGGAATCGGCCTGCTGCCGCGCACATGCTCCCGATCGATCGCGTCGGCGACGGCGTGCGCGGCGGCGAACGAGCGTTCCATGTGCAGCGTCAGATAAGTGGCTGCTTTATCCGACAGTTTTATGAACCGAGCCTTGCACAACCGCGCCAGAACGCCAGCGAGGAGTTCGTCATCGGGATCGTGAAGCGTCTCCACCGGAATGGCGGCGAGCCGCGACCGCAGGTCCTTGAGCGCCATCGGCCAGCTCTGCGGCGGCTCCTGCGCGACCAGAAGGATGGCCCCGCCGCCGGCGCGGGCGGCGTCCAGCAACAGCGCCAGATGGGCTTCGTCCGCGAAGCGGTTGGCGTTGTCGATGACGAGCCGCCGGCCCGCCGCTTCGAACGCCTCGAGCGCGCGGCCTTCGCCATCCCAGAGCGCTGCGCCGGCGATCTCCGCCCAGGCCCGCGCCATGTGGCTCTTGCCCGATCCTGCCGGCCCCGCCAGCGCGAGCGCCCCGCCCGGCCACGCCGTCCAGCGCCGCAGCATGGCCCAGGCGGAGCGATTGGACTCCGACACCTGAAGGGTCGCGGACGTGCGGTCCTCTGGCGGGGCGTCGAACAGGCGCGGCTGTCTGGCCATACCCCGCCCGCTCAGCGCCCCACGGCGCGCAGGACCGGTCCCTGATCGCTCTGGGCCAGCGAAAGATTGAAGCGTCCGAGCGCTTGCGCGAGCTCCTCCACCGATCCGCTGTGGGCGAACGTCACGAGCGCGCCTTCGCGGGCGATGGCCTCGATGCGGATGTCGGAAATCGTCGTTTGCGCCGCCGCTTCAAGGCCCTGCTTCAGGCGGGTCCACTCGGCCATGTCGCGATACAGCGCCGAAACCGTCAGCCTCGTCCTTTGCGACGCCTGCAGCGAGAGGCCGGTCTTCCACTGGGTCTGCAGCCTGGCGTTGGCCGCCTCTGCGAGCCGACGGTAGGCGTCCGGCAATCCGGAGTCGCCGCCCTGCACGGCCGCGCTGACCTGACCGCGGCTCGCCGGCGCGCCGGCGGCGCTGAACTCCACGAGGTCGGCCACGAGGGCCGCGCCCGTCTGACGGGCTGTGACGACAATGACGCTCTGCGCGCCGCTCGCCGCCGCGATCGGCTGCAAAGCGGGCCAGTCGGCGGTGGCCGAGGCCGGGGCCAGCGCGACCGGCAGCAGCTCGCCTGCGTATCCGCCCTGCTCCCAGGCCTGACGCCACTGGGTCGTGGGGGTCGCGGGATCTGCGCTCGCGGGTTGGGGAACCACGAGGACGGGTGCGCCTCGGTTCTCAAGAACCCTGAAACCTGCTGCCTGCAGCGCTGTGCGCACGCCATTGGGATCAAATCGCACCGCAAAACGGCCGAGGTAACGGGTGCCGGAACGGCGCTCCTCCTCCACGTCCACGCCGCGGACGAGGAGATCCAGCGAAGCCAGTTCCGGTCGCGGAATGGAGAGGCGGGCCTGGTCCTCGGCGCTGGTGAGGCGGCGGGCGAGGCGCTCGAAGGCGAGCCTTTGGGCGGTCGCGAGCGCCTGGACCCGCGCCTGGGCGGCGTCGGGGGCGGACTGGTCCACCCGGACCCCGCTGACGGTGAAGATGTCCCCCCGCCCCTGCTGTGCGGCCGCAGGCCCCACAAAGAACGCGCAGAACGCCGCGCAAATCGTTATCAATCCAGCCAAGCGGTGCATCTGGTCCTCGCCTTTTCTGGCGAGACCTAGCAATACCGCGCCCTTGCCGAAAGGCCGAGCTGCGAATCCTGCGATAGCGCCCTGCATGACCAAGAACTCCTCCCTCACCTACCGCGACGCTGGCGTGGACATCGACGAAGGCGCCCGCCTCGTCGACCTGATCGGCCCGGCCGCGAAGGCCACCGCTCGTCCCGGCGCCAACGCCGCACTGGGCGGTTTCGCCGCCGCCTTCGACCTGAAGGCGGCCGGTTTCACCGACCCGATACTCCTAGCGACCACCGACGGGGTGGGCACGAAGCTCAAGGTGGCGATTGAATCGGGCCGTCATGAGACCGTCGGCGTCGATCTCGTGGCGATGTGCGTGAACGACCTCATCGCCCAGGGCGGCGAGCCGCTGCTGTTCCTCGACTACTACGCCACCGGAAAACTCAACGCCGAGCAGGCCGCCGTGGTGATCAGGGGCATCGCCGAGGGCTGCCGGATCGCAGGCTGCGCGCTCGCCGGCGGCGAGACCGCGGAAATGCCGGGCATGTACGGCGAGGGCGACTACGATCTCGCGGGCTTCTCGATGGGCGCCGCCGAACGCGGCACGCTGTTGCCGCGCGGCGACATCGCGCCGGGCGACGTGGTGCTGGGTCTTGCATCGAGCGGCCCGCATTCGAACGGTTATTCGCTCGTGCGCCGCATCGTCGAGCGTTCGGGACTTGCTTGGGACGCGCCGTCGCCTTTCAGCGCGGGGACGCTCGCCGAAGCGCTGCTGGCGCCGACACGCATCTACGTGAAGCCGTTGCTGCCGCTGGTGCGCGACGCCCTGATCAAGGGGCTCGCGCACATCACCGGCGGCGGTCTCACCGAGAACGCGCCGCGCATGCTGCCGAAAGGCTGGCGCGTCGATTTCGACTGGGCCGCGTGGGAACGGCCTGCGGTGTTCCAGTGGCTGATCGAAACCGGATCTGTGCCGGAGGAAGACGCGCGGCGCACATTCAATCTTGGCATCGGCATGGTCGCGGCGGTTGCGCCCAACGATGCGGACGCCGTGATCGCGCGTCTTGAATCGGCGGGAGAAAAAGTGTTCCGCGTCGGCGTGGTGCAGGCATGACGCGCAAGCGCGTCGCGGTGCTGATCTCGGGGCGCGGCACGAACCTGCAGGCCTTGCTCGACGCGCAAGGGCCGTTCTGTCCGTATGAAATTGTCGTGGTCGTTTCCAACAATGCGGGCGTCGCCGGTCTCGACCGCGCGCGCGAGGCGGGCGTGGAAGCCGTCGCCATCGAACATCGTGCGTTTGGCAAGGATCGCGAGGCGTTTGAACGCGCGCTCGACGCTTTCCTGCGCGACCGCAATGTCGAGCTCGTCGCACTGGCGGGATTCATGCGCGTCTTAACCAGCTATTTCGTCGGCGCGTGGGCGGGAAAACTCATCAACATCCACCCTTCGCTGCTGCCGTCGTTTCCCGGCCTCGATACCTACGCGCGCGCGCTTGCATCAGGCGCGAAGCTCGCGGGCTGTTCGGTGCACTGGGTGACGGAAGGCGTCGACACGGGGCCGATCATCGGCCAGGCGGCGGTGCCGGTGATGCCGGGCGACACGCCCGATGCGCTCGCTGCCCGCACGCTGGAAGCGGAGCACCTGCTCTATCCCGCGTGCCTGTCGCTCGTATGCGGCGGCGCCCCGCTCTCGCAAGGGCCCGCGCCGATACTGGTGAATGCGTTTCTATAGTCGAGGCTTGCGCCTCAGCCGATGATCTCGTCGTCCTTGAAGAAGAACTTGATCTCGGTCGCGGCGTTCTCGAGGCTGTCGGAGCCGTGGACGCTGTTGGCTTCGATGCCCGAGGAGAACTTGCGGCGGATCGTGCCCGGCGCCGCATTGTAGGGGTTGGTCGCGCCCATGATGTCGCGGTAGCGCGCGACGGCGTTCTCGCCCTCCAGCGCCTGCACGACGACCGGACCGGAGGTCATGAACTTCACGAGATCGCCGAAGAACGGGCGGTCCTTGTGGACGCCATAGAAGCCTTCCGCCTGCTCTTTCGACATGCGGATGCGCTTCTGGGCGATGATCTTCAGGCCCGCGCCTTCGATCATCGCGTTGATCTCGCCGGTCAGGCTGCGGGCCGTGGCGTCCGGCTTGATGATCGAAAACGTCCGCTCGACGGCCATGGCCGGGTCTCCCGCACTACAAGATGGTTATGGGCACAATGAAATGGACGCGCTCTATAGCCGCGACCTCTCACAACGCCAAGCGCGGGTTTCGCCGTGCGTCGCTACGTTCAGCCGCAGCGGACGGAGCCCACCCTGTTGTCCGTCCCGAGATGGATGTTCAGACGGTTGGGGCTGTAGTCTTGGGTAACCATGCACTCGGCGCAGATGATGCGGAACGCCGAGGGAAGCCGCGAACGATCGATGTCGGCCTCGCGCTGGCCGACGAGATACTGGTAGGCGCCCGCGTCGCAGGTGAGCGCGCCGCCCCGGGGGCGAGCGTCGGGCGTCTCGTTCACCTCGATGGCGATGCAGCCTGCGAGAACGGCGACGGCGAGGGCCGCGATGATCGGCTTCAGCATGTATTTCCCCTCAGGCCTGTTTTTCCCACCGGCCGGCGCCGGTTTCCTTCCAGTAGGCCACATCGTGGCCGCTGTCCTTTGCCGCCTTCCATTGCAACCGGGCATGAACGACCGCCGCCTCGTCGCGGCCGTCGAACATGACGCTGGCGCGTTCAAAGGCGTCGATGACGCCGGGGTCGGCGCCATCCACGAGGAACAGCGCCTTGGCGCCGTTCGGGGCGCTGCGTTCGCTGGTCAGCAGGATCGGCTGCTTTTCAGGCGCGCCGCGATTGCTGCGGGCATGGGGCAGGAAACCATCCTCGCGCACCGTCCACAGCGCTTCGTCGAGCGCGTCGAGCCGCTCCTCGATGGGCCCGCGCACCACCGCGCGCCAGCCGCGCTGAAGGCACTTCTCCAGCAGCGGCGCGAGCGCGGCCTCAAGCGAGGACCGCTCCAGGTGGTAGAACCAGAGCGAACTCATTCCTCGTAGCGGTTGGCCACCAGACGGTTGAGGATGCGCACGCCGAAGCCAGTCGCCCAGGCCGGCGACGTCGGATCCTCATAGGGTGCGGGCTTCCAGGCGGTGCCGGCGATGTCGAGGTGCGCCCACGCGACGCCGTCCTTTACGAAGCGCTGCAGGAACTGCGCGGCGGTGATCGACCCCGCCGCCGGCTTGCCGGAGATGTTCTTGATGTCAGCGTTGGGCGTGTCGATCATCTTGTCGTAGGCCGGCCCGAGCGGCAGGCGCCACACGGCCTCCCCTTCGGCGAGCCCCGCAGCAGTCAGATCGGCGGCCAGCGCGTCGTTGTTGCTGAACAGCCCCGCGTGCTCGTGGCCGAGCGAGATGATGATCGCGCCGGTGAGCGTGGCGAGGTCGACGATCGCCGTCGGGTTGAACTTTTCCTGCGCGTACCAGATGGCGTCGCACAGCACGAGGCGGCCTTCGGCGTCGGTGTTCAGCACCTCGATCGTCTGGCCGGACATGGAGGTGACGATATCACCCGGCCGCTGCGCGGCGCCGTCCGGCATGTTTTCCACGAGGCCGACGATGCCGATGACGTTGGCCTTGGCCTTGCGCTTGGCGAGCGCCATCATGACGCCCGAGACGGCGGCCGCGCCGCCCATGTCGCCCTTCATCTCGTCCATGCCGGCGCCGGGCTTCAGCGAGATGCCGCCGGTGTCGAACGTGACGCCCTTGCCGACGAAACAGATGGGTTGAGCCGCCTTGTTCTTCGCGCCCTTCCAGCTCATCACGACGAGCCGGCTCTCGCGCACGCTGCCCTGCCCCACGCCGAGGAGCGCGCCCATGCCGAGCTTCGTCATCTCCGCAACGTCGAGCACGGTGACCTCAAGGCCGAGGCTTTCCATCGCCTTGAGGCGGCTGGCGAATTCCGGTGGGTGCAATACGTTCGGCGGCTCGGACACAAGATCGCGCGCGAAGAAGACGCCCTCGACCACGCCGGTGAGCGGATCGTACTTGCCCTTGGCGCCGGCGGCGCCCTCGGTGACGACCGTGACGTCCTTCAGGGACGGCTTGGCGTCCGGCTTCAGTTTCGTCTTGTAGCGGTCGAAGCGGTAGGTCGCGAGGTGCGCGCCGACGCCGGCCCGGGCCGCCGCCTCAGCGCCCGCGACGCCGCCGACGCCCTCGGCGTGCAGCGCGAGCGACTCGGCGCCCGTGGTGATCGTGCGGCGCACCGCCTGCGCCGCCCACTTTTCCACCGTCAGGCCGTCGGCCTTGTCCGGCGCGCCGACGCCGATCACCAGCAGACGACCGCTTTCGAGGTTGGCTGGCGCGAGAATCTCCAGCACCTGCCCCGCGCCGCCCGTGAACCGGGACGCCTTCATCGCACGTGTGATGCCGCCGCCGGTCTTTTCGTCCAGCGCCTTGCCTGCCGCGAGCAGCACGCCACCCTCGCTCGCCATGACCGCCACGGCGTCCGCCTGGGCGTCGTTCTTGAATGTGATGTCCATGAAGCCTCTCGTATGCGGCCGGAACGCACGCCGTGCGCCCGGACCGCTTCAACCTTGTTGCGGGCAGTGGTAGCTCTGCCCGGTCGGGTTGGAAAGATTGCCTCCCGCATGAGGCGCAAAACTCCCGGCGGCGGCCACAGTGGCGCCTTCGGAGGCGGCCAGACCGGACGCCAGAGGAACAGAATGAAAGCGTTGCAGGCCTATCTCTTCCGGCAGGGCATGGTTCCGCTGCTGGCCATTCTCGGGGGCCTGGCGGGCGTCGCGATCCTGACGCAGGGGCTGAACCAGCTCGACCTGATCGTCGACCAGCGGCAATCGGCGCTGGCGTTCATCTGGGTGACGCTGCTGTCGATGCCACAGCTGATCTCCCTGATCATGCCGCTGGCGGTGTTCTTTGCGGTGACCTACGCGGTCAACCGCATGCACACGGAGAGCGAGATCGCGGTGGCGTTCGCCGCCGGCGTGTCGCCCTGGCAGATCGTGTCGCCGATCCTGAAACTCGCGTCGGTCGCTGCGCTCGCGCACCTCGCGGTCAACGTGCTCATCCAGCCCGCAAGCTACCGGGAAATGCGCGAGACGGTGCACGCCATGCGCAGCGATTTCGCCGCATCGCTCGTGCGCGCCGGCGAGTTCACGACGCCCGCGGACGGGCTCACCTTCTATGCACGCGAAGTCGGCGCCGGCGGCGTGCTGCGCGACCTTTTCATCGATGACCGCCGCAATACGAACCGCCCGACGACATACACGGCCCGTTTCGGTCTTATCCGCAAGACCCCGGCGGGAATCCCCGCCGTCGTCATGCAGCAAGGCCAGATCCAGCAACCCAAGCCGGACGGCTCGGTCGACCTTCTCGATTTCGATCAGTACACGCTTGAACTGGGCGCATTCGTGTCCGCGGAGGACGACTACGTCCTGAAGCCCTCCGACCGCTTCCTCGCCGAACTCTTCTTTCCCGACCTCATCTACTACTACGACCAGCGCAACGCCGATCGCTTCCTCGCCGAGGGCCACCACCGGCTGTCGAGTCCGCTGCTCGACCCGGCTCTCGCGCTGATAGCGCTCGCAGGCCTTCTGGCCGGCGACTTCAGCCGGCGTGGCTACGGCCAGCGCATCGCGGTCGCCGCCGCCGCCGCGCTGACCGTGCGGATTTTCGCGCTCGGCATCCAGGCGGCGTGCGTTGACGAGCCGGCGCTCAATCCGTTGCAGTATGTTTTTCCGCTCGCCGTTTCCGTCGTCGCCTTCTGGATGCTGCAGGCGCCGCGAAAGCCGGCTCAAGGACCGGCCGCGGCCGGTCTGACGATGGCGAGGTAGGGCTATGGGATTTCTCTTCACGGGACTCGGCCGGTATCTCTTCCTGCGCACGCTGAGCGGCTTCGGCATAGCGCTCGCCGCAGTCGCGGCCTCGATCCTGCTCGTCGATGTGGTCGAGCAGCTGCGCACAGTCGGATCGCGCACGGATCTGTCGCTCTGGCAGGCGCTGGGACTGACCGCGTTGAAGACGCCGATGCTGATCGAGCAGACGCTGCCGTTCGTCGTGCTCGCGGGCGCGATGATCGGTCTCGTGCAACTCAACCGGCGCAGCGAACTCATCGCCCTGCGGGCGTCGGGGGTCTCGGCGTGGCGCTTCCTGGCGCCCACCGCCGCCGCCGCGCTCCTCATCGGCGTGTTCGCCACCACCGTCCTGAACCCGATCGGCGCGCGGCTCTACGAGCGGTTTGAATCGATCCAGGCCCGGATCGAGGGCGAGAACCAATCGGACGTCGTCACCCGCAACGGCGTGTGGCTGCGCCAGGGCGACGCCACGAGCCAGACCGTCATCCACGCCGAATCCATCGATCAGAACTCCACCACGCTCCGGAAGGTGACTTTCTTCGTCTTCGAGGTGCGCGAGGACGGCGCCCTGTCCTTCGTCAACCGGATCAACGCCGAAGAAGCGGTGCTGCGGCCGAGCAGCATGTGGGAGCTGCGCAGCCTCGTCTGGGCGCGGCCGGGCGAGCCGCCCGTGGCCGAGCCGGTCGTGTCGATCCCCACGACGCTTGAGGCCAACGCCCTGTTCGACACCTTCGTGACACCGGGATCCCTCTCCTTCTGGCGCCTGCCGGCGTTCATCGGGGCGGCCAAATCCGCAGGGCTCGCGCCTACACGGTACGAACTGAAGTACCAGAGCCTGCTGGCGCTGCCGCTTCTGCTGGTCGCGATGGCCAGTCTCGGCGCGGTCTTCTCCCTGAGGTTGCAGCGGCTCGGCGGGCTCGCAGGATACGTGACCATGGGGATAGCGGGCGGTTTCGTCCTGTATTTTTCCGGGCAGCTCGCGGCGGCGTTTGCAGTCACCGAGGTGGTTCCGCCCCAGATCGCGGCCTGGGCGCCGGCGCTGACGGGCTTCTTCGCCTCGCTCGCCATCCTGAGCTTTGTAGAGGACGGCTGAGGAAATCCGGGCCGACTGCTTTACGGACGGGCTCCGACGGGGCTAGGTAAACGCGGGGAATCGTCGTGAGAGGGCCGTTAATGACCCGTTCGGGGGAAGTGGCCGGCCGGTGGTTTGAACGTGCGCCGGGCCCATGGGCCGCAGCGCTCGCGGCCATCCTGCTCGCTTCGGCGGGCTCGACTGCGGCTGCGCAGGAGCGCCCGGCCGTCTCGTCGGATCAGCCGGTCGTGGTCCTTGAGGCCGATACCCTCGTCAAGGACGACGCCACGCAGACCATCACCGCCGAAGGCAATGTCGAAGCCCGCTATCAGGGCCGGACGTTGCGGACCAAGCGGCTCATCTACAATCTTGTAGACAACACGATCCGCGCGCAGGGCGGCGTGGAGATCATCGATCCGGACGGCACAGTCCGTTACGCCGATGAAGTGGAGGTCGACGAGCGACTCGACACCGGCGTGGCCACAGGCTTCGGCGCGCGTATCGCCGGCGGCGGCACGGCCGCCGCAGCTGCGGCCGTGCGCCCTTCGCCAGGGCGCAACGAACTGCAGCGTGTCGTCTACACTGCCTGCCCGATCTGCAAAGTCGAAGGCGGCAAGACCGAAGGCCCGACCTGGACCCTGCGCGCGCGTAGCGCTGTGCAGGACCAGAACTCGAAGATGATTTCCTACCGGGATGTGGTGCTGCAGTTCGGCGGCGTCCCGGTGATCTACCTTCCCTACTTCGCACACCCCGATCCATCGAGCGGACCGCGATCGGGATTGCTTCCGCCCGACATCGGCAGCAACCGCCGCCTCGGCGCATTCTACCAACAGCCGTACCACTGGGCGATTTCACCGTTCCAGGATCTCACCGTCGCGCCGCGCGTGCACGGCAACGTAAACCCGATCCTCGGGCTGGAGTATCGCAAGCGCTTCTATTCCGGCGACCTGCGCCTGGAAGGCACCGTATCCTACGATCAGGACTTCGACGGCGACGGAAACAAGTTTGGCGAAGAGTCTGTGCGCGGACACCTCTTCGGCAACGGCCTCTTCAAGATCGACGATTTCTGGTCATGGGGTTTCGGCGTCGAGCGCGCCGCCGACGACCTGTACCTCCGTCGCTACGACCTGAACGGCGAGGGGCGCGCCCGCGGGCCGTTCATCGGCGACAATCTGCGGCTGATCTCGCAACTCTACACGACCGGCCAGAGTGAAAACACGTTCGGCTCTCTCTCTGTTGTCTCTATCCAGGGCCTGCGCGCGGTCGACGACAGCGCGGTGCTGCCGCTCATCGCGCCGCTCGGCGAACTTGAGCATGTGGTCCGCGATCCGTTTTTCGACGGACAACTGAAACTGCAGGCGTCCACCGCGTCGCTCTACCGGCAGGACGCCGGCATCGACAGCGCGCGCGTCTCGGTCGGCGGGGAATGGCGGCTCGATCGCATGGTCGGGCCCGGCATGGTCGTTGCGCCGTTCGCGCAGACCCGCGCCGACGTCTATCGCATCGGCAACGCGCCCACCGCCAAGGACGAGGCGTTTACCCGTAGCGTGGGCCTCGCCGGCGTCGAGGTGCGCTGGCCATTCATGCGCCCAGGCCGCAACTTCGACGTGATCCTCGAACCGATCGGCATGGCCGCCATAGGGTATGGTGACAACGACGTACGGATCGTCAACGAAGACAGTCTGGCGTTCGAACTCGACGATACAAACCTCTTCCGCCCGAACGCGGCGCCGAACTACGACCTTTGGGAATCCGGGGCCCGCGGCAGCCTGGGCGTCCGCGCCACGGCGCGCGGCCACGACAACAAGTCCGCCAGCGTGATGGTCGGCCGGCGCTGGCGCGATGACGCCGAGCCCCGGTTCAACCGGCTCACCAACCTCGACGACGAGACTTCCGACTGGGTCGGCGCCGTCGATGCCGATCTCGGCCAGAGCCTGCAGGCCAACGTCCGTTTCCGCGTGGCGGACAAGGATTTGTCGCTTGTCCGCATGGACGCCTCGGTCCGGGCGTCGCTGTGGCGAATTTCGACCGAAGCGCGCTACTTCCAGGTGGACGAGGCCCTGCGGCCCGGCGACCCGAACCGTGAAATCCGCGGCGGCGTCGGCATCCGCCTCACGGACAAGTGGTCGTTCTCGTACAACCTTCAGCGCGATCTCGATTCTGACATTAATCTCGGCCAGAACATCCACCTGATGTATCGCGACGATTGCACCTTCCTCGATTTCGGCTACGTCCGCTCCGAGACGACCGACCGCGTGCTGGGGCCCAACGAAGGGTTCCAGGTCCGGGTTGGCCTTACCTCACTCGGCGTTTTCGGCGGCGGCGACTGAGAGAAGCGGCGCAGCGTCGATCGACGAAAAAGCGCGTACGGAGTTCCTTCGCATGACCTGGAAGACCAAACTGGCGACCGCCGCCTTCGCCGCCAGCGTATGCCTGGCCTTGGCGCCGGGCGTGGCGACATCACAGCAGCCTGCCGCAACCCGTCCCGCGCCGCGGGCGGTGAACCCTGCGGCGGGCGTCGCCGCCATCGTCAATGACGAGGTGATCTCCACGTACGACGTGAACCAGCGGGCTTCCCTGCTGCTGGCCGGCGCCGGTATCGAGCCCAGCCGCGAAAACCTCGACCGCGCCCGCTCGCAGGCGATGCGCGACCTGGTGGACGAACGCCTGCAGATGCAGGAAGCGAAGGAAAAGAAGATCACCGTCGAACCGGCGCAGGTTGACCGCCAGATCGGCGAGATCGCGCGGCAGAACGGCACGAGTGCGGAAACACTGCGCACCCAGCTCGCCGCCAACGGGATCGGTCTGCAGACACTGAGGGCGCAGATCGAATCGGACATCGCGTGGCGACGGCTGGTCAACGGTCGCTTCGGTTCGCGCATCCGCATCTCGGACGGCAAGGTCACCGACGCGCTGGCGCGGGTCACCGCCAACTCGTCCAAACCGCAGGCGCTGGTGTCGGAGATCATGATTGCAGCCGAATCCGACGAGGAACTCGCGCAGGCAGATTCCATCGCCGCGCGCCTGCTTGAGGAAATCCGCGGCGGGGCGCCGTTCTCCGGCGTCGCGCGGCAATTCTCGGCGGCGTCGTCGGCGGCATCCGGCGGCGACCTCGGCTGGTTGTCGCAGGGTGAGTTGAGGCCTGAGCTACAGGCGGTTGTCGATCAACTGCAACCGGGACAGGTTTCGGTTCCCGTGCGCGCGCCGGGCGGCGTCTACATCGTGGCCGTGCGCGAGAAGCGCGCGGGGGTGGATCCCGCGAGCGCGACAAGCGTCTCGCTGTTGCAGGTCACCGCGCCGGCGACGTCGCGCACGCTGTTTGAACGCCAGATGCGCCGGGTGGATGGATGCGACACCGTCCAGCGGCTCGTCACGAACGTCTCCGGCGCACAGGTCGTCGAACTCGGAAACGCGCTGGAGTCGGACCTCTCTCCCGAAGTCCGCGCGCGCATCAATGGCGTCGACGACGCCAAGGCGACCGCAGTAATCGAAACGCCGAACGGTCTGTCCGCACTTATCGTGTGCGCGCGCCAGTCGGCTGGCGGCGGGCTGCCGTCGCGCCAGGAAATCGAGAACCGCCTGTTTGATCAGGAGATGGCGATGTTGTCGCAACGCTATCTGCGCAACCTGCGACGGGATTCCACCATCATCACCCGGTGAGCGCGCGTCCGATCGCGGTCTCGATGGGCGATCCCGCCGGGATCGGGCTGGAGATTGCTGCGCGGACGTGGGCGGAACGCGATGGCGAGACGCCGCCCTTCTATGTGATCGGAGATCAGGAAGCGGCGATGCGAGCGGCGCATCGGGCCGGGATCGCCCTGACGACGATGGGTGTCGACGAGAGCATGTGCGCGCAAGCATCGGGGCTTTTCCGGCAAGGACTCCCCTTCGTGCCTGAAGCACTTTCCCAGTTGGAAACGCCCGGCGCGCCCTGCACGGCCAATTCGAGATCCGTCATCAGCGCGATCGAGCGCGGCGTCTCACACGTGCGTTCTGGTCTCGCGCTGGCCTTGGTCACCCTGCCGATCGCGAAATCCGTTCTATATGACGCGGGATTCCGACATCCGGGCCATACCGAGTTCATCGCGCATCTGACGGCGGACATGGCGTACGTCGGCTCTCGCGGTCCCGTGATGATGCTCGCGACCGAAGGGCTGCGCGTCGCGCTCGTCACCATCCACGCGCCGCTGTCAGACGTAGCTGCGACATTGACGACGGCGGACATCGTCGCGAAAGCAAGTGTCGTACTGAACGCGCTCTCGCGTGACTTCGGCGTAACGCGCCCGCGGTTGGCGTTGGCGGGACTCAATCCACATGCGGGCGAAAGCGGTTCCATCGGCCGCGAGGAAATCGAGGTGATCAATCCGGCGGCGGCGCAGTTGCGCGCCGAAGGCCATGACGTCAGTGACGCCAGGCCCGCCGATACGCTCTTTCATGCGGAAGCCCGCGCGCGCTATGACGCCGTTCTCTGCATGTACCATGATCAAGGGCTTATTCCCCTCAAAATGCTCGACTTCTGGGGTGGCGTGAACATCACGCTTGGCCTGCCCGTGGTGCGCACGTCTCCCGATCACGGCACGGGCTTCGACATCGCAGGCAAGGGCGTCGCCCGCGCCGACAGCTTCCGGGCCGCCCTGCGTGCGGCCGCCGACATCGCCGCGTACCGCGCTGCGCGCGCATGAACGCGGACGCCCTCCCCTCGCTGAAGAGCCTGCTCGAACGCGAGGGGTTGTGGGCGCGCAAGAGCCTGGGCCAGCACTTCCTCCTCGACCTCGATCTCACGCGACGCATCGCACGCGCGGCGGGCGACCTCGCCGGCAAGACGGTGATCGAGATCGGCCCTGGCCCGGGCGGACTGACGCGTGCGTTGCTCGAAGCAGGCGCCGATCCGGTGATCGCGGTGGAAAAGGATCCGCGCTTCATCGCGATCCTCGCCGAATTGATTCCGTGGTCCGATGGTCGCCTGCGGATCATCGAAGGCGATGCGAGCGACGTTGACGAGGCAGCGCTTGTCGACGATGCGCTCGGCGCGCCGATCGTCGCCAACCTGCCCTACAACGTCGGCACGGCGTTGCTCGTGAAATGGCTCAAGGCCGGCGCTTGGCGGGGGCCGATGACGCTCATGTTCCAGCTTGAGGTTGCCGAACGCATCGTCGCGGCGCCCGGCGCGGACGCCTACGGGCGCCTCGCTGTGCTGGCGCAGGCGGTGACGCGGGCGCGCATCGTGCTGCGGGTGCCGCCGCGCGCGTTCACGCCGCCGCCGAAGGTCGCGTCCGCCGTCGTTCATCTCGTTGATCGTGCGGACCGGTTCGCAGATCTCGACGCGCTGGAGCGCGTGACGGCCGCCGCGTTCGGCCAGCGACGGAAAATGCTGCGCTCAAGTTTCGCCAGTCTCGCGGGGCCGGCATCGGAGAGTCTGCTAACGGCGGCAGGTATCGCGCCGACCGAGCGTGCGGAGCAGGTCGACGTAGCGGCGTTCTGCAGACTTGCGACGCTGTGGCGCGCACATCAATCCGGGGGCGCTCAGGTGTCTTCCTGAAGCAACCGCTGCACGAAGTTCGGCAGCCACGGCTGACGCTGGCGACGCAGGCGCTCGGCGGCGACGATGGACTTCAGTTGACCGTAGCAATTGTCGAGTTCGTCGTTGACGAGGACGTAGTCGTATCCGTCCCAGCGGCTGATCTCGCTGTAGGCGTTCGACATGCGCTTCTTGATCACCGCGCGATGATCGGCGGCGCGCTCATCGAGACGCCGGCGCAACTCGATCATCGACGGCGGGAGGATGAACACCTTCACCACATCCGCCTGCGCGCTGTTCGTCAGCTGTTGCGCACCCTGCCAGTCGATGTCGAAAAGGACATCCCTGCCCTTGTCGAGCGCATCGAGGATAGGCTCGCGCGGCGACCCGTAGAGATTGTCGTGCACTTCGGCCCATTCGAGAAAGCCGTCGGCGGCGCGATGCGCGCGAAATGCGTCCTTTGAAACGAAGACATAGTGCACGCCGTCGATCTCGCCCGGACGCGGCGGGCGCGTCGTCCAGGAAACCGAAAGCTCGACGTCCGCGTCGTCGCGCGTCAGCAGGCGGGTCAGCGTCGTCTTTCCGGCCCCGGAAGGACTGGAGAGCACGAGCATCAGCCCGCGGCGGCGGCGGATGACATTGGCTGGCATTGCATCACTCGGCGTTGGCGCACTGTTCGCGGAACTGGTCGATCGCCGTCTTGAGGTCGAGGCCGATCCGCGTCAAGGCGAGATCGGAGGACTTGGAGCAGACGGTGTTGGCTTCGCGGTTGAGCTCCTGCGAAAGGAAATCCAGCCGCCGCCCCGCCGCGTCCGGCCCGCGAATCAGTGCGCGCGCCTCTTCAGCGTGCGCTTTCAGGCGCTCCAACTCCTCGCGAACATCGGCCTTCGTCGCCAGCAGTGCTGCCTCCTGCGCGAGGCGCAGCGGATCGACCACAACGTCCGGCGCCAGCGCCGCCAGCCGTTCCTGCAGACGCGCCGCAAGCGCGGGCGGTGCAAGTGCCGCATGGCCCCCGGCCGCAGCCGTGAGCGTTTCGACCCGCTCGATGACGCCCTCAAGCACGGCGGCGAGGACACGCCCCTCCTGCGCGCGCGCGGCGGCCAGTGCATCGAATGCCGGCGCGATGCCGGCGCGGGCGCTCGCCTCGATCGCGGCGCGCGTCTCAGCCACGTCCTCAGACGTTTCCTCGAACACGAGCACGCCGCGCACCTGCAGCAGATCGCTCCAGTTTGCGGGCGCCACACGCCCCTCCGCCGTGTACTGCGCGCCGGCATCGAGCAGCTTCGACACGAAGGCATGATCGATCGACGCGCCGCCGCCGGCTTCGGCGTCGCGCGCGATGGTAAGCGTCGCCTGGATCGAGCCGCGCTTGAATCGTTGAGCGGCGGCGTCGCGCGCGACCGGCTCAAGCGCTTCAAACCCGCCAGGCAAGCGCACCTTGAAGTCGAGCCCGCGCCCGTTGACGCTGCGTACCTCCCATATCCAGCGCCGCCCGGCGATCGCGCCGTCCGATCGTCCGAACCCGGTCATTCCGGAAATGGCCATATGTGCTTCCTTAGGGTCGTGCGCCGTCCGGCGCAGCGGCGCGCTGCCGTTCAACCTCACGCCAGCGAGCGACATTGCGATTGTGCTCTTCCACGGTCGCCGCGAAAACGTGCCCGCCCGTGCCGTCGGCCACGAAGAATATCTCGTCGGTTTCAGGCGGGTTGACGACGGCCTCGATCGCCGCGCGACCGGGATTTGCGATTGGCGTCGGCGGCAGCGCCGGGATGAAGTAGGTGTTGTAGGCCGTGCGCCGCTCAAGCTCGCTCTTGCGAATGCCGCGACCGAGAGGGCGGCCCTTCGAGATGCCGTAGATGATCGTCGGGTCCGACTGCAGCGGGATACCCCGGCGCAGGCGATTGACGAACGCCGCGGCGACACGGGGGCGCTCCGCGGCGACGCCGGTTTCCTTTTCGACGATCGAGGCCAGCGTAATGGCCTCCTGCGGCGTCTTCAGCGGCAGGTTCTGCGCGCGCTTGGGCCACAACTCGTCGATCACGTCCTGCTGGTCGGCGCGCATGCGTTCCAGCAGTTCTCCACGGTCCATGCCGCGCATGACCATGTAGGTCTCCGGCAGCAGCGATCCCTCGGGCAGGGTCGTCACGGTCAGTTCGCCGGTGAGTACATCCGACTTCTTCACGATGTCCAGGATCATGTCGCTCGTGAGCCCTTCCGCAATCGTGATCGGGTAGAGCCGCATTTTCCCTGACTCGATCTTCTCCAGAACGCTGCGCAGTGACTCGCCCGGTTCCGCCGCGTACTCGCCCGCCTTCAGCGCGCCCGCCTGCGCATAGAGCTCGGCCGCCGCGCGAAAGACCCAGGCATTCCGGATCACGCCTTCACGTTCGAGCGTACGGCCGATTTCCATCACGCCGTCGCCGCGATCGATGACGATCGAAACCTCGCGCGTCAGCGGACCCGGACGGTGAATTTCCCACAACGCGAATACCCCCGCCGCGAGGGCGAAGAACAGCAGCGTCCACAGCAGCGAGAAGAACGCTCCGAACGGCGAGCGCCGCCGATCGACGGCCATCAGTCCACCGCCGTCAGGATCAACGCAGCGTTCGTGCCCCCGAAGCCGAAGGAGTTCGACATGGCGGCGCGTATCGGCCGTCGACGGGCGACGCGCGGCACCAGATCGATCTTCGTCGCGACCGAAGGGTTGTCCAGATTGAGCGTCGGGGGCGCGACGCCATCGCGGATCGCGAGGGTGCAAAATACTGCCTCTACCGCCCCCGCGGCCCCGAGAAGATGTCCGATCGCCGACTTGGTCGAGGACATGGAAAGAGTGGATGCTGCGTCGCCGAAGACCCGCTCGATCGCCTTGAGTTCGATCTCGTCGCCCATCGGCGTAGAGGTGCCGTGGGTGTTCAGATAGTCGATGTCGCAGGGCTGCATGCCGCTGTCGGCGAGCGCGGCCATCATCGCGCGATAGCCGCCGTCGCCGTCTTCGGACGGCGAGGTGATGTGATACGCATCGCCGGACAGGCCGTAGCCCTTCACCTCGGCATACATGTGTGCGCCGCGCGCCTTGGCGTGTTCGTACTCTTCAAGAACAACCACGCCCGCGCCTTCGCCCATGACGAACCCGTCTCGATCCTTGTCGTAGGGCCGCGAGGCCTTCTCCGGCGTATCGTTGAAGGACGTCGACATGGCGCGCAGCGCGCAGAAGCCGGCGAAGCCGATGCGGCATACGGCGGCTTCCGTACCGCCGGCCACCATCAGGTCTGCGTCGCCGTTCCGGATGAGCCGCGAGGCGTCGCCGATGGCGTGTGCGCCCGTGGCGCAGGCCGTGACAACTGAGTGATTGGGCCCCTTGAGACCGTACTTGATCGACACCTGACCGGACGCGAGATTGATCAGCGCGCCGGGAATGAAGAACGGGCTGATCTTGCGCGGGCCGTCACGCTCCAGCTGGAGCGCTGTATCGGCGATGGACGAGAGCCCGCCGATACCTGAACCGATCAGGACGCCGCTGCGCTTCTTCTCGGCCTCATCCGCCGGTGTCCAGCCGGAGTCGGCGACAGCCTCGTCCGCAGCCGCCACAGCGTATAGGATGAAGTCGTCGACGCGGCGCTGTTCCTTCGGCGACATCGCAGCATCCGGATTGAACGAGCCCGCAATGTCGGGCCCGCCCCCACCGCGGCCGTCCACACGCGGAACGACGCCCGCAACGCGGCACGGAAGGTCATCGACCTTCATGTGCTCGACGCGCTTGATGCCGCTATCGCCCGCGAGGATGCGTTTCCACACATGCTCGCGACCGACGCCGACGGGCGTCACCAGACCAATGCCGGTAATGACTACGCGACGCGTCAAGACAGCGTCTCCGCGATCAGCCGAGCTTGCTCTCGATGAAACGCACGGCATCGCCGACCGTCTGGATGTGCTCGGCGGCGTCATCTGGAATTTCGACGCCGAACTCTTCCTCGAACGCCATGACGAGTTCGACGTTGTCGAGCGAATCCGCACCGAGGTCGTCGATGAAGCTCGCCTTGTCGGTCACCTTGTCCGGAGCCGTCTCCAGATGCTTCACGACGATGGATTTAACGCGCTCAAAAACGTCGGACATAGACGCCTCACGATGTCGAAAAAAAGGGAACGAATGGCTCTTGGCCCTTCGGGTTCATAGGGCCGGATCGATAGACCGGCGCTCCGCTACCATACCTCTTTCAGCTTGGCTACCGGGCCGCGCCAACCCCTGCGGGTCATGCGGCGGGCTCAGATCATCGCCATACCGCCGTTGACGTGCAAGGTCTGTCCCGTGACGTAAGCAGCTTCGTCGCTGGCCAGATAGACCGCAGCTGCGGCGATATCGGCCCCCTCGCCCAGCCTCCCGAGCGGAATGCGGCCCAGCAGGGCCTCCTTCTGCTGTTCCGGCAGGACATCGGTCATCGGCGAGGCGATGAAGCCCGGCGCGATGCAGTTGGCGGTGATGTTGCGGCTGGCCACCTCCTGCGCGAGCGCCTTGGTGAAGCCGATGATGCCAGCCTTGGAGGCGGCGTAGTTGGCCTGCCCCGGATTGCCGGTGACGCCAACCACGGAAGTGATGGCGATGATCCGCCCGTGCCGGCGCTTCATCATGCCGCGCAGCGCTGCGCGCGTGAGCCGAAAGTACGCTTCGAGATTCACCTTCTGCACGAACGACCAGTCTTCGTCCTTCATGCGCAGGAGCAGGCCGTCCTTCGTGACGCCGGCATTGGAAACGAGGATGTCGAGGCCGCCCAATGCTTCTTCGGCGCGCCCGATCAGTCCGTCCACAGCAGCTTCATCGGCGAGGTTGCACGGCACGACCGGATGCTGCGCGCCGATCTCTTTCTGCACCGCTTCCAGCGCCTCTGCGCGCGTTCCGGAGAGCGCCACCTTGGCGCCTTGCGCCGCAAGCGCGCGCGCGATTGCGCCGCCGAGGCCGCCGCTCGCGCCGGTTACAAGCGCGGTCTTTCCGCTCAGATCGAACATCGCCATTTGGGGCCCTTCAGAGTGTTTTCGCGAAAGCTTCCAGTTGCGCCGGCTCGTTGAGCGCGATGCCCTCGGCGTCCGGCGCGCCGCGCTTGACCATGCCGGTAAGAACCTTGCCCGCGCCGATTTCGACAAAGCGCGTGACGCCCGCGTCCGCCATGGCAATGACGCTCTCACGCCAGCGCACCCGGCCTGTGACCTGCTCTACAAGCAAGCGACGGATCTCCGAGGGCGTAGCCGTCGGCTTCGTCGTGACGTTGGCGATGACCGGCACGACGGGCGGCGCGATCTCGACGGCGTCGAGCGCCTCGGCCATCGCCAGCGCCGCCGGTTGCATCAAAGGGCTGTGAAACGGCGCAGACACATTGAGCAGGATCGCCCGGACACCGCGCGCCTTGGCTGCGTCGATCGCGGCGTTCACGCCATCCACAGAGCCCGAGATCACAACGTTTCCGACATTATTATCGTTGGCGACCACGCAGATGCCTGCCTTCGCGCCTTCGGCGGCAATTTCCTCGGCGAGCTCCACATCGACCTTGCCGATGAGCGACGCCATGGCGCCCTCGCCCACCGGAACGGCGGCCTGCATCGCCTCGCCACGCTTGCGCAGCAGGCGCGCGGCATCGGCGACCGTGAACGCGCCAGCGGCAGCAAGCGCCGAATACTCGCCGAGCGAGTGGCCTGCGACGCATGACGCCGACGCAACCTTCACGCCAAATTCCATATCAAGCGCACGCACAGCAGCAAGGCTCACCGCCATCAGCGCCGGCTGCGTGTTCGCGGTGAGCGTGAGGTCCGCCTCCTCGCCCTGCCACATGAGCCGCGAAAGTTTTTCGCCCAGCGCGTCGTCAACCTCCTCGAAGACCTGCCGCGCAGAGCCGAACGCGTCAGCGAACGCCTTGCCCATGCCGATGCTCTGGCTGCCCTGGCCGGGAAAGATGAATGCGAGGCTCATGTCTGGTGCGCCCTGGAGTGCGAAGGGGGCCCGCGTAGCGGAAGAGAACTGGCGCGACAAGCAGGCGATCAGGAACGTCGTTTACGCCGAATTCACTCCGATTGGCGATTTGTCTCTTCGGTCAAGAGGAAATGCGCGGATGAACCGGGGCGTCGAAGGCGCGGAAATCGAACTTATGGGGGTCGCGATCGCGGCCGGGCTCCTTGCGCTCCTTGCGCCGGCGGCGACGGCGATCCTGCTTGCGTGCGGCATCGTCCATGTCTTCCTGACCAACCACCTCTCAGACCGCGGCGACATGGATCTGGCGCCGCTGATGGCGCTTGCCGGCATCGCGTTCGGCGCCGCGGCCTACGGCGCGCCGGGCGCTATCGGCGCGGCGCTTGTCTGGCGGTCGGCCGCCGAGATCGGGCGGTCGCGGGAGACCCAGGGGCTTTCCGAGCCGCTCTGGCTCGCGATTGCATACCGCTGGGCGCCGCTCTCAGCCGCGCTCCTCTTCCGTCTGGACGCGCCGCCCGAGGCGACACTCGCCGTCACATGCGTTGCAGCGGTTGCGCTGGGCGACTGGGCGCTGCGCCGCCTGGCGGAATGGCGCCTCGACGCGCCGCAGCCTTTCGACACCGCAGCCTATCTCGGTTCGCAGGCGCGGGTGCTGGCGCTCGTGTTCCTGATTCCGGACGCCTTTGCGAGCCTTACGGCGTTTGTCACGCTGACGATCGCCCGCAATATCGAAGCGCCGCGCGCCGCATCCCCGCGCTACGCTGCGGCGCTGTAGTAGGCAACGCCGTCATCGCGGATGCGGACGCGCGCCTTGCCGCGCACAAGCAGACAATTCAGGTGAGCGATCGTCTCGCCCGTCGCCATTCCCAGGATATCGGGACCGATGGTCCGTGCGAACAACGCGCCGAACAGGTCGACGACCCGCTTTTCTCCTTGTGCAAGGCGCTTTTCGATGCGCGCGAGCGTGCGCTCATGGCCGTCGACGAGGTGACGCGCACGCGCCTGCAGACCGTAAAATGGTTCATTGTGCGAGGGCAGAACCAGCGGATTTCCCGTCACGACATCGTGGAGCTTTTCGCAACTGAATATCCAGTCGGTGAGCGGGTCGCCGTCGGGCTCCGTGGGAAACACGGACACATTCGAGGAAATGCGCGGCAGGATCTGATCGCCGGAGATGAAGACGTTCAGCTCCTTCTGCCACAGGCAGACATGCTCGGGGCTGTGACCATTGCCCGTCACAATCGCCCAGGGCCTGCCGCCGATATCGATGACTTCCTCATCGCTCAGACGACGGATTCCGTCCGGCAGGCGCGAGACGGCCTTGCCGAAGCCGCCAAACCGGACCCGGTAGGAATCGAGCGCATCCTCGTCCCAGCCCGCCGCACGATAGAACCGGACGCCCTCTTCCGGCGCTTCCCGGCCAGTGTCGGCGACCAGCATCCGGCACGTCACGTACTCAAGGCGGCTCATCCAGAGCCGGCATTCGAACTTCCTTGTGAACCAGCCGGCCAGACCGATGTGGTCAGGGTGCATGTGCGTGCAGATCACCCGCGTTATGGGTCGGCCCTTCAGGACATTCGCCAAAATCGAGCGCCAGTGCTCGCGGGTGGCCTCGGTGGCCACGCCTGTGTCCACCAGCGCATAGCCTTCGCCGTCCTCGATCAACCAGAGGTTGATCCACTGCAACACGAAGGGCAGCGGCATGCGCACCCAGATCACGCCGGGCGCCACCTCGCGGGTCTCCCCCGCTCCCGGCGGCTCCCCGAAGGGGTACTCAAGCTTGGGCCGTGCGGGCGTCTCCGCCGCCGCATCCTCAAGGCCGTCCATGGCGGTCATAGCGAACTCCGTTCTGGCGCGACGATGGCGCGAAGCCGTTACGGGGTAAAGGCGGGTCCGGGCGCTCGCCGCCAGGGCAGGCATCGCCTTGCGTTAACTTTCCCGCTAGGATCGACCTCGGGATACACTGCGAAGGGGAGCATGCGCATGAAGCGCATCGCCATCTGCATGGATGGGACGTGGCAGAAGCTGCGCCAGGACCGTCCTACCAACATCAACATCATCTCGCGTAGCATCTCGCTACACGCCGGCGATATGCAGCAGGCCGTCTTCTACACCCCGGGGGTCGGCTCGACCCTGGACGCCCTTCAGGGACACCAGTCGGGAATCAGCGGCTTTGCCGCGTCGCTCGGGTCGTTCGTCGGCGGCGTCTTCGGCGACGGCCTCGAGGACGCCATCCTCGACACGTATCTGCGCCTTGCGTTCAACTACGAGCCGGGCGACCAGATCTACATCTTCGGCTTCAGCCGCGGCGCATTTTCCGCACGCAGCCTTGCCGCGCTCATCGGCAAGTGCGGCATCCTGAGCCGCAGGTTCGCCGACAAGGCGGGCGAGGCCTTCGAGATCTACCGTGACCACGAAATCAAGTCCGACAGCGGCGTCGCCGTGGAGTTTCGCACCAACTACGGCAAGCAGGTTGGCGATGCCGTAGGCGCAAACCGGCGCGATTACCGTCCCGAAATCGCCTACCTCGGTATCTTCGACACCGTCGGGCAGCGCGGGTTGCCGTCAGCGCTCGGCCCCCTCTCGGACTGGGGCAACAAGAAGTACGCTTTCCACAATCTCGACCTTGGCAGTCATGTCAAATCGGCACGCCACGCGCTTGCGATCGACGAACGCCGCTCCGCGTTCCCTCCGACATTCTGGACCAATATTGAAAAGCTCAACGCCAGTTCGCGTGAGAACGGAGGTCCGGCGGACGCCTACCAGCAGCGCTGGTTTGTGGGCGCCCACGGGGATGTCGGCGGCGGCAACCCTACGACCCTCTCCAGCTTTCCACTGGCATGGGTGGTCGAAGGCGCCGAGCGCGCCGGACTTGCATTTGACAGGGCGCCACACTCTCCGCTGACACAGACCCAACTGCCGCTCTGTCTGGACCCGTCACAGCCCATCACCCGTGCAAAATTTCCGAAGAGTCTCAGTCCGATCAACTGGTCCGGCCGCTGGCGTCGGATCACCGACAGTCGCGAAGTGGTCGCGCGCGACATCGCCGAGCAAACGCTGCATCAGTCCGTGGCGCTGCGAACTGTCGCGCCGAGTCTCAGGAAAAGGCCCTACAAGCCGCCGCCGCTGAAGCCTTACACCGCCGCCTTGCAGGAAATCGCAGCGCCCGCGGCTCTATTGAACGCTCTGGTGGATCTCGTCACGCGTGAACCAAAGAAGAAGCGCGGCCTGTTCGGTTGATCACGCCGCATTTTCCCCGAGGTCAGCCTCGAACAAGACATCGGCGCCGAGCGTGATCGCGGAGAGGCGCGACGGCGCCAGCGCCAGAATCGTCTCTGCGAAGAACAGCGCAGGCGTCTCCTGAGCTTCGACAGCGACGGCGTCCGCGACGAGAAGGCCGCGCCCGGTGAAGGTAGATGCTGCGACATCGCCTGCGAGCCGCAGATAGGCGTCTGCACCGGCCAATGCGTCCCTGCGAGCGCCAGCGTAGGTCGCGAGCAGCCATGCGGTTGCTTCCTGCAGCGTGTTGGCTGCGGCCGCCAGCCGAAGGCCGATGCGTGCAAGACGCGGCCGCCCCGAACTGGCGCAGCCATGCGAGACTTCGCGCGCCTCGGCGATCAGCAGGTTCATGGCCTCGCCCGCATCGCCTGCAACCTTGCGACCGATCAGGTCGATCGCCTGGATGCCGTTGGTTCCCTCATAGATCGGCGCAATCCGCGCATCGCGGTAAAACTGCGCCGCGCCGCCGTCCTCGACGAATCCCATGCCGCCATGCACCTGCACACCGAGACTCGCGATTTCCACGCCGCGATCGGTGCACCACGCTTTTGCAATCGGTACGAGCAGGTCCGCGCGCGCACGCGCAGCCCTGCGCACATCATCATCGGCGCCGCTTTGAGCCAGGTCCGCTTCAACGCCTGCCGAATAGCAGATCGCGCGTCCGGCCTGGATCAGCGCGCGCATTGTCATCAGCATCCGCCGCACGTCGGCGTGCATGGCGATGGGAGAGGCGCCCTTCGCCGGCGCACCTTCGCCGCGCCCCTGCAGACGCTCATGCGCGTAAGCCACTGTCTTCTGATACGCGGCCTCACCCACCGCGACGCCCTGCAACGCCACGTTGATGCGCGCGGAGTTCATCATAGTGAACATCATCGCGAGGCCTTCGTTCTCGCCGCCGATCAGCCAGCCCGTCGCGCCTTCGTAGCCCATGGTGCAGGTCGGCGAGCCGTGGATGCCCATCTTGCGCTCGACGCCAATGCAACGCACCGCGTTCGCCCGTCCCGGCGATCCGTTTGCGTCCGGCAGGAATTTCGGCACGAGAAAAAGCGAGACGCCCTTGGAGCCCGTAGGCGCATCCGGCAGACGCGCGAGCACGAGGTGCACGATGTTTTCGGCCAGATCGTGATCGCCCCAGGTGATGAAGATTTTCTGGCCCGTGACGCGGAACGATCCGTCGCCGACGGGGACGGCGCGCGCCTGCAACGCGCCGACGTCGGAGCCCGCCTGCGGTTCAGTGAGGTTCATGGTGCCCGACCATGCGCCGCTCACCAGTTTCGGCAGATAGACGCGTTTCTGTTCTTCCGAACCATGCGCTTCGAGCGCCTCGATGGCGCCAAGCGTCAGCATCGGCGCCAGGCCGAAGGCCATGTTGGCTGAGTGAACGGTCTCGTGCGCCGCCAGCCCCACCGCGCGGGGCATCCCCTGCCCGCCGTGTTCGGCGCTCGCGACAATGCCCTGCCAGCCCGCCCCGGCGAACTGGGCGTAGGCTTCCCTGAAACCCGCCGGGGCGAAAACCGCGCCGTTGCTGAGCCGGACGCCTTCGCGGTCTCCTGAGGCGTTGAGCGGCGCCAGCACGTCGCCGGAGAGCGCGCCCACTCCCTCCAGGACCGCCGTCAGGATCTCCCCGTCGAGGTCTTCAAATCCGCCGCCAGCCTTTACGCGCCATAGGCCGGCGCAAGCTTCGAGAGCGAAGCGGATGTCGGCGATCGGGGCGGCGTAGGTCATCGGGAATCCTCCAGGTGAGATCATAACGCCGGCCGCCCGACCCGCCATGTGGCCGATCCGCGGTCAACCTGGGGTAAACAGTGACTTTCCCAATTGCCGCCTCGTCCCTAAGGCGCGGCGTGCTAGATGACGGGTTGAACTACACCGGGAGCCATATATGCGCAGTCACCTCATCGCCCTTGCCGCCGCAGGTCTTCTCGCCGCCTGCGCCGCGACCACGACGGCGACGCCCGCCGCAGCCGTCCTAGGGGTCTATGTCCCGACGCAGGTTCCCTATTCCGATCAGGCCTCCCGCGTCGCCGCCGAGCAACCAGCGGGAGCTTACGCACTCGATTCCCGGCACGCGAGCGTCACCTGGAAGATACGCCATGGCGGCGTGGGCGTCTTCGCCGCGCGCTTCGACACCATCGCCGGCACGCTGAATTTCAATCCGCAGACGCCAGCCGCCTCCACCATCAGCGCGACGATCGCGGCGGCCTCGGTCAACACCGGCGTCCTGAACAACGCCGGCGAGCGCGCCTTCGACCGCGAGATCGCCACCCAGGCGTTCGGTTCGGAAGCGAACCCGGAGATCAGGTTCGTGTCGCGCAGCGCCGCCGTCACTGGCCCCACGACCGGAACCATCACCGGCGAGCTAACTCTCAACGGCGTCACCAAGCCGGTCACGCTTGAGACTTCGTTTGAAGGCGGCCGCTTCGTCCAGTTCCGCGGCAAGCACGTGCTCGGCTTCTCGGCGCGCGGAACGTTCAACCGCAAGGATTTCAGCGCGTCCCTGTCGAATCCGATTGCCGACGGTTTCGTGAGCGACACCGTCGAACTCGAAATCCACGCCGAATTCATCCAGCAGTAGCGCCATGTCCATCGAACTCACATCGAGCACCCGCTACACCACGATCGCGATCGCCCTGCACTGGGCGATCGCGATCGCGATCCTCGCCATGATCCCGCTGGGCTGGTGGATGTCGGACGCCGTCCTTGATCCCGCGACGCGCGGACAGGCGGGCCAGGCGTTCCAGCTGCACAAGTCGGTGGGTCTGACGATCCTCGCCCTGAGTCTCGTGCGCCTCGTGTGGCGGCTCACGCACAAGGCGCCGCCGTTGCCGCAGGCGATGCCGGCGTGGGAGAAGGCCGTATCGAAGACCACGCACGCGCTCTTCTATTTTCTGATGATCGCGCTGCCCGTCACCGGCTGGGTCTACACGTCCGCCGGATATTCGGTGAGCTTCGAGCGCTTCTTTCCGGTGGCGACGAGCTGGTTCGGCCTGTTCGAGGTGCCGCACATCGGCGCCATCGCCTCGAAGAGCGAAGAGGCGCGCAAGACCATCGGCATCAACACGGAGTTCGTTCACTCGAAGCTCGCCTGGGGCGTCATCGTCCTCGGCGGCCTTCATGTCGCCGCAGCCCTGAAACACCATCTCTTCAACCGGGATGATGTGCTGACGCGCATGCTCCCGTTCCTGAAGCCGCTCCGGAAAGCACAATGAAGCGCTGGACCGCCGCCCTGTTCGCTCTCGCGGCCCTGCCCGCGCTGGCGCAACCCACCCCCAAGGCGACGGCGAGGCCCCCGGCTGCGAAGGCCGCCGCCGTGGTCGCTGCGCCTGCATGGACAGTCGATCAGCGGGCCTCGTCCATCGGCTTCGCGGGGGCCATGGATGGGACGGCGTTTCGTGGCGCGTTCAGCCGCTGGAGCGCCGCCATCCGCTTCGATCCCGCCAATCTCGCCGGCTCGAGCGCGCGGGTCATCGTCGAGCCTGCATCCGTCGCCAGCGGCGACGGCTCGCGCGACGCCACGCTGCGTGAGGGCGACTGGTTCGACACCGCGCGCAATCCGCAAGTGATCTTCCAGAGCACATCCTTCCGCACGACAGGCCCCAACCGTTACGAAGCCATCGGCACGCTCAACGTTAAAGGCCGTGCGATTCCGCTCACGCTTCCGTTCACGCTCAACATCGCCGGCGCGCAGGCGGACATGCGCGCCACGATCAGCCTCGATCGGACGCGCCTCGGTCTCGGCGTGCAGTTTGATCCCAGCGGAGCACAGGTCGCCAAGGCCGTGACCGTGAGCATCGTCGTCAAGGCGACCCGGGCGCAGTGACTGCCGTCGTCGTGAGTGCGAATGCAGACGCCATCGACCGCGCGGCGGCCGCACTTCTGCACGGCGAACTCGTCGTCATGCCGACCGAGACGGTCTACGGACTCGCGGGCGACGCCACCAATCCGCGCGCCGTCGCGCGCATCTACGCCGCCAAGGGCCGCCCGCAATTCAACCCGCTGATCTCGCACGTGTGCGGGCTCGACGACGCGCTGAAGCACGCCGTTCTTTCGCCCGTCGCGATGCGCCTTGCCGAGGCGTTCTGGCCAGGCGCGCTGACACTTGTAGCGCAAAGACGCACGGAGAGCCCTATCGCAGAACTTGCCTGCGCAGGACTCTCGAGCGTTGCGCTCCGCGCGCCAGCGCACCCGGTCGCCCAGGCGCTTCTCGCGGCTGTCGGACGCCCGCTCGCGGCTCCGAGCGCGAACCGGTCGGGACGGCTTTCGCCGACGCATGCGCGCCACGCTGCGGAAGATCTCGGTGATGACGTCGCACTCGTTCTCGACGCCGGTCCCTGCGCGATGGGTGTGGAGTCGAGCGTGGTCGCCGTGGATGAAGCGGGCCGTCCGGTGCTTCTGCGCCCCGGCGCCATTTCGCGCGAAGCGCTGGAGGCGGTCGTCGGGCCTCTCGCCGACCCGCGCGGTGTCGACGCACCGGCCTCGCCGGGCATGCTGACGAGCCACTACGCGCCACGCGCAAGCGTGAGGCTCAACGCTGTGGATGTCCGCCCTGGCGAGGCTTACCTCGCGTTCGGTCCCACCCCCTTCGCGCATGCGCTGAACCTCTCGCCTAGCCGCGATCTCACGGAAGCGGCGGCGAACCTGTTTGCGCACCTGCGGGCCCTCGACGCCACCGGCGCGGCCTGCATCGCTGTGGCGCCCATTCCTGAGACCGGGCTCGGTGAAGCCATCAACGACCGATTGTCGCGGGCCGCCGCAGCGCGGTAGTATCGGCGGATGACCAACACCGCTGCACTGCTCGAAAAACTTCGCGCCGGACTGAGCGCCGCCGCCATCGTCACCGACCCGGCGATCATCGCGCCGCACCTTGAGGAATGGCGAGCGCGCGGCGTCGGCAACACGCCTTTCCTGCTCACGCCCGGCTCGGTCGAGGAGGTCGCGCAGATCGTGCGTCTCTGCGCGGAAGCAGGCGTCGCCATCACGCCGCAGGGCGGCAATACGGGCCTCGTCGGCGGACAGACCCCGCAGGGCGAGGTGCTGATTTCGCTGAAGCGGATGAACCGCGTGCGCGGCGTGGACGCGACCGCCGATGTCATCACGGTCGAAGCCGGCGCCATTCTCGCCAACGTGCACGACGCGGCCAATGCAGCAGGCAGACGGTTTCCGCTGAGCCTCGGCAGCCAGGGCTCTGCGACCATAGGTGGCCTTATCTCGACCAACGCGGGCGGAGTCCATGTGCTGCGCTTCGGCATGATGCGCGATCTCGTGCTGGGCATTGAGGCCGTGCTGCCGGATGGCCAGATATTCCATGGGCTGCGTTCGCTGCGAAAGGACAACACGGGCTATGATCTGAAGCAGCTCTTCATCGGCGCGGAAGGCTCGCTGGGCGTCGTCACCGCCGCGACGTTGCGCCTGTTTCCGCGGCCCGCCGGCCATCTGGTGGCGATGGTCGCGCTGGAGACGCCGGAGGCGGCGCTCGAACTGCTGCAGCGCGCGCGCGACGAGACCGGTGCGCTCGCCGCGTTCGAGATCATGAACCGCACGAGCGTCGAACTCGCCAGGAACCTGCCGGGGGTGCGCGTTCCATTCGATCCGCCGCCGCCATGGCTTGCTTTGCTGGAGTTCGAGAGCGCCGTCCCTGATGGCTTTCGCGACAGCATCGAGGCAATGCTCGCCAGTGCAATCGACGACGCCATCGCGCAGGATGCAACGATCGCGGAGTCAGAAAAGGCGGCGGCTGATTTCTGGTCGCTACGCGAACTGATGGCCGCCGCGCACCGCACCGTGAAGACGCCGCAGGTGTCGCACGACACCTCAACGCCAGTTTCCGCGGTGCCTGCCTTCCTGCATCAGGCCGGCGCCGCCGTAGAACGGCTATCGCCCGGCGTACGTATCGTCGCCTTCGGGCACGCCGGCGACGGCAACATCCACTACACGGCGATAGCCGCGAACGCCGAGAGCCGCTTTCCCGCCGAACAGATCAGCGCGGCGGTTCACGATGTGGCCTACGCGCTTGGCGGATCGATCTCGGCGGAGCATGGCATCGGCGTCTTTCGCCGTGCGGAACTTGTGCGGTTCAAGGACCCCGTCGCGCTTGCAACAATGCGTGCAGTGAAGCACGCGATTGATCCGCTCAACATCATGAATCCCCGTGTCCTGTTCGAACCGGATTGATCGGAGGATGCTCTAGGACGTCGGGGCGTCGCGCGCCGGGCATGTCTGCGCCGACCGCGTCCGCGTGGTGACAAAGACGCCATCGTCCCCGTCGACGCTTTCAAAGCGGTAGTTCGTCGCGCTCACGCGTTTGGCCATCCAGCATGCCTCGTTGCGATAGCCGCGCGATGCGTAGCTGAAGCAAAGGGCGCCGTCCCGGCGGATGACGAGGCGCCCCTCATCGTACGCGCCGTTGAACCAGTAGGCAGTCTTGCCGTCAGGATCGATGCACTCGCGCCAGTCATCGCCCGAAGGCTGATGTTCGCCCTGCATGTCGATGCCGTAGAAAATCCGGCGCGCTTCCGGCGCGCTCAGGTAAGCCCCCGTCTGGCCGCTCTGGGCGAGCGCGGGAGAAATGGCCGCGGCGACAGCCGCCAGAACGAACACCAGACGACGCATGCGGTGACTCCCGTGGCGCCCACATCGTACACCAGCGCTCAAGGCGATTTCGAGACGGACCCCGGATGAACGAGATGCACGCCAGACCCATACCGGCCGTGGGGATCGTCTGCCTACGCGGCGCCGAGGTCCTGCTCATCCGCAGGGGGAATCCTCCGCGCCAGGGCGAATGGTCCCTGCCCGGCGGGCGCCTCGAGTGGGGTGAAACAGCGGCCGACGCCGCGTTGCGGGAACTGGCGGAGGAGACCGGCGTGCAAGCGCGCTTGCTGGGGCTGATCGATGTCGTCGACGGCCTGTTTCGCTCACGGGACACACACGTACTTTGGGCGCACTACGTGTTGATCGACTTTGCCGCACGATGGACCGGCGGTGAGCCGGTCCCGGGCGACGACGCAGCGGAGGCGATGTTTGCACCCGTCGCAGCACTCGCACAGTTCGGACTCTGGACCGAAACCGAACGCATCATACTGGCGGCGGTTGACCGCTTTCGAGAATAGCGGCGGCGATGCGGCGTGCGCCCCCCGGCCGTCAGGGCGGTTAGGCGATCCTCCGATTGTGCGCCGCAAAAGAGCCATTTCCCCTTGCCATCCAGGTCTGTAAGGTTTCGAGAGTCGCCGGTCGTCGGCAGGGGTGCGCCATGAACTGGGAATCGATCAAGGATCTCGCCGAGTCGCGCCCTAGGCTGGCTGCGGCGGTTGGTCTCGTCAGCCTGTTCGGAGCCGGCATCGGCGCAGTCTCGAACGGCGTAAACTTCATCGATATCGTCGGCGGCAAGGCGCAGCAGGAAAAGGTCGCAAAGGCGACCGCCGAAGTACGCGAAGCCAAGGCGATCGAGGCCGTAGCGACGCAGGCGAAAGCCAGCGCCACAGCCCAGGCGGAAGCTCAGGCATGGACTGCGGCGCTACAGACAAACACTGTGGCCGCCTACGACTTCTATCTCAGGGCGTTTCCTGACGGGTATTTCAAGGCGCAGGCAGAAGCCGCGCGGTCGCGACTCGCGAGCGCGACACGCGAGTCCGGTGCGCCGCCCTTTGATCTCGGCAGGCTGCACCCGACCGTCGCGACCGCAGTGAGTGCGGCGCGGGACGCCGCCAAGGAAGCCGCGGCGAAACAGACGCAGGCTGAGCGCGCGTCGAACATGGCGTTGGCGGCTGCGACGCAAGCACGTGCGCACGCGCGCGGTTACGACGTCATCCGGTTCCGCGATCGCGACACATACGAAGGCGAAGTCGCGGGCGGCAAGCCGAACGGGCTGGGAGTCTATTTGCAGGGAGACCCCCACCTTTCGGGCGACAAGTTTCAGGGGCAAGTCGTAGCGGGCGCGTGGAGCGGCGTCGGAATCTTCGAAAGCGCGAGTGGCGCGCCGGGCCGGCCCGCGCGGTACGGCGGCGAGTTCACTGGCGGCCAGCTGGCCGGAATGGGCGTCATCATGCGCTCAGACGGCCTCCGGCAGGCTGGCGCGGTCGTGAATGGCGCGTTGACCGGACACGGCGTCGAGACGCGTCCCGACGGCCAGCGGTTCGAAGGCGAATTCAAGAACGGAATGCCGGAGGGGTTTGGTGCGCTATGGGCATCGGATGGCAAGGTGGTTGAGGCTGGTCGCTACGAACAGGGCCGGCTGGTTCAGCCTCTTTCGCTTTAGCGCCCTGCTGGCGCTGCTTGCGGCGCAGACGCCGGTCGCTGCGCATGCTCAGCCGCTCCGACTGCCGATAGACTGCCGCCTCGGCGAAACCTGTTTCATCCAGAACTGGATCGACCTCGACCCTGGTCCAGGGCGTGCTGACCGCGCGTGCGGCCCTCTGACCTACAACGGGCATGATGGCCTGGACATACGCGTACCGATGCGTGCGATGCGCGAGGGCGTTGCGGTGAAGGCGCCGGCGGACGGCGTCATTCGCGCTGTTCGCGACGGTGAATCCGACGGCGTCTACCGCACTACCGGCCGGACCCTCGCACCAGATCGCGATTGCGGGAACGGCGTCGTCATCGATCATGGCGCGGGCCTCGAAACGCAACTCTGTCACATGCGGCGCGGATCCATCACGGCGCGTCCGGGGCTGCGGGTGTCCCAGGGGGCAGTTATGGGGCTCGTCGGCCTCTCCGGAGCGACCGAATTTCCGCATGTGCACATCTCCGTGCGTCGCGACGGTCAGAAGATCGATCCTTTCACCGGCGCGCCGGTCGCTCAGAGCTCTTGCGCCGCATCGCCGCCGCGCCCCCACAGGGGCCTCTGGGACCACCCGCCCCCATATCTGGCCACCGCCATCGTTGACATGGGTTTTACAGACGCGCCGCCAGCGCAGGCAGCGCGCGCCGACGACGCTCCCGCTGCGGCAGGGTCGCGTCTGGCGCCTGCAATGGTCGCGTGGGTCATCATCATGGGTGTCCGACGGGGCGACGATACGACCCTGCGGCTCCTGACGCCGGACGGCGCGATCCTCGCCGAGAATCGTACGCCACACACGCGCGACCAGGCGCAGTACGCGCTGTTCGCAGGCAAGCGACGCCCCGGCGCGGTCTGGCCGGCGGGAACCTACCGGGCCGAGGTGGCTGTCCGTAGAGGCGGCGGCGTCGTCGCCAGCCGGACTGGCACGCTTACGGTGCGCCAGCCTTTACAGGGCGACGCGCGGCGTTGAAGGTCCCCGCATTTCCTGGGGAGACCGAACGATGTTTCGCACACTGGCGGCCGCCGGCAACTGCAGACGGCGCTGATCGAAGCCCGCCCCGGCGACAACGTCCGCCTCGCGCGCGGTCGCTTTGAACTTACAGCGGGGATTTCCCTCGACATCGACCGCGTCTCGATCCGCGGTGAAGGCCCAGACAAGTCCATCCTGTCCTTCACGGGCCAGACGAGCGGGGCCGAAGGACTACTCATCACCGCCGACGACGTGGTGCTGCGCGACTTCGCCGTCGAGAACGCGCGCGGCGACGGGATCAAGTCGAAGGATGCCGACCGCATCACCTTCCTCGACCTGCGGGTCGAGTGGACGCGCGGCCCCGATCCGTCAAACGGCGCCTACGGCGTGTATCCCGTCGGATCGCGGGACGTACTGATCGACCGCGTCACCGTGCGCGGCGCCTCCGACGCCGGCATCTATGTGGGCCAGTCACAAAACATCATCGTGCGCCGCTCGCTCGCTGAGTTCAACGTCGCGGGCATCGAGATCGAGAACAGCATCAACGCCGACGTCTACGACAACGTCACGCGCCGCAACACGGGCGGCATTCTCGTGTTCGATCTGCCGGGTGTTCCCCAGACAGGCGGTCACTCCACCCGTGTGTTCAAGAACCAGATCACCCAGAACGACACGCCGAACTTCGCACCTGCAGGCAACATCGTCGCGGGCGTGCCGACCGGAACCGGCGTCATCGTCATGGCCAACCGCAATGTCCACATCTTCGAGAACGACATCTCGGAAAACGGCACCGCGAATGTGATCATCACGGCGTATCGCCAGGAGATCACGGACCCGACCTACAACGCCCTGCCCCGCGACATCGTCATCCGCAACAACCAGTTCGGTCGCGGTGGCTTTGCGCCGGCGGGCGACTTCGCTGCGCTGCGCAGCGCAGGCGTGCCGTTCGGCGACATTGTCTGGGATGGAGCGACGATCTTCGTCGCCGCCGGTCGTCCGCGCGATGAGCCGGTCCGCATCAGCGTGCAGGATAATCGCTCGACGACGAACCAACCGGTCAATTTCCTCTCCCTAGGGCTTCCGGTCGCGTCCAGCCCTATCGAGGACGCGCAACCCGATGCGACGATGCCGTCCAAGCTCGTGATACCCGAACCAGAGCCTGTGCGGCTGTCGCAAGACTGATGCGCGCGCGAACGTTCCTTCTTGGGGCGTTGGCGCTCCTCACTGCAGTCGGCGCGACGCCGGCAGCCGCGCCGCGTGACGCCGGCCCCAATCTTGATGTCATTCTAGCGGATCGACCGGCGGCCACGCTCGGCGCCTACGGTCTGTTCCGTGACCCAGTCGCCCGGGAGCCGAACGCGGGCGTGGTCGCCTACGACTTGCCCATCCCGCTTTTTTCCGACTACGCCGCAAAACGGCGTTACGTCTTCATGCCCGCGGGGACGCGTGCGCAGTACCGCGACGAAGGCGCCTTTGAATTTCCGCTGGGGACCGTTCTCATCAAGACGTTCGAGTATCCCGCAGACATGCGGCGTCCGGACGACAACGTCAGACAGATCGAAACCCGCCTTCTCATCCGCAATCGCACGGGCTGGGTGGCGAACACCTACATATGGAATGCCGAAGGCACAGACGCACGCCTGCAAGTCGCTGGCGCGTCCATGTCGGTGCGCTGGACGGCGCACGACGGCGGCGCGCACGAAATCACATACGCGGCGCCGAACCGCAATCAGTGCAAGGGGTGTCACTCCGTCGACGGCGCCTTCACGCCGATAGGCCCGTCGGCCGGTCATTTCGGAATCGTCACGGCGGGCGAGACGGAACTCGCGCGCTGGGCACGGCTTGGTCTGCTCGATGGCGCACCGACGTCAGCGCCCGTCGCGCCCGTCAGTCTCGACGCGCGTGCGCGCGCCTACCTCGATATCAACTGCGCCCACTGCCACAACCCGCGCGGCCCGGCCAACACGTCGGGCCTCGATCTTCGTGCGACGCAATCCGAGCCCGCGCGATGGGGGCTGCGCAAACGGCCGATCGCCGCAGGTCGCGCGTCGGCCGACATGAGTTTCGCCATCGACCCCGGCCATCCCGAGCGATCGATCCTCCTGCACCGCATGGCGAGCGATGACCCGGGGGTAATGATGCCGGAACTGGGACGCACCGTCGTCCACGCCGAAGGCGTCGAACTTGTCCGCGCTTGGATTGCGCAGATGGACGCCGAAGGGCGTCCGCGCCAGAACTGAACCAAAGAACCCAAGGAGCCCCCATGTCCCTGCGCACTCCCATCTGCGACATGCTTGAGATCGAGCATCCTATCCTGCTGGCGGGCATGGGCGGTGTTTCCTACGCGGAACTTGCCGCCGCCGTATCGAACGCAGGCGGTTACGGTGTGCTCGGCATGGCCGGCACCTCCGCGAAATTCATCAAAGAGCAGATGCAGAAAACGCGCTCCCTCACGTCCCGCCCGTTCGGCGTCGATCTCCTCGCAGCGTCGCCGGAATCGCTCACCGAGTCCGTGGACGTGATCATCGGCGAAGGCGCCTCAAGCTTCATCGCGGGCCTTGGCGTGCCGATGCCAATCATGGAAAAGCTGAAGAAAGCTGGGCTCAAGGTGATGGTCGTCTGTGGCGCAGTGAAGCATGCGATCAAGGCCGAACAGGCAGGCTGTGACGCGGTGATCTGCCAGGGCGGCGAAGGCGGCGGACACACCGGGCTGGTCGGCACCGCGCCGTTCGTCGCGCAGGCTGTGGAAGCGGTGAAAATTCCCGTCATCGCCGCAGGCGGCCTCTACGACGGACGTGGGCTGGCGGCAGCGCTCTCGCTCGGCGCACAGGGCGTCTGGATGGGCACACGCTTCATTGCGTCGACCGAAGCGCACTCGGCGCATATGTATCGCGACGCCGTCGTCGAGGCGACCGACGAGGATACGATCCGCACGCGCTGCTATTCCGGCAAGCCGATGCGGGTGAAGAAGAACACTTATGTCGATGACTGGGAGCGTCGCCCGCAGGACATCCAGCCCTTCCCTATGCAGGCGGCGCTCAGCGTGCAGACCGGCGTCCTTGGCGGCATCGGCGGACAGATGGAGGGCCTGGAACCGGATCGCTCGTGCTTCGCCATGGGCCAATCCGCAGGCGGCGTGCGCGATGTGAAACCTGCAGGCGTCATCATCGAAGACATCATGCGCGAAGCGCACGCGGCCATTTCGCGGGTTTCCGCGCTGCAGGCGAAGTCGCCCGCGAAGACGGCGGGTTGAGACGCATGCGCACCCTTTTGAAGGCGCTCACCATCGCCGCGCTCGTTGCTCTCGCCGCCTGCGGAACCTCAGGCGGGCCCATCAGCGGCGGGCCGACGCGTCCTGTGGGCTATCCCGCGGCGGCCTGGGAAGTGCGCCCCGAGGGCCGCGCATGGACGACGATCGCACACCAGTCGATCGACACGCTCGCGCCGCAACTCGTGTCGCTCGTGCCCACCGATATCGACGCCTTCTGCCCCGGCTACCGCGCGACCAACGCCGCAGGCAGGCGCGCCTTCTATGTTTCGCTGCTGGCGGAACTCGCTCGGTACGAGAGCAACTTCGATCCGTCTGTCCGTTACACGGAATCGTTTTCGGACAACGCAGGCCGGCGCGTCGTCAGTCGTGGGCTGCTGCAACTCTCGCAGGAGAGCGCCAACGGTTACGGCTGCGCGATCGCGAACGCCGAACAGCTTCATGATCCGCAAACCAACATCAGCTGCAGCGTGCGCATCCTGGCGCGCTGGGTGGAACGCGACGGCGTGATCGCCGGCTACAGCACCGGCGCGTGGCGCGGCGCGTCGCGCTACTGGAGCCCGTTCCGCGACCGCAACAAGCTCGTGGACCTGCAGGCCGCGCTCAATGCGCAGCCCTTCTGCGCACGTCTGCGCACGAGCTGAGAGGCAGACAGATGCTCCGACACACGCTGATCGCCGCTGCATTTGCACTGTGCGCCACAGCGCAGGCGACTGCGCAGACGCAGACCGTGGAGACACGCTATGGCGGCGGCGATCGCGTGTCCGGCGCGCCGTGGGCGACGCGCTCGCCCGTGATCGCACCTCACGGCGCCGCAGCGACCGCGCATCCGCTGGCGACACAGATCGCAATCGACGTCCTCAAGGACGGCGGCAGCGCGGTCGACGCAGCCATTGCAGCGAACGCGATGCTCGGCCTCGTCGAGCCGACCGGCAACGGCATGGGCGGCGACGTGTTCGCCATCGTGTGGGATCCTCGGACGAAGAAACTCCATGGCTACAATGGCTCCGGCCGTTCGCCGCAGGGGCTGGATCTGGAAACCCTGCGCCGCGTCGCGCGCGAAAAGGGCGGTGGCTACATCCCTTCCTTCGGCGCGGCGGCGGTCACTGTGCCGGGAACCGTCGATGGCTGGTACGCACTGCATGGGCGCTTCGGGCGTCTCCCCATGCGCCGTCTCCTCCAGCCCGCCATCGACTATGCGGAAAACGGCGCGCCCATTCCGCAGACCATCGCCTTCTACTGGGCCAACAACCAGCGTCGTCTCGAGCGCGCCTTCGCCGAAAGGCAACTCGAGGAAATCGAGAACGCGCGGCGCACCTACTGGCCGAACGGCGTGACGCCGGCGGCGGGATCTCTGTTCCACAACCCCGATCTCGCCCGCACGCTGCGCGCGCTCCAGCGCGGCGGACGACGCGCGTTCTACGAAGGCCCTGTTGCGCGCGCGACCGACGCCTACATGCGCCGCATCGGCGGGTGGCTGCGCTACGAGGACTTTGTCGCGCATCACGGCGAATGGGTCGATCCGCTGTGTGTGGACTATCGTGCGGGTGTTTCACTCTGCGAGTTGCCGCCGAACACACAAGGCGTCTCCGCGCTGCAGATGCTACAGATCCTTCGCGGCTACGACATGCGCGCGCTCGGCTTCCAGACCGCCGACAGTCTGCACGTCCAGATCGAGGCCAAGCGGCTCGTCTTCGCGGATCGCGCGAAGTATTTTGCCGATCCCGCGTTCGCGCTCGCCGATCTCAACCGTCTCATAGCGCCCGGCTACGCCGATCAGCGTCGCGCCATGATCCGCATGGATCGCGCGATGGACACGCCCGACGCCGGACCGGACGTGCTGCGCCGCGGCGACACCACCTATTTCACCACCGCCGATGCGAACGGGATGATGGTCTCGATCATCCAGTCGAACTATCGCGGCATGGGATCGGGGCTCGTGCCGGACGGTCTGGGTTTCATGCTGCAGGACCGTGGCGAACTCTTTGCGCTCACCGATGGCCACGCCAACATCTACGCGCCTCGGAAGCGCCCCTTCCACACGATCATTCCCGCCTTCGCGCTGCGCAACGGCGAACCGTGGCTCGCGTTCGGGCTCATGGGCGGCGACGTGCAGCCGCAGGGCCACGTGCAGATCATCCTGAACATCGTCGACTACGGCCTCGACGTGCAGGCGGCGGGCGACGCCGCGCGCTGGCGACACGGCGACGACGCCGAACCCACCGGCGAACCGCCGCAGGACAAGGGCAAGGTGTTTCTGGAAACCGGGTTCACACCCGCCGTCCGCGAAGCGCTGCGCGCGCGGGGACACGACGTACGCCCCGGCGACGGGAGCTTCGGCGGGTACCAGGCGATCATGCGCGACGCTGAACGCGGCGTGTACGTGGCGGCCACGGAAATGCGCAAGGACGGCGCCGCCGATGGCTACTGAAGCGCGCAATCTCGCCACGGTTTTCAGTAAGCTCTGACGCCATGATACGGACGTCCTTCGCCGTCGCGGTGTGCGCCGCCACAATGCTGGCGGGCGCGGCGCTCGCCCAGCCGCTGCAGCGATCCGCTCTGCCGGAAACGCCGGAAGGCCGCCGCCAGCAGTATCTGCTCGAAACCCGCCAGCTCGCGCAGGTGCTCGGCAACGCGCATTATCTGCGCCTGTTGTGCGTCGGGCGTGGCGACCAGTCATGGCGCGAGTACATGCGGATGCTCATGGACCGCGAGGGAGGCGCGCGGCGCACGGACCTGATCGATGCGTTCAACGCTGGGTATCGCGCGGGCGAAGAGCGCTTCCCGGCCTGCACGCCGGGCGCTCAGGCGCAGGAAGCGGAACTGAAGGCGCAAGGCCTGCGCCTGGCGGATACGCTTTCCGCGCGGCATCGGGATTGAGTGAGATGTCCGCACCGCCTGTTCTCCCGGAAGACGCCCAGAAATCCCTCGCGCTCGATCTTCTCCTGAACGCGTGGGACGCCGCGCTCGCACAGGGCGTGGCGCCGGAACTGCTCGCATCTACGGCGGTGTTCGCCGCGCTGACAGACATGGTCGACATGCACGGGGCGGACGCGGTCGCGGCATTCTGCGAAGATCTTCCCGCCCGCGTGCGCGCCGGCGAGTTCACGATGTGCGAGGACTAGACTGTTCTCCTGGCGGCCCGGCCCGGCGTGCTAGAACTGTTTGTGTCAGCAACGGAAGACCATCATGGCCACCCCCGGCGCCCTAGCGGGCATTCGCGTCCTCGACCTGTCCCGCATCCTGGCCGGCCCGTGGGCGACACAGATTCTCGCCGACATGGGCGCCGAGGTGATCAAGATCGAAAAGCCCGGCGCCGGCGACGACACGCGTGGCTGGGGGCCGCCCTTTCTTGAAGGGCCGGAGGGCCGTGGCGACGCCGCCTACTATCTCGCCGCCAACCGCAACAAGCGGTCCGTCACCCTCGATTTCACGACCCAGGACGGCGCTGATATCCTGCTCAGGATGCTGCCCGGCTGCCAGATCATGGTGGAGAATTTCAAGACCGGCGGTCTGGCGAAGTACGGCCTTGACTATGCGAGCGTGGCGAAGATCAACCCGGCGATCGTCTACTGCTCCATCACCGGCTTCGGTCAGGACGGCCCCTACGCGCAGCGCGCGGGCTACGACTATCTCGTGCAGGCGATGGGCGGCCTCATGAGCATCACCGGCCAGCCGGACGGCGTGCCGGGCGCGGAGCCGCTCAAGGTCGGCGTCGCCGTCGCCGATCTTTTCTCGGGCATGTACGCAGCGACCGGAATCCTCGCCGCACTGCGCCACGCCGAACGCACCGGCGAGGGCCAGCAGGTCGACATCGCGCTTCTCGATTGTCAGACCGCCATGTTGGCCAATCAGGCGATGAACTACTTCGTCTCAGGCGCGGCGCCCACGCGACTCGGCAATGCGCATCCGAACATCACGCCGTATCAGGTGTTTCCCACCGCCGACGGACACATCGTCCTTGCCGTCGGCAATGACGGCCAGTTCCGATCCTTCTGCGCCGAAACCGGTCTGGACGCGCTGCCCGCCGACCCGCGCTTCAATGCCAATCCGGCGCGCATCGCCCATCGTGACGAACTGGTAGAGATCATCGCAGGCGCTATGCGGACGCGCACGACCGGCGCCTGGATCACAGCGCTCGAAACAGCGGGCGTACCCTGCGGCCCGATCAACACGATCGACCAGGTCTTCGCCGACCCGCAGGTGCGCGCGCGCGGCATGGCGCAGACGATGACGCGCACCGACGGACAGGACGTGACCCTTGTCGCGAGCCCGCTCAAACTCTCGCGCACGCCGCCACGGGTGGAGCATGCGCCGCCGCCGCTGGGCGCCGACACCGAACGCGTCATGCGCGACATCGCGGGACTGGACGGCGACGAGATTGACCGCCTGCGCGCGCGCAGGGTGTTGTAGGAGAAGACGATGATCGAACTTGTCTCTGCGCCATCCGTGTACGGCCAGAAAGTCCACATCGTGCTTGAGGAAACCGGCCTCCCCTACGTCGTGCGCAACGCCGTGGACGCGCCGACGTCGGCGCACAATCCGTTGGGCAGGACGCCGTCGCTCCACGATCCGCACGGTCCGGACGGCCTGCCCATCACGCTCGGCGAGAGTGCGGCCATCGCGCGCTATCTTGCCCGCAAGGCCAAGAAACTCGGCCCTGAAAGCGCGCGCGAGATGGCGGAGTTCGACTATTGGGCGTTCGCGATCGCCGCGAGCCTCAGCCCGCAGTTCGCAGTCGCGCTCTACCTCACAGACCACACGCCAGAGCGCGCCGACTGGGCGCGCGACGTCTTCCTAGACAATGCACGCCGCATGCTGCGCGTATTCGAAGAGCGCATCGCCACTCGCCACTTCCTTGCAGGCGAGCGCTTCACGATCCTCGATGCGCTGCTCTACCCGCATCTGGCAGCAGCCGAACGTCTGCCCGGCGACCTCGACGGCTTTCCCAACCTGCAGCGCTATCGCGAGCGAATTGGTCAACGCGAAGGCGTCAAGCGCGGCATGGCCGTCCTGACGGCCTAGCCGCCCGCGCGCAGCATCGCGATCGTGCGGCCCGGCGAAATGTCCTCCACGTCTGTCTTGATGTGGATGAGCGCGGGGCGGCCCGCTGTGCGGGCTTCGGCGAAAACCGATGCGAAATCTGCTGTCTTCTCAACGGTTCCGGCCCATGCGCCGAACGAACGAGCGAACGCGGCAAAATCGGGATTGCGCAAGTCCGTCGCGCTGACGCGTCCGGGGAATTGGCGTTCCTGGTGCATGCGGATCGTGCCGTAGCTGCCGTTGTCGACGACGATGATCACCACGTTGACGCCGTACTGGACGGCGGTCGCCAGTTCCTGCCCCGTCATCAGGAAACAGCCGTCGCCCGCGAAGGCGATGACTTCGCGTTCCGGGTGAGCGAGCTTTGCTGCGATCGCTGCCGGCACGCCGTAGCCCATCGCCCCGCTTGTCGGCGCAAGTTGTGTCCGGAAGGCGCGGTGGCGCACGAACCGGTGCAGCCAGGCCGCGTAGTTGCCAGCGCCGTTGGTGAAGATCGTGTCCTTTGGGGTCGCCTCCACGATGTGCGCGACGATTTCGGACAGGTTCACCGCGCCGGTCACGGCGATCGGTTTCGTCCATGCCTCGTAGTCGGCCCGCGCCTCTGTGCGCCACGGCGCCCAGTCGCCTGCAATCTTGAGCGTCGCGAGCGTGGCGGCGGCGGAACGAACATCCGCGACGGCGGCGAGACGCGCCGGCCACACGCGGCCCAGCTCCTCCGCGCCGGCGTGAATGTGGACGAGCTTTTCCGCTGTCTCCGCGCGCGTGAACAGCGTGTAGCCCTGCGTTGGATTTTCGCCGAGCCGCGCACCGACGGTGAGCAGAAGATCGGCTTCCCTGAGGCGCGCGATCAGCTTCGGATTCGGGCCGAGGCCGAGATCGCCGGCAAAATTTGGATGGTCGTTGTCGAGTAGGTCTTTGCGGCGGAATGACAGGACGGCAGGCAGATCGGCGCCCTCAGCAAAGGTCCGGATGTCGGCCAGAGACGCATCGTCCCACCCGCTGCCGCCGAGAATGAGCACAGGCTTTCGCGCGCGTCCGAGCAGCGCAGCGATTTCTGCAAGCACCTGCGGATCGAGCCCGCTCCGCGCCGGTGCACGCACCGGCGCGGTGTCGTTCTCGACATCTGCGGCGAGCATGTTTTCCGGCAGCGCGATGGCGACCGGCCCCATCCGCCCCTGCAACGCCGTCGCGAAGGCCCGCCCGATGATCTCGTGCGCGCGGGTTGCATCATCGAGCTCGACAGCCCACTTCGCGAGCGGTCCAAAGAACGCGGCGTAATCGACTTCCTGAAACGCCTCGCGGCCCTTGTCGCCGGTCGCCACCTGACCGATGAGCAGCAGCATCGGCGTTGAGTCCTGCTGCGCCGTATGCACGCCGACGCTCGCGTGCGTCGCGCCTGGACCGCGGGTGACCATGCAGACGCCGGGACGGCCCGTCAGCTTGCCGTGGGCTTCCGCCATGTTGGCGGCGCCCGCCTCCATGCGACAGGCGATGAGCTGGATCTTGTCGGAAACGTCGTGGAGCGCATCGAGCACCGGAAGATAGCTCTCCCCCGGCACGCAGAACACGCGGTCGACGCCGTGCGCCACCAGCGCATCGACGATGTGGCGGGCGCCGGTGTGACGCATGACGAACTCCTGACAATGATCCGGCTGGCGTCCCGGTTACCGGACGCCAAGTCGTCCGTCCCTGCCCGAATCATCCCCCAAAGCCAAGCCTTCAACGGTCCGGAAGCGACACCCGAGGCGGTGGTGCGGCCATCGCATCCGGTAACCGGCCAGCCGCCGCCTATTTGAAAATGCCAAGCGGCGCGCCCGCGGTTGCATCAAAGGCGCGCCAGTCAAGACCAAGCGCAGTCAATGTCGTGGCCGCCATCTGGTTGGACCCGGCGCAATCGCCAGCTTGCGCAGCGAGCGTCTCCCCGGCGCGCACACGCGGTCCAAGCGCGCCGATCCAGGTCTGGTCGGACCCCGGTATCCCGTTGGGGAACTTCTCACGCAGAGGCGAGGTTCCGGCTGCAAGCGCCGGCCCGCTGTAGTGGTGGCGCCAGGACTCGCCGGGCTGGTCGCCGCGGCCGTGATCGACCGTGATCAGCAACGTCGTGCGCCCCGCGTATGCGCGATCGCGCTGCACCGTCTCCCAAAGTTCGCGCAAGAATCCGTCCGTGCGGTGCGCGGCCATCAGGTACTGCGCGTAGTCCCCATCATGCGCGAAATCATCCGTTTCGTCGTAGGAGATGAACATGACGCGGGGCCGCTGGGTGCGCAGCGTGTGCATGGCGGCCATGTGCGTGAACGCGTCCAGCCGTACGCTTTTCCAGGGCACGGGCGTGTCGGCCAGCAGGCGGTTGTATGTGGTCACGGCGCCATCGCTGCCCCGCAAAGGCATTAGCCCCGCATTCACCGGAACGCCGCTGCGTTCCGCGTTGATGATGCGGGTGAAGGCATCCCACGAGGTCGCCGCCGCCACCTCCGATGCGTATCCCGGCTGACGATTAAGCCACTCGAGGAACGTCACGTTCGGATTCGGGCCGTAGTCGTTTGAATTGACCCGCGCGTCGGGCTTTCCCGTCAGTGTCTCGTTGTAGCCCGGGTAGGAGAACCAGCGATCGTTCGTGACATGAGCGCAGGACCCCGCATCGCGGTTTCCGATCAATGCGCCATCTCTCGCCACAACGCCCGTCAGGAACGGCATGAGCGCTTCACGCCGGTTTGATACATCCACGAATCCAGCACGCACATCCTTCGCGAAGGACGACCGCATGTACTCTGTGCTCGCCGCAAGGTCCGTGTCGGCGCCGCGGAAGACCTCCTGCCAGCGCAGTCCATCCAGCATAACGAATATGACGCGCTGGTCGCGCGGCGATGTTTGCGCCTGGGCCGGCGCGGCGAGGAAAAAAGCCGCGAAGGCGGCGAGGATCGACCTGCGGATCATGTGAACGCGCTCCTGGAGAAACAGATGGGGCCGGGCGTTTGGCCCGGCCCCTGGAGTCTGGCGAAGGTGACGCTCAGAACGTCTTGCGGACGGTCACGAAGACCTGCCGTGGCGCGCCGACCATCAACGACTGGTTGAAGAACGCGTTGCCGCTGGTGAAGCCGTTCGTGCCGATCGTGGACACATAGTCCTCGTCTAGAAGGTTCGTCACGTTCAGCCGCAGCTCCAGTCCGCCGATCGGGCCTTCGCCCTCGAACCGGTAGCCGGCGGACATGTCGACGACAGTGAAGCCGTCCACCTCGCCGGTCGCGTTGGTGAAGTCCTGCTGCCGCGCGCCGGTGTAGCTCGCCGAGATGTTGCCGAAGAGCGACCCGTTGTCGTAGCTGAGGTCGGTCTTGAACAGGTGCTCTGGCGTGTTCACGACCGTGGCGCCGGCGGTGCGCTGCAGGATCACGCCAGTCGCGTCGACGACGTTATCCTCGTACGTGCTGTCGTTGTAGGCGTATGATGCAAACGCAGTCCAGTTGTCGGTGACGTCATACGTTCCCGCAAGCTCGATGCCCTTGGTCTCCACGCCGCCGACGTTTGAGATGATCGACGGGTTGCCGATGATGCCGGCGCCCTGACGGATGCCGAGGAGGCGATCCTCGAACTTCACCAGGTAGACCGCGCCCACCGCCTGGAAGCGATCGCCACGCAGACGCACGCCGCCTTCTACCGTCTTGGAAGTTTCCGGATCCGTCAGGCGCTTCACCGCGTCGAAGGAAGTCTGGCTGCGGTTGTTGAACGCCGCGAGATCGAAGGCGCGCATGTTCTCGGTGTAGCCGCCGAAGACCTGGACGGCGCCGTTGATCTGGTAGGTGAAGCCCACCTGCGGGAGGAAGTTGTCTTCCGCGGTGATCGTGCCGCGCAGGTCCGCGTCGGAACCGGGGGTGAAGCCCGTGAAGCCATTGGCGACCGTGACGACGCTGTTCTCGACGTTCACGGACTTGAAGCCGCCTTGCACCGTGAGTGCATCGGTCACCTTCCATGTGTCCTGCACGTAGAACACCTGCGTGTCGATTTCGTAGTCGAACGCCCACTGGGTCGCGAAGGCGTTGCGCATGAAATTCATCACGTCGCGGGGCGCCGCGCGCGTGTTGGCGTAGAAGCGACGCGCCTGGTCGAAGCTGTTGTGCTCCATCCAGAATCCGCCCTGCACGGTGTGGGCGCCGAGGCTGACAGTCAGGTCGCCGAAGCCGCCGATGCGCACCATGTCATACTCTGTCGTGCGGACGGAGACGGGAGAGGTGACGCCCGCAGTTCCCAGACCGAAGGCGAACGGGTTGGCGTAGGGCGTAAACCAGGTGCCCTGGCCTTCCTGCTCGTGATGGTACACGCTCGCCGAGAACGAGACGTTTTCGCCGACATCTGCCTTGTAGGTCAGGCGGGCGAGGTCGTCGTCACGCAGGCCAGAAGCGTCATAGTACGCATCATCGGCCGTCGTGATCGGCGCGGGATAGACCGTGCCGGCCGCCGGGTTGGTCGGGGCGAGGCCCGTGTCGCCGCGGTTGTTGGCCACGTCGGCGATGAGGTTGGCGAGCGCCCAGTTCGGTGCGGTATTGTCCCAGCCGGGGCCGAGACGCTGGATCATCTCCAGCGAAAGATCCTGATAGTCCGCTTCGCGACGTTCGGAGTGGTTGTAATATCCCTCGATCTCGCCGAGCGGCAGCGGCACGGTGAAGCCGGTGTTCCACTGGTCAACGATCTGCTGGCCACCGTTCTTCCACTTGTCCTGCTCGTTATGAACGTACGAGACATAGCCGCGCGCGCCGCCGAGGGCGTCGATCGCGCCGGTTTCCAGACGGCCATAGCCGCGGAACAGGGAGTCGCTGCCGCCGGAGAAAGCGAACACGCCGCCGCGTTCCTCGCTGGCGCGACGGGTTGTGAACTGCAGCGTGCCGCCGAGGTTCGACGTCGAGTGCGTGCCAAGAACGCCCGCGCCCTGGCTGAGCTGCACGTCCTGGATGTTCTCCGAGATCGCCGCGCGCGAGATGTGCAGGCCGTTGAAGTTGCCGTAGGACATGTCGCCCAGCGGAACGCCGTCGACGGTGAAGCCGAGCTGTTGTTGCTGGAAGCCGCGGATGTTGATGCGCACCGCCCATTCGTAGGCGCCGAACGCGTCGGCGGCCGTGTAGCTCACGCCCGGCAGGCGTTCGACAAGCTTGAGGGGGCTGGTGCCGGGGGCGTCGCGGAGTAGTTCTTCGCCCTTCAGGGTCTGTGTCTGGCGCACGCCTTGGCCGAGAACGACAATTTCCTCGGTCGTCGACGCGACGGAGTCCGCTGCGGCGGGAGCCAAAGTCTGTGCGTGCGCGTAGCCGAGCTGCATCGCCGCGAGCGCAAGTGTGGCGCCCGTCATCATGCCGATTTTCATCTGAATTTCCCTCATTGATGCGCAAGAAGCTGCGCGTCCGTCGGGGGTCCGGCTAAAGGCACATCGTGACGCTTGCGTCACCGAACAGCCAAAGTTTGGTGACGTGACTTCGCAGACACGCCACATGCTCTTCCCGTTGGTCACCTCAGACGCGACTGCCGCGGCGAACCGTGCGAGACACTTGGCGCACAAGTTCCGGAGCCTTGAGAAGCATGGTTCTGGACAAATACGCCCACCGCGCGAACAGGAGCAGAAGTCGGTAGCGGGCAGGTTGCGCGGCGCCGATCATTAGCCCCCAGCCCGCGACGATTTCCCGCGACGTCTGTGCGTCATGAGCCTGTCATGAAGACTGATTAGCGGAACAATCTCCCCAACGCATTGGACACCTCAATGAACAGCAAGCCTGCCGACGCTCCGGAACCGATGCACGCGCTGATCGATGCACGCTTGTCCAGACGCGGCATCATCGGCGGCCTCGCCGCCCTTCCCCTTCTGTCCCTTGCGGAAGGTCAAGCGGCGGCGTCCCCGCCCGGCGGGCTCACGTTTGCTTCGGTCCCGGCGACGCAAGCCGATACCGTAACGGTCCCGCCCGGCTATCGCACCCAAACCCTGATTGCGTGGGGTGACCCGCTCTTCGAGAACATGACGCCGTTCGATCCGGCGACCGTCACGCGGGCGGATCAGGAACTGCGCTTCGGGCAGAACAACGACATGCTGGCGCTCTTCCCGGCCGTCTTCGCCTTTCCACCCGCGACCGGCCAGACCAGTTTCCTGATGTGTGTGAATCACGAGTACGTGGAACCGTCCCTCGTGTACCCGGGGTTGCGATCTCTGCGCGATGTGACGCCCGATCAGATGGAAGCGGTCATCGTCGCACATGGCGTCACGGTCGTGCGGGTGGCGCGCGACGCTCAAGGGGTCTGGGGCGTCCAGCGGGACGCGGCGCCGGGCGAGGGTCTCAACCGCCGCATCACGCCCAATACGCCGGTGATCTTCGACGGCGCGGCCGCAAACCATCGCTGGGTGAGCGCAGCGACAGCCGGCTGGAATGTTGCAAATCCAAGTGCGGTCGCCGACGCTGTCGCATGCGGCACCATCGCCAACTGCGCGGGCGGACAGACGCCCTGGGGCACGTACCTGACGGCGGAAGAAAACTTCGACGGCTATTTCAGCCTCTCCGCGCTGGGACCCGAGACGGAAACCGCACAAGCTGACGCCGCGTGGATGTGGTCGAGCGGCAGCTTCGGCACGCCTCTCTTTTCACCGGCGCGCGCGCGCCTCACGCCGCCTCGCTTCGATGTGGCGAAGAACCCCTACGCGCCGGCGCTCTACGGCTGGATCGTCGAGATTGATCCTTATGATCCGACGTGGACGCCCAGGAAGCGCACGTCGCTCGGTCGCGCCAAGCATGAGTGCGCCACCACGGCGCTGGCGAAGGACGGCCGCGTCGTCGTCTATTCCGGCGACGACCAGATCAACGAGTTCGTCTACAAGTTCGTCTCGCGTGGGAAATTCAACCCGGCCGAGCGCACGGCCAACCGCGACCTGCTCAGCGAAGGCCAGCTCTACGCCGCGAAGTTCAACGCCGACGGCACGGGCACGTGGCTGGCGCTGACGCCTGAGGCTGCAAATGCGGCCGCCACAGGCTACACTGCCCCCTTCACCGACGTCAGCGACGTGGCCATCCGCTGCCGCGAAGCGGCGCGACTGATGGGCGCCACACCCATGGACCGCCCCGAGGACGTCGAGGCGATCGTCGATTCCAACTGGATCGGACGCGGCGCCGTGCTTGTGGCATGCACAAACAACCGCAACGAACAGCCGCCACGACCCGGCAACCCCGCGCGCGAGAAGGCGCCCGGTGATGATCCGGCGCAGGGCTCGAATCTCGCCGGACACATTCTCAAGATCGAGGAAGCTGGCGGCGACTGCGCCGCGGTGCGCTTCCGCTGGGACGTCTTCGCGCTCGCTGGCGATCCGAATGCGACCTCACCCGTCGCCGAAACACCGAACGCGGGTCTCGCGCACGTCTCGGTGAAACACCGAGGACGCCCCACCATCAGCGGCGACCGCTTCGCCTGCCCGGACAATATCTGCTTCGACGCACAGCAGAATGTCTGGATTTCCACCGACGGCGCACCTGCTGTCTTCGGCGACTGCAACGACGCCGTGATGGTCACGTCGACGTCGGGCGTTGGCCCGCGAGCGATGAAGCGCTTTCTTGTCGGTCCCGTCGGCTGCGAGATTTGCGGCCCCACCATGGCGCCCGACCAGAAGGCGTTCCTTGTGGCGATCCAGCATCCCGGCGAAGCCGACACGCGCGGAACATCCTATTCCGATCTCCGCTGGCGCACCGGCGCGCCGCCGCCGTCCAGCTTTCCCGACGGCGGAACAGCATGGCCGCGCTCTGCGGTGGTCGTGGTGACCAGGACAGACGGCGGCGTCATCGGCGCCTGACGACGCCGTCGACGGCGCTACGCACGAAGCCGACCGACCGGATCTTTCCGGCCGGTCCTTTGTCTCCAGTGGCTACGGCGCCGCCGTTTGGCCGAGACCCGAGACGGCGGCGTCAGCCCTGCCACGCGATGTAGGACGCTGTCGCTCCCGCCGCGGCCGCAGGCGCGTGCGGCGGACGCACGAGCAGAGCGTTCGAACTGGCGAAAACCGACAACAGGGAAGAATCCTGATCGCGCGAGGCGTCGATGTGCAGCTGGCCGGCGGCGTCGGCGCTCACGGCCGCCCTCAGAAAGGCCTCTCGCGGTCCGTTGGCGGGGACAGCGTGTGCGAGCTTCGCAAAACGGGCCGACGTTTCGCCGCTTCGTCCCTGCATCACGTCGAGCAATGGCTCCAGAAAGAGCGCCGACGCGACCAGCGCCGACGCCGGATTGCCCGGCAGGCCGAGCACGGCGGCCCCCGGTGTCGTGGCGAACCAGGTCGGTTTGCCCGGGCGCATGTCGACCTTGGGCACCAGAAGCCGGGCGCCGTGGCGCTCGAACGCCGCGCGTGCGTGATCATGCGGCCCCACCGAAGCCGAGCCGATGAAGACGACAAGATCCGAAGTCCCGATCGCTGCAGCCGCCGCGTCGGCGATCCGGTCGGGATCGTCCGGCAGAAGCGGTGCGCAGACAGCCACGCCGCCGCATCGTTCGACCAGCGCCGCAACGCCGTAGGAGCAGGAGTCAAATATCTGGTCCGGTCGCGGCGAGGTTCCCGGCGCCGCCAGTTCATCGCCGCCGCCGAGTATCGCGACGCGCGGCCGCCTTGCGACCGTCACCGTCGCAGCGCCGCACGCCGCCGCCAGCGCGACCTCTGCGGCGTCGAGACGACGACCGCTTTCGAGCAACACGGCGCCGCGCGCGAAATCGCATGCAGCCGGCCGGACGTGCCGGCCTGGCGCCATCTCTGCGACGTGCAGCGTGTCGCCCTCCAGTCGCGCCTCTTCCTGGATCAGCACGACGTCCGCGCCCGCCGGCATCGGCGCGCCCGTCGAAATGCGTACGGCCTCGCCGCGCTGCAGGGCGCGCACAAATGCATGCCCCGCCGCC
>WRPF01000173.1 GCA_009773335.1 Caulobacteraceae bacterium
GCGCCGGGCGCTGCACGCGTTCGATCACGCTCGCCATGGTGAAGGTCTTGCCGGAGCCGGTGACGCCGAGCAGCACCTGATCGCATTCCTGCGCCGCGATGCCCTTGACCAGCTCCTCGATCGCCGCCGGTTGATCGCCCTTCGGCGTGTATTCGGAGACGAGGTCGAACCTTACGCCGCCTTCTGACTTCGCTGGCCGCTCGGGCCGATGCGGCGTCCAGGGCTTTTGGTCGCGAATATTCGGGTCGCCAAGGCGCAGCAGTTGCGCAAGACTGTCGGCGGTGGCTTCCACTCCACCAATGTTTTGAGCGGCGTTTCCTGAAGTCGCGCCTCCCGCCTGAAATCCCTCGCCGAGGCCGTATTTTTCAATGTCCTCCTCGTCGAGGCCGTGAATCGAAGAGGCGTCATAGTCGGCCTGCGGCGCCTCGCCGAACCCGGGCGCGAGCGCCGGATTGAGGAGCTGGACGAGATGCGGCGCGAGCGGCGCGACCTCCGGCTTCGCCGCCTTGGCGCGCGTCGGCCGCGTAGGATCTCTGGGCTTTCCGGGAGGTTTGGCCATGGCCGCAATATGGGGGAGACGGCGGCGGGATGGAAGCGCCGAGGAACGATTACGCCGCGCCAAGATTGACGACGACGATCTCCGCAAGCGAAAGCTCGGTTTGGCGCGAGCGCGTTCCTCGCCATGGAGGGCCACTTCTTAGGAGGAGACGCCGCGTATATGAGCACGCTGACACTGCCGTCTCCTGTTGGCCAGCGCCGCGGCCGCGCTATCTACCTTCGAGGGGGCCTCATGCGCAGACGTCGATCGGGAATGAACAAACTTTTCTCCGACACGCTCAAGATGAGCTTCGTCGCCAATCAGGTGATCGGCTTACGGCTGATGAAAATCGCGACGGGCGGCGCGCATGGCAAGCGCGAAAGCGATTTGATGGTGAGCGAAAAGCTCGAAGCCGCGGCCGAGGCCAGCCTCGCAGCCGCGATGAGCATGGCGACAGGACAACCGCATCGCGCCGCCGAACGCGCGCTTGCCGTCTACACGAAGCGGGTCAATGGCAATCTAACGCGACTGTCGAAGCGCTGACGGAGACGATTTGTCTTGGCCGAACAGCAGCCGGGGCGCCGCGCGCTTGCGCCGCCGTATCGCCAGCGCGCAGCCGGCCCCCACAATCGAGAGCACGCCGAACGCGGCGGACCATTCAGCGCCTTCGCCCACCGAAAAATCATACTGCCCGACATATTCCTTGGCGCCGTCGTCGCTGGTCGCCCTGACGAGAGCGACATAGCTTCCGTCGCTGACGAAATTA
>WRPF01000174.1 GCA_009773335.1 Caulobacteraceae bacterium
GCCCCGCCATGGTCATGACGACGATCGTGATGTTCCCGGTCATGATGATGACCGTGGTCGTGATCATGACCGTGATCATGCAAATGGTGATGATTATGATGGCCATGGGCGGCGTGGTCATGCGCCTGAGCATCGCGCTTTTGGGCCTTGTCTTCGACGACGCTCGTCCCGCAACCGCAGACAGTGCACATCAGGCGACCTCCAGTTCGATGAGGCGAAAATCGTCGCCGCGCGTCATTTGAACGCGATGGCGTCCGCATTCGGGGCAAGCTCCGAAGCGCTCGGCCAACGCGACTTCCTTGCCGCAGTCGAGACACCAGCCGGCGCCCGGAACATCCGCCAAATCCAGGGCGGCGCCTTCGCACATCGAGCCGCGAACCACCGCCTCAAAGCAAAAGCGCAAGGCGTGCGGATCGACATGGCTCAGAGCGCCAACGGCGACGCGCAGGACGGCAACGCGGCGCGCGTCGGCCTTGCGCGCTTCCTCCTCGGCGACATCGATGAGGGCTTCCATCAGCGACATCTCATGCATGCAGCGCCTCGCGAAGTCTGATGTCGCAGGATGCGCAGGGATCGAACAATGCCGCAAGCGTCGCGACAAACCGCCGGGGCTCGGCGACGTCGAGCTTAGCCGCCGCAAGCGCTTGGGCGAAAGGCCCGGCGGGATGGAAGTTCCATTCCGTCGGCGCAAGAATATCATATGTCGTCACGGCGCCTGATGCGTCGATTTCGACGCGATGGAACAAAAATCCGCGTGGCGAGTCCACCATGGCGAAGCCTTCGCCAAGCCGACGCGAACCTGCAACGACGAGATCTCCCTCGCCCGCCAACAGCTCCCTGCTCGCCAACGCGTCCAGAGCCTGGGCGACGTCTTGGAAGCGCGCCTGAAGCCTTGCCGCGAGCAGGCCGACATTGCGGCGCAGGTGAGCGAAGTGACGTGCGAAGGGCCCGGTTTCGACGACGCGTCCCGGCAAATGCGGGCGGGCGAGAAAATCGGCGTTTCGCTCACATAGGGCGCGACGCACGGACTCTACGTCGTCAATCGCCAGAAAGTCGACGCTGCTTAACCAAGGCGCGATCTGCGCATATTGCAAGGCGTCTCGCCATAACTCAGCGAACCAGGCTGTGGGATTCCGACTCGCGTCAAGCGGCGCGCCGACTTCGCTTGCCGCTTCCTTCAAAGCGGCGTGGAGAGAATTGTCATTCACTTCGCCAGCCGCGCGGGCGGCCCCAAGCGCCTTGCGCAAGGCCGGCAGATGCGCAAGACGCCGGGGATCGCTTTTCTCGCCGGGCCAATCCAGCNNATCGCCGCTTCGCGTGCGATGCGCTGCGAGGCGGCGCAGAGGGTGAAGACCGAGCCGATCAGACTCGGCGCGGCGCTTGCCGCCTTCCCATAGAGAATTCGCGTGGCGTCGACTTGTCGTCGCGGCGTGACCTTCGCCTCTTTCACCCTATCCTCAATGCGCGTCACCTCGACGCCAATGCTCGTCGACATCTCCGGTAACTCGCTCATGGCCCGTCGCTCATGGCGCGACATGCGTTTCGTCGCGCTTCGCGCCGAAAATAAGCGAACGCCGATCCAGCAACGCGGGTCTCCGCGCCGCCGCGGCGCCCGCATCCGCCAAAGCGGAATCGAACAATTGGTCGAGCGCGGCGACAGCGACGGCGCGCGCCGCGGCATGATCAGCAAAATCGTCCATCGGAGAAAAGAGCGAGCAGCTGTCGACGCGGCCGAAGCCTTCGAGCCGTCCAACGACAAAGCCCACGCGCCCGGCCGTCAGCGGCCAATAGGCCGTTTCGCCTGGAGCCTTCGGCGGGAGCTCCTCGGCGTCCGCTGCG
>WRPF01000175.1 GCA_009773335.1 Caulobacteraceae bacterium
CGAACGGGCCGCCGGCAACCGGGCGCGCCAACGCGCGCTCAACCGTATCGCGGATGATAGCACAGCGATTCTCGTCACCGCACAGCGCGCGATTGGCCTCGATCAACTGCACCGCGCGGCGATCCTGCTCGATGCAGGTGGCGGCCGCCGCGCCGCGGCTGAGCGCCTCGAGCGCGACGGCGCCGGTGCCGGCAAACACGTCGAGCACGCGGGCGTCGATCACGTGCGGCGCGATGATGTTGAACAAGGTCTCTCGCAGCTTATCCGAAGTCGGGCGCAGGCCGTCCCATTTCGGCGCCGCCAAGCTACGCCCCTTGTTTCGCCCGGCGATAATTCGCATTTGATCAGGGTGCTGACGTGCTACAGCACTTCCTCATTATCCGACGGTGATCAGGCCGAACTGGCGCTGCCAGACGCTGCGCACGTAGGCCAGCTGCGCGGCCGTGAGCGTGCCGCCGTCGACCCGCGCGCGGGCTTCTTCGTACGCCCGTTCGAGCAGATCGACATCGCGCGTCAGGTCGCCGGCGCGCAGCGCCGGGATGCCCGACTGCCGGGTGCCGAAGAAGTCGCCGGGGCCCCGCAGCCGCAGGTCGCGTTCGGCGATCACGAAGCCGTCGGAGGTCTCGGCCATCGCCTTCAACCGCTCCCGCGCATCATCGCTCCACGGCGCCTGGTACAGGAGCACGCAGGTGGAGGCGTGCTCGCCCCGGCCGATGCGGCCACGCAACTGGTGAAGCTGCGACAACCCGAAACGCTCGGCGTGCTCGACCACCATCAACGTGGCATTTGCGACATCGACGCCGACCTCCACGACCGTCGTCGCGACCAGCACCTGCAGGGCGCCGCTCGCGAAGGCGCGCATCACGGCTTCCTTCTCGTCGCCCTTCATCCGCCCGTGCAACAGCGCCACCGTGAAGTCCGCGAACACCCGCGTCAGCTCCTCGGCCATGGCGGTGGCGGCCTTCAGGTCGACCTTCTCGGACTCTTCGACCAGCGGGTAGATGACGTAGACCTGGCGGCCCCGCCGGACCTCGTCGCGAATCATCGCGTAGACCTCGTCGCGGCGCGAGTCGGCCTTCACGAGCGTGCGCACCGGCTTGCGGCCGGGCGGCAGGCCGCGAATCACCGAAACTTCCATGTCGCCGCACTCGGTGAGCGCCAGCGTTCGCGGAATGGGCGTCGCCGTCATTACCAGCACGTCGGGGTTGAGCCCCTTGGCCGCCAGCGTGCCGCGCTGGACCACGCCGAATCGGTGCTGTTCGTCGATCACCGCCAGCGCGAGCGCCTTGAACTTGACGTGC
>WRPF01000102.1 GCA_009773335.1 Caulobacteraceae bacterium
CTCGACCACATTGCTCGCGTCCATCTGATGACTGGGCCCAGACACCCTCCGTTGCGCGAGCAACGAACGCAGTCTCCCACCGCGCCGACCCCGGCCGGACAGATTTTTTTCGTTCCCCCGCTTTGCGTGCATGCAGGCGATGGCGGGCAACAAACGGGCTTGAATCTATCCCCGCAAATCTGAGGTGATGCACGTGGTCGTTCCCCCAATCCGGCGCCGCCATCGGCGCTGGAACTCAGCGCGAAACGCCCCGCCGTTCAAAGACCTGCGCGATGCTGGCGTCGAGTGCTGCGGCGCGCGCCAGGTCGGCTTGGCCATCCGCCGTGCGCCGGAGGCGCAGCGCCGCGATCCCGCGTCCGAAGATGCATTCGGCGTTTGCGCCGTCGATCTTCGCCGCCGCATCGTAGTCGGCCCACGCCTCCTGCCAACGTTGCTGTTTCAGGCCGACGAGTCCACGGGCGGACAGAGCGATGGCGTCGCCTGACTGGCGCTGGAGCAGGGTGTCGCAGATCGTACGCGCTGTATCGAGTTGCAGGCCGGCGAAGGCGCGCGCGCGGCAGCGCTGGCGTTCGAAAGCGTCCGTCCCCGGACCTAGTGCGGCGGCGCGATCATAGTCGGCGATGGCGCGCACGCGATCGCCGACAGCCATGTACGCATTGCCGCGATTGTAGTGCGCGACAGGCGATTGCGGGTCGATCGCCAGCGCGCGCCCGTAGTCCTCGATCGCGCGCCGAAGGTCGGGCTGCGGGCTCTCCTGCAGGGCGTTTCCTCGGTTGATGTAGGCTATCGACAGGCGTGGATCGAGTGTTATGGCGCGATCATAGTCGGCCACGGCGCGCGCGTAGTCGTGCTGCGGACCTTCCCTGTGCGCGATGCCGCGGTTGTTGAACGCCAATGCGTTGGTCGAATCGAGCCGGATGGATTCGTCGAAATCGGCGATGGCGCGCGCGGCGTCGCGTTGTGGGCCGTTCCAGTGCGCCTTGGCGCGGTTGTAGAAGGCGATCGCCAGTCGCGGATCGAGCCGGATGGCTTCATCGTAGTCGGCGAGGGCGCTTGTGAAGTCGGGTTGCGGGTGCGCGACGTAGGCGTTGCCCCGGTTGTTCAACGCTATCGCCCGGTTGTGCGGCGTGTCGCGACCGGCCGCCAAGGTCGCTGTGCAGCCCGCGATCTGCGCGGCGGGGGAAAAGGCGTCGCCGGTGTTCGTGCAGACCACCCAGTGCTGTTCGATGGTCTGCGCCGAAGCAGTCAGTGGCATCGCCCAGCAAAGAGCCGAAGCTGCGGACGCAACAAGAACCAGTCCCGCAATCGATCGCGCCATGCCCGTCTCCCTCTGATTCGCTTAGCGTACAGCGTGAGCCGTTCGGCAAGGAAGCGCGACGTCCGCGCGAGGCTCAGTGCCCGTTCACCAGCCGCAAAAACTCCCCGCGCGTGCGGTGGTCGTCGTGCATGGCGCCGAGGAGCTTTGACGTGGTGAGTTTCGAGCCCGGATTGTTCACGCCGCGCAGGGTCATGCAGGAGTGTTCCGCCTGGATGACCACGCCGACGCCCGCGGGTTTCAGGATGTCCTGGATGGCGTTGGCGATGTCGGCGGTGAGCTTTTCCTGGATCTGCAGGCGCCGCGCGAAGCCCTGCACGACGCGCGCGAGCTTGGAGATGCCCACCACGCGGTTGGTCGGCAGATAGCCCACATGCGCGCGACCGATGACCGGCAGCATGTGATGCTCGCAGAAGCTGACCACGCGGATGTCCTGCAGCACGACCATCTCGTCGTAGCCGCCAACCTCCTCGAACGTGCGCTCAAGATAGTCGCGCGGATCGGCGTCGTAGCCCGAAAAAAGCTCAGCGTAGGAGCGGGCCACGCGCGCGGGCGTTTCCTGCAGACCCTCGCGGTCGGGATTGTCGCCAGCCCACTCGATGAGGGTGCGGACCGCGGCTTCGGCTTCGGCCTGCGTGGGCTTCTTCTTCTTCTTGGTCATCGCGTCCTCACCGCCGCATGCGCATCCCGCATCACATCAGGGGATCACATAGGGTGCGTTCGTGCAAAAGCACGCCGCCTGAAGGCGATTTCAGGCGGGACGGCGGATTATTCCGCCGCCACCTGGGCGGCTTCGGCCGCCGTCGCGCCCGCGAGGCGCGCCTGCAGCGCCGCATACTGCCGGTTCAGCTCCGCCGGGAGGCGCGAACCGAACGAGGCGTAATAGTCCGGGATAAGCGCCGCTTCTTCCGCCCACACGCCCTTGTCGACGGTGAGCAGGAGATCGAGATGGGCGTCGGAAATCTTCAGGCCCGACACGTCGAGCGCGGCCTTCGACGGCACCATGCCGATGGGCGTCTCGATCGCGTCCGCCCGGCCTTCCAGACGCTCCACGATCCACTTCAGCACGCGGGAATTGTCTCCGAAGCCCGGCCACACGAACTTGCCGTTCTCGTCCTTGCGGAACCAGTTCACGAAGAAGATCTTCGGCAGCTTCGCCGCTTCCGAGGTCGCGCCGATCTTCAGCCAGTGGCTGAAATAGTCGCCCATGTTGTAGCCGCAGAAGGGCAGCATCGCGAACGGATCGCGGCGCAGTTCGCCGACCTTGTTCTCCGCTGCGGCCGTGCCTTCCGACGCCACGTTCGACGCGAGGAACACGCCGTGCGCCCAGTCGAAGGCTTCGGTCACCAGCGGCACCGCGCTCGCGCGACGGCCGCCGAAGAGGATGGCCGAGATCGGCACGCCGGCCGGATCGTCCCACTCTTCTGCGATGACAGGGCACTGGGCTGCAGGAACTGCAAAGCGCGCATTCGGGTGCGCGGCGGGGAATTTGGAATCCGGCAACCAGCGCTCGCCCTGCCAGTCGGTGAGGCCTGCGGGGGGCTGCTCGGTCAGACCTTCCCACCACACGTCGCCATCGTCGGTGATCGCGGTGTTGGTGAAGATCACGTTGGCGTGGAGCGTGTCGATGGCGGACTTGTTGGTCTTCGCGGACGTGCCCGGCGCCACGCCGAAGAAGCCGAATTCAGGGTTGATCGCGTAGAGGCGTCCGTCCGCGCCCTTGCGCATCCAGCAGATGTCGTCGCCGACCGTCTCGGCCTTCCAGCCCGGGAGCGTCGGCTGCAGCATGGCGAGGTTGGTCTTGCCGCACGCGCTCGGGAACGCCGCCGCGACGAAATGTTTTTCGCCCTGCGGCGAAGTCAACTTGAGGATGAGCATGTGCTCGGCGAGCCAGCCTTCATCGCGCGCCATCACCGAGGCGATGCGCAGCGCGTAGCACTTCTTGCCGAGCAGCGCGTTGCCGCCGTAGCCCGAGCCGTACGACCAGATCTCGCGCGTTTCCGGGAACTGGACGATGTATTTGTCATCGTTGCACGGCCACACGACGTCCTTTTCGCCCGGCTTCAGCGGCGCGCCGACGCTGTGCAGCGCAGGCACGAAGAAGGCGTCTTCGCCGAGCGCGTCGAGGGCGGCCTTGCCCATCCGCGTCATCACGCGCATCGACAGCGCGACGTAGGCGCTGTCGGTGATCTCTACCCCGAGCGCTGAGATCGGAGACCCAATAGGTCCCATCGAAAATGCGCACACATACATCGTGCGCCCGCGCATGCAGCCGTCGAACAGGCCGTTCAGCGTTTCGCGCATGTCGGCGGGCGCGCGCCAGTTGTTCGTCGGGCCTGCGTCGTCCTTGTTTTCGGCGCAGATGAAGGTGCGGCTTTCCACGCGCGCCACGTCGCGCGGATCGGAGGCCGCCCAGAAGGAGTTCGGACGCTTCTTCGGATTCAGCCGGCGCAGCGTGCCCGCCGCTTCCAGTTCACGCGTCAGGCGGTCCCATTCGGCGTCGGAGCCGTCGCACCAGTGGACGCGGTCGGGCTTGGTGAGCGCCGCCACTTCACGGACCCAGGCGATGAGGCGCTCGTGTTTGGTGGGGGCCTGTTCGAGGCCGGCGACGACTTGATCTGACACAGTGAAGTATCCCTTCCACCAACACAGCTGGACACCGGCGGCCTGCAGCGCGACGGATCCAGTGACTTTTTGAGCTTGCCCCTAAGAGGCAAATCGATGCGCGCCCGTCAACCCGCAACGTTTTCAGGTTGAGCCCGCGCAGCAAGAAACGCGCCGAAATCTTGCATGTTTCAAGCGTGTGGCGTTAAGCACGCAAAGGTTCGCGCCACAGCTTTTTCAAGGGTGCGATGCTCAAGATCGCCGAAGCGGAGCGTGCCATGGTGAACAAGATCGTTGTCGTCACAGGCGCCAATGGCGCGCTTGGCAGCGCTGTCATACGCGCGCTGGCGGCGGCGGGCGTGACACCTGTGGGCGTGGATCAGACATCGCCTGCACATGATCCGTCCGTGGTTGAGTCGCGAGCGTGGATCGAAGGCGGCGTCGACCTGACGGACGCGGACGCCGCGCGGAGGACGATGCAGGCGATCGTCGCGCGCTTCGGACGCATCGACGGGTTGGTCAACGTCGCGGGGGCGTTCCGCTGGGAGACGCTGGAGTCCGGGGCTGCGGACACGTGGGATTTCATGTTCAGGGTCAACCTCGCAACGGCGGTCAACGCGTGTCGTGCGGCGCTGCCGCACCTGCTGGCCGCGGGCGGCGGTTCGATCGTGAATGTCGGCGCCGGGGCCGCGATCAAGGCCGGGGCGGGGATGGGGCCCTATGCGGCGTCGAAGTCGGGCGTCCACCGTTTGACGGAGAGCCTTGCCGAGGAGCTCAAAGGCAAAGTGACGGTGAACGCCGTCCTGCCGTCGATCATCGATACGCCAACGAACCGCAAGGACATGCCGGACGCGGATTTTTCGACGTGGGTGACGACCGCCGAGATCGCCGACGTGATATTGTTCCTGGTTTCGCAAAAGGCGCGCGGCGTGACGGGAGCGCTTATTCCGGTGAGCGGACGGGTGTGAGCGCGCCGGCGCCGCGATCGCGGACGTTGCGGATCACATCGTTGCATGCGCCCTGAATCTGCACATGGAGCTGCGACCACCGGCTCTGCGAGTTGGAAAGCGCGAGCATCTGCTTGTAGTCGCCTTGCTCGAACGCCAGCGCTGCAGCGAGCGCCTCATTCTGCGTGTCGATGAGGGTCGTCTTCAGCGGACTTGGCATGAGAAAGCCAAGTTCCGCCAGCGTGTCGAAATACGCCGCGAGATAGCCGTCGAGCGTCTCGTCGCCGTCCGCGGGGTCCGCCTCCGACAGTGCGAGTTCCTGGATGCGGGCATTGGCGATGGCGCCCTTGCGCTCATAGGCGACGCAGGAGCGCAGTTGCTGGGCGCGCAGTTCGGCCTCGATTTCATCGTTGCGCGCCTCCCACATGAAGGCGGTCTGCACGACGCTGACGACGCCGGCGAACACCGCCGTCACCAGCGCGCCGATCGAAAGGGGGTCATTGCCGCCAAGCCATCGGGTCAGGAGCGTCGACGGCCGTGCCGGCGCCTTCCCTTCCGGGACATCTCCCTCGCGCCCGGACGGTTCCGCCAGCGTCCCGGTTGATGCGCTCAGCGCCTGCGGCTGGCCGGGCGCAGGCGCGCCGGGCGGTGTGGAAGACGCTGGCTCGTCCGGCTCGTTCATGGCCCCTCCGACAACAATCTTATCACTGAAGGCGCCGGGAGGGAGGCCTCTTTGGAATGGCGCGGCGGAATTTGCGCAGGGCGCACGGTCGTTCCTCCTGCGCCGGCGCCGGATTTTCCCTCCCGCCTCGACCGGGCCGGTTTTCTCGCGCCGCCGTTCCACGGGATGGCGTGGAGAGGTAGGGACAAGGTCCGGCGCTCACGAAAGGGCGGGCGGCGGCGATGAAGAACGCGGCGATGAAGAACAGGGACGACCCATGACAGACCGCATCACTGCCAATCTTCCGGCGCGGGACCTCGCTGAGACTGCAGCCTTTTACGGGAAGCTCGGCTTCAGCGTGACCTTTCGCGACGCAGGGTGGATGATCCTCACGCGCGGGCCGCTCGAGCTCGAGTTCTTTCCGTATCCCGAATTGAATCCGGCGGAGTCGTCGTTCAGCGCCTGCGTGCGCGTGGCGGATGTGGATCGCCTGCACGCGGACTGGTCGACGGCCGCGCTGCCGCAAAACGGCATTCCGCGCCTCACCCCGCCGCGCGACGAAGCGTTTGGCTTTCGCATGAGCGCGCTGGTGGATCCGAACGGGAGCTTGCTGCGGTGTCTGACGGCGTTGGGGTGAAGTGGGCGGCGGTTGGTGGGCGCCGGTGGCCCATTTCGGACTGACTTCCGCAATCGGCGAAAACCAGACTCTAACCGGAGCGCAGGCTCCCTGTCGGTGTGTTGGCGAGTGAGCATGGGTCATAGTCCAAGCGCCGCCAGCCCGTACCGCCGGCAGCTTGCCGGCAACGCCGTCCGAAGGACGGCACACTGATGCTCTCATGCCAGCCGCGCTTTGCGCGGCGTTGCCGGCTGGCAGCCGGCGCTACGGGCCGCCGGCGTTAGGGCGCGGTCAGCGCCTTGATCCGCGCGGTCTGTTTGGGCGTGAGATTGTCTCCTGCGGCCGCAACAGCCCCGATCTCCCCGCGCAGCCACTCGATCGGATCGCGGCCTTCGACCCAGCCTAGATTCGGGCGGTGGATCTGGTAGCCGATGAGCTGTTGCAGACGTTCGGGCAGGGCGCGTGCGATTTCCGGCGGAATGGACAGCAGCAACTTTTCCGCCGGCGCGAGCCAGCCGACGCTGTAGCTCATCACCACGCCGCGCCGGATGTGCGCGGTCGTGTTGGCGCCGCCGCGGTGCAGCGTCGCGCCCAGCCAGAGGATGACGGCCCCGGCTGGCGTTTCCGCGACGACGAGGTCTTCCGGCCCGGCGCGCCGCCGCCGGTCCCAGTGGTGGCTGCCCGGCGCAACCATCGTCGCGCCATTGGCCCCGGAGAACCGGTCGAGCGTCCACATCGCATTGATCATCAGCTCGGCTCCTGCGTGCGCGAACGGGAAGAAGTCGTCGTCGCGGTGGATCGCCTGCGCCGGTTCTCCGGGGCCGATGCCGATGGCCTGTGTGAGGTTGAGCTGGATCCGGTCGCAGCCCTTTGCGCCCGCGCCGAGAACCGCTTCCGCCGTCGGCACGATGAGGTCATCGAGCGCCAGTGCGGCCGTTGCGGGGGCTTTCGCGAAGAGCCCGCTGAACCGGCGGGTGCGGCGCCCGAAAAAGGGGCCTTCGCCGCAGGGCGCGGCCGCGAACCACGGGCCCAGCTCGCATTTGATCCGGCCGAGATTTTCGGGGGTGAGTGCGTCCGTGACGATGCACGCGCCATGCTCTTGCAGCGCCGCAAGGAGGGCTGCTGCGCCGTCGGCGCGGCGGAGGCGGCGCAGGCCGGTCATGCGGCGATGGCCGCTGCGGCGGCGTCGACGAGGATCGGCGCGGTCAG
>WRPF01000176.1 GCA_009773335.1 Caulobacteraceae bacterium
TTCGGCAAGCGCTCGGAGAAGTTCGATCCCGATCAGCTGCAATTCGTCCTGGAAGATATCGAGATCGCGATCGCCGAAGTCCAGGAACGCGAGGACGATCGCGCGCGCCGCGCCGGCAAGGCGCCCTCGAGCCATCGAACCAGCCGCGCCGCGCGCGCCTTTCCCGCCCACCTGCCGCGGATCGAGCAGGTGATCGAGCCCGACAACCTCGACTGTCCCTGCGGCTGCGGCCGAATGGTCCGGATCGGCGAGGATCGCTCCAGTCGCCTCGACGTAACGGCGGCGCAGTACCGCGTCGTCGAGACCGTGCGACCCCGCTACGCCTGTGCGAAAGGCTGCGCCGACGTGCGCCAGGCGCCGGCGCCCGCTCATCTGGTGGAGGGCGGCGTTCCAACCGAGGCGCTTCTGGCGCAGGTGGCTGTCGCCAAGTTCAGCGAGCACATGCCCCTCTATCGCCAATCGCAGGTTTTCGCCCGGCATGGCATCAACCTCGATCGCGCCGTGCTCGCCGACTGGATGGGAACGGTCGCCTTCCATCTGGCGCCCTTGGTCGACCGCATGAGCGCGCTGATGAAGCGGTCGGGCCGCCTGTTCATGGACGAGACGAGGGCGCCCGTGCTCGATCCGGGTCGGGGCCGAACAAAGACCGGCTATCTATGGACCATCGTACGCGACGATCGCGGCCACGCCGGCGCCGATCCGCCAATCGTGGTCTACCACTACGCGCCCGGACGCAGCGGCGAACATGCCGAACGTCTTCTCGAAGGCTTCGAAGGCGTCCTTCAGGTCGACGGATACCAGGGCTACCACCGGCTCGCGCGACCCGAGCGCAAAGGCGGCGCGCCGCTGCGGCTGGCCTGGTGCTGGTCCCATGGCAGGCGCGAGATCATCGCCGCCACCCCGAAGGCCGGCCCGCCCGTCGCTGACGCCGTTCTCGCACGGATCGCTGCGCTCTATGCGATCGAGAAAGAGATCCGCGGCAGCGACGCAGCGACACGACAAAAGATCCGCAACACGCGCTCACGGCCGCTTGTCGCCGAACTGGACGCTTTCCTGCGCGCCCAGGCCGCGCGGTTGTCGCCGAGCAGCAAGATGGGACAGGCGATCGCCTATCTCCTCAGCCATTGGGACGGGCTCACCCTGTTCCTCGACGACGGCCGCGTCGAGTTGGACACCAACCCAGTCGAAAATCAGATCAGACCGCTGACTCTGACTCGCAAGAATGCACTCTTTGCGGGCCACGACGAAGGCGGCCGCTCCTGGGCTCGGATTGCTTCGCTGATCG
>WRPF01000177.1 GCA_009773335.1 Caulobacteraceae bacterium
GGCCCAGAGTTGCGCCATCGCCTCGAGATCGCGCGCGGCGAAGGCGCGGTAGAAGGCGCGGTTGGCGGATAGCACGTTGGCCAGATCGGACATGGCGGCGTTCCCCGGCAGAGGCCCTGCCGCCGGCGGTCAATCCGGCGGCGGCGCGCTTTCGAGGTAATGCGGCCCGGGCTTGGTGTAAAGCTCCTCGTAGTGCACGAGTTGCGGTTTGCCCAAGGCCACGGGCCTGCCGCCGCGGAACGCCCACTCGCCGCGGTCGCAATCCGCGGCGCGCACGTAGCTGTTGAGATAGATGCGCCGGTCGTCGCCGCCGCTGTTGGCGCCCGAGCCGTGCACCATGAACGGGCCCCATAGCGCGACGTCGCCGGGATCGAGGTCGAGGTCGACCAGCCCCGCGGGATCGAGCCCGGCGGCTTTGAGCTTGGCCTCGCCGCTGCCCTTGCCCATGACCGCGCCTTCGCCGAGCGCCGCGACCGCGCCCAGGCGATGGCTGCCCGGCAACAGCCGCACGCCGCCGTTCTTGCGCCGATGCGCGTCGACGGCGATGCCCGTCTGGATGTAGGACGCGGCCAGGTTGCGGAACGCCGACGCCGGGCGGCGGAAACGGACGTCCTGGTGGAAGTTGTAATCCACCGCCACCGCGCCCGGCGGCTTCCAATGGCACTGGTTGATGATCTGCTTCAGCTCGCCGCCGATCAGCGGTTCGACGATGGCGAGCAGACGCGCGTCGATGCGGTATTTTTCAAGCACTTCGTCGTGATAGGCCGGCCACTGCGCCATGGTGGCGATGCGGCCAAGGGCCGGATCGTCGGTCACGCGATAGCACAGATTGCCGTGCCGCCAGCCGCGCCCGAGCTTCAAGGCCGCCGCGCGCTCGCGGTCGAAGGCCTGTTTCATCTCGGCGATCTCATGGGGCGCGAACACGCCGCGCAGCACCGCGAACCCGTCGCGCGCGTAGTCCGCGAGCCAGGCGGGCGCGGGCGGCGACGCGGGCAGTGGAACCGTCCTGATTCCGGTCATGAATTCTTCCCGTTCCCGTCGGCAAGAAAGGCTCGCGACGATAGTCGAGGGGAAGCGGCCGCACAATCGGCGCCGCCGGTTGCCGGGAAAATGCCGCGGAAATCCGCGCTTCTGGCGGGTCGCGGCGGCTTCGGGCATAATTTCGCCGGCGCCCGAAAATTAACGGAATGCTTCGCCATGGACACGCCGCTCAAAGCCCGCGAGCTCCTGGTCGACCGCAAGCACATGAAGTTCGCGCTCGACGACGGCATCGGCGCG
>WRPF01000178.1 GCA_009773335.1 Caulobacteraceae bacterium
CGGGTGTATGGCGTGCGGCCGGGCCCTTCCTCGCGCGCAGACGCAGCGCGAGCCAGCCGAGCGCGACCAGCACCGCGAGCGCGAGGAACCAGCGCGCCCACGCCCGCGTCGGCAACCAGCGCGCTCCCACCTGTTCCGCGACCGATTCGGCCTCGCGTCGCGCGTTGCGCTGCGTCACCCACCACTGCCACATCTTGCGCACCCCGCCGGCCTGCACGCGCAGGTCATAGCCGACGACGTTCGTCATCCAGCGCGTGTGCAACGCGTCGATCAGCGCCCGCACGTCCGCCCACGGACCTTCGGAGGGACCCACTTCCGCGCGCGAGGGCGGCGTCGGATCGAACGTGACCCAGCCACGTTCGACGATGTGCGCCTCGACCCAGCTGTGCGCGTCGCCCTGGCGCACGGCGTAGTAGTCGCCGTAGGCGTTGTAGCGCCCGCCGACGAAGCCGGTGACGTTGCGTGCGCGGATGCCGAGCGTGCGCAGCATGATCGTCATCGCGGTGGAGAAGTACTCGCAGTGACCACGCTTCTTGTCGAACAAGAACCCTTCGAGCGGAGCGCGGTGCCCGACGTCGGGCTGCTCCAGCGTGTAGCCATACTTCGAACGCAGGTAGCCCTCGATGCGCGCCGCCTTGTCGAAATCGTTCGCGGCATCGCCGACGACCTCGCGCGCGAGTTTCTCCACGCGGGTCTGGTCGTCCGGTAGTTGCAGATAGTTCTGCTTGCGCTCGGGGAGCAATGGCAGGATGTCACGCTCGCCGGGATCGGAGGACACGTAGGCGCCGTAGATCAGGCCCAGCGCGTCGGGATCCTCGTAGCGCACGTCGAGCCCCTGCGCGTGTGTCACGTCGCGCGGCACGCGCGCGGCGTCTTCGATGCGTGGTGGTATCGACAGCGCCACCGCGCCGGCCGGGACGAACACCACCGGTTCGTCGAGGTGATCGAGCACGATGCGCAGGCGTTGGTCCTTGCGCTCGTCCGGGAGGCGGCGCAGCGGGTAGGTGTCGTTGCCGACGCGCGCCAATACGTGCCCGGAGCTCGGCGAGCGTGTCCAGCGGCGGCCGTCGTAGCGATCGAAGGAAGTTCCGCGCAGGTACAGCGCCAGGAACGGGGGCCGTTCGCGCGTGTGCGGGTCGGGCGTGACGCGCAGGACGACCGTCGGATCGTCGCGGATGACACCGAAGCCACCGAGTTCGATCTGGTTGCCGAAGCCCGCGACGCGTTGCCCGCGCTCGCGATCGAAGGTCAAGAAGCCCTTCCC
>WRPF01000103.1 GCA_009773335.1 Caulobacteraceae bacterium
CGATCGAGTCACCTCCCTCGCCGAGCAGGTGCAGGCCCAGGGCGCGGAGATCGAGGAGCTGCGGAGGCGCGTGGCCGAGCTGGAGCCTAAGCCGCGGCCTGTCCTCACCCCCGAGCAGGAGGCGGAGGACAAGGCTGAGCGGCTGAGGCTGTGGGAGGCGTCGGCGCCTCAGCGGGCTGAGTCTGACCGCCGCATGGGGCAGTGGGCCGCCGACCGATCGGCGGCGCTAGACGCCCGCATCAAGGCCATCGTGGCACAGGAGCTCCGTCAACTACGGACGCCCGGAGGAGAGGCATGAAGGCGAGCAGCTTGTTTCTCCAGGCGCAGCCAGGGTCGGTCGCGGGCACGTCCAGCGACCTGTGTAGTCGCTCTTCAAACAGCCCGAGTGGGATGCGCCCGCTGTGCTCCAGCATCTCAACCAGGACTGCAATTGCGATCCCTGCTCCGGCTGCGGTCTCTGCGTCGATCTCTTTCATGGGTGTCTCCATCCGGCCATCGGCCGTGTTTGGTCGTTCTGCCGACCGTACCCGGGTGGAGACCCCGACCCTATCCGCCGGAGGTGCGCAATGACCGGGACCCGCAAGCCGACGCGCGCGGAGCGTCGCATCGAGCTGCGCCGCGAAGCCGCCGCCCTCACCGAGCGGATCAGCCGCGCGGGCGCTGAGCAGGCCCTCGCATGCTCACGCATGCGCGAGGTCAACACCGAGCTCGACGCGCTCGAGCTCGACGAGGACCCGCTGCTCACCATCCCTGAGGCGGCGGCACGCATGCAGTGCTCCGAGGACCACGTTCGGAACCTGAAGAACAACGGCGTCCTCGCGTCGAGCAAGCCGGGGAAGCACATCCTCATCCGGACGAGCGTGATCGACGCGTACCTTGAGCCGAAGGGCGGTGCGCGATGAACGAGGCGCGTGCGATGAGCGCTGCTGTGCGCGCCGAGCGGGACATCTTCGCGGCACGCCGTGAGATCGACCACCTCCGCCAGCGGCTTCATGAGGTCGGCGCGGAGCGCGACCGGTACCACGCTGCCCTGGTGTCGATCGCCCAGGGCGCTCCGCTCGATGAGCCGACGGCCGTCCCGTCCGCGGTCGCGGCGTGGGCGCTGCGGCAAGGAGGTGCGCGATGACGTACGAGCTCGGCCTCGAGCCTCTCCTGCGCCTCTCCGTGGCGTCGTCCGGCCCCGCGGAGAACGAGGCGTTGCTGCGCCTGATGCATGGCGAGGGGACCGCCCAGGACATCACGCTGGCCGTCGGCATCGCTGCCCGCATCGGCGACCACACGCTGGCGACGCTCATCGGCTCGGTGCTCGAGAGCGCGGCGCGTGGAGCACGAGCTATCGCGTGACCTCGTCCTCGAGCGGCTCGGTCCCGGGCCGCCGCTCATAGTCTGACCGAAGCCTATACCCAGCAACATTATCGAAGGAGCCTGCCCCATGGACCTCTCGCCCTCAGTGCGCCGGCAGCGGCGTGAATCGGATCCCATCTCCTGCGAGGACCTGTCGCAGGACCACACGCAATACTGCGCGCCGCGCGTCCGCGCTGAGGCGCACCGCCGCGACGCCATCATCCTCGGCCTCATGCTGACCGGCGCGGTCCTTGTCGTGTGCCTCACCGGGGAGGCCTCGTGGTGATTGACGCGAAGACGCTCGCCGACGTCCGCGTCACCCCCGACGACGCGCAGCGCGCCTTCCGCAAGGTTGGCGAGAAGCACGATGCCAACAAGCTGAGGTTCGATCTCGTGCCACCAGGCACGCTCGGTCCTATCGTGCAAGTACTCGCGTACGGGGCCAAGAAATACACCGAGAACGGGTGGATGGAGGTGCCTGACGCGCGGCGCCGGTACTACGCCGCGACTATCCGGCATCTCACCGCTTGGTGGGAGGGCGAGGAGCTCGACCCCGAGAGCGGCTTGCCCCACCTCGCCCACGCGGGTGCGAACCTGATGTTCTTGCTTGGGGCCCCGCGATGACCGCGCTCGAGCGCTACAGCATCGCGTGGGATCGCCTCCTCGAACTCGAGAGTGTCGTCGCCACCCATGGCACCGTCGCGGAGCGGGCCGCGGTCGTGCTCGAGCTCGAGTCGGCCCGCGAGGCGCTCTGTCGTCGTGACCCGGACGCGGAGATGGCCGTCGCCCATCAGGAGGCGCGATGAGCTGCTCGACCTGCCTCGGGCGCCGGCGCGGCTGCCCGGAGTGTGACGACGCGGCCGACCCCGAGGAGGATCGCCGCATCCGCCTGGATGCTGGACGTGAGTCCATAGACGCGCTCGAGACCGACTGCGAGAGCAAGGGCACGCGCAGCGGGCGCGAGGCGCGAGAGTTGATCATGGCACCGCTGTGGTGGGACTCGAGCAGGAGGATCAATCGATGATCCGACAGAATCTCACACCAAAGATGGTTCGCACGTTGCGAGCGATCTCGCTCGGCGAGGCCACGACACGGCCTGCGCTCTCAGGCATCCACGACACGACCGAGGCCAGCACGTCTACGCACGTCCGAGGCCTTCTGCGGCGCGGCCTGATCGAGGAGACGCGACGCGCCAGCCAGACGGTCGCGGCGCAGCTGAGCCTTACCGCCGCTGGGCACCGAGCCCTTGATGAGGCGTGCAAGTGAGCGGGGGACACCTCACCGAGGACGAGGCGGAGCGCATCGTGCAGCGCTATCGCATGGGCGCGACCATCATCGAGGTCGCGTCCGAATGCGGGCGCACCAAGGAGACCGTGCGGCGGCTGCTGGTGCGGCGCGGAGTGCGTATCGAGAGACGCGGCCTCGGCGGCGGCCCGGTCGCGCGGCCGAAGCTCACGCCCCAGCGTCTGCGTGCGCTGGATGTGATCGAGGTCGAGCGCAGCATCACGAGGCAGAGGCTCGCCGAGCAGATCAACGCGACGTACGCGCAGACCGCGCAGTACGTTACGGGCCTGCTCGACCGCGACCTGGTGGTCGCAGATGACGCTCGCAGGCCGCCGACGCTGAGCATCACCGAGGCGGGCCGGGCTGAGCTCGCGCGGTCGATCGCGCGAGGCGAGCAGCCATGACCACGCGGATGACGACGCCGCCGGCGTGCTGCTCGAGCTGCGGGGGTGACCTCGCGGCGCTCTACTGCATGGTGTGCCGCCCCATCGGCGTCGAGGCGTGGGCGCTGCGGGCGGGGCTCGAGCGGCTGCGGGACGAACTACGGGCCTGGCAGCCCGCGTCCTCTTGGGCGCAGGCGGCGCAAGACATTCTCGATGGGGTGCGCGTGTCGGCGCCGGTGACGGGCGGGAGCCCACGACACGACCCCATCGTTTCTCTCGAGTATCGGATGCGTCTCGTGTCCGAGCCGAACATGCGCGGGCGCTGGCACGCCAAGAGCGGGCGCGTGAAGCTGCAACGAGACACCGCGTGGGCTGAGGTGCTCAGGGCACTGTCGGGCTGCGGGATGACGCGCATGCCTGCCGCCATGCGTCTCGCCGTCCGCATGACGCGCATCGGCGGGACGCGCAGCAAGCGCATGGACGACGACAACCTGGCTGGCGCGCTGAAGGCGACCCAGGACGGCATCGCGCTGGCGCTACACATCGACGACGGAGACTCGCGGCTGCGGTGGCTGCGGGCGCAGGAGAAGCGCGCCGGAGTCGAGCACTCCGTGCGCATCGAAATCTGGGAGGTACAGAAATGACGAGCACGATGGAGTTGCAGTGCAAGCTGAGCGAGCCGGAAATCCTCGCGCGTGGCAGGAGGCTCGCTGCGATCGGGCGTGAACTCTCGGATGCCCAGCGTGTCCTTGAATCGGCGAAAGAGGTGTTCAAGTTCGACGACAAGCGGCTTGCAAAGGAGCGGGCCCGACTTGAGGACGAGGTCAACAACGGCTTCGCGTATCGCCAGGTGGCTACGTCGAAGACGATCGTCGAAGGCGTCTGCACCATCACGCGGGACGACACCATGCAGATCGTCGGGACGCGCCCCGCCACCTCCAACGAGCTCCAGCTGCAGATGTACAAGGACGAGGAGCGCGAAGGCGGGATCAGGCGGCGCGGACGCAAGAAGCGGGGCGAGGATGACAGCGCCGACCTGGAGGTTGTCGAGGGCGGTGCCAAGGCCCGCGGATGAGCCTCGCTCGGATCCATCCTGGACTGCCGTACAACCCGCGGCTGCTCGGCTTCAGCGACGCCGGCGCGATCCTGGGCCTCTCGCCGTGGCAGTCCCCGCTCGACGTGTGGCTGCGCGTGACGCAGGGATATGTGACTCCGCAGACCGAGCCGCAGCGCTGGGGCATCGACAAGGAGCCGCTGATCGTGGCCGCGGGCCTGCGCAAGCTCGGCGAGGATCCAACGGCGTGGCGCAGGGGCGTCTCCCTTGATGACCCGCATCGCCCATGGCTGCGCTGCTCGCTCGATGCCGAGAACCAGCGACGAGGCTGGATCCTCGAGGGGAAGAGCCACCACGACGACCGGGGATATGGTGCGGATCGGTTCGCGGGCGACTTCACCGACGCGATCCCGGAGCACGAGCTTGTGCAGGTGCAGGGCTACTTGCATCTCACGGGCGCGGCCGTCGCCTGGCTTTCGGTGCTCTTCGGATCGAGCGACCACCGCGTCTATCGTGTGCGTCCGGATGCGGAGCTCGGGGGGCTCGTGCTCGACGCGCTGGAGGGCTTCTGGGTCGACCACGTGAAGCCGATGAGGGTGCCGCCGGTCGATGGCTCGGCCGCATGGCGCCGGCATTTCGAGCGCATGCACCCGGAGGCATCGGGCGATCGCGAGGCCACCCCGGCCGAGGCAGAGATCGCTCGCAGGCTCCGCGAGCTGAAGGCGCAGCGCGAGGCGATCGTCGCGCTTGAGGACGAGGCGGAGAACCTTCTGCGTGCTTCCATGGGTGACACGAAGACGGTGCGCGGGGACTTCGGTGCCATCCACTGGTCCGAGACCAAGGGGCGCACCGACTACAGAGCGATCGCGGAGCAACTCGTCGGCCCCGAGGGTCGACATCAACTGGAGGCGCTCGCGGAGCAACACCGCGCGCCCAGCTATCGCCGCATGATGGCGCGGTTCAAGGAGTAGAACATGGCAGAGACAGGGATGGTGCTTGCGCCGCAAGCGGGTGTGGCGGTGCAGGACAACTTCGGCGGTGCGCAGATCGCAACGCAGGCGGAGACCGCAAACACGGCGATGGCCGCCGCTTCGAAGGCCGCGATCGAGGCGCGATGGATCATGGCGATCCGGAGGCCGCGCGACATGATCAGCGTGCAGGCCTCGCTCAACAAGGAGGCGGCGCGCCCATCGTTCGCGAAGGTGGCCGAGTACCGCAAGCCTCTGGGCAAGGACCAGGAAGGCAACCAAAAGTTCGTCATCGGGCCTTCTATCCGCTTCGCAGAGGCGGCCGCGCGATGCATGGGCAACCTCTACCCGCAGGTCACCACCGTCTTCGACACGGATGACAAGCGCATCGTCAACGTCTCAGTGACCGATCTCGAGAACAACATCACGTACTCGAAGGACATCACGATCTCAAAGACGGTCGAGCGCAAGTATCTCAAGAAGGGGCAGCAGGCCATCAGCACACGCGTCAACTCCTACGGCGACCTCACGCATCTCGTGCGCGCCACCGACGACGAGGTTGGCGTCAAGGAGGCCGCGATGGTCTCCAAAGCCATGCGCGAGTTGATCCTCCGGCTCTTGCCCGGCGACATCAAGGATGAGGCGATCGCGAAGGCGCGCGAGACCATGGACAACGAGGATGCGAAGGATCCCGATGCCGCGCGCAAGGCGATTGTCGACTCCTTTGGGACTCTCGGCGTGACGCCCGAGCAACTCACCAAGTATGTCGGCCACCCTCTCGCCCAGCTGGTCCCCAAAGAGATCAAGCAACTCCGCCTGGACTATGCCGCGATCTACAACGGCGAACAGACATGGGCCGAGATCATCGCCGAGGACGAGCCCGCGCCCGAGTCCAAGCCGAACGCGGCCACGGAGAAGGTCAAGGCCAAGTTGGAGGAGCGGAAGGCGGCCGAGGTGAAGCCTGCACCCGAGCCCGACCCGGCGCCGTCGGACAAGCCTGCGCCTGCGTCGAAGGCGGCGACCGACGCTGCTGCTCGTGCTGCCGAGGCCCCGAGCTTCGACGAGACGACGAAGGCCATTGCCTCACTCATCTCGGAGACCCGCGGCCTAATCAACATCAAGACGGGCGCCAAGCACACCGAGGGCGAGGCTGCATGGCCGTACCGCGCCCTGCGGCCGACGAAGACGCAGCTCGGAAGCAAGCGCCAGGATCTCGTCAACGAGGCCCGAACGATCTTCGCCGGTCTGCGGGAGGCACACGAGGCGATCGCCAAGGAACAGGCGCAGGCAGAGGCGGCGATCGGAGACAAGCGCCGCGCAGAGCTCATGGAGCAGCTTCGGGAGGCGAGCGCGGCGCTGGACGCGATTCTGGGCGAGGGCGAGGCGGCGGCTGTCTGGGAGGCCGAGGTGGGCACCCCGGGCGAGACCGTCGCCGAGCTCGAGACCCAAGTATCCGAGGCACAGCACCTCGTCGCGGCGCGGCGGGGATAGTTCGATCTCGCGCGCTGGCGAGTTCTCGAATTACCGCCTCAGCGCAGGCGGCAGGATTGGAGATAGTATGGGTAAGGCGAAAAAGAAGTACTCATTCGACAATCACCCCGAAGACAGGGCGAAGCTCGGGCCGTGTCGCGACCGATGGATCGCAAACGCGGTCAGCACGAAGCCGATGGATGACGAGGACCGCGCTGCGATGCACGTCGCAATCCGCGGCCTGCATGAGGCGGCGAACCTGCCGCCGCCGAAGAACATCGTCGTCGCCGCGGGCCCAGTCACCGCAGCCTTCGCGGCCTGCTACGCGTCGATAGTCTGGTACCTGCGAGCGCACCCCGAGCTGCACATCAAGCTTTTGGGCCGCGCGGTCACCGAGGCCGACTATTCGGCTGCCGTCGGGCTTGCCTGCTCTCCTGGGCGAATTCCCACGTACGACGCCACGCGCGCCGCCACGGACGACGCCACGCGCGCCGCCACGCGCGCCGCCACGGACGACGCCACGAGCGCCGCC
>WRPF01000179.1 GCA_009773335.1 Caulobacteraceae bacterium
CCTTGCGGCCGTGCAGCGCATCCCCGTGCTGGCGGCCGACCTGATGCTGGCGGTGCGCGCGGAGTACTGGACGTTCGGCTTCCCGTGGACGTTCCACATGCACCAGAAGGGTTGGGTCGGGCTCGATTGGTTCGCGAGTCCCGAACCGTGGCGAGGCGTGCACGTGTGGATCGGCGTTGGTGCCATCGTCATCGCAGGCGCGCTTGGCTGGGCGACGTTGCGCGCGACGCGCAACCTCGACCTGCGCTGGCTTGCCGTGGGCAGCGTGCTGTCGCTGTTTCCCGTGATCGGGTCGTTTCCGTCGAGCCGTCTGGTGCTCGTGCCGTTGATCGGCGTCGCCGCGGTGCTGGCGACGTTCGTGGTCGAACGCTTCACGGACCATTTCGCGCGCATCCCAGGCGCGGGGCGTTTCCGCGCGCTCGGCGGCGTGGCGCTCGCCGTGCTGGTGGCGAGCTACCACGTGGTCGTGCCCGGGTGGCTCACGCGCGTCGAAACGCTCGGCCTCTACCAGACCAGCGGCTTCATCCGCGACGCGGTGCTTGGCATGCACGTGGAGGACGCGCGTCTCTCGCGGCAGCGCATGGTCGTGCTGGCTGCGCTCGAGGGCGGCACGAGCATGTACATCCCGATGACGCGGCGCCGTTTCGGCCGCTCGACGCCGCTTGCGTGCTGGACGCTCTCGATCGTGGCGGCGCCCTACGTGCTCTCGCGCGACGCCGACAACGCCTTCACGATCAAGTTCACCGACGTGTTCACGATGCTCGCGAGCGCGCCCGAGGAACTGCTGCGCAGTCCGGCCGAGCCGTTCCGCGTGGGCGACGTGGTGGACGTCGGCGGCATGCGCGTCACCGTGCGCCAGTTGTACAAGGGTCGACCGCGTTCGATTCACGTGGAGTTCGACACCTCGCTCGACGATCCGTCGCTGCTGTTCGTCGTCCCGGTGCGCGAGGGCATCAAGCCGTTTGCGCTGCCGCGTGTCGGCGAGTCCGTCACCGTTCCGGTGCCGGCGATTCCCACCGGATAGTCGCAACCGTGTGCGGCATCCGTGTTAGATCCGACCCGTGCATGGCGGCCATCGCATGGGTGTTGGCGTCGGACTCGTCAGCTTCGCGCTGATGAGCACCGAGATCCTGCTCACGCGCCTGTTCTCCGTCGTGCTCTGGTACCACTTCGCGTTCTTCGCCATCTCCGTCGCGCTGCTCGGCTTCGCGGCGGCGGCGGTCGTCGTGCACGCGCTGCAAGATCGCTTCACG
>WRPF01000180.1 GCA_009773335.1 Caulobacteraceae bacterium
TCCAAATGATCGAACAGAAGCGCCACGGCATGGCCCACAGCGCCAACCCCGCCGTTCAACTGGCCCGGTAGCAGGCAAAATCCCATGCGCAGCTTCATCGGCATAGACCTCGGCTCCACCACGACCAAGGCGATCGTGATGGACGAGAACAGCGGCGTGCTGGGGCGCGGCATCACCAATTCGCGCTCCAACTACGACACGGCCTGCCGCGTGGCCAAGCATGAAGCGCTGATCGACGCCCGCTTCACGCTGTTCCGCCGCGGCCTGAAGGCGCTCGGCGGGCTTGATGGCGGCCTCGAAGCGTTCCTCGGCGAGCTGGAACGCGGATTCCGGCTGGAGCAGTTCCTGGAGCAGCTCGCCGACCTCGAGCGCACCTGCATCGCGGGCGCGCAAGGAGGCCGCCATCCCGGCAAGGAACGCGCGATCGCCGAGGTGCTGGAAGAAATCTTCCGCCGCCTCAAGGCCGAGGCGCCGGCGCTGTTCGCGCCTGGGGCCAAGCGCAAGTCCGATTTCTTTCGCGACATCGCCGGCTCGCGCTACATGGCGATCGCCGAACCGATCGGACGCGAAAGCGCGCTTGGCTACGATGTGCTCCTCAACGTATACGACCGCGCGATCATCGATGTGGAGAACCGCCCGCCCGCGGACGATATCAGCGGCAAGTTCCTGCGCGCGCTCGATCACGCGTTGGCCGGGGGCGCGTTTGTCGGCGCGCCGGCTGCGGCGGTTACCCGCGCGGTGCGCGAAGCGCTCGATCTGACGCTGGAGGAAACCTATGTTGTCGGCACCGGATACGGGCGCGTGACCCTGCCCTTCTCCAAGGAGCACATCCGCTCCGAGATCCTGTGCCACGGCCTCGGCGCGCACATGATGTACCCGGATACCCGCACGGTGCTCGACATCGGCGGACAGGATACCAAGGCGATCCAAGTGGACTCGCAAGGCATCGTCGAGAACTTCCAGATGAACGACCGTTGCGCCGCGGGGTGCGGTCGTTATCTGGGCTACATCGCCGACGAAATGAATATCGGCGTGCATGAATTGGGACCGCTGGCCATGAAGGCGACACGTTCCGTGCGCATCAACTCCACCTGCACGGTGTTCGCCGGGGCGGAGTTGCGCGACCGCCTGGCGTTGGGCGAGAAGCGCGAAGACATCATGGCGGGTCTGCATCGGGCCATCATCCTGCGCGCCATGTCGATCCTGTCGCGCTCGGGCGGCGTGCGCGACCAGTTCACGTTCACCGGCG
>WRPF01000181.1 GCA_009773335.1 Caulobacteraceae bacterium
AGAGCGAGCGCCAGCAGGGCGGCGGCGCCTGCGCCGAACGCCAGATTGAGCGGCGTGGCTTCGCTAACGAATGCCGACGAACCGTCTGGACGCAGATAATCCGACGCCTGCTCTTGCTTCTGCGGCGCAATCTCCCGCAAAGGAGAAACGCCGATCCTCCATGCGGGAACGGCGATGGTTTGCGCGCCTGTCGCCGTCGAAATGGAGAGTTCGAACCCAGGAATCTCAATGTCACGCGCATCGAGCGCGACATAGAAGTTCTGATAGGTGAGATCGAGACGCCATAGGCGCGCGCCGTTTTCTGACATCTCGCTAAGTTTGACGTCCCTTAGATCGAGCGAACCGGTGAGCGGACCGGGATTAGGCAAGGAGGCGCGCGATAGCACGGCGTCCGCGGGCGCGGAGACGTCGACGCGCACATGGATGAGATCGCCCACGAAATAGCCGAACGGGCGCGCCGAGCGGATGCGCACCGTCGTTTCCTGCGCATATGCAGGAAGCGTCGCAACGAGCATAAGGGCGAGACATGCAATGCGCATCGCAGGCCTCACGCCGCCGTCAACCGCATGCTGAGATCGTTGGCGTCGAAACTGTCTTGGATAAAAATTGGCGCGCGGCTGCGTCTTGAAGACGCGCTGGCGAGACTTCGCCGACGGAACTGCTCCGCTTCAACCCAGCGCCGCTGGAGCGCTGGCCTCATCAATAGGAGCTGACGGCGGCCGCTCTCGCTGTCGCAAAGCTCCAGCACGCCCCATTTTGGCGGCGCGGCTTCGAGTAAATCGATCAGAACGAGCGGCGCGACATCATGCAGTGAAAGCGCCTCGAACGCCTGGTCAATCAATTGCGCGGGCCAGCGAAAATCGGAAATGAGAAACACCAGCTTGCGCGTGGCGCCGAGAGCCGCCGCGGCGTCGAGCACGCCTTTGGCGCTCGATCCGCCGGGCGTTTCGGCGCCAAGCCTTTCGACGGCGGCGAGCGCCGCCCTTCTCGAACGCGTCGCCGGCAACGTCGCCCGATCAATCAACGCCTCTTTGAAACCGAACACGCCGAACCGATCGCCGTTGCGTGTCGCCGAATACGCCAGCGCGCCGCAAAGATCGACGGCGACCTGAAATCTGTTGACGGCGCCGGCGAAGCCCATCGAGGCGGAAAGGTCCACGAGCACGTAAACGTCGATCGCCGCCCTTTGCTCGAAGCGACGCACATAGGTTTCGCCGAACGGATCACGCAGCGTCGCGCG
>WRPF01000182.1 GCA_009773335.1 Caulobacteraceae bacterium
CATCGGAGGTCCGCGATGCACCTGCTCCCCAAGAACCCCAACCGCCGTGCCGTTCGCCGCGCCGCCCGCACCCGCTGCCAGGCGGTCGGGCTCGACGGTTTCCGCCTGCTCGGCGAGCAGGCGCTCGACCTGTCGCCGCGCGGCATGCTGGTCGCGTGCGACACCGCCGTCGAACTCGGCGAGCGCGTGATCGTGAGCTTCAAGGCACCAGGCCAGGACGGCCCGTGGATGGACGCCGAGGCGGAGCTCTCGCGCATCGTGCAGGGCTATCGCCCCGAGGACCCGGGCTACTGCGTCGGACTGGACTTCCTCTACTTCGAGCGCAGCTCGCGCCAGGAACTGCTCGTGCGCCTGGCCGGCACGCCGCCGCCGATTCCAGGTCGCCGTCTGCGCGACCCGCGCGAACGCGTCGCCGACGCGCCGCCGAGCGTGCTCGTGCGCGGGATCATCGCCGTGACCGGCCGTCCGCGCCTGGTGCCGTACGGCGCGTTCTACGCTTGCTACGCCTGACCGCCAGCCAGCCTAGGCGGTCTTCGGTCGCGCGTCGCAAATGGCGCGCAGGCGGGGACTCGGTCCGAGGATGCGCAGCACGTGCAGGTCGCGACGAAACACGCGTCGGCCGCTGTGATGGGCCGGGTCCGCGAAGCGCGTCATCGGCTCGACCTCGAAGCGCGGCAACAGCACGCCGAGCCACTCGTCGGGAATCGCCGCGTGCGTCGGGTGCGCGTCCATCAACAAGCAATCGCGTTCCAGCTCGCTCTCGGCATGCGCGATGCCACGCTGGTTGAGTCCGACGATGTCCACGACGCGCACCGATCGCGGCGTGAAATAGCGCATCGCGCCCGCGCCCTCGACCAGCAGCACGGCGTGTCCGGGAAGCGCGCGCGCGAGGTACCGCGCCGGCTCGCCGTGGAGCTGCGCGATGTCTTGTTCCATCGCGTGCTGTAGCGATCGAACCTGCGGCCACTGGAACATCGTCGCCGCGACGATCGGCACGAGCGCGAGCACGCGCACCCATGCACGGCGCACGTGCGTGAGCGAGACGGCGACGGCGACGATCGGGATCGGCGCGACGATGGCGTAGTAGCGGTAGTGGAAGAACAGGCCTCCCACGGATACCGCGTGGCTCCACGAGATGGCCAACACGGTGGCGAGCCACGCGGCCACGAGCCAGCGCAGCGGCCCGTCGCGGCGCCACAGCCCCAGGCCGAGCACGACCACGCCCGAGACGCCCAGCAC
>WRPF01000104.1 GCA_009773335.1 Caulobacteraceae bacterium
GCGGTGATGGAACAGCTGCGCGCCGCCAAGCGTCACGCCCATCTCGCCATCGCCGTCGGAGACCTTGCAGGCGCCTGGCCGCTGGAGGAGGTGACCGGCGCTCTCAGCGATCTCGCGGACGCCGCCGTCCGCGCGGGCCTCGCCGCCGCCGCGCGTGTCGCGACCGGACGCGGCGAGATGCGCGCCGTCGGCGGCGACGATCCGGCCGGGCCCGTGCCCGGCCTCATCCTCGTCGCCATGGGCAAGCATGGCGCGCGCGAGCTCAACTACTCCAGCGACATCGACATCAGCGTCTTCTATGACAGCGACACGCTGCCTGCTCCGCATGGCGAGCCGCGCCTGCTTGCCGTGCGCCTCGCTCAACTTCTCGTGCGGGCGCTGCAGGAATACACTGTGGATGGTTACGTCTTCCGCACGGATTTGCGCCTGCGACCCGATCCCGCGTCGACGCCGATTGCGGTCTCGCTCGCGGCGGCGGAACACTATTACCAGAGCGTCGGCCAGAACTGGGAGCGCGCGGCCTTCATCAAGGCGCGCGCCTGCGCGGGCGATGTTGCTGCAGGCGAAGCATTTCTCGCGTCGCTCACGCCGTTCATCTGGCGACGCAATCTCGATTACGCGGCCATCGCCGACGTGCACTCGATCAAGCGGCAGATCCTCGCCGCCAACAAGGGGCGCGCGCTCGATACCGGCGTCTTCGACGTGAAGCTCGGGCGCGGCGGCATCCGCGACATCGAGCTTTTCGCACAGACCCAGCAGCTCATCCTCGGCGGGCGCGACAAGGCGTTGCGCGTGCGCCCGACGGTAGACGCGCTCGCGGCGTTGCGCGCGGCGGGGCGCGTGGAAACGGACGCCGAAACGTCTCTCGTCGATTCCTATCGCCTCTACCGGAATGTCGAACACCGCATCCAGATGCTCGCCGACGAGCAGACGCATCGCACGCCCGACGACGCAGACGGTCAGGGCCGGCTTGCCGCGCTCGCGGGCTTTGACTCGTGGGCTGCGCTCGAAGCGGAACTGATCGCCAACCGCCACGCGGTCGCGGCCATCGACGCGAGGCTCTTCTCCAGCGAGGAAAGCCTCGCCGATCCGCTCGGCTCGCTGATCTTTACCGGCGTGGAGAACAATCCCGAGACCCTCGCCACGCTCTCGCAGCTCGGGTTCGTCGATCCCGACGCCGTGAGCGACGCCGTGCGTGGCTGGCACCATGGCCGCATCCGCGCGACCCGGTCCGAGCGCGCGCGTGAACTGCTCACCGCCATCATGCCGCGCCTCTTGCGCGCGATCGCTGACAGCGGCGAGCCGGACGCGGCGTTCGCGCGGTTTTGCGATTTTCTCGCCGGCCTGCCGTCCGGCGTTACAGTGCTGTCGCTGTTTCAGGCGCAGCCGCGCCTGCTCACCGATCTTGCGGACGTGCTCGGCCTTGCGCCGTTGATGGCGGATTCGCTCGCGCGCCGCCCGGCGCTGCTCGATGCGATGGTCGACAACGCGTTCGTGCGTCCCATTGCGCAAGATGCGCCCGGCGCGCGTCGCGCGGCGCTCGCGCGACTGATCGCGGAGACTGACGGTTTTGAAGCCGCCATCAACGCGGCGCGTCGTTTCCATCGCGAGGAGGCGCTGCGCATCGGCCTGCAGACGCTGCAGGGGCGCGCGACCGCCGCTGACGCGGGCGCGGCCCACGCCGATCTCGCCGAGGCGTGCGTGACGGAACTGGCCGACGTGGCGATCGCGGAAGTCTCGCGTCTGCATGGGCCTCCGCCCGGCGCCTACGTGGTGCTTGCGCTCGGCAAGTTCGGGGGGCGCGAACTGGCGGCGGGGTCCGATCTCGATGTGATGGTGGTGTTCGATGCAGCGGAAGGCGCCGAGAGCACGGGCGCTCGCCCGCTCTCGGCGAACGAGTACTTCATCAAGGTCACGCAGCGTCTGATCAGCGCGCTCTCGGCGCCGACCGAAGAAGGGCTGCTTTACGACGTGGACATGCAGCTGCGGCCGTCCGGCTCGAAGGGGCCGGTCGCGGTGCGCCTGTCGGGGTTTGCGCACTACTACGCCGAGGAAGCGTGGACCTGGGAGCTGCTCGCGCTCACCCGCGTGCGCCCGGTTGCGGGCGATGAAGCGCTCGCCCGCAAGGCGATGGCGGCGGTCGCGGCGGTCATCGCCCATCCGCGCAAGCCTGAAGCGGTCTTGTCGGACTCCGCCGACATGCGCGCCCGGATGGATCGCGAACGCCCCGGTCGCGGCCTCTGGGATCTGAAGCTCCAGCCCGGCGGGCTCGTGGACATCGAGTTCGTCGCGCAGGCGCTGTCCATCGGCGCCGTCGCCCATGCCAACACCGGCGCGGCGCTCGCGGCGCTCAAGGCGGACGGGCGACTGAATGGCCCCGACGCCGACCTGTTGTCGGCGGCCTGGACGGTCTATTCGGACCTGCAACAGGTGCTGCGGATTTGCGTCGACGATCTGTTTGACCCGGCCCGCGCGCCGGAGCGGCTCAAGGCGCTTCTGGCGCGGGTGGGTCATGCGCAGGATTTCGCGGTCCTGGAGGCGCGCCTCGCGGGGACAATGACTGCGGTCCGCGCCGCGTATCTGCGCGCCGTCTCCGGCGGAGGCGACGGAACCAGCCAGGACTCACGTTAGACAAGCGAATGAAGGAGTTGCCGATGCGGATGGTTCTCATGACTGCGGTCCTGTTAACGATAGCGGCGCCCGCCCTGGCGCAGGGCGGCGGCGGCATGCTCGAACGACTGGCCATGGCCGACGTCAACCGCGATGGGGCGATAACTCGGGCGGAAGTGCGCACCGCGCGCGAACAGGGTTTCCGTCGCGTGGACGCCAACAGCGACGGCTTCATCACCGCTGACGAGCGCGAACAGATGGCGGCGGCCGCTGCGGCCAAGGGCCGTGGCAAGGGCGGCGAAGGCGGCGCGGGCGGTGCAGCGGGGGGCGGCGCGGACGCCAACGGCGACGGCAAGGTCAGTCGCGACGAGTTCCTCAACAGTCCGATGCGCGGCTTCGACCGGCTCGATTCCAACAACAACGATGTCGTCGAGGCCTCCGAGATCGAGATGGCGCGAAGCTTCATGGCGCGCCGGAAGCAAGTGACGCCGTGACCGCAAGGGCATCCCCGAGGGCTTCCCCGTGGCCCGCGCGCTGACGGCCGGTCCGCGTGCACGACCCGGATGCCGAGCTGGTTCGCCGCATCGGCGCAGGGGATTCCCGCGCTGCCGATACGCTCGTGCGCAAGCACCTGCCGCGCATGACCGCGATCGGCCGGCGCATGTTGTCGAACGCGACGGAGGCCGAGGACGTGGCGCAGGAAGTATTCCTGCGGGTCTGGAAGGAGGCGCCGAAGTGGCGCGAAGGGCAGGCGAAGTTCGAGACGTGGATGCACAGGGTTGCGCTCAATCTCTGCTACGACCGGCTGCGCCGGCGTCGCGAGGTGTCGGATCCCGATGCAGGTGTTTACGCGGTCGATCCCGCGATGAGCGCGCCGGACATGATCCAGGCGCAGCAGCGCGCGGCGGCGGTGCGCGGCGCGCTCGATGCGCTGCCGGAGCGCCAGCGCGCGGCGATCGTGCTCTGCCACTACCAGGACATGAGCAATATCGAAGCGGCGACGGCGCTGGAGATCAGCGTGGAAGCGCTGGAATCGCTTCTGTCGCGCGGACGCCGCGCCATGCGTGCGGCGCTGACCGGCGCGGCGGGGGATCTGATGGGAGGCGTCGGCGATGGCGCGGCGTGAACAGGGAACTGGCGCGATGAACCGGGAACGCATGACGGCGATCCTTGAAGCCTACGGCGCCGCGCCCGCGCGGTGGCCCGAGGCCGAACGTGCGGCGGCGCAGGCCTGGGCGGCGGCGCACGGCGCCGAGTTCGCGACGATGGCGCGCGCGGAAGCGGCGCTCGATGGCCTGCTCGCGCTCGACGGTCGCGAGAGCGGCGATGATGCGGCGCTGGCGGCGCGCATTCTCGCCACGCTTGCGCATGGCGATCACGGCGGCGATCATGGCGGCAAGGTCCTGCGTCCGGACTTCGGCCGTCGCGCGGCGGCGCAGGGGGTCTGGCGTCAGGCGGCTGCGCTTGCGGCCTGCGCAGCGCTGGGCGTTGCGATCGGCTTCACCAACGTGCGCCCCGACGAGGACGTGGCGTATGAAATGGACGCTGCATTCGGCGCGGCGTTCCAGGCTCCCGGCGCGGGCTTCGTGGATGGAGCCGGCGGATGAGCGGCGTGCGCACGGCGCTCTTTGTCTCGCTGGCGGTGAACCTGTTGCTGGTCGGCGTCGTCGGCGGGGCTGCGCTCTCGAACCTGCGCCAGGATCGCGTCACCGCGCAGAAGGCGATCGCGCGTGCGCCGAACATGCGTTCGCTGATGGATTCGCTGCCCCCCGAGCGGGCACAGGCGATACGCAACGATGTCGTGAATGCCTGGCGCGACGCACGCGACGAGCGCGGCGCGGCGCGGCTGGCGCGCGTGGAGGTCTATCGCCTCGCCGGCGCCGATCCCTACGACGTGGCAGCTGTGAAGGCGGCGTTCGCGCGCATGCGTGCGGCGGATGGCGAGGTCGCGCGTCAGTTCCAGGACGTGGTGGCGGATGCGATGGCGAAGCTGACGCCGGAGGAGCGGCGCGAGGTGCTGCGCAATCTCGCCCGCCAGCGCGCGGGCCGTGACCGCCGCCCGCTCATCGACGATGTGTCGCCGTCCGAACGGCGCCTGCCCTGAACATCACGCCTGAGCATCACTCCGCCGCGATCGGCGGCGCTTCCTGCTGGCCGCCGCCGAACCGGCGCGGCAGCGTGATCGTGACGACAGTGCCCTGGCCTTCCCGGCTCTCGATCTCAAGGCGCCCGCCGTGCATTTCCGCGAGCGACTTCGTCAGCGCAAGGCCGAGGCCCGTGCCCGGATGATCGCGCGAGTGCTCACTGTCGACCTGCTCGAACGGGCGCGCGAGACGGGGCAGGTGATCCTTCGGGATGCCGCGCCCGGTGTCGATCACGCGCAGCGTCAGCATCGTCTCGCCCGCGCGCGCCTCGACCATGATGCCGCCCTTGCTGGTGAACTTCACCGCATTCGAGAGGAGGTTGAGCAGCATCTGCTTGACCGCGCGGTGGTCGGCCTCGATCTCGGGAAGCTCTGGCGCATCGACAAGAACCTGCAGCCCTTTTTCCTCCGCGCGCCGGCGCACGAGGCGCACAGCCTGCTCGATCGCATCGAGCGGATCGAGCGGGCGCGGCGAGAGGTTGAACTTGCCGGCCTCGATCTTGGCCATGTCAAGAATGTCGTTGATGAGATCGAGCAGCAGCTGGCCGGAGGCGAGGATGTCTTTTGAATACTGCTGGTAGCGCGGATCGCCGAGCGGGCCGAACAGCGATTGCGACATGATTTCGGAAAAACCGATCACGGCGTTGAGCGGCGTGCGCAGCTCGTGGCTCATGTTGGCGAGGAAGGCGCTCTTGGCGTTGCTGGCGTCTTCGGCGCGGCGCTTCTGTTCCTCGAAGGAGCGTGCGAGTTCCTTGTTGCGGCCTTCCGAGCGTTCGAGTTTCGCAACAGCCGCCTTCAGCGTCGCTTCACTGCCGGTGAGCGCCTCTTCCTGTTTCTTGATGGTGGTGATGTCGAGGCCGATGGTCAGCAGGCCGCCGGCGGCGGTGCGGCGTTCCTGGATTTGCAGCCACTGGCCGCTGGAGAGTTCCACCTCGCGGATGTGCTGGTCGTGCGGGTCGGGACGCTCGCGCCGGATGTGGGGCGCCATGGCCATCGCGATGGTGTCGTAGGAGGCGCCCGGACGCAGCGCCGGCTGGTCGAGCTTGAACAGCACTTGGAACGAGTGGTTCCACATGACGAGCCGCCGGCGCTGGTCCCACAGCGCGAAGGGGCCAGCAAAGCCGTCGATCGCCTCGCGCAGGCGTCGTTGCAGCGCACTCGCGCGCAGTTCCGCTTCCCTGCGTTCGGTGACGTCGAGCGCGGTGCCGACGATATTTGGCGCTTCCTCGCCGGGATTGCGCAGGGCGAGGCCCCGCATTTCGACCCATGTGAAGGATTGCCCGGCCGGGATGCGAAAACTCGCGTCGAGCGCGCCGGTTTCGCGCGCCGTGTCGAAGGCCTGCAGGATCGATGCGCGATCCTCCGATGGCGCGAGATTGGCGAGCTGCGTCACCGAGATCTCGGCGCTTCCCTGACGCAGGATGGCGGTCAGCTGTTCGGACAGGAGAATGACGTCGTTGGCCTGCGACCACTCGAAGATGCCCGCCTTGGCGCCGTTCGCGGCAAGCTTGTAGCGCTCCTCGACGCGCACGATCTGTTCCTCGGCGTCGCGCACGCGCTGCACGTTCTGGCGCATCATCAGCAGCAATGCGCCGACGGCGAGGATCGGCGCCGCCGCCAGCAGCGCGTTGGCGAGCAGCGCGCGCAGCATCAGCGCCAGAGGCGAGCGCGTGGACGCCGCGGTCAGGATATCGAAGTCGCCCGTCGACACGTTGGCGATGCCGACTGCGGTGGGCGCGGGCATGTCCCTGTCGGCGATGAAGCCATCCGCGTGGGATGCGCCGTCGCCGCCGAGCGCCGCGCGCGCATTCTCGCCGGTCTTCGCGGCGTCGGCGGGCGAAGCCGCGAGCACGATCCCGTCCGCGTCGGCGAGCACGAAGCGGCCGCCGCGCGGATCTTCCGGCAGGAGTTTCGCGGGATCGAGAATGCTGACGATCGTGTAGGACCCCACCACCCGCAGGATCACCGGCGCGCGCGCGCCCGCTTGGGACACGCCGACGCCGGCCCACGCCTCCG
>WRPF01000183.1 GCA_009773335.1 Caulobacteraceae bacterium
CATGATGGCGTTCAGCGGCGTGCGAATCTCATGCGATATGCGGGTCAGGAAATCGGACTTCGCCGCATTGGCGCTTTCGGCGGCAAGACGCGCCGCTTCAAGCGCGCGGTCATCCGCAGATGCGGCCTCCCACGGCTCGGCGGAAACCAACATCATCGGCCTTCCGTCGACGAAGACCCGGCGCAAGATGAGATCGACGGGGACGCTCCCGCGCAGCGGCGCTGTGGCCAGCGATACGCGCGCGTGGGCGTGCGGCTGGACGTCGGAAAAAAGCTGACTGAGGATTTGCGCGTCGGATGGGGTGAAAAAAGACGTCAGGTCGCGGCTCTCAAGCGCAGTCGCCTCCGTCGCCAAGCAAGCCGCAAATGGCGCGTTGGCCCTCACAATCTTCCCGTCCGCCGCCACGATCGCAAGCGGCGCGCGAGAGAGGTCGAAAGCCGCGCCAAGCAGCGCGCTCTCGGACTTCGCCCGCGCAAGCTTTTCTTCGAGCGTGCGAGCGAGCGCCAGGGCGCTTTGCTCCGGGCCCGGCGCGATGAACTCGAGATTGCGACGCGTCGGCGCCGCGTGCTCATCAGGATCGGGCTCCGAGGGCGCTGCGGCCTCCGCTGCGGGGATGACGAGATCGCCTTCCGTAAGCGCCCGCGCGATTTCGTCAAACGCCAGGCGTTCGCTCGAACTGAGCGCCTCGCCCACATCGACGCGCTCCGAAGCGGGCGGGCGCAGCATCACGACATTGTCGAGCGATGGCTCGAAGGCGTTCTCTTCAGAACTTGATCCGGCGCCCGCCGCCGCAGTGGGATCAGCGGCTCGCGCGCGATTGATGCGCAACACGCCATAGCCCTGATAGCCGAGAAACCGCCCTGCGGAATCAGTCATCTGCCGAGCGCCGAGCGTCGTCGGCACACATCCGGCGTCCCCTTCGAAGGGCCATTCGACCTCGACGCCGCTCCACGCGCGGCGCGAGGCGACGGCGCGGGCGAATGCAGCATCGAGCGCAAGGGCCTGGGACGCGTCCTGCACTGAGCGGCCGAGCACGTCGGCCGCCTTTTCGCCAACAACATCCGCAAGCCCGTGGCTGACGTCGGTGAATCGTCCAGCCGCATCGGTCTTCCACAGAAAGCGCGGCGAACGCGCGCCATGTCGCGCCGCCAGGCTGCGGCGGAGGGCCGCCGTCTCATCGCTGACCCGCGCTTCAGCCGCGCGCGGTTCCTGAGCTGGCGAATCCGCGCGAACGCCA
>WRPF01000184.1 GCA_009773335.1 Caulobacteraceae bacterium
ACCGATGCTGACGCGGCTCGCCGGCTATTTTGGCGTAGACGCGCGGCCAGAGCGCGTCTGCCCCGAGTCGCTCGCGCTCGGCAATATGATGGTGGCGCTCGCCAGCAATCGTCGCTACGCCTTCCATTCGATCGGCGCGCTTGGCGCCATCGAGATGACGGCGCCCGGACGCGCGATCCATGTCGAACGCGGGCTGCGGCGGCTCAAGATTCCCGGCAAGCAGCGGCAGTATTTTTCGCTGCATGCGATTCTCGACGTCAAACACTCTGAGGCGTGGAATCGCGAGGTTCTGCGCCCTCTCGTTGCGGACGATCCGCGACGCGCGCAAGCGATCGGCGAGGGCGCGGTTCTTCGGCTTTGGCATGGCGCGCGATGCTTTGAGCGCTACCGACGTCAATTCCGGCTGCAGATGGAGTCGCCGCGCGAAGCGGCCTAGGAGCGTCCATGCGGGTTCTGGGAATTGGGAACTACTGCGACCTCGCCGCGCTCTATCTTCGACTTTCAGCGGAAGGACATGAGGTCAAAGTCTTCATCGACGCGCCGCTTTGCCGTAACATTCTGAACGGAATGATCGCCAAGACAGACGATTGGCGTTCGGAACTGCAATGGGTGAAGAGCGCCGGCGGCGAAGGAATCATTCTCTTCGAAAACGTCTCATGCGGCGGCTTGCAGGACGAGTTGCGAAAAGACGGGTTCAATGTCATCGGCGGAAGCGCTTTCGGCGACCGGCTTGAAGTTGACCGCGCCTATGCGCAGAGCCTTCTCGCTGAACTCGGTCTCTCAACTGCAGCGACCTACCACTTTTCGCAAAGACAGGAGGGGTTACGCTTCCTTCGCGAGCGCCCCGGACGCTATGTCCTAAAATTCAATTCGCCCGATTTGGCGCATCGCAACTTCGCCGGCGGTCTCGCCGACGGACGCGACATTTCCGCGCTGCTGCAAAATCTGCCGGACACTCCGGCGGACGAAGCGGGTTTCGTCCTGATGGATTTCATAGATGGCGTCGAGATGGGCGTCGGCGCTTATTTCGACGGCGAGAAGTTTTTGCGGCCCGCCTGTCTCGACTGGGAGCACAAGCGCTTCTTCCCGGGCGACCTTGGCGAGCTGACAGGAGAGATGGGCACCGTCGCTACATTCGAGAACTCGACCCTCTTCTTTGAGAAAACTTTGGCAAAGATCGAGCCTTTGCTCAGGCGTCACGGCCACTGCGGCTATGTGAACCTCAACACCATCGTC
>WRPF01000185.1 GCA_009773335.1 Caulobacteraceae bacterium
CCTGCGCATCATCGACCGCGCGAAGGACGTCGGCCGTCTGACGAGTGGCGCGATGTTCGCGCCCAAGTACATCGAGAACAAACTGAAGTTCTTCCCCGACATCCGCGAAGCCGTCGCGTTCGGCGACGGACGCACACACTGCTGCGCGTTCGTGAACATGGATCTGGCGGCGATGGCGAGTTGGGCCGAGCGCAACCACGTCGCCTACGGCAGCTATCAGGAGCTCGCCGCCGACCCGCGTGTGTACGCCATCCTGCGCGGGCACATCGAGGAGGTGAACCGCGATCTGGCGCGCGAGCCGAGGCTCGCGGCCTCGCAGATCACGCGCTTCCTCGTGTTGCCCAAGGAACTCGACGCCGACGACGGCGAACTCACGCGCACGCGCAAGCTGCGTCGCAACGTGATCGAGGAGCGCTACGCCCCGCTGATCGCCGCGCTGTACTCGAACGTGGAGCAGTGCCGCATCGAGACCGAGATCACCTTCGAAGACGGCCGCAAGGGGCGCCTGGCGGGTGACGTGCGCGTCGAAGCGTGCCGCACGTTCGACACCGCGGCGGCGCGGGCGACGGCGAGCGCGACGGCGAGCTGAAGCATGCAAACCGCCTCCACCACCGCCGCCTCCCCCGCGACGCCCAGTACGACGCCCGAGGTTCTGCTGGAGGTCACACACGTCTCGCTCGCCTTCGGCGCGGTGCAGGCGCTGTCGGACGTGTCGTTCGACATCCGGCGCGGCGAAGTGCGCGCGATCATCGGCCCCAACGGCGCCGGCAAGACGTCGATGCTCAACTGCATCAACGGCTTCTACCAGCCGACCTCCGGCACGCTCGCGTATCGCGGCGTGACGCGGCGCCGCATGCGACCGCACGAGGCCGCGCGGCAAGGCATCGCGCGCACGTTCCAGAACGTCGCGCTGTTCAAGGGCATGAGCACACTCGACAACATCATAACCGGCCGCATGCTCGCCATGCGCGCAAACCTCTTCGCGCAGGCGCTCTACTGGGGACCGAACCAGCGCGAGGAGATCGCGCATCGCGAGGTGTGCGAGCGCATCATCGATTTCCTGGAGATCCAGGCGATCCGCAAGACGCCCGTCGGACGCTTGCCGTATGGCCTGCAAAAGCGCGTGGAACTGGCGCGCGCGCTCGCGATGGAGCCGACGTTGCTGCTGCTCGACGAACCGATGGCCGGCATGAACGTCGAGGAAAAAGAAGACATGTGCCGCTTCATCCTCGACG
>WRPF01000186.1 GCA_009773335.1 Caulobacteraceae bacterium
GCGTCGAGTTGATTGGGACGCAACTCCGCGCTCGGCGGCTTGGTGAGCGTGTTCTCGGGGATGAGAAAGCGCCCCGCTTGACGATTCACTTCGGCAGCGACCTTGTAGACGAACGTCTTCGGCAGATCGCTGATGACCGCGAGTCCGCCGGCCATGTCGCCGTACAGCGTGCAGTAGCCCACCGCGATTTCGCTCTTGTTGCCGGTGGTGAGTAAGAGATGTCCGAAGCGGTTGGAGATCGCCATCACCGTCGTGCCACGGATGCGCGCCTGCACGTTCTCCCACGTCACATCCGTCGCGCCGGGCGCACCGAGCGCGTCGAGCGACGGCCCGAGCGCATCGAGATGCCGCTGGAACACCGGATCGATGTCGATCACGCGGTACGCGATGCCGAGCGCCTCGGCAAGCGCCTGCGCGTCGCGCCGACTGTGCTCCGACGAGTAGCGCGTCGGCATCGCCACGCCGAGCACGCGTTCGGGCCCAAGCGCGCGCGCCGCGATGCACGCGACCAACGCGCTGTCGACGCCGCCGGACAACCCGATGACCGCCAAGCGAAAGCCGCACTTGTACGCGTAGTCGCGCGTGCCCAGCACCAGCGCATCCAGCGCCGCCGCCTCGTCGCTCGCGGGCACCTCCGCCACGCGCTGGGCGGGCGCGAGATCGACCACGAGCACCTGCTCCTGAAAGCTCGGCGCCCGCGCCCACAGCGATCCGTCGGGTCCGAACACCGCGCTGGTGCCGTCGAAGATCAAGTCGTCGTTGCCGCCGACCTGGTTCACGCACACGACCGGTCGCGCGTGCTTGCGCGCGATGCCCGCGAACATCGCCGGACGCAAGCCGCGCTTCTTGAGCGTGAAGGGCGAAGCCGCCAGGTTCAGCAACACCTGCGCGCCGGCCGTGACGCAGTCGGCCACGGGATCGACGTCGTAGTGCGCGCGCAACGGGCCATCGACGTCGTTCCACGCGTCCTCACAAATTGTGACGCCGAAGCGAACGCCGCCCGCATCGAACACCAGCGGCCGCGCGCCGGATTCGAAGTAGCGATCCTCGTCGAACACGTCGTACGTCGGAAGTAACCGCTTGTGGAACACCTGCTCCACCACCCCGCCGCGCACGAGCGCGACCGCGTTGAAGAGCAGCGTGCGCTCGCCACGCCGCTCGCGATCGACGAACCCGACCAGCACCGCGAGCGCCGGCGGCAACTCGGCCGCCAGGCGCGCGAGCGCCGCAAAC
>WRPF01000187.1 GCA_009773335.1 Caulobacteraceae bacterium
TTCGCCGACCAGTCGAAGCTCGACCGCGCGTCGCTCGAACAGGCCGCCAAGGAGATCGGCCTGGACGTCGCGAAGTTCAAGAAGGCGCTCGACGACAAGACCTACGCGGGCGCCGTGGACGCCGACATCAAGCTCGGTCAGGGCGTCTCGGTGGATGGCACGCCGACGATGTTCCTGAACGGCAAACGCGTGATGGACGCAACCAGCTTCGAGACGCTTTCGCAACAGATCGAAGCGGCGCTCAAGGGCGGCTGACGCCTCGATGTGCGGCATCGTCGGAACCATCGGGCGGCGCGAGGCGGCGCCGATCCTGATCGACGGCTTGCGGCGCCTGGAATACCGGGGCTACGACTCGGCCGGTCTCGCCGTCCACGACGGCGCGAAGATCCGCATCGTGCGCGCGGTCGGCAAGCTGCGCGCGTTGGAAGAGGCCCTGGTCGCTTCGCCGTTGACGGGCACGACCGGCATCGGCCACACGCGTTGGGCGACGCACGGTCGTCCGTCGGAGACAAACGCGCATCCGCACGTCGCCGGCGGCATCGCCGTCATCCACAACGGGATCATCGAGAACCACATCGCCTTGCGCGCACGCCTGGTGAAGGCCGGCGCGAAGATCGTCAGTGACACCGACACGGAGATCATCGCGCACCTGATCGACGCGCAGGTGCGCAAGGGCGCGGATCTGGAGCAAGCGGTGCGCGCCTCGCTCGCCGAGGTCGAGGGCGCATACGCGATCGCGGTCGTGTGGGAACGCGCGCCCGACAGCATCGTGGTCGCCAAGAACGCGTCGCCCTTGGTGCTCGGTCTCGGCGACGGCGAAAATTTCTGCGGCAGCGACATCCCCGCGCTGTTGCCGCACACGCGGCGGATGATCGTGATGGAGGACGGCCAGATGGCCGTGCTCACGCGCGACGCGGTGCGCGTGATGACGCTCGACGGCAAGGCGCTCGACCCCGAAGTGCGCACGGTCGATTGGTCGCCCGCGATGGCGGAGAAGAGCGGCTACAAGCACTTCATGCTGAAGGAGATCTTCGAGCAGCCGCGTGCGATCGAGGACACCTTGCGCGGGCGCCTGGACCGCGAGCAAGGCGACGTGGTCGGCGCGGAGTTGGGCCTCACCGACGAACGCGCCACGTCGATCGACCGCGTGGTCCTGTTGGCGTGCGGGACGAGCTTTCACGCGGCGCTCGTGGGGCGGCACTACATCGAGCAGCTCGCCGGTGTGCCGGC
>WRPF01000188.1 GCA_009773335.1 Caulobacteraceae bacterium
GACGCATGGGCTTTGCAGGCTTCGACTACCGCTCATCCGCAGATGGTTTTCGTGAACACGCCGTGTTCTCGGCATTCGAGAATAACGGAACGCGCGCTTTCGACATTGGCGGTCTCGCGCGGCTGAGCGACGCTGAATATGACGCGCTCGAGCCGACGCAGTGGCCAGTCCGCGATGGTGACGGCAAGGGCCGTGCGCGACTCTTCGCCGACGGCGCGTTCTTCTCGCAGGGCGGACGAGCACAATTCGTTGCGTCGGCGAAGCCGACCTTGGCGACCACATTGACCAAGGATTTTCCGCTTCGGCTCAACACCGGCCGCATCCGCGATCAATGGCACACCATGACGCGCACTGGGGAGAGCCCACGCCTTGCGCGACATCTTCCCGAACCCTTCGTTGAAATCAATCCGTCGGACGCTGAACGCTTTGGCGTAGAAGACGGCGGCTTCGCGCGCGTCGCGACGCCCTATGGAAGCTGCGTCTTGCGCGCGGTGGTGACGGAACGACAGCCCGCCGGGCATATTTTCGCGCCGATTCACTGGACCGATGAAACCGCCGCGGATGCGCGCATTGGCGCGCTTGTCGCGCCCTGTGTCGATCCATGCTCGGGTCAGCCGGAATCCAAGGCGACGCCCGCCATCGTCACGCCTTTGCGCTTTGCGCGCCAGGGCTTCCTCCTCTCGCGCGGCTCGATCACATTGCCCGAGGGCGTATGGTGGGCGCGCGTCGCCGTCGCCAATGGCTACGGCTATCGCGTCGCCGCCGACCTGTCGGATGACGCCTGGACAGACGTCATCCGCACAGCTGCCGCGAGCGAAGACGTCATACAATTGATTGACGAAACCAAGAGCCTTCTCTCGGGGGCAACTTTCCTTGGAGACCGCGCAACGCTCATCTGGGCGTTGTCTCCCGTTGCGCAGTCCTGGGACCTGGCGCTCGAACTCTTCGCCCGCGATCGTCTCGATCAGTCAGAGCGGCTGTCGTTATTGTCCGGTCGCTCGGGCCGACAACTGACGAATGACGGTCCGCTCGTCTGTTCATGCTTTAGCGTCGGCCAAAAGCAAATTGAAGCCGCAATTCAACAAGGCTGTCGCTCGGCGTTCGACGTCGGGAAGGCCACGCGCGCCGGCTCCAATTGCGGCTCCTGCCAACCAGAAATTCAACGTCTCATAAAGATTTCTCTCGCCGCCGAGTCTGCGATGGATTTGCCGCGAGAGAATCCAACAAGC
>WRPF01000189.1 GCA_009773335.1 Caulobacteraceae bacterium
TCGACGCGCGTGCCGCGCTCCTCGGTCGGCTCCAGGCGAAATTCGTTGCGCATCAACTTCACCGGACCGCTGCGCACGATGCGCTCGACGGAGAAGCGCTTGAACTCGACCCACTCGAACGGACGTTCCTCGTACTCGAACGGCAGGACGCCGGAGCGCGTCTTGACCAGGTAGCGCGCCGCGGTCGCGTCGTCGTTCTCCTCCAGGGCGAGACGGCCGAGCCCGACCGCGCGGTTGAGGCGTTCGGTGTCCACGAGCAAGCGCCACACCGATGCCACGTCGGAGCGACACTCGATCGTGCGAACGTGGGTGACGGCCCCCATTGGCGCGTGGCATCGTAGCACGCGCGCCATGGCCCACGAATCCAAGCGCCGGCGTACGTTCGCGATCATCTCGCACCCCGACGCCGGCAAGACGACGCTGACCGAGAAGCTGTTGCTTTACGGCGGCGCGATCCACGTCGCGGGGGCCGTGAAGGCACGGCGCGCGGCGCGCGCGGCGACCAGTGACTGGATGGAACTGGAGCGCAAGCGCGGGATCTCGATCACCTCCAGCGTGATGCACTTCGAGCACGCCGGCATCCGCTACAACCTGCTCGACACGCCCGGCCACCAGGACTTCAGCGAGGACACCTACCGCACGCTCACCGCCGCCGACTGCGCGGTGATGCTGATCGACGCTGCCAAGGGCGTCGAGCCGCAGACGCGCAAGCTGTTCGAGGTGTGTCGCCTGCGTGGCACGCCGATCGTCACCTTCGTGAACAAACTCGACCGCCCGGCGCGCGATCCGATGCAACTGATGAGCGAGGTCGAGGACGTGCTCGGCCTGCACACCGTCCCGTGCGGCTGGCCGATCGGCAGCGGCGACCGCTTCCAGGGCGTCTACGACCGCATGCAGAAGCGCGTCTTCAAGTTCGAGCGCACCGAGAAGAACGCGACGCAGGTCCCGTTCGCCGTCGCGGGCATCGACGATACGCACCTCACCGAACTGCTGGGCGAGGAAGCCGCCCGCACGCTGCGCGAGGAGGTGGAGTTGCTCGAGGGCGCGGGCGAACGCTACGACCGTGCCAAGTTCCTGGGCGGCGAGATCACGCCGGTGTTCTTCGGCAGCGCGCTCACGAGCTTCGGCGTCGCGCCGTTCCTGGAGGCGTTTTCGGAGATGTGTCCGCCGCCCGGGCCGCAGGCGAGCAGCGCGGGCGCGATCGATCCGGAGAGCGACCGCTTCACG
>WRPF01000190.1 GCA_009773335.1 Caulobacteraceae bacterium
GGTCGGCCACGCGACGAGCACGGCGGGCTCGACACGGACCCGCTCGACGTGGACGCCGCTCGGACGCCGCGCGCCCGAGGTCGCGGCCTCGGCGCGAACCGCGGGGTAGCTGGCGATTTCGGCGCCTGCGAGATCGAGGTCCGGCAGGAATTTGCGCACCTCGGCCACCGCCTCCGCGCGCGCCGCCGCCGGGTCCGCCGCGCCCGCCGTGCGCTCCGACACTTCCCCGCCGACCTGCCACACCGTTTTCCCACGCGCCGATTTCACCGACGTCACCGTCAGATGCGTCTTCCCGCCGACCACGCAATGTCCGTACAGCTCCGGCAGCTTCCCGCGCAGCAGGAACATCGTCAGCGGCCGGCGCTGCATCCGGCCGGGGGCGTCGCCGATTTTTTCCAGAAGCGCTTCGTTCCCCGCGCCGGCGGCGAACACGATCGCGCGCGGGCGCAGCGCCGCGCCGTCGAGGCGGACTTCGCCCTTCTCCAGCGCGAACTCGACCTTCGCTACCCGCCGCACGCGGTCCTCGTTTTTCGCCAGCAGCGCCGAGAGCACCGATCCCGTGTCGAGCACCGGCTCCGCCATCGTGTAGACCTTGAGCGCGCTCTTTCGCAACGCCTCGGGCCACTCAGATTCCGGCATCTCCACGGGCTTCGTCGCGAGCAACCCCGCGCCGACCACGAGCGTCATGAGCCCCTTCGACGCCAGATCGCCGAAAAACCCAGATTTCGGCACCCACAGCAGGCACGACCGCGACCGCACTTTCGCCGCGCGCAAGTCCGGCTCGCCGCTTCCCTCCAGGCACGCCAGCCACCGCGCCGGCATCGCCGCGATCGCCCGCACCGCTTCCAGATCGCTCACGCCGCGCAACGCGTACTTCCCGCCGCCGTGCACGATCCCCTGCGACTGGATCGTCTGGCCGGCTCCGAGGGCGTCCTTTTCGACGAGAAGCGCGCCGTAGCCCGCGCGGCGCAGCGCGTCGAGCGCCCACAGCCCGGCAATCCCCCCGCCGAAAACCAGCACGTCGCATTCGCGCGCGGCGGTCATGCGAGCCGGCTGACGAGGCGGAAGCGCGCCTTGTCGCTGGGGCGCGGCTTGCGCAGGCCGACGGTGAGGGGAACGAGGCGGAGGCGACCGGCGCGGAGGGCGACCATGACGCCTGACCTGCCGGCGAGGAGGGCATCGACCGCCGCGGCGCCGTACGTCGAGGCGAGGATGCGGTCGTG
>WRPF01000191.1 GCA_009773335.1 Caulobacteraceae bacterium
CGGCGCGGTCGACGTGATCGGCGATTTCCACGACTGCAGCGCGAACTGGTCCGGCGGCTGCCGCGATCCGATCCCGTGACGGGCACAGGCCTACTCGGGCGCCACCTCAGTCGGTGCCGCCGGATGGCTCACCGCGGCCCGCGCGGTCACGGTCCGCGTCGGGCGGTGGCGTAGCATCGCCGCGCAGTTCGGGGCGCACGTCGTACAGGCGCGAGCCGAGTTCTCGTCGCGCGCTCGCGATCTCCGGCGGTGCCAGGCCAAGGTACAGCCTACGCGTCGCGTTCTTCACGTGGCGCTCGATCTCCTCGCGCGTGAGCGGGCCCAGGCGACCTTCCGCCACGAGCGCCGCGAGCCCGTGAATCATGGTCCACGTCACCAGCGCGATCTCGCGTGCATCGTCCGGCACGATGACGCCCTCGCGCTGGGCTTGTTCCACGGCCGACGTCACGACGCCGAGGACGCGCTCGGAGGCCGCCGCGATCTCGGGCCGTTCCAGCGGATTGCCGAGCGGGCTCAAGAACACCGCGCGAAACAAGCCCGTCTCCTCGTGGGCAAAGTGTACGTACGCGATGCACAGCGCTTCGAGCTTGTTCACCTTGAGCCACTGCGGCTCGTGCAGCACACGCGCCAGGCGTTCGGCGAGCTGATCGAGGCCGCGCGCGGCGACGGCGGCGAGCAGATCCTCGGAGTTGCGGAAGTGCGCGTACGGCGCGTTGTGTGAAACGCCGATGCGGCGCGCGACGTCGCGGATCGACAGCGTTTCCCCGCTGCCGGCGCGGGTCAGACGCACCGCCTCGTCCACGAGTGCATTGCGCAGGTCGCCGTGGTGGTAGGCGCGGCGCGGCCGTGGCCGTGTCTTGGGTGCCCGTCGCGCGCGTGGCATGGCCGTGCGCCCAGGATAGGCGGCGACGCCACACGGGTCCATCGCGAGCTTCACCGGATCACTCGGGCCGCGCGACTTTGCGCTCGCAGCCGAATGCGAGCGTCACGCGCGCGTGATCCGCGGCGCGCAGGGTGGCGCAGGTCTCCGGGCAGGCGATCACCTTCGTCGGCGCCGTCGGGTTGTCGAAGTGCCACGCGGGCAAGCCGGGCGCACACGCCGTCGGCGCGTCCACCCAGCCGATGTCCATCGGCATGCCGGGGGTCGTCTCGTAGGCGACGTTGACCTTCGCCGGATCGAACGTCTTGCCGCTGGGGGGCGCGCGAATGTCCCACTCGCAC
>WRPF01000192.1 GCA_009773335.1 Caulobacteraceae bacterium
GCTTTCACATGCTGCGCCGGCAGGAGCGCCACGACGACTCGCCGTGCTGGTCGCTCGCGGACTTCGTCGCGCCGCGCGACAGTGGCCTGATCGACTACGTCGGCGCATTTGCGGTGACCGCGGGCATTGGCACCGACGCGCTCGTGGCGAAGTACGAGGCCGCGAACGACGACTACTCCGCGATCCTGGTGAAGGCGCTCGCCGACCGCCTTGCCGAGGCGTTCGCGGAACTGCTGCACAAGAAGGCGCGCGAAGAGCTCGGCTTCGGGCGCGAGGAGCGCTTCACGCTGGAGCAACTGCTCGCCGAGGACTTCCGCGGCATCCGCCCCGCCTTCGGTTACCCCGCGTGCCCGGACCACACCGAGAAACCGGCGCTGTTCTCCCTGCTTGGCGCGCCCGAAGCGGGCATCACGCTGACGGAGCACTTCGCGATGCTGCCCGCCGCGTCGGTGAGCGGCATCTACCTGTCGCATCCGCAGGCCCGGTACTTCCAGGTCGGCACGATCCGGCGCGACCAGGTCGAAGACTACGCGCGCCGCAAGGGCATGACGCCGGCCGCCGTCGAGCAATGGCTTGGGCCGAACCTCGGCTACGAACCGACGAAGGCACCGTAGCGTGCTTGAGATGGCGAAGTGGCTCGGCGCATGAAGGCATGACGCGCGCCGCGACAGCGTTGGTCGTGGAAGGCGGCGCCATGCGCGGCATGTTCTCCGCCGGCGTACTCGACGTGTTTCTGGAACAACGTTTCGATCCGTTCGAGATGGTGATCGGATCGTCCGCGGGCGCGTGCAATCTCGCTTCCCACGTCGCCCAGCAACACGGTCGCAACCTGCGCTGCTACGCCAATCTGATGACGCGCCGCGAGTTCATCGACTGGCGCCGCGCATTCGGGCGCCGGCACGTGCTGGACCTCGACTGGCTCTGGGACGAGCTGGCACGCATCGAGCCGCTCGACGTCGACGCCATCCTTGCGACCGGCAAGAGGTTCCTCGTGGTGGCCACCTCGGTCGACAGCGGCGACCCGGTGTACCTGCGCCCCACCAGGTCCAGTTTCTTCGCCGCGCTCAAGGCCTCGTGCGCGCTGCCGTGGCTCTATCGCGCTTCGGTACGCGTCGATGACCAGGCGCTGATCGATGGCGGCGTGAGCGATCCGTTCGGCGTCGAGGAGGCGTACCGTCAGGGTGCGCGCCGGATCGTGGTCGTGCGCTCGCGACCCGCCAC
>WRPF01000193.1 GCA_009773335.1 Caulobacteraceae bacterium
GGCTTGGCGCGCTCGACCATTCATGCCGGCTTGCGCGACTTGACCGCGACGCGGCGACAGCGGGTGAAGGCCGCGGAACGGATCCGTCGTGCGGGCGCGGGCCGGCGACCGCTGACGACGAGCGATCCCGCGTTGCTGGCCGCGCTGTTGGCGCTGATCGAATCGACGACACGTGGCGATCCCGAGTCGCCGTTGCGGTGGACCTGTAAGAGCACCGCGCAGCTGGCGGACGAATTGACTCAGCAACGCCATCCCGTAAGCCCGCGCACGGTCGCGACGCTACTCAAGGGCGCCGGCTACAGTTTGCAAGCGAACCGAAAAACGCGCGAGGGCGCGTCGCATCCTGATCGCGACGCCCAGTTTCGGTATCTCACGGGCCTGATCACCGCGTGTCATCAGCGCCGGCAGCCCACGATCTCCGTCGATACGAAGAAGAAAGAATTGGTCGGCGACTTCAAAAACGGCGGGCGCGAATGGCGGCCGCAGGGGCAGCCCCTTCCGGTCCGCGTCCATGACTTTCTCGACCCGGCGCTCGGCAAGGCGATCCCCTATGGCGTCTACGACCTCGCCAACAACGAAGGCTGGGTCAGCGTCGGCATCGACCATGACACGGCAGAATTTGCCGTCAACGCGATTCGGCTGTGGTGGACCCGGATGGGCCGGCATCGCTTTCCGCGCACCCGCACGTTGTTGATCACCGCTGACGGGGGCGGCAGCAACGGCCCGCGGTCGCGCCTCTGGAAGTGGGCCCTGCAGCGGCTGGCGGACGACTTCGACCTGACGCTCTCGATCTGTCACTTGCCCCCGGGCACCAGCAAATGGAACAAGATCGAACATCGCCTGTTCAGTTTCATCTCGCAGAACTGGCGCGGGAAGCCCCTCGTCAGTCACCAAGCCATCGTGAATCTCATCGCCGCCACGACGACGCGGACCGGCCTCCGCGTGAAGGCGGCGCTCGACACGCGTCGCTACGAGACGGCCCGCCACGTGCCCGACGAGGTGTTCGCGCGTCTCCGCATCGCCCCGCACGCCTTTCACGGCGACTGGAATTACACCATCGCGCCGCGCCACTGAACCTGAAGTACTAATTCTTGCGCGAGCCCTTAGCGCCGACTGAACGTTCCTTCGGACGGAACGCGACCGCCATCAGGATCGCCGCGGCGAGCGCCAGCACTGCCGGGGCCAGGAACAGCCGCGAGAAGTCCACGG
>WRPF01000105.1:0-12885 GCA_009773335.1 Caulobacteraceae bacterium
GGTCCGGGGATCTGCGATGAACAGCGCAGACCCGCACGTCGCAGGCCCACTGGCCCAAGGGTGTGAGGAACCACCCCGTGGCCATGCTTGCGGAAAACGATTGCGGGGACGCGGGCGAAAGCCTGCATCTCTTTTCTATTTCCACCGTGGGCCGAGCCCGCGTCCCCCGCTCTCCATTCGTGGAGGGCGAACCGAGTGAGCGAAACCGCAGGAACATCGCGTTCCGTGCGGATAAAAGGTGTTGGCGATGAGGACCGCGGGCCTATGGCTCGCATTCGGACTTTGGCTGGCCCGCCGGCGCTTGTGTCTTCGTTCCAATGCGGGCCATAGGCCCGCGGTCCTGCCCTCCAACAGCTTGTATCCCACTGGCCCCCATGCTACCTGCCCCGTCCTTCAAGGACGCGCCCGGCCAAAAGCCATGCCGTGGCGCGTTTTCATGCTTTGGCCCCCCGGTTTCCGGAGATAGGGCCTAAGGAGAGCGAAATGGCCAAACAGAAGCTCAAGACCAAGAGCGGCGTGAAGAAGCGCTTCAAGCTCACGGCGACAGGCAAAGTGATGGCCGGCGTCGCCGGCAAGCGCCACCGCCTGAGCAGCCACAACGGCAAGTACATCCGTCAGAACCGTGGAACCGCAGAGATCGCCAAGCCCGATGGGGATCGCGTGAAGCTCTGGATTCCCTACGGCCTCAACTGAGCGGAGACTGACCGATGGCGCGCGTAAAACGCGGCGTGACAGCTCACGCCCGACACAAGAAAGTTCTGAAAGCTGCGAAGGGCTATTTCGGCCGTCGCAAGAACACCTTCCGCACGGCCAACGCCGCTGTGGAAAAGGCCGGCAAGTACGCCTACCGCGATCGCAAGAACAAGAAGCGCACCTTCCGTGGGCTCTGGATCCAGCGCATCAACGCGGCCGTGCGTTTCCACGACGACAAGCTGACGTACTCGCGATTTATCGACGGGCTCACGAAGGCCGGCGTGACGGTGGACCGCAAGGTGATGGCCGATCTCGCCATGAACCAGCCGGAAGCCTTCAAGGGCCTCGTGGACAAGGCGCGCAGCGCGCTGGCGTAACACGCCGCTCGCCCGCGTCGCTTCGATCCCGGCTGGTCCGGGATTCCTGAAACCGGCCGGCGCCCGATCGTTTGTAGATCACAGGAATGGGCTCCGGCGACTGCCGGGGCCCATTTCGCATGGACGCAAAGACAAACGATCTCGCCGCGCTGGAAGCGGACATCTCCGCCCGCATTGCGGCCGCGACCGATGAAGCGGCGCTGGAAACCGTGCGAGTCGATGCGCTCGGCAAGCAGGGCGCGATCTCGGTGCTGATGAAGACGCTCGGTTCGATGGCGCCGGACGAACGTCAGGCGATGGGCCCGAAGCTCAACGGCCTGAAGGATCGCGTCGGCGAGGCTATTGTCGCGAAAAAGGCGTCGCTCGTGGAAGCCGCGCTCGAAGCGAAACTCGCGGCCGAGAAGATCGACGTCTCGCTGCCGCCGGGCCCCAAGCGCATCGGCGCGCTCCATCCCGTCAGCCAGGTGATGGAGGAGATCGGCCGCATCTTCGGCGAAATGGGCTTTGCGCTGGAGGAAGGCCCCGACATCGAGACCGACTTCAACAATTTCACCGCGCTGAACTTCCCGCCCAAGCACCCCGCGCGGGAAATGCACGACACGTTTTTCCTCAAGCCCGACGAAAAGGGTGAACGGAAGGTGCTACGCACGCACACGAGCCCCGTGCAGGTGCGCACGATGCTGAAGCAGAAGCCGCCGATCCGCATGATCTGCATGGGTCGCACGTACCGCAAGGACTCCGACGCCACGCACACGCCCATGTTCCACCAGATCGAAGGCCTCGTCATCGACGAGAAGACCACGATGGCCGATCTCAAGGGCACGCTGATGGCGTTCATCAAGGCGTATTTCGAGGTCGACGATGTTGCGGTGCGCTTCCGGCCACACCATTTCCCGTTCACCGAACCCAGCGCGGAGATGGATGTGCGCTGTGATCGCAGCGGCGGACAGGTGCGCATCGGGCAGGGCGACGACTGGCTGGAAATCCTCGGCTGCGGGATGGTGCATCCGAACGTGCTGAAGAATTGCGGCGTCGATCCCGAAAAGTACCAGGGCTACGCCTTCGGCATGGGTGTCGATCGTCTCGCGATCCTGAAGTACGGCATGCCGGACCTGCGCGACTTCTTCGCCAGCGACGCCCGCTGGCTGAAGCACTACGGCTTCAGCCCGTATCTCACGGCGGGTCTGGCGGGAGGACTGACATGACCGACGCACCGAAACCGCCCACATCACCCGATCCGCTCGGGCTCTCCTCCAGCGTGCGCGTGCAGATCACCGGCTGTCCCGACACGCCCGCGCTCGTGGAGGCGCGACCGAAGAACGCGTCCGACGCGCAATGGATGTTCCAGCGCCTCGCGCAGGCGATCGTGGCGTTCGAGAAGCAGCTCGACGCCGATCACGAAGTCGGCTTTCGCCTCGTGAGCTTCACCGAAGGCCAGGTCTTCCACGCGCTCGACATCGGCTTCTGGGCGCCGGACCTCATCCTCTTCTTCGGCCGCGGCCCCGATGGCGCGCCGATGCAGCTCATCCAGCACGTCAGCCAGGTGAGCATGCTGCTCGTCGCCGCGAAGAAGCAGACCGAAGAGGCCCCGCGCCGCATCGGCTTCGACATCATGCGCAAGGTGGAAGAGACTCTACCTGCGGGTACAAAGTCATGAATATCGCGCGCAATCTCCCCTCCCCCCCAATTCCTCGAGCGCGTTCACTGCATGCAACTGCATCGAAGAGCCCCGGCAATCGGCCGGTCCCCCCACCCCCGGCCCCTCCCCGCAAGGGGGAGGGGAGGATTGTCGTGCAGGCCCAAAACGAAACGAACTTCAAATGAAATTCACCCTCTCCTGGCTGAAGGATCACCTCGACACCAACGCGACGGTCGCTGAGATCGTCGACGCCATGACGATGGCGGGGCTCGAGGTCGAGCACGTCGAAAATCCCGCCGAGAAACTCGCGGCGTTTTCCGTCGCGAAGATCGTCGAGGCCGCGCAGCACCCGAACGCCGACCGCTTGCGCGTGTGTCAGGTGGAGACGAAGGACGGTCGCAAGGAAATCGTCTGCGGCGCGGCGAATGCGCGTGCGGGGCTAGTGACGATCTACGCGCCGCTCGGGACGTACGTTCCCGGCAGCGGAATCACGCTGGAAGCGCGGCCCGTGCGCGGCGTCGTATCGAACGGCATGCTGTGCTCGGGCGCGGAGCTTGAGGTCGATACGGACGGCGACGGCATTCTCGAACTCGATGCGTCGTTGAAGGTGGGCATGTCCGCCGCCGAAGCGCTCGGGCTGTCCGATGCGGTGATCGATTTCGAGGTCACGCCCAATCGGCCCGACTGGCTCGGCGTCGCCGGCATCGCGCGCGATCTCGCGGCGGCGGGGCTCGGCAAGCTGATCGAAAAACCCGCGCCATCGCCGAAGGGCGCCTTCAAGTGCCCGGTGAACGTCGTCGTGGAGCGCGACAGCGGCTGTCCGGTGTTCGCCGCGCGCGTCATCCGCGGCGTGAAGAACGGCCCGTCGCCGGCGTGGCTGCAGCAGAAGCTGAAGGCCATCGGCCTCAAGCCCCGCTCCGCGCTCGTCGACATCACCAACTATCTCTCCTTCGACCGCGCGCGGCCGCTGCACGTCTATGACGTGGCGAAACTCACCGGCACGGTGCGCGCACGTCTCGGCAAGGCGGGCGAGACATTCGTCGCGCTCGACGACGAGACCTACGAGATCACGCCGGACATGTGCGTCATCGCCGACGACAAGGGCGTGCTCGGCCTCGGCGGCGTCATGGGCGGAAAGGACTCGGGCGTCACCGAGGCGACGACCGACGTGCTGCTCGAGGCGGCGTGGTTCGAGCCGCTGAAAATCGCGCAGACGGGCCGCGCCACCGGCATCAATTCCGATGCGAAGTATCGCTTCGAGCGCGGCGTCGACACGGGTTTCGTGATCGGCGGCCACGATCTCGCGACGCAGCTCATCCTCGATCTGTGCGGCGGCGAGGCGTCCGAACTCATGCTCGCAGGCGAAGTGCCCGCGCCGCCGACGGGCTTTGCGTTCGATCCCGGGCGTGTCAAATCGCTGGCCGGTCTCGACGTGAGCGGAAAGCGTGCGAAGGAAATCCTCATCGCGCTCGGTTTCACCGTGAAAGGCGACGACAAGCGTTTCGACGTGACGCCCCCGAGCTGGCGGCGCGATGTGGAAGGTTCCGCCGATCTCGTCGAGGAAATCGCGCGCATCGAGGGCTTCGACAAGCTGCCTGCCAACGCACCGCCGCGCGCCAACGGTTTCCGTGCGCCGCCGACGGGCGTGGGCGAGAGCCGCCTGCGCCTTGCGCGTCGCGCGCTCGCGGGCGCCGGCTACTTCGAGTGCGTGACGTGGAGTTTCTGCGAGAAGAAGCACGCTGAACTCTTCGGCGGCGGCTCCGAGAAACTCGTGCTCGCCAATCCGATCGCGTCCGATCTCGATTGCATGCGCCCGTCCGCGCTGCCGAACCTCCTGCGCGCCGCGCAGCGCAATCTCGATCGCGGACGCGGGGACATGATGCTGTTCGAGGCAGGCCCGTCATGGTCCGGCGACACTGATGCCGATCAGGCGCGCACGGTCGCCGCGATCTGGCAGCCGCGTCCGAAGCGCTCATGGCGGGGCGCCGAGGCGCCGGACGTGTTCGACATGAAGCGCGATTGCCTCATGGCGCTCGAAGCGATGGGCGCGCCGTCGTCGCTGCAGGCGGGGCCGGCGGATGCGCCGTGGCAGCATCCGGGACGCGGCGGAAGTCTGCGCCTCGGCAACAAGGTGATCGCCACGTTCGGCGACGTGCACCCGCGCATTCTCAATGCGCTCGACGTCGAAGGCCCGGCGATGGCGTTCGAGATCAAGGTCGATCTCATCCCCGCGCCGCGCGCGAAGGCCACGCACGCCAAGCCCGCGCTGGAAAAGCTCGACCTCATGCCGCTCACGCGCGACTTCGCGTTCGTGGTGGAGGAGGGTGTGGCCGCCGCCGATCTGGTGCGTGCGGCCTTCGGCGCCGACAAGCAGCTCGTGGCGGATGTGATCCTGTTCGATGTCTATCGCGGCAAGGGCGTGGACGACGGCAAGAAGTCGCTCGCCATCGAGGTCACGCTGCAGCCGCGTGAGAAGACGCTGGGCGACGGCGAGATCGAGGACGTGTCGAAGAAGATCATCGCCGCCGTGGCGAAGGCGACGGGCGGGGCGTTGCGGAGCTAAGACCACTCCATGTTCAATAGGCCGCTCAATACCACGCGGAACAGGGGGGTGCTGCTCATACAGGCGATTTTCCTGTTTGTGGGCCTGCTGCTCCCCGAGCCATGGGTCAAAGAGTATGGGTGGTGGCTAATCTTCGCGTGGTTCATAGCCGTTATTTGGTGGGTCGACAAATCAGCCGCAAGGACGTGGAGCGAGACACATGAGTATCGCGAACGCAAATCCAAGCAGCGCTAACCCGCCAGCACCTTCGCCGCCACATCGCGATCGACGTTCGCGCCGCTGAGGATCACAGCGGCCTTGCCCTTGGCGTGATCCTTCAACGCGGCGGCGAGCGACGCGGCGCCTGCGCCTTCGGCCATGTTGTGCGTGTCCTCGTGGTAGATGCGCATGGCCGCGGCGATTTCAAGATCGCTCACGCGCACGATGCGCTCGACGCCTGTCTTCATGATCGCGAAAGCGTCCGCGTTCGGCACGCGCACGGCAAGGCCGTCGGCGAAGGTGTCCGCTGTTTCGGTCTCGACCAAAGCGCCGGCCTCGAACGACCGCGCGTAGCAGTCGGCGTTCTCAGACACGACACCGACGATTCGCGCCGGCAGGGCGAACAGATCGCGCACCAGCGTCACCGCGCACACGCCGGAGCCGAGGCCGATGGGCACGTAGACGGTTTCCACATCGGGATGCGCGCCGAAGAGTTCAACCGCGTACGTGGCGACGCCGGCGACGAGATCGGGATGGAAGGACGGCGCGTAGAGCAGATTTCGTTCCAGGCCGAGGCGCGCGGCGTGCACGCGCGCCTCGTCGAAGTCGCGGCCGTGCTCGATGAGGTCGGCGCCGAAGGCCCGCATCGCGACGTTTTTCTCGCGCGAGTTGCCGTGCGGCACGACGATGGTCAGCGGCACGCCCGTGCGCGATGCGGCGAAGGCGATGGACTGGCCGTGGTTGCCGCGCGTGGCGGTGACGAGGCCGGCGCACTCCGGCATGCGCTCGCGCAGCCGGGCGAGAAACACGAGGCCGCCGCGCACCTTGAACGCGCCGGTGGGGCAGTGGTTCTCGTGCTTGACGATGATGGTGTGGCCCGCGCGCTCGGCCAGCAGCGGCCACGCATACGCGGGTGTCGGGCCGAACACGCCGCGCACGATGTGCCAGGCGCTGTCGAGATCTTCGCGGGTGATCATCGGCTCCTCTCTTCCCCTCCCCCTCGCGGGGAGGGGGCAGGGGGTGGGGGGGCGATGGATCGCTCAAATGCAGAGTCGAGGTGACGGGCCCGGTCGATCGGCCGGTCCCCCCCCCCCCCCCCCCCCCCCCCCCCTCACTCATCGCTCTTCGCCCATGGTGGCGCTTTGCGTTTGAAACCCGAGCGCCTGGGTTCCTTGCCGTTCGCCTTATCCTTTGCCTTCTTCTCGATCTCCTTGAGCTTCTGCGCCTGCAGGCGTGAGAGCGCCTCGTCTGGCGCGCCCTTGCCGAGATCGGCGAAGGCCGAGCCGTACTTGTCGAGCCGCGCCTCGACCTCGCTCAGGAATTCCTTCTCCCAGCCGGAATAGTCCGGCGGCGTTTCGCCCTCGACCGCTTCCTGCAACGACGCCAGCTTGCGCACCTGACGGAGCGCCTTGCGCGTGCGTTTGGGATCGACCTCGCGGGGCATGACGCCCCGGCTATATCACCAAGCCTAAATTTCGCCGAGGGCCGCGAGGTAGAGGTCCATGACCATCTCCTGCTCGGCGCGCTCGTTGCGATCCTGCTTCCTGAGCGCGATGACCTTGCGCATCACCTTGGTGTCGAAGCCGGTGGACTTCGCCTCGCCGTACACTTCCTTGATGTCGGCGGCGACCACGGCCTTTTCCTCTTCGAGCTTCTCGATGCGCGCGATGAGCTGGCGCAGGCGCTCCTGCGCCGATTGCGTCAGCGTCTGCGGCGCAGCATCTGCCGCGATGAAGGAACCTGCGTCGTCAGCCATGGGGACCCCGTTTGTTGTGCTTGCGAAACGCTAGAGTGATTCGCGGCGCTGTTTGCGACGACGCCTCGTCCGTTCACAGGCATTCCCGCCACAGGTGTTGATGGGGGTGTCCGCTCTTCCGTGATGAGGGCCGCGGGCCTATGGCCCGCATTCGGTCTTCGGTGACGAACCAGCCCGCCTGATCCTGCGTTCGGATGCGGGCCATAGGCCCGCGGTCCTCATCCCCAACACTTTCGCCCGCACAAACCTCGCGGTTTTGCGGCGCCACACAACCCCCACCCAAGTGGGAGGCGGGGCGCAAGGCGATGCGCCGTTGGGTGTCGATCTCGCGATCGACGGGTAGTGACGCACGACTTTGCGCCCCGTTGGAGCCGTTCTTCCCGGACGCGAGAGCAGGAGTTGCTGGATCGGACGTCTCAGTCCGCAACGTACGGTCCGTTCTCACGCGGTGTCCCGCGCTACCGTCGGCCTGTCTTAGCTCCACCTCGCGCTGCCGGTGCAACGTGCAGGATGTCCGACCACCCCGGGCCCTGCGGTTTGCGTCCCAGCAGGCAATCACGCCGACCCATGCCCCGCCCGCTCAAGGCCATCGGAGCCCTCGAAGCCCTCCCGTGAACGGCGCACGGGGAGAACACGGGAGAAATAAATCCTACGTAAAGGCTTTTATGCCGGCGCTCCCGGCGGACGACGCGGGCCGCCGCCCGCCCGCTACGCGGTCGCAGTTCCGTTCGGGCGCGGTTTCAGGCTATGAGGCCCGCTTCGGTTGAATTCCGGGGCGCGGACTGCGCCTCTTGAAAGGACATATCGTGGTCAAGGTCATCGCGAGCGACGTGCGCAAGGGCAACGTCCTCGAACTGGAAGACGGCAAGCTCTACGTGGTGATGGCGTTCGAATCCTTCCGGCCCGGCAAGGGCACGCCCACGACCACCATCACGATGCGCCGCATCGTCGACGGCACGAAGACAACCCAGACCTACAAAACCACCGACGCACTCGAAAAGGCCTTCGTGGAAGAGGTCCGCCACAACTACCTCTATGAAGACGAGGGTGTGGGCTACGTGTTCATGAACCCGGTGAACTACGACCAGGTGACGGTGGCGAAGGACACCGTCGGCGATCAGGCGGCGTTCCTCGCGTCGGACATGGAAGTCTGGCTGACGATGTTCGAGGGTCAGGCGCTGTCGATCCAGTTGCCGCCCCGCGTGACGCTCGAGATCGTGGAGACCGAGCCGGTCGTGAGGGGCCAGACGGCGTCGTCGTCCTACAAGCCGGCGAAGCTCTCCAACGGCCTGAAGACGATGGTCCCGCCGCACATCGACGCCGGCACCCGGGTCATCATCTCGACGGAAGACAATTCCTACGTCGAGCGCGCGAAGGACTGACCGCCTCGCATTCAAAGCGCCCGCGCGCGCGGTGCGTCAAGCTGCCGCACCCATCCAGGATGTCGCAGCTGTCTTCGCCGCAATCCTTACAAGATCGTTATGTTAACGTCCGCGCCAACCTTGGGCTAAGGCTTTAGGACCAAGGGGAAATTGGGCGAGGACTTCATGAACCGGAACGTGATCGTGGCGGCGGTGGCGGCGCTGGCTGTCGGCCTTTTGGGCGGCGTCGTTCTGGGTCAGTCGGGCAGTGGACCCGCCGGCTGGTTCCGCGCGGCGGGTGGCGGGGCTGAGAGCGCACGTTCCGCCAAGGCGCCCCGCGCTTCGGCGGTCGCGCCCGGCGACATGGCGTTCGAGCGCCTGCGCATCGAGACCGGCGGCGACACGCCGGTGGCCTGCCTCGAATTCACCCAGACCCTCGCGAACGACCCCCAGATCAACTACGCGGACTTCGTCACGCTCCAACCCGAAGCGCAGGTGCGCTTCGAGCCGGTCGACAAGTCGCTGTGCCTGCGCGGGCTGCCCTACGACGTCGACCGTCAGGTCACGGTCCGTGAGGGTCTGCCCTCGGTCGGCGGCAAGAAAACCCGCAAGGACGAGACGTTCCAGCTCACCTTCGGGGACCGCCCCTCGTTCGTGGGCTTCGCCGGGTCGGGCGTGATCCTGCCGCGCGCGGAAGCCGACGGCGTGGGTCTCGAGACCGTGAATGTCACGAAGCTGAAGGTCGAGGTGCTGCGCGTCTCCGACCGCATCCTCTCGCAACGCTCCATCGAGGAAGGCCAGGCGGTCGCCGAGGGCTCCTGGGACTACTGGTCCATCGAGGAAGCGGGCTCCGATTTCGGGGTCTCGATCTGGAAGGGCGAAGTGGATGTCGCGCGCCCGGTCGCGGGCGGACGCGGCGCGCTCGCGCTGCCGGCCACCCAGCGCAACCGCACGATGACGACGGTGTTCCCGCTCGGCTCGGTGCTGAAGGATCGCAACCCCGGCGCCTATGTGCTGCGCGTGATCGACGCGACGCCGAGCGCGGGCTCGCGCGGGGAAAACAACGATCGCCCCGCCGCCGCCGCACGCTGGATCATGTACACCGACATGGCGCTGCAGACCTTTTCCGGCGCCACGGGCCTTGATGTCGTGGTGCGCTCGCTGAAGTCGGCGCAGCCGCAGGGCGGGGTGACGCTCACGCTCATCGCGCAGAACAACGATGAACTCGCGCGCGCGCGCACCAACGGCGAAGGCCGGGCGCGGTTCGCCGAGGCGCTGATGAAGGGTGAAGGCCCGCAGCGCGCGCGCTACGTGATGGCCTACGGCTCCGGCGGCGATTTCGCCGCACTCGATCTCGAACGCGGCACGCTCGATCTGTCCGAGCGCGATGTCAGCGGCCGTTCGTCGCCCGGCGATGTGGACGCCTACATGTTCACCGAACGCGGCATCTACCGTCCCGGCGAAATCGTGCGCGTCAGCGGCATGCTGCGCGACCCCACCGGCCGCGCCATCTCCAATCGTCAGTCGACGCTCGTCATCTATCGCCCCAACGGCACTGAGTTCCGCCGCCAGCGTCTCGCCGAAGCGCGCGAGGCCGGCTCGATCATCAAGAACGTGCAGATCGATCGCAGCGCGCCGCGCGGCCAGTGGCGCGCGGTGCTGGAAGTCGACGGGCAGGATCAACCGGCCGGCGACGTGTCGTTCGCGGTCGAGGATTTCGTGCCGCAGCGCCTGAAGATGAAGGTCGAGGGCTCCGAGGCGCCGCTGACGTCCGGCGAACCGCGCGCGATCACGGTCGATGCGCAATTCCTCTACGGCGCGCCCGGCGCAGGCCTCGTCGTGCAGGGCGAAGGCCGCCTGCAGGTCGATCCCAATCCGTTCCCGGCGCTCGCCGGCTACACGTGGGGCAAGGAGGACGAGAGCTTCGAGGAGCAGTTCTTCCAGCTGCCTGAAACCGTCACCGACGGCGCCGGCCGCGCGCAGCTGCAGGTCGCGCTGACGAGCCCGCCGCAGACCTCGATGCCGCTGCGCGCGAAGGTCGTCGCCAGCGTCGCCGAACCGGGCGGCCGCGTCGTGCGCGAGAACTTCGACATCCCCGTGCGTCTGTCCTCGCAATACATCGGCGTGAAGCCGAAGGGCGAAGGCTGGCTGCGCGCCGGTCAACCGGCAGCGTTCGATGTCGTCGCCGTGGATGCGAACGCCAAGCGCATCGGCTCGCGCGTGACGTGGCGGCTGATCGAGGAAGACTGGAGCTACGACTGGTATCTCGAAGGCGGCCAGTGGAAATGGCGCCGCACGGGCCGCGACATCCAGGTCGCCGGCGCGCAGGGCACGGTGGATATTCCCGCCGCGCAGGCGCTGACGATCACGCAGGCCAATCTGCGCGAGGGCAGCTATCGCCTGATCGTGAAGCACGAGGCCTCTGGCGCGGAAACCACGCACCGCTTCGGCGTCGGCTGGGGCGGCTACGCCACGGATTCCGATACGCCGGACATGGTCGCCGTCGTGCCGCCGAACGCGCCCGTGCGCATGGGCGGTCGCGTCGAGATCGACATCAAGCCGCCGTATGCGGGCGAAGCGCAGATCGTCGTCGCCACGGACCGCGTGCTGTCGATGCGCACCGAGCGCATTCCGGCAGGCGGCAAGAAAATCTCGCTGCGCGTGGACAATGAATGGGGGGCGGGCGCCTACGTCCTCGTCACCGTGATGACGCCGCGCGATCCCGCGGGCCGTCGCGACACGCCCGTCGTGCCGCGCCGCGCTGTCGGCGTGAGCTACGTGCCGGTGGACACCGCCAACCGCACGCTGACCGTCGCAGTCGCCGACAACATGGGCATCGTGCGCCCGCGCACGCGCATCGAGGTGCCGCTCGCCATCACCGGCGCGCCGCGCGGCGAGAAGGTGCGCGTCACGATCGCGGCTGTCGATGAAGGCATCCTGCAGCTCACCGGCTACGAGACGCCCGATCCGAAGGACTATTATTTCGGCCGCCGCGCGCTCGGCGTCGGCATCCGCGACGACTACGGCCGCCTGCTCAACCCCAACCTCGGCGCGCCGGCGACGCCGCGCCAGGGCGGCGACAGCCTCGGCGGCGAAGGCCTCACCGTGGTGCCGACGAAGACGATCGCGCTGTGGACCGGCCTCGTCGAAGTCCGCAACGGAACCGCGAAGATCCCGCTCGACATCCCCGACTTCAACGGCCAGCTCCGCTTCATGGCGGTGGCGTGGAGCGAAACCGCGCTCGGCTCCGACGATGCGCAGGTCACCGTGCGTGACCCTGTGGTCGCCGATCTCACGCTGCCGCGCTTCCTCGCGCCCGGCGACGAGGCGTTCGCAACGCTGCGCGTGGACAATATCGAGGGCGCGTCCGGCGCCTATCGCGTCGCGCTCAACGGACAGGGCGCCGCCACCGCGCAGGGGCAGGCGCAGACCGTCACGCTCAACCGCGGCGCCAACACCACGATCCGCATTCCGGTCACGGCGCCGGCGGCGGGCATCGGCAAGCTCACGCTTGCGGTGACGGGCCCCGGCAATTTCAGCGTCAGCCACGAGTACGACATCGAGGCGCGCGCACCGTTCCTGCCGGTCACGCAGGTCAACCTCGCGTCGCAGTCGCGCGGCGAAGTCTATTCGCTGACGGCGGCGGCGCTCGCGGCTTTCCAGCCCAACCAGAGCCGCGCGATCGTTTCATATTCGAGCCTCGCGGGTCTCGATCCCGCGCCATTGCTCGACAGCCTCGAACGCTATCCGTACGGCTGCACGGAGCAGCTCGTGAGCGTGGCCATGCCGCTGCTCTACGCCAACACGCTTGCGCCGCTCGCCGCGCGCCAGCGTGACCGCCAGCTCACGCCGCGCATGAACGACGCGATCACGAAGGTTCTCGACCGGCAGACGCCGGACGGCGCCTTCGGCCTGTGGCGTGCAGGCGACGGCGCGGCGAGCCCATGGCTCGGCGCCTATACCGTCGACTTCCTGCGCCGCGCCAAGGAAGCGGGATACGTCGTGCCCGCCGCGCCGCTTGAAGAAGCCTACAAGGGCCTGCGCGCCATTGCGCGTCTCGATGACTTCTCGAACGTCGCCTACGACTTCGAGGTGTCGAAGTGGACGGGCCAGACCGACACCAAGGAACTGCTGCGCTCACGCGCCACGGCGTACGCGCTCTATGTGCTCGCGAAGGCCGGCAAGGCCGATGTCGGACAGTTGCGTTACTTCCATGACGCGCGCCTCGCCCGCGAACCAAGCCCGCTCGCGCGCGCACAGATCGGCGCGGCGCTCGCCCACCTCGGCGACCGCGCCCG
>WRPF01000105.1:12892-14771 GCA_009773335.1 Caulobacteraceae bacterium
CCCACCTCGGCGACCGCGCCCGCGCGCGCAGCGCCTTCCGTCAGGCGGAAGCCGCCATCGGTTATCGCAACACCGGCGACTATTATCAGTCGGTGGTGCGTGACACGGCGGGCGTCATCGCGCTCGCCGCCGAAGCGGCCGCGACCGATCCGGGCCTCAACGAGACCGTGCGTCGCCTCACGCGTCGTCTGGAAAATGACCAGCCGCGCGCCGATCAGCTGATGACGCAGGAGCAATCGCAGTTGCTGCTCGCAGCGAACGCGCTCCTGCGCACGGCGGGGCCTGTGGCGGTCTCGGTGAACGGTCAGCCGGCCGGGCCCATGACGCCGTTCGAGGCGGTGGTCTCGCAGCTGCAACGCCCGATCACCTTCCGCAATGACGGACAGGGCGCCGTGTGGCGTTCGCTCACGCTGTCGGGCGCACCCCGCTCGGCGCCGCCAGAGTCGTCGAACGGGCTCTCGATCAGCAAGCGCATCTTCCGTCTAGACGGCACGCTCGCTGATCTGGACTCCATCCGTCAGGGCGATCGCGTCGTCGTCTCGCTGACGGGCGCGCCCGAAGGCCAGCGGCTCTATCCCGCCGCGCTGATTGACCTCCTGCCGGCAGGCCTCGAGATCGAATCGATCCTGAGCCCGTCGGACGGCGCAGGCATCGAGCAGTGGGACGGTCGCCGCGTCGACGGTCCGTTCGCGTGGCTCGGGCGCATCTCCAGCACGCGCATCACCGAGAAGCGTGACGATCGCTTCGTCGCCGCACTCGACGTGCAGGGGCAGGGCTACACCATCGCGTATGTCGCGCGCGCGGTGACGCCGGGCGTCTACACGCTGCCGGGCGCTGCGATCGAGGACATGTACAAGCCGGGCGTCTACGGGCGCAGTGCGGCGGGGCGCGTGCGGGTGGTGGGGCGGTAGGCGAGACAAGGCTAAGGAGGCGATGGCTCAACGGAGACGTGCGCACTCTCCCTCCCCTCGATGGGGAGGGTCCGTTGCGAAGCAACGGGGGTGGGGTGCGCGCGAGATGTGCGGACGAAAGGCGCGAAGGGCGAAGACGTTTGAGCCCAATGGCGCTTTTCGCCCCGACACTGGGCCTTCGCCCCACTCGACCCTCGCTGCGCTCGGGCCACCCTCCCCATCGAGGGGAGGGAACACGCGCGTTTCCATCACGGTCGCGACGTCGTGAAACGCGGCCGCTCTCTCGATCTTTACCTCGGTGAGAAGACAAAACGCTGGTGGATGCGTGCGGTCGTCGCGATGCTCGTGCTTTTCGCGCTCGACGTTGCGCTGCCGCCGCCGCTCGAGCGCGCGCATGTCCTGTCGCCCGTGGTGCTCGACAAGGACGGCGCGTGGCTGCGCGCGTTCACCACCACAGAAGGCAAGTGGCGCCTCGCGGCGCGCCTCGACGAAGTGGACCCGGAGTTCAAGCGCCGTCTCATCGCGGTGGAGGACAAGCGCTTCTGGTTTCATCCCGGCGTCGATCCTCTGGCGCTGTCGCGGGCGACGATGACGTGGGTGCGCTCGGGCCGTGTGACGTCCGGCGGATCGACGATCACCATGCAGCTTGCGCGTCTCATCGAGCCGCGTCCGCGCACGGTGCCGTCGAAGCTCGTCGAGATCGTGCGCGCGCTGCAGATCGAACGGCGCCTGTCAAAGCGCCAGATCCTTTCCGCCTATCTCACCATCGCGCCCTACGGCGGCAATCTCGAAGGCGTGCGCGCGGCGAGCCGCGGCTATTTCCGGCGCGACCCGCAGGGGCTGTCCGACGCCGACATGGCGCTGCTCATCGCGTTGCCGCAGGCGCCGGAAGCGCGACGACCGGATCGCCGGCCCGCCGCCGCGAAGGCCGCGCGCGACCGGGTGCTGCGCAAGTTCGTGGCGCTCGG
>WRPF01000194.1 GCA_009773335.1 Caulobacteraceae bacterium
CCACCAGATCGGTCCGCAGGCTGCCGGTCTGGTTGGACGGGCGGCCGCGGCGCAGGGGCAGCATCATCGTGGCGGCGCCGGCGCGGTCCGACAGCGCCGCGCCCGACACCGTCACCTTGGCGCCGCGCGCGCAGCGTTCGAGGATTGCGCGCACCTTCGGGTTCGGCTCATAGGCGAAGCAGTGCTTGGCGTAGCGGGCGAGAAAATAGCTGTAGACGCCCTTGTTGGCGCCCGCGTCCACCGCGTTGCGCGCGGGATCGACCAGGTGCTTCAAGAGTCTCAGCTCGCGTTCGCCCGTCCACCAGCCGCGCCAGGCGCGGATGCGCCAGTAAAGCCGCGGCGGGATGACGGCGTTGACGATGCGTTCTTCAAGCGTCGAAGAGGGGATCGCGGCGCCGGGCATCGGCGATTCCCGCCCGCCGCTCACGCGTCGGCCGGCGGCTTGGTGCCCACGGTGCAGGTGTGGAGAAAGCGGTCCTGGCCCGCGTCCTTGCGGAAGATGGAAAGATAGATTCGCTCGCCCGCCTGCGGGTGCCGGCCAAGGCCGCTGAAATGCGGCGCGTCCTCGGGCAGCGCGCATAAGCGCAGGATCGAGCCCGCGATGAACGCGATCTGCTGCTTGTCGGCGGTATCATCGCGGCGCATAAGGTGGAACAGCTCGTTGCACATGACGTTGGTCGTTTCGGACGGGGTCGGATTGGCGATGCCGTGAAAGTCGCGCGCGAATTCCTCGACCCTGCGCTGGCTGAGCTCGATCGCCGGGGCGAATTCGCCCAACTGGAATTGCGCGTGGCGGTCGTACGCGCGGACGCCGTTCTCGACCGCGCGCAGGATCACATCGAACTCGAACGCCATGCCCGGCTCCCGGTATTCAGGCTGTAAGCCTGACCTTCACGTAACTGCCGGGCGCGTCCTCGATGGCCTTGAGCTTGCCGTCGCCGGGCTTGCGCGCGGGCGCCTCGCCGTCGGCGAAGCCGTCGATCCACGCCTTCCATTCCGCCCACCACGATCCCGGCTTCTGCTCGGCCGTGGCCAGCCATTGGTCGGGCGTCTTGGGCGGCTTGCCGCCGCCGTCCACCCAATAGCCGTATTTCTGCGCCGCCGGCGGATTGACCACGCCCGCGATATGGCCCGAGGCCGCCAGGCAGAAGCGGATCGGCCCCTGGTAAAGCTGCGTGGCGGCGTAAGTGGATTTCCAGG
>WRPF01000195.1 GCA_009773335.1 Caulobacteraceae bacterium
GGCGATCGCGAAGCGTCTGTTGTGGGACGGGCTGACGACGTCCGTCGCCGACATGGCCCGTCGCGAAGATCCCCTGTTCGCGTGGGCTGGGAGGCAGCCGGACGCGCGTGAAGGGGTGACCGCGTTCCTCGAGAAACGCGAGCCACAATGGAGGATGAAGGCGTCGACGGATCTGCCGCGCGACCTGCTCGGGCTCGACGGCAGCAAGCGCTAGGCCGGGCGCACGCTCACGCGCTACGTGCCCAGGCGCTTGAAGCGTGGTGGTCGCTTTTCGAGAAAGCTCGCGACGCCTTCCTTGAAGTCCTCGCGCCCGAGGCTCTCCATCATCAGGCGGTTGGACTCCTGCATCGCCGGGCCCAACGTCGTCATCAGGTGCTTGTAGACCTGCTGCTTCATCAGCATGAGTGACGTCGGTGACGAGCGCGCCGCAAGGTCTTCGATGTAGCGACGGGCGCCGGCGAGCAATTCGTCCGGCGCCATCACGCGATCGAGCAGGCCGATGCGGTACGCCTCCGTGGCATCCACGCGGCGGGCGCTCCACAACAGGTCGAGCGCGCGTGACGCGCCGACCAGGCGCGGCAGCATCCAACTCATGCCGTGCTCGGCGATCAGACCGCGGTGGGCGAACGCCGTGATGAACAGGGCGTTCTCCGAGGCGAAGCGCATATCGCACAGGAGCGCGATTGCCATGCCGATGCCCGCGCACGGACCGTTGACCGCCGCGACGATCGGTTTGCGCACGCGCAGGATGCGGCTGTACGTCACCGCGAAGTCGGCGCCCAACGCCACGTCGCCCGGCTCGGATTCCAGCGTGTCGTCCGAGCCGAGCCCCTTGCCGGAGGCGACCGCGCCGAGCAGGTCCATGTCCGCGCCCGCGCTGAAGCCGCGGCCAGCACCGGTGAGCACGATGCCGACCACGCGTGCGTCGGCTTCGGCTGCCGCGAGCGCATGGGGGATTTCGCTCAGCAAACGCGCGGTCAGCGCGTTCAACCGATCGGGTCGGTTCAACGTGATGGTGGCGACGGGTTCGTTCACCTCCAACGTCAACTCTCGGTACACGGTGGATGTCATCGACTACTCTCCTTCGATATAGCGGCGCTCGAGGTGCGCACGGTACGCGGCCGTGCCCAGCGGTGTCCCGGTTGCGTGCGCGACGAGCTCCAGCGGCGGGTGGCGCAGGCACTGCGACCACACGTGTT
>WRPF01000196.1 GCA_009773335.1 Caulobacteraceae bacterium
TAGCGTTGCACCAGGTACTGAACCTGGCGCGGCGACAGGCGCGTGCCCTGTTGGCCGAGGAACAGCGCGCTCGGGTGCTGCGTGCCCTTGCGCGGATGGCGCAGACACGCGCGCGCCTGCAGGTACTGCGCGAGCGCCGTGACCGTCGCGCCCCCCAGCGGCACGACGCGTTCGCGTCCGCCCTTGCCCAGCACGCGGGCCGCGCGCTCCGCGAGCTCGATCGCGTCGAGCGAAAGGCCGCACAACTCGCCGACGCGCAACCCCGAGCCGTACAGCACCTCCAGGATGGCTCGGTCGCGTGCCGCGAGCGCTTCGGCGTACGCGTCGTCGTGCGGCGTGGTCACCACCTCGAACGCGGCATCGACCGACAGGAACTTCGGCAACGGTTTGGCCACCTTGGGTAGGCGCAACGCCGCGGCGGGGTTGTCGGTGCAAAGCCTGCGCTTGGCCAGGAAGCGGTAGAAGGCGCGCAACGCGGAGATGCGCCGTGAGATCGTCGCCGGGCCGCTGTCGTGGGCCGTGGCCGCCAGGTAGTGCCGCAGCGCTTCGCGATCGAGGCGCGCGGCGTCGAGTGGAAGCTTCTGGCTTTGCGCGAAGCGATGCATCGCTTCCAGATCGCGCGCGTAGGTGGCCACCGTGAGTGGCGCCTGTCGCCGTTCGACGGACAGGTACTGCACGAAGGCATCGATCTGCGCACGCAGCGTGTCGGCGCGTCGGTTGTGACCCACGTTCGGATCGTCCGCGACGGCGACGCGCATGAACAACTTTTCAGCGGCGCCACACGCCGTTTTCGGCCGTGATGAGCCCTTTGTCGCTTTGACTTTCCCATGTCTTGCTCCCACGATCGCCCCCTTCCCGCGCCCGGAATTCTGCGGACGCACCGCCATGCAAGCGCTGATCGAAAAGGCCCAGGTCCTGCACGAAGCGCTTCCGTACATCCGGCGCTTCCGCGGGAGCACGTTCGTCGTCAAGTACGGCGGCAGCGCGATGACCGACTCGCTGCTGCGCGAGGGATTCGCGCGCGACATCGTGTTGATGCACACGGTCGGCATCCAACCGGTGGTGGTGCATGGCGGCGGACCGCAGATCGATCGCGAATTGTCGCGTCTCGGCATCCAGAGTCGGCGCGAGGAAGGACTGCGCATCACCGACGAGCCCACGATGGAAGTCGTTGAACGCATATTGGGCG
>WRPF01000197.1 GCA_009773335.1 Caulobacteraceae bacterium
CGTTCGTCGTGGATGGCGATGATCGCGCGCAGCTGCGCGGCGGGATCGAAGCACACATGCACTTCGCCGTGCCCCTGCGCCGCCATCTGCTCGAAGGGGTCCACGCACGCGAATTTACCGGGCGGCGAGCGCCACCGCCATGACGCCGTGTTGCCCGCCACGTCTCCCTACATTGGAGCACCCGCGCATCCTGACAGGGTCCCTGCCCGGCGCGCCTGGGGCACCGATCAGGTATGCTTACCAGTCGGGGTACCGGCGTGGCGCAAGGCGAGGAGATACTCATCGCGGACAGCGCGGACCGCGACCGCGAAGGTCTGCGCAAGCTCTTCGACGACGCTGGCTACGTGTGCACTTCGTGCAAGGACATGGACACCGCGCGCGAGCTGACTCGTCGCAAGTTCTTTCCCGCCGCCGTGATCGATCTCGACTTCGGCTCGACCAACGGCGGCATCGATCTGGCGCGCTACCTGCACCAGCACTCCAAGCCCACCCAGGTCGTGATCCTCGCGGGGCGACGTTCGTTCGAGGCCGCCGTCGACGCGCTGCGCCTGGGAGTGCTGCACATCGTCAGCAAGCGCCCCGATCAGATCGCGCAGTTGCGCGCCAGCGTCGATCGCGCGGTCGATCGCTATCACGCCGGCGAAGGCAGCGGGCTCGTGGGCGAGATGCGCGCGGCGATGGAAGACGCGCTACAGATCATGTTCTCGATGGCGCGCCGCGTGTACCGCAAGGACGACGGCAGCGACTCGGGCGTGAAGATGAAGCCCGCCATCCTGGTGATCGACGAGGACCAGCGCTTTCTCGGCGAGGTCGCGAATCTCGTGGCGGGCAAGAACTGGGATATCTCGGTCGAGTTGAGCGGCGGGTCGGGCCTGGACAAGGCGTCCACGTTCTCGTTCCAGCTGTTCGCGGTGCGCGAGGAGCTGTCGGACCTTCCCGGTTCGATGGTGGTGCGATCGGCCCAGGGACAGGGCGCCGAGTCGGTGGCCTTGCTGTACTCGCTGTCGGCCCGGCGTATCGAACGTTACGAGAAGGGCAACGCGGTGAAGAGCTGGCCGTTCACGGGTCCGGCGGATCTGGTGCGCTGCATCGAGGAAACGGTCGCCGAGATCGCCACCTTGCGCGAGGAACGACGCTACTTGCAGGCCTTCCGCTCCGAGCATGGTGCGTTCCTGCGGCGGCTC
>WRPF01000011.1 GCA_009773335.1 Caulobacteraceae bacterium
CACGCCGCGGCGCCCGCCGCCAGGGCGGTGGAGGCGATGAGCGCAAACACGGCGGGCGAGCCGAAACCATGCGCGTTGACGAAGAGCCAGGTCAGCGCCGCCCCGGCGCCGGCGATTGTCGCGAGCCCGATCCACATGGCGTGCGTCGCGGGGACAGGCCAGCGCTGCGCGACGCCCGCTTCATCCCAGGCGTATGCGGCGCCGAGCACCGCGATTGCGACGAGATAACCGGAAGCCGGCGAAACGCCCGACGGCGAGAACCACCCGAAGGCCCACCACGCGGCCCAGCCGAGCGCGGCGGCGGCGGCCGCCGCGCCGACGCCGTACCAGCGCTTGTGTCGCGACAAGGCGAAGGCGCCCGCGCAGATGGCGAAGAGGTAGGCGAAGATCGCCGTCGCCGGCGTGTCCGAGGAACCGACGAGCGCCGGCGCGCCGAAGCCGGCGAGCACGCCGAGCCACGCCGTGAGACGCCCATGCCAGAGCGAAAGCGCGAACGCCGCCAGCGAGGCGGCGCCCATCAGCCCTATCGCGGCGGGCGGCGGCAGCAGCGCGAGCCGCGAGAAGCCGACGAAGGTGATGCCGTACGCGCATACGAGACCGGCCGCGGCGAGGATCTTCGGCGTGTGGCGCGACTGCAGGTCCTGCGGGGGGTGCGTGACCGCGCGCCGGCGCAGGGCTTCGGAGCCGCCGATCAGGCCCGCGGCCATCAAATAGCCGAGCAGGAGCTGCGACGCCTGATTGAAGTAGCCCTGATTGTACGCGTTGTTCAGGAACACGATGACGGCGAGCGCGATCGCGGCGCCCGCGCCCCAGACCATCCATGTTCCGAGATCGACCGGCTCGGTCGCTCCCGCGGGCGCGGATTTCGGAACTCTTGCAGCAGGGAGGGCGGGCACCGGGAAGATCGCTTCGATGGCGCGCGCCGGTATTGCCGCTTGCGCGACTTCGCGAGGCGGCGGTGGGAGCGCCGGGGCGGAAACCGGTGTAGTCGGCGGGGGCCGGGGCCCGTGCCCGGTGAGCGCCGCTTCCAGCGCATCGATCCGCGCCTGCTGTTCGATCAGCGCTTTGCGGTAACGCTCAAGACGCAGGAAGGCGAGAACACCGAGGACGAGCCCTCCGGTGTAGATGCCGAGACCGACGAGGCCGAGAACAAGGTACTCCAAGACTTCCCCCGACGGGCGAACGACTTGCGGTCATCCACGCCACATCATTGATTGATCGGGAGTTATGCCCCGTCACCGACCGGGAGTCTCGCCTCCACCCTCGAAAAAGCGCTTCATCATGTCGAAGAAGCCGTGCGTCTGGGGGTCGGTCTCCACGCCGGATTCGGCGGCGAATTCGTGCAGCAGTTTCTTCTGCTTGGCGGTGAGATTCATCGGCGTCTCGACGAAAATCTCCACGTGGAGATCGCCGCGATCGTTGGCGCGGCCCTGCAGGCGCGGCATGCCCTGATGCTTCAGGCGGAACCGCCGGCCGGTCTGCGCGCCGGAAACGATGGTCAGGCTCTGCTTGCCGCCGTCGATGGTCGGCACCTCGATGTCGCCGCCGAGCGCGGCCTTCGTCATCGGCACGGGAATGCGGCAGAAGAGCTCCATCCCGTCGCGCTCGAACAGCTTGTGGGCGCGCACGGAGAGGAAGAGGTAGAGGTCGCCCGGCGGGCCGCCGCGACCGCCGAGATCGCCTTCGCCGGACAGCCGGATGCGCGTGCCGTCCTCGACGCCGGGCGGGATCTTCACCGACAGCGTCCGTTCGCGTTTCACGCGGCCGCGCCCGCTGCACGCCTTGCAGGGACTGCGGACGATCGTCCCGCGCCCGCCGCAGGTATGGCAGGTGCGCACCACGCGGAACATGCCTTGCGACGCGCGCACCTGACCTGAGCCGGCGCAGGTGCTGCAGGTTTCCGGATGGGTGCCGGGCTCGGCGCCGGCGCCAGTGCAGACCTCGCACGCCATTTCGCGCGGAACGACGATCTCGCGATCGAGCCCGGAAAAGGCCTGCTCCAGCGTGATCTCGATGTCGTAGCGGAGATCGCCGCCGCGTTCGGGGCCGTTCGGGCGGCGTCCGCCGCCGCCGAAGAGATCTCCGAACGCATCTCCGAACACCTCGTTGAAGATGTCGGAGAAGTCCTGATAACCGCCCGGGCCTTGCGCGCCCTCGAAGGCGGCCTTGCCGAAGCGGTCGTACTGCGCGCGCTTCTCGGGGTCCGAGAGCGCGGCGTAGGCCTCGTTGATTTCCTTGAACTTGTCCTCGGCGGCCTTGTCGCCCGGATTCTGGTCCGGGTGATACTGCATGGCGAGCTTACGATAGGCGGATTTGATCGCCGCCGCTTCCGCGCCGCGCTGCACGCCGAGAATTTCATAGTAGTCGCGCGACGACATGCGTTCAGTCCGCCAGAATGCGGCCCCGGCTCGCGCCGGGGCCTAGCCCAAGGCCCCGCCCTGTCAGGCGCTCTTCTTGTTCTGGCCGTCGACTTCCTCGAACTCGGCGTCGACCACGCCGGGCTCGTTCGGCGAGGAGTCGTCATCGTCGCCGGAGCCCTTCTGCGCGGCATACATGGCTTCACCGATCTTCATCGACGCCTGCACGAGGGCCTGCGTCTTGGCGGCGATGTCGCTCATGTTGTCGCCGGGGAGGGCGTCCTTGAGGCCCTGGATGGCCTGTTCGATGGCGGTCTTGTCGGCGGCGGAGATCTTGTCGCCGTTTTCCGCGAGCTGACGCTCCACGTTGTGGACGGTCGCTTCGCCGGCGTTCTTGGCCTCGACCAGTTCGCGGCGCGCCTTGTCGTCGGACGCGTGCTCTTCGGCGTCCTTCACCATCTTCTGGATGTCGGCTTCCGAGAGGCCGCCCGACGGCTGGATGCGCATCGACTGTTCCTTGTTCGTCGCCTTGTCCTTTGCGGACACGGAAACGATGCCGTTGGCGTCGATGTCGAAGGTCACCTCGATCTGCGGCATGCCGCGCGGCGCGGAGGGGATGCCGACGAGGTCGAACTGGCCGAGCGGACGGTTGTCCGACGCCATTTCGCGCTCGCCCTGGAACACGCGGATAGTCACGGCCTGCTGGTTGTCTTCAGCGGTCGAGAAGGTCTGCGACTTCTTGGTGGGGATCGTGGTGTTGCGGTCGATGAGGCGCGTGAACACCCCGCCAAGCGTCTCGATGCCCAGCGAAAGCGGCGTCACGTCGAGCAGCACGACGTTCTTCACGTCGCCCTGCAGCACGCCCGCCTGGATGCCGGCGCCGATGGCGACGACTTCATCCGGGTTGACGCCCTTGTGCGGTTCGCGGCCGAAGAACTCCTTCACGACCTGCTGCACGCGCGGCATCCGCGTCATGCCGCCGACGAGGACGACTTCCTGGATCTGGCCGGCGGAGAGGCCAGCGTCTTTCAGGGCCGCCTTGCAGGGAGCCAGCGTTTTTTGGACAAGATCCTCGACCAGCGCTTCATACTTCGCGCGCGACAACATCAATTCGAGGTGCAGCGGAGTTTTGTTATTCGGATCGAAGCTGATGAACGGTTCGCTGACCTTATATTCAGCCGTTGATGACAGCTCCTTCTTCGCCTCTTCCGCCTTCGAGCGAAGACGCTGCAGCGCCATCGGATCCTGACGGAGGTCGATGCCGTGCTTCTTTTGGAATTCGTCGGCGATGTAGGTGACGATGCGGCTGTCGAAGTCCTCGCCGCCGAGGAACGTGTCGCCGTTTGTGGAGCGCACTTCAAACACGCCGTCGCCGATCTCGAGCACGGACACGTCGAACGTGCCGCCGCCGAGGTCATATACGGCGATGGTCTTGTTCTTCTCGGTCTTGTCGAGACCGTAGGCGAGGGCTGCCGCCGTCGGCTCGTTGATGATGCGCAGGACTTCAAGACCCGCGATGCGGCCGGCGTCCTTGGTCGCCTGACGCTGGGCGTCGTTGAAGTAGGCGGGGACGGTGATGACGGCCTGGTCGACCTTCTCGCCGAGATAGGCTTCCGCCGTCTCCTTCATCTTCTGCAGGACGAAGGCGGAGATTTCCGCGGGCGCGTAGGCCTTGTCGCGGCCCTGGACATAGGCGTCGCCGTTCGGCGCCTTCACGATCTTGTACGGGACAAGACCCATGTCCTTCTTGGTCACCGGATCGTCGAAGGTGCGCCCGATCAGGCGCTTGATCGCCGAGAAGGTGAATTCAGGGTTGGTGATCGCCTGACGGCGGGCCGGCATGCCGATCAGCCGCTCGCCCGATTCCGTGAAGGCGACGACCGACGGTGTCGTCAGCGCGCCCTCGGCGTTCACGATCACCTTGGGCTGGCCGCCCTCCATTATGGCGACGCACGAATTGGTGGTGCCCAGGTCGATACCAATGACCTTGCTCATTTCTTCAAGCCCTCTTCTCGTCTCTTGGCGACGCGGCCTTCGCGGACCGGCCTGAATCTCAGCACCGATGCGCCCCGAAGTGGGCGCCGCGCCCCAGTGGTTGCTTTGCCCCCGGGAAAACCGGCGGCTTGGTTACGGCTCATATGGGATGCGTGCCTGAGCCCACAAGACGAATTCACCCACGATGGATGCGCTAATTCGGGGGCCTTGGACAGTGTGTCGCTCCTCTTGTCGCCGCCGACGTGAACATTGAGCGAACGGTGACGCTATTGCCCTTGGCCGGCGCGGCGCGGAAGGTTCGTGGATGATCGCAGACGACGGCCTCGCATTCCTGCCCGGACGGTTCGACCGCGCCGACCAGGAAGCGCTCGTCGCGGAAGTGCTCGCCGCCGTCGAGAGCGCGCCGTTTTACACGCCGCGCCTGCCGCGGACGGGCGCCGCGATGAGCGTGACGCAGACCAATCTCGGCCCCCTCGGCTGGGTGGCGGATCAGGCGAAGGGCTACCGCTACGAGCCCCACCATCCGCAGACCGGGAGGCACTGGCCTCCGATCCCGCAATTGCTGCTCGATCTCTGGCGCGATGTGGCGGGCTATCCGGCGGCGCCCGAGGCCTGCCTCGTCAATCTCTACCGCGACGGCGCGCGCATGGGCCTGCATGTGGATGCCGACGAGATCGCGCAGGATGCGCCGGTCGTTTCCGTTTCACTCGGCGATACGGCGTTGTTTCGCATCGGCGGCCCGAAGCGGGGAGACCCGACGCGCTCGCTGCGTCTGTCCTCGGGCGATGTGGTGGTGCTCGGCGGCGTGGCGCGCCATTGTTTTCACGGGGTGGATCGCGTGATGGCGGGCACGTCGCGGCGGGTTCCGGGCGGCGGGCGGATCAATCTCACGCTGCGCCGGGTGACTGCGCCGCACGACGTTGCGTGCGACCGGACCGCATAAATGGGGATGGCGCGCGCGTTTTTCAACGCGTGGCGCGATGCGTTTTTGCGCGTTAGGATGAGCGCATCCTTCGGGCCTGCCCGGCCCAATTCCGATCCCTTTGCACACAATTCGCCAGTCTCCCGCTGATGGGGGATGGCCTTGTCAGGAGACCACCATGCGTTACCGCAAGCTCGGCCGCACCGGCCTTGTCGTGTCCGAACTCTGTCTCGGCACAATGACGTTCGGCGGCGATGATTTCTGGCGCGTCATTGGCGCGCTGCAGCAGGACGCCGCGAACGAACTCGTGAGGGACGCCTTCGCCGCGGGCGTGAACTTCTTCGATACCGCGGACGTCTATTCCAGCGGCGTTTCGGAGACGATCCTGGGCCAGTCCATCAAGGCGCTGGGCGTGGGCCGCGACGAGGTGGTGATCGCCACCAAGGCGTTCGGCCGTTTCTACGCGCCCGCGTCAGGCGGCGCGGCGGATGCGCAGGAGGTCTTTGCGCGTCGGCAGAAATCGCACAACACGTGGGGCCTCTCGCGCAAGCACCTGTTCGACGCCGTGGACGCGAGCCTCAAGCGCCTCGCGATGGATCACATCGATCTCTATCAGGTCCACGCCTTCGATCCGGTCACGCCGTTGGAGGAAACGCTCGGCGCGCTCGACGACATCGTGAAGTCTGGTCGCGTGCGTTACATCGGCCTGTGCAACATGGCCGCCTGGCAGATCGCCAAGTCGCTCGGCATCTCGGCGCGAAAGCAGCTCGCCCGCTTCGAGTCCGCACAGATGTACTACACGATCGCGGGCCGCGACCTGGAGCGCGAGGTCGTGCCGCTGGCGCAGGACGAAAGCCTCGCCATCCTGCCGTGGAGCCCGCTCGCGGGCGGGTTTCTCTCGGGCAAGTACCAGCGCAACGCCGCCGGTCCGAATGACTCGCGCCGCGTGAGCTTCGACTTCCCGCCGGTGAACAAGGATCGCGCCTACGACTGTATCGACGCCATGAATCCGATGGCTTCGGCGCGCGATGCGTCCGTCGCCGGCGTCGCGCTCGGCTGGCTGCTGGCCAAGCCGTGGGTCACGAGCGTGATCATCGGCGCCAAGACGCCTGAGCAGCTGAAGCAGAACCTCGCCGCCGTCGACGTGAAGCTCTCCGCCGAGGAGATGGCTGTGCTCGACAAGGTCTCGGAACTGCCCCGCGAATACCCCGGCTGGATGCTGGAGCGGCAGGGCGGGGAGCGCACGACCGGCATCGCCTGACCCCGAATCTTCCGGTTACGCAGCCGCATTGCCGCCACGCTCGCGTGGCGCAATCGGCATGCGCAACCGGAGCTTCGACCATGAAACACACCCTGCTGGCCGCTTTCGCGTTCGCCGCACTCGCCGGAACTGCGGCTGTCAGCAAGGAGGTTCCGCGCGCAGCGCCCGCCCAGAACCAGCAGATCGACTACAACGGCTTCGCCGCGCTCACCGCGGATCTCGGCGCCTACCGTGAAGGCCGCCGCGTACCGCTGGCGCAGTTCAAGACGATGGCAGGGGAAGGGAACACCCTGATCCTCGACGCCCGCTCAGCGCGCGCCTACGCGGAAGGCCACATCGACGGCGCGATCAATCTGCCCTTCACGGAATTCACCGACGAGAGCCTGGCCGCCGCCATCGGGCCGGACCGGAACCGGCGCATCCTCATCTACTGCAACAACAACTTCTCGAACGACGTGCAGCCCGTGGTGGTGAAGAGCGTGCGCCTCGCGCTCAACATCCCGACGTTCATCAACCTGTACGGCTACGGCTATCCCAACATCTACGAACTCGCCGACATCGTCGATTTCAACGATCCGGCGGTCGGCTGGGTGAAGAACGGCAAAGGCGGCTGACCGCTAACTCGGTCGCGCGCCCATGCAGTCGATCCAGATCAGCGCCGCCGTCATGCCGCGCAGCGGGAAGGGCGCCGTCGCAACGCCGGCGACGGAAGTGTAGGTCCAGCGCGTCTCGCGCGCCTTCTTCATGCGGTTCACGAGATCGACCGCGAGCGTGTCGCTGGTGACGCGGTACTCGTTGGCGGCGTTCGGGGCGCTGCGATCAATAGAGCCGGTCAGGCCCAGCGCCTCGCGTCCGAATGCGAGCGTCATGGGCTGGCCGTCCCCGGCGGGCATGGGCGAGACGGCGACGAACTCCACCTGATAGGCCGCGCCAGAGGCAGGGCGGGCCACGCGGAGCTGCTGGCGGTACGCTGCGCCGCCGTCGTCCGTCAGCGCCACCACCGCCGAGCAGTAGCCGTCCGGCCGGCATGCGCCGAGCACGTCGCGGAAATAGGCGCGGGTCTCGCCGAAACGGGCATGCACGCGCGCGCCGCAGACCTGTTCCGCCGCCGCTTCGCCGGCGCCGCACATCGCCATGAGCGCCGCCGTCGCTGCAATCCATCCCCGCATGTCGCGCTCCCTCGATCCCATAGTGCGGTAACGAACATGCGGCCTGCGTCGGGTCAACGCTTGACCGGCAAGGGCTAGCCGCGCACCAAACGCCATGGCCCCAACGCTCACCGCCCTCTGCGTCGTCCACAACGGCGAAGCCGATCTGCCCGATTGCCTCGAAAGCGTGCGCTTCGCAGACGAGCTCGTCGTCGTCCTCGATCGCTGCACCGACGGGTCGAAGGCGATCGCCGAACGCTTCGGCGCAAAGATCCTCGAAGGCGCCTGGCCCATCGAGGGGCCGCGTCGCAACGCGGGGCTTGCGGCCTGCACGTCGGACTACACGCTCGAGATCGACGCGGATGAGCGCGCGACGCCCGCGCTTGCGGCGGAGATCCGGTCTGCGCTCGACCAGAAGCCGGCGGGCGGCGTGTTCATCCCGTTCGACAACCGCATCGGCGGCAGGGCGATCACCTACGGCTGGGGCGCCTACAACGGCGTCGGCGGCAAGCGCTGCCTGTTCCCGAGCCACACCAAGTCATGGGGCGACGACCGCCTGCACCCGCCGGTTAAGCAGCTGCCGGAAGTGATGAAGCTGCGATCGGCGATGATCCATCACGTCTACCGGGACCTGCCGCACATGTACGCGCGTCTGCTGCGCTACAGCCATCTCGCGGCGGAGGACATGGTGGACCACAGCGCAATTCCGCGAACAACGAAGACCGTCCGGCGCTTCTTCTCGCGGTTCTGGAAATCCTACGTCTCGCGACAGGGGCGCAAAGAAGGGTTCTACGGCGTCGCGCTCGCGCTCTATTCAGCGCTCTATCCCGCGCTGTCGCATCTCATGGCGCTGGAAATCCGCCGCGCGCGGCGGATGTAGAGCCCCGGCCTAGCGGCGGGTCTCGACCCGCTTGCGCGGCGTGTCGCCCGGATCGGCGACGGAGGGGGAGGAGAGATCGGCGGTCGCGGCGGCCGGCGTCGGAGCCAGCTGCGCGACCTCGCGGGTGCGCGCCTCCTCAAACCAGGCAGTGCCCATCAGGGCCATCGCACACACGACCATGGTCAGGATGCTCGGCAGCGGGCGTCGACGGGACCGCGGCGCGCTCTCTTCCTCATAGGCGTAGTCGACGGTGTGCGTCGGCTGGAAGTAACTGCGTTCGTGGTCGCGGTGTTGGCGCTGGCCGTGGTCGTTCGGGGAGACGATCACGTGTTCGTCGATGGGGCGAAGGATCGAGCCTTCGTGGGCCCCGTCATACGCGCCGTAGCTATCGATCTCGTTGTAGGCCGTCGCGACGAAGCGCGGCTCATGCACGGGTTCATTGTAGCCGTACTGTTGCGGCTCCCACGACGGGCTCGGGTCGTACGAGACGCGTGGCTGGCGCAGGCTGCTGGAATCCTCAAGCAGCGCCCTGCGCTGGGTCGGCGGTCCCAGATCGGGACGCCCGGGCAGGCCGGCGAGGCGTTGCGCATGATAAGCGATCGCCTGCAAGACACGGTCGTCCTCTGCGCCATCCCAGGCCGACAAGTCATGCAGCGGGACGCCGGCGAGGCGATCGGGGAGACGGCAGAGATTGACAAAGACCGGGATCAGCTTGCCGTAGTCCATCGCCCGTTCGGCGGTGCCCATGACGAGCTCGGACCGCGCCGCGCCCGGCGAAAGCAGGACAACGACGGCCGCGTAGCCCTGGAAATCCTCGAAGACAGAAGCCGACCGGCAGACCGAGAAACCATACCGCTCCAGCGCGCCCGCGAGCTGGTCCGCCCGGTAGGCGTCCTCGCGCATGCATACGAGCGATATGTCGGACATCGCCGATACTCCCCTTGACTGTGGTTTCCTAGCACGGCCGTCAACGCAGTGCGAGGTCCCCTCTGGTTTCGTTTCTGCAAGAAACACTGCAGCGTCAGCGCCCTCGGTCACAGCGCCCCGACGACTCCGCACTCTGGCGCCGGACGAAAAATTCGCGACCTTGGGACGCATTTCGCGCGCGGGAGACAGAAGCCACCAGAAGCCCCGTGTCGTCGCCTGAAAGAGGGAAGTCCCATGAAGCGTGTCCTCGCCGCCGCCGTTCTGGCCCTGGCTGCCTGCAGCCCCGCCGCGCAGAAGGCGCCGGAAGCGCCGCTCGCGCCTGAAGCAGCGGCGCCGGCTGCCGTGGCCACGCTCGGCGCGCTGGCCATCGACAGCGCCATCGTGCGCCCGCCGGTCGAAGGACAGACGACGGGCGCGGGTTTTCTTGCCGTGCGCAACGGCGGAGAGGCAGACCGCCTGGTCGCCGCTTTCTCGCCGGCGACCAGCTCCATCGAACTGCATACGCACCGTCACGTGGACGGCATGATGCGGATGGAAAAAGTCGACGCCGTGGACATTCCGGCTGGCGGCGCGGTCGTGTTCGAGCCCGGCGGACTGCACCTGATGATGTTCGGGCTGGCGCCGACGGGCGACGTCATCCCGGTTACTCTGAAATTCGAGAAGGGCGGAGACGTCACCGTGCCCTTCAAAGTGATGGCCCGCTCCGCCGGTTAGGGCAAAACGGGCCACACTGAACACGGGGCGCATGAGCGACAGGCTCACGTCCGGATATTCGCCCGTGGGAGAGCACGGGACCAGCGGCCCGGAGAGATGTCTCCGGGCCGCAATTCGTTCGCGCCTAGCGGACCGCTTCGCGCATCGTCGCCGACTGGCGGAACGCCAGCTTCTTCGACGCCTTGATCTTCACAGGCTCGCCCGTGGCCGGGTTGCGACCCATGCGGGCCTTGCGGGCGCGGATCATGATCATGCCGATATCGCCGATCTTCACCTTCACGCCTTTCAGGACGTGCGCTTTCACGACGTCGAGGTAGCTCTCGATGAAGCGCTTGGCTTCCGTGCGGCTCATTTCGGTGTGGTCGGCCACAGCCTGCAGCAGGGCGCTGGCGGTGATGGTCTTGCCGGCGATCGCGGTGACCTTGATCGGCCTGGACGGTGCGACGGCCTTTGCAGCCTTCGCGGACTTGCGCGTGACCGTCTTGCGGGTCGCGGCCGGCGCGCGCGGGGCTGCGGCCTTCTTCACGGTGGACTTCTTCGCGGGCAGCTTCTTCGGCGCAGCCTTGGCGACTTTCTTCTTCGCGATGGTCTTCTTCGCAACTTTCTTAGCCATTGTAGAACCTCCAGTTTTTATCGAGCGATGACTTCACAACGATGCACAAGCGCTTCGTTCCAACAGTCCCATGCCTCTGCAAATCGACTGAAATGCTTGCCATTGAGTTGACCGGAACCGCCTATACGGGATTCCGGATGCGAAAACTGCGACAAAATCAGCACTTTTTGCATGCGATAGCTCAAAAAGCCCCGTCGTAGGCCTGTTTTACGAGGGCGATCACGTCGGCGTCGACTTCCGACGAATCACCCAGCGCGACGATGTATTGGCACATTCCGCCCGGTGGAACAGGCTTTGCGCGTCCGTTGACGGCGTCGCCCTTGATGTTGAGGCCAAGCTCGAAACGGTCGTTTGTCTTCGGTCCGAGCATGGCGAACTGCTTCTTGCGGCGCAGCGAAACATAGCCCTTCTTCGGCGCGATCTCGCAGTCGCCGAAGCTCGCGATCGCAGTCACCAGCGCCTCGTGGATCGTTCGCAGATGCGCTTTCTTGCCGGAATATATGGCGTCCAGGACATCCTCGCCCGATGCCCCGGCGGCCTCCGCGGCGCTCTGGCCATCGGTTTTCAGCGCCATGTGGACAAGGGTGTTGGCGTCGCCATAGCCGAGCCCGAAGGTCTCCATGGCCCAGCTGCGAAGCTCGCCGTGCTTCGTCCTGCCAGAGCCTTCCAGCGCCTCTCGCAGGGCGGCGAGACTCCGGCCGGCCTTCTTCTCGATATTGGCGATCTGCGTGGCGCGGGCCTGTTCAAGGTTCGACATGATGCTCCTCCTCGCGGCCGAGGAGGGCGCCGAAAACCTGTGGATGCAATACGGTTTCGACGGACCCGATCGGGAAATCGCCGGCCGTAGGCCCAGTCGGTTTCAAGTCCGATCTCAGCCCTTGAGCGCCTCAAGCAGGTCCGTGAGACCGCCGCCGCCCGTCTCCGGACCGAGTTTGAAGATGCCGCTCGCCCGGCCGCATACCGCGCCATCGGCCGTGACGAGGCACTGGGCGAACACCATGTTGCGCGTCTGGCGCAACATTACGGCTGTGCCCTCCACCCACGATCCCAACGGCGCGGGTGCAAGGAACTCCTGAGCGAGATGGATCGTCGGCAGGAACCGGCCCGGCATCTTGGTTTGATGCACGATGCCGAAGGGCATGAGCATGTCGATGAATGTCGCCATCATGCCGCCGTGGCAGACCTTCATCGGATTGCAGTGGCGCATCTCGACGCGAAAGCCGAGCTTGAGCGCTTCGCCCCCGACATTGACCCACAACGGCCCGTTCACGCCGATGAAGCCAATGTCGAAGGGAATCGAGACGAAGCCGGGCGGAGCGGGAAGTGTTTCTGTCATGGCGCGTGCGTAACGGTTCTGACGCAGCGGCGCCTAGAGAAGCGCTCCTGCCTCCTAGACCTTGATGTCCACGCCGCCGCCGCTTCCGGCGGGCGGGGGGCTTTCGTTCGCCGGCGCGCCAAGGCTGACGGCCACCATCGCCGCGCGCAGCGTGCGTTCGCCGAGGACGTAGCCGGGCTGGAAGACGTCGGCGATGGCGCCCGCGGGCGCGTCCGACGGAATCTGCGCGACCGCCTGGTGCATGTTGGGATCGAACTTCTCGCCGCGCGCGCCGATGCGCTTGAGGCCGTGACGCCCGAACACCTCAAGCAGAGCCTTTTCCGTCATTTCAACGCCGTCGATCACCGTGCGCAGGCTGTTGTCGGCGGCGGCGCGTTGCTCCGGCGAAACCGCCAGCAGCGCGCGGTTGAGGTTGTCGGCAACGGAGAGCAGATCGCGGGCGAAGCGGTCGATGGCGTACACGCGGCCCTCGGCGGCCTCGCGTTCGGCGCGACGACGCGCGTTCTCGGTCTCCGCCAGCGCGCGCAGCATCTGGTCTTTCACCTGCGCGAGTTCCGCGTCCGCATCCGCGACCGTCCGCTCCAACGGAGCCAGCGTTTCGGCGATTTCCGGCGCGTTGTTGCTCTGGTCGGGGGCGTTCTGTTCGGGCGTGTCGCTCATGATCCTGATCTTTCGTCCTGCGTTATCTCTTGTCCGGCGTGCGGCCGTCGAGCATCCGCCCGATGACCTGCGCGGTGTAGTCCACGACGGGGATGACACGGGCGTAGTTCAGCCGCGTCGGCCCGATCACGCCCAGCGCCCCCACCACCTTGCGCTCGGCGTTCATATAGGGAGCGACGATCAGCGACGACCCCGAGAGTGAGAAAAGCGGGTTCTCCGAGCCGATATAGATGCGCACGCTGTCGCCGTGACCTGCGACGTCGAGAAGCTGGACCAGCTCCTTGGTGCGCTCGAGGTCGTCGAAGAGCTGGCGGACCCGTTCGAGGTCGGCGGTGGCCTGGGGGTCCGCGAGGAGGTTGGCGCGCCCGCGCACGATCAGCGACCGGCCGGCGAGGGGGTCTTCGCCGGACCACTCCGCGAGCCCGCCCTGCACGAGGCTGGCGGCGGCGGCGTCGAGCGCGGCCTTGTCCTGGTTGATGACGTCCGCCGCCTCGGCGCGGGCCTCGGCGAGCGTTTTGCCCTTGAAGCGGGCGTTCATGTAGTTCGTCGCCTCCGTCATCGCGGAGGGCGTCATGCCCGCAGGCGTCGTGAGCAGGCGGTTTTCCACCGAGCCGTCCTCGAACACGAGGATCATCAGCGCCTGTCCCGGTCCGACGGCGACGATCTCGGCATGCTTCACCGGCGCTTCGTGGGACGGAGTGAGAACCAGCCCCGCGCCGCCGGCGAGACCGGACAGCAGCTCCGATGCGCCTGCCAGCACATCATCCTTGGAGCGCCCCGACTGCGCGATCCGGCCTTCTATGGAATGCCGTTCGTTCTCCGCGAGGTCGCCGAGCTCGAGCAGGCTGTCGACGAAAAAGCGCAGGCCCGCCTGCGTCGGACGTCGCCCGGCCATGGCGTGCGGGCTGTCGAGCAGGCCGAGGCTGGCGAGGTCGGCCATCGTGTTGCGGATCGAGGCGGGCGAAAGCGTCACCGCGCCGCGCCGCGCGAGCGTGCGCGAGCCGACCGGCTCGCCGGTCTCAAGATACGCCTCGACGATGTCGCGGAAGATGTCTCGCGACCGGCGGTCGAGGCTGGAAAGGGCTTCGCGCGGTTCGGTCATGGGCGGGGCATAGGTAGCGTGGTGGCGCGGCGGCGCAAGCGGCGGCCTCTGCTCCGGCATGGACGCACGCGGTCGTCCGGTCCAGATAGCCCGCTCACAACAGGAGATTTCCGATGCGTCCCTCGACCCGCGCCGCAGACGCCATGCGCGCCGTTTCCCTCGATCTCGGCGTCTCGCGCTACGCGGAAGGCTCGTGCCTGGCGAAGTTCGGCCACACCCACGTCCTGTGCACGGCGTCCGTGGAGCAGGGCGTGCCCGGCTGGCTGAAGGGGCAGGGCAAGGGCTGGATCACCGCGGAGTACGGCATGCTGCCGCGCGCTACGCACACCCGCGGCAGGCGGGAGGCCGCGCAGGGCAAGCAGTCCGGTCGTACGCAGGAGATCCAGCGGCTCATCGGTCGCGCGCTGCGTTCGGTGACCGACATGAGCGCGCTGGGAGATCGCACCATCACGCTCGACTGCGACGTGATCCAGGCCGACGGCGGCACGCGCACGGCGGCGATCACGGGCGCGTGGGTCGCGCTCTCGCGGGCGTGTGCGTACCTGCAGGAAGAGGGCGTGCTGAAGCGCAATCCGATCGTCGGGCAGGTCGCAGCCGTGTCGTGTGGGGTGTTCGAGGGCGCGCCCGTACTCGATCTCGATTACGCGGAGGATTCCAACGCCGAGGTGGACGCGAACTTCGTGCTCTCCGGCGACGGCAATCTCATCGAGGTGCAGGCCACCGGCGAGAAACGGCCGTTTTCCGGCGAGGAATTCGATACCTTGATTTCCCTTGCGCGAAAGGGGGCAGGTGAACTCTTCGCCGCGCAGATCGCGGCGGCGACAACGAAATAGCCGGGAGACCGTCCGATGAAAGCAATGCGCCTCAAGAAGCCGGGCGGGCTGGACAATCTCTATCTCGACAAGGCCGAAGCCGGCGCGCCGGGGGCCGGCGAGATCCGCGTGGAACTGCACGCGACATCGCTGAACTATCACGATCTCATGGTCGTGAAGGGCATGATACCGGCCGAAGAGGGCCGCATCCCTATGTCGGACGGTGGCGGTGTGGTGACGGCGGTCGGCGCAGGCGTCGCTGAATTCGCCGTCGGCGATCACGTGGCCAGCACGTTCTTTCCTGAATGGTTGGGCGGCGAGGCGGTTGCGGAGTGGATGCGGCTGGTGCCGGGCGATCGCTCGGACGGCTATGCGCGCGAAGCGGTCACTGCGCCGGCGACGTGGTTCACGAAGGCGCCGAAGGGCTACACCCACGCCGAGGCCGCAACGCTCACCTGTGCAGGCCTCACCGCGTGGCGCGCACTCGTTGTGAACGGCAACATGAAATCAGGCGACACGGTGCTTGTGCAGGGCACGGGCGGCGTCTCGATCTTCGCGCTGCAGTTCGCCAAGGCCGCGGGCGCGACTGTCATCGCGACCTCCTCGTCAGACGCAAAGATCGAGCGCCTCAAGGCGCTCGGCGCCGATCACACGATCAACTACCGCACCGAACCGAACTGGGGCGACGCCGCCAAGAAGTTCACCGGCGGGCGCGGCGTGGATCATGTCGTGGAGATCGGCGGCGCCGGCACGATGGCGCAATCGATCCGCGCTTCGAAGATCGGCGGCCACATCGCGCTGATCGGCGTCCTCGCGGGGTTCCAGGGCGATGTCAGCACCGTGACGATCATGGGCATGCAATTGCGCGTGCAGGGGCTCACGGTGGGCAGCCGCCAGAGCCAGCAGGACATGGTCCGCGCCATCGACGCCAACGGCATCAGGCCGGTGATCGATTCGAGCTTTCCGCTCGAACGCCTCGCCGATGCGTTCCGGCATCAGGAATCGAACACCCACTTCGGCAAGATCTGTGTCGAGTGGTAGACGCAGGCGCCACCCGGCGCGGCGTGCTGGCTGCGGGAGGAGCGGCGCTCATGGCCACGGATGTTGCACGCGCGGACGCGTTTTCGGTCGATGATATTGAGGCGTCGCTCGCGCGCTATATCGACTTCGGCGTGAAGCACGCCGGCGGGCCGGGCGACGAAGCGTGCGGCGCGTGGCTTGAATCCACGGTGCGGGATACGGGTTTCGCCACCACGCGGCAGACGTTCGACGCGCCGTTCTTTACATCGCAGGATTGTGCGCTCGTCATCGGCGACGCGCGCATACCGCTTCTCGCGCAGGCGCCTGTCGTTACCTCGTCAGGGCTGACGGCGCCGATCGTCGTGCGGTCGCCGGGCGCCTCCCCACCTGCACGCGGCGCCATCGTGGTCGCGCCGCTCTCCTACCGGCGGTGGTCGACAGCGCTTGCGCCGGAAATCACCGCCGCCGTCGATCTCGCGACGCGCGAGGGCGCGATTGCGCTCGTGCTCGTCACCAACGGCCCGACGGGGGAGGCGGTCGCGCTCAACGTCGATGTGCATACGGCGTGGCCTTTGCCGGTCGCCGTGCTGGCGCCGAAGGATGCCGCGCCAGTCTTCGCCGCAGCAGCGCGCGGCGCGCGCGCAACCATCGTGCTGCAGGGCGTGACGGGCGTGCGCCCGGTCTGGAACCTCGTGGCGACGCTCGATCGCGGCAAGGGCAGACGTGTCGTCGTCTCGACGCCGCGATCCGGCTGGACCATCTGCGCCGGTGAGCGGGGCGGGGGCGTCGCAGCGTGGCTCGCGCTGGCGAAGTGGGCGCCGCGCGCACTGCGGAACAACGATCTCACCTTCGTCTGCACCAGCGCGCACGAATACGAATACCTCGGTGGCGAGCATTTCCTGAAAAGCGCGCACGCGCCGAAACCGGAAGAGACGCATCTGTGGGCGCACCTCGGTGCGAATTTCGCCGCGCGCGACTGGCACGAATTCGGCGCGGGCCGTCTGGCGCCATTGCCGAGCATCGATCCGCAACGCGTGCTCATGGGCGCGCAGGATCTGTTGCCTGTCCTGCGCGAGACGTTCCGCGGCGCGCCGGGACTTGAGTCTCCCTATCCGTCGAACGAAGGCGCGGCGGGCGAACTCGCGAGCGTGCTGAATGCAGGCCATAGGCGCGCGTTTGGCATCTTCGGCGCACACAGGTTCCACCACGTCGCGGGAGACGATGCGCGCTGCGTGGATGCGCGCCATGTGGCGGCGACGGCGGTGATGATGAAAGAGGCGATCCGGCGGCTGGCCTGAAGGCCGCCGCGCACTACTCGGCGGCCATCTCCGCCTTCTCGTCCGCCTCGTCGTCGGCGCCCGGCTCCCAGCTCAGGATGTCGCCGGGCTGGCAGTTGAGTTCACGGCAGAGCGCGTTGAGCGTCGAGAAGCGGACGGCCTTGGCCTTGCCGGTCTTCAGGATCGACAGGTTCGCCAGCGTGATCCCCACGCGGTCGCACAGCTCCGTGAGCGACATGCGTCGCTCCAGCAGCATGCGGTCGAGGGTGACCCGGATGGCCATCAGATGGTCAGCTCCTGTTCCTCGCGCAGACGCGCGCCTTCGCGGAACACTTCCGCCAGCACGATCAGCACGAGAATCGCCGCCCAAGTCATCAGGTTCACGTTAACCGAGAACTTCCAGTCGGTGCCCGGCGGTTCGCCAAATGCGGCGATCAGCGCGCCGGTGAGCGCCATCAGGCCGTACCGGGAGAGCTCGATGACAATCATCGTCACCCAGATGACGCGCAGGTGCGTGGCGTTTTCCTTGCGGAAGGGTTCGGCGGACCGGAAGCTCTCGAACAGCCGCTTGAGGCGGCGCACGATGATCAGCCCGCCGGCGACCGCCACGAGGGCCGCAAGCAGCGTCGGCACGACCAGCTGCCAGGCCAGCCCCGCGTCGAGTTCAAAGGAGGCGCGCACGATGCCGTTGTCCATGCGGCCATGGCTGCCTTCAAGTATCGTCGCGGGCAGGACCCCGGACGAAACCAGCGCCGCCACGATCACGTACGCCAACGCGCCGAGGATCACGGCCCCGAAAGCGATCCAAAGGACCACCCAGACAACGTTGAGCGCGATCTCAAGGTAGGATGCGATGGATCCTCTGCCTAAGGCTTTCATGGCGGGTCCGGATGGCTCCCTGTGACGGTGTTCTGTGACGGCATTGGGCGGTGGGCCGATATGGCGTAGTGTTTCTGCCACAGAACTTATTGATAATCGATATACGCCGTGAACGCCAGCGTCAAACAGGGCCTGCGACGATGATGACCGCGAAGCGACGACTTGTGGTGGCCACGCACAATCCGGGCAAGGTCCGCGAGATCGGTGAATTGCTGGCGCCGCTCGGGCTCGACCCGGTTTCGGCCGGCGAGCTGGGCCTGCCGGAGCCCGAGGAGACCGAATCGACCTTCGTCGGCAACGCCGTCCTCAAGGCGCGCGCCGCCGCGCGGGTGTCCGAACTCGATGCGCTTGCTGACGATTCCGGCCTGGAGGTCCTGGCTCTCGATGGGGCGCCGGGAGTATTCTCGGCGCGCTGGGCGGGGGAGCAGAAGGATTTCCGGCACGCCATGCAGCGGGTCTGGGATGAACTTTCGAAGCGGCGCGCGAGCGACCTGTCGGCGCGGTTTGTCTGCGTGCTCGCTCTGGCCTGTCCGGACGGAAGCGTCGAGACGTTTGAGGGGGCGGTGGAGGGCGAGCTTGTCTGGCCGCCGCGGGGCGAACACGGCTTCGGCTACGACCCCATCTTCATCCCGCACGGCCACACGCGCACGTTCGGCGAAATGTCGCCCGATGAAAAACGGCCGCTGACCCACCGCGCGCGCGCCTTCGCGAAACTCGCGGCGAGACTGCGGTGAGCGCGACGGAATTTGGCATCTACCTGCACTGGCCGTACTGCACACGCATCTGCCCGTACTGCGATTTCAACGTCTACCGCGCGCGCGATCGTGATCCGCAACCGCTCGTGGACGCCATCGTCGCCGACATCGAAGGCCATTATGCGCGCCTTGGCAGACGTTCGGCTGACACGCTCTTCTTCGGCGGCGGCACGCCATCGCTGCTTGAGGCGCGTCACATTGAAAAACTGATCGAGACGGTGGATCGTACGTTCGGGTTTTCGGATGCGCCGGAGATTTCGCTGGAATCCAATCCCGAGGATCACGCGAACTTCGCATCGCAGGTCGCGGCCGGCGTGAACAGGATTTCGCTCGGCGTGCAGGCGCTGGACGACGTGGCGCTGAAGGCGCTCGGCCGTGCGCACGATGCGGCCTCCGCCGTTGAAGCCACGCACGCGGCGGCGAAGACGGGCGCCCGCGTTTCGCTCGATCTCATCTACGCGCGGGAAGGGCAGACGCCGGACGCGTGGGCCGATGAATTGCGCGCCGCGCTTGCGCTGCCTGTGGAGCACGTCTCGCTCTACCAGCTCACCATCGAGGACGGCACGGCGTTCGCGCGCGCGGTCTCGCGCAAGAAGCTCTCGCCGCCGGACGCAGAACGCGCCGCGACGCTCTACGAAACCACGCAATCGGTCTGCGATGCGGCGGGCTTTCCCGCGTACGAAATCTCCAACCATGCGCGCTATCGCGCGGCGCGCTCGCGGCACAACGAACTCTACTGGACCGGCGGCGACTGGATCGGCGTCGGGCCCGGCGCGCATGGCCGCATCCCGCAGGAGGGCGCCCGCCACGCGACGAAGGCGCATGATCAACCGGATGACTATGCGGCGGCGGTGGGCGACGCGGGCGTCGGCTGGGCCTCCTCCGAAGCGCTGGCGCCGGAGATCGTCGCCGACGAAGCGATCCTGATGGGCCTGCGTCTGGATGACGGCCTCGACCGCGCCGCCGTCGAGGCCTTGCGTGCGCGACCGCTCGACGCCGCCGCCATCGCGACGTTCGCACGGGAAGGACTTCTGCGTGTCGAGTCCGGGCGCCTGCGCCTGACGGCGGCCGGCCGCCTCCTCGCCGATCACATCGCCGCCGTGCTCGCCGCGTGACTCGCGTGCGCCGCGCCGATGCGCCACACTCCCGCAAAACGAGGGAGCAACACCGATGGCGCGCATACCGTATTTCGATCCGGCGCAGGCGCAGGGCCGCGCAAAGGAATGGTACGGGCGCCTGCCGCCGCTGAACATCTTCAGGATGCTCGGCCACTCCGGCGAAATGCTCGATGGCTTCGTGCGGCTCGGCAACCAGATTCTCGCGTTCTCGAAGCTCGATCCGGTGCTGCGCGAGATCGCCATCGTGCGCGTGGGCGTCCTGTCGAACGCGTCCTACGAGGTCTTCCAGCACGAACGCATCAGCCGTCAGGTCGGCATGGACGACGCGAAGATCGAGGCGATCCACGAAGGTCCCGAAGCGGCGGCGTTCAACGATCTCGAGAAGATGGTGATGCGCTTCACCGATGACGTCGTGGCCAACGTGCGCGCGGGCGACGCGACATACAGGCCGCTCGCGGAAATGCTGTCGCACCGGGAAATGCAGGAGCTCACGATCACCATCGGCTACTACATGATGGTGAGCCGCTTCTTGGAGACCTTCGACGTGGACCTTGAGGACGCGCCAGTGCGGGTGAATGTGGGCGAGGGTTGATCATGGCCGACAGTGACGAACGCCCTCTGCCGCCGGAGTCGCGCGGCGAGGCGCCGGGCCGTGGCAGGCTCGTCGGGCGGCGCGTGCTGGTCGTCGGCGGCGGCCAGCGCACTGTCGATGCGGCGACGGACCCGGCCGGCAACGGCCGCGCGATGGCGATGCTGTTCGCGCGCGAAGGCGCGGAGGTTGCGGTGGCGGACAAGTCGATCGACGCGGCGCGCGCGACGGCGGACCTGATCGGCGCGAAGGCGTTTCCGATCGAAGCCGACATTGCGCGACCGGAGGATGTGACGCGCATGGTGAGTGAAGCACTGGCGCGTTTCGACGGGCTCAACGCGCTGGTGCTGAACGTGGGTGTCGGCGTCGGCGCACTCGGGCTTGAAGGCGCGACCGCCGACGACTGGGATCAGACGCTCGCGGTCAATCTCCGCGGCCCGATGCTCTGCTGCAGGGCGGCGCTGCCGGTGATGTCGGAGGGCGGCGCCATCGTGTTCATTTCCTCGATCGCCGGGCTGAAGCCCGGTTCGCGCCTGCCGGCATATGACGCCTCCAAGAGCGCGCTGCATGGGCTGATGCGGCATGTGGCGATGGAGGGCGCGCGCCGCGGCGTGCGGGCGAATGTGGTCTGTCCCGGCCTGATGGATACGCCGCTTGGGCGCGCCGCGACGCAGGGACGGCCGTCACGTGGGCGCACGCCCACGCCGCTCGGCCGGCAGGGGACCGGGTGGGAGACGGCGTACGCGGCGTTGTTCCTCATCAGTGATGAAAGCGCCTACGTGGACGGCCAGATCCTCGCCGTCGACGGCGGACTGACCGGCATTGGTTGACGGTCGGAGATGAGTCCTGCGCCTAAGTCCGGAACGGAGAAACAGATGCTCGATTTTGCGACCTTCGAACGCGCGGTCACGCCCAACGCCTATCTGGTCTGCACGGCCGAGATCTGCCGCGCGACGCATGCGGACTCACCTTCGCCCGTGTTCGAAGCGAGTGTTGCGAAGGTGCGTGACGTGCTCACCGGGCTGGTCCGGAATGTGAGCGTCGTCGAGGACGGGCAGGGCGTGCACGCAAAGTACGTCGCCACGACGCCGCTGATGCGGTTCAAGGATGACGTGGATGTCCTGATCATGCCGCTCGGCGAGAACCGTTCGACCATCGCGATCTATTCGCGCTCGCGCGTGGGCTACAGCGACCTTGGCGCCAACGCCCGTCGCGTGCGCAAGCTGTTGGCCGATCTCGAAGCGCGACTAAGAACCTAATTCACCCGCAGCGTGCGCGGGGCGGGGTCGATCGCGGTCGGGCCTTGCTGGCGCAGTTCGAGGATCGCGAGGCCACGCTCGATCGAGCCGTCCTGGCGGAACCGGAAGAGGCCGTCCGCGCCGGCGAAGCCAATGGGCCGTTCCAGCGAAGCGCGGCTGATGGCGTCTTGGCGGCCGGCCTGAGCCGCCTGCACCGCAAGCATCACGGCGTCGTAGCCGAGGCTCGCGATGCGCGAGGGCGGGCGATTGTAGGCGGCGCGGAAGCGTTGCTCGAAATCGGCGCGCAGCGCCGGATCGGGCGAGGCATACCAGCCGCCGGCGAGCGTCGGTTCGCGTTGCGCGTCGCCGCCGGCCCAGGCGCCGGTGCCGAGCAGTTTCACCTGTCCCATGTTCACGCCGCCGATAAGCAGGGCGGGGCCCGTCGCGCGCAGCACGGAGCCGCTTTCGGCGATGAGGATCGCTTGCACGGGCGTGCGCTTCAGCTGTGTGGCGAGCGTGCGTGCAGCGGCCGCCGCTTCGCGATCGCCGCGCTGGTAGAACTGCGTCAGGCCGACAACGCCGCCGCGCGCTTCCGCTTCTGCGCGTAGCGCCGCCTCGACGCGGCGACCGTAATCGTTTTCCGGCGCCAGCAGCGCGTAGCTGCGCAGGCCCTTCGACACCGCGTAGTCAACCACGCGCCGCACATCTTCTTCCAGCGGCAGCGAGAGAATGTAGACGCCGTTGCCGGCGATGGTGCGGTCCGAGGAGAAGCCGATGACCGGCACGTTGCGTTCCCGCGCCGCGCCCGCGGCGCCCGCCACGGTATCGCGTTCGATGGGACCGAGGATCACATCTGCGCCGTCGCGCAGGAGGAGGCGGGTGTTGGCTGCGGCTTCCGCGGCGCTCGATCCGCTGTCGCGGGGGATGAGCAGCGTCGTCTGGTCCCCGTAGGTGAAGACCGCGAGTTCGGCCGCCTGATAGAGCGCGCCCGCTTCCGCAGGGCGGCTGGCGAACGGCAGCAGCAGGCCGATGCGGACAATGCTGCGTCCGGCCATGAAGGGCGGGGTGATGCCGTCGCGGCCGAGGATCACCGGCGCGGCTGGCGTCGCAACCTGCCCGGGCGGGGCGGCGATCTGCCCGGACGGCGTGGTTCCGGTGCTGCCGCAGCTGGCCAGGGCGAGGCCGAACGCAAGAATCCCGGCCCGCATCCAATGAGAGGCCTTGCGGGCGTCGATGCTTTGCGCGCGTTGATCGCACACCACAGATGCGTTGAGGCTCATGTCCCGTCCGAATGATACCGACCCGAAGGGCCGCGACCCTAGTGGGGTGACCGCCTCCAGTCCATCGCCGGCCAGTGCATCATTGGAAGGGGGCCTTTATGTGGTCGCGACCCCGATCGGGAACCTGCGCGACGTGACGCTGCGGGCGCTCGACGTGCTGGGGGCGGCCGATCTCGTGCTTGCGGAGGACACGCGGGTCGCGCGCAAGCTCCTCGATGCGTTCAGCCTGTCGCCGACGGTGACCAGTTACCATGAGCACAACGCCCAGGCGGCGCGCCCCGGCGTGCTGGCGGCGCTGGCGGCGGGCAAGGTTGTGGCGCTGATCAGCGACGCGGGCACGCCGCTGATTTCCGATCCCGGCTACAAACTCGTGCGTGACGCCGTCGCGGCGGGGCATCGGGTGTTTCCGATACCGGGCGCCTCGGCGCTGCTGGCGGGACTGGTGGTCGCGGGACTGCCGACGGACCGTTTTCTGTTCGCGGGCTTTCCGCCGTCCAAGACCGGCGCGCGGGCGGCATTCTTCGACGAACTGGCCGATACGCAGGCGACGCTGGTGTTCTACGAATCCGGGCCGCGCCTGAAGGCGAGCCTTGAAGCCATGTGCGCGGCGTTCGGCGACCGCGAGGCGGCGGTGGGGCGCGAACTCACCAAGTTTTTCGAGGAAGTGCGCCGCGAGCGGTTGTCCGCGCTCGCCGCCGCCATCGACGCGCCGCCGAAGGGCGAGATCGTCGTCATCGTGGCGCCGCCGGACGAGGCGCCGCCGGCGGATGCGGCTGCCCTCGATGCGGCGCTTCGGAGATTCCTGCGGTCGCATCCGGTGAAGGAAGCAGCGCGACTCGCGGCCGAAGAGACCGGCGCCATGCGTCGCGAGGCCTATGCGCGCGCGCTGATCCTGAAGGACGAGCCGTGAGGGACCGCCGCAAGGCGGAGCGGCGCGGCCGCAGCGCCGAACTCTTCGCCGCGATGTGGCTGATGGCGAAAGGCTACCGGATTCTCGCACATCGCGCCCGCACGCCATTCGGCGAGGTGGATCTTGCGGCGCTGAAAGGGCGCACGCTGGCGATCGTCGAGGTTAAGGCGCGCGCCACGCGGCTTGCGGCGCTGGAGTCCGTCGGCTTGCGCCAGCGCGAGCGGATCGCGCGTGCAGGGCTCTCGCTGGCCAAGCGAATGCGACTCGACGGGGCCTCGGTGCGGCTCGATCTGGTGATCGTGCGGCCATGGGTCTGGCCCGAGCATGTGCGCGATGCGTGGCAGGCGGACACAATCCGTTAGCCATACAGGTTAAGCGGCGATTTACCTGAATAGGGCAGGCTCCAGGCTTAACCACCGGAGCGTTCCATGCGCACGCCTCTTCTCATTCTGGTCGCGGCCGGCGCCTGTGCGCTGCAGACCGGTTGCGCAGCCGTGAGCGCCGTCGGCGGCGCGACGATCGGCATGGCCACGAACCAGGACCGCACAGTCGGGCAAAACATCGACGACTCGGCCAGCGCCGCTACAGTCAGGACCCGGTTGCTCGCGCTCGATCGCGCGTCCTACATGCGTGTGAACGTCCAGGTCGCCGAGGGCCAGTTGCTGCTGTCCGGCATGGTGCCGACGAACGATCACAAGGCGATGGCCGAGCGCATCGCCTGGGGCGTGCGCAGCGTCGAATCCGTGTCCAACCAGCTTGAAGTCGGCCGCAACGCCGGACTGATCCGCACCGGCCTCGATACCTTCATCGCGACCGAAATTCGCACGAAGCTGCTCTCCGATGCGCAGGTCAAGGGCGTCAACTACAACATCGAGGTCGAGCGTGGCGTGGTCTATCTGATGGGCGTGGCCCGCAGCGACAACGAACTCCAGCGCGCCGCCGAGACGGCGAGCACGGTGCGCGGCGTGGAGCGGGTCGTGTCATTTGTCGTCGTGCGTTCGACGGACCCGGCCGTTCGCCAATCAGCGGCGCGCAACCCCGATGCTCCGGTTCCGGATACTGCGACTGCAGGCGCGCCGATCATCTCCGCCAATAACTAGACTCACGGGCGGCGAGCAGGACCGCCGGCGTCCGGTTGCGCCATGTCAAACGCCGGCGTTGTGAACGCCGGCAAACCGACGCAGGATCAGGGCGGCGGCGGATTGCGGGAGAGGCACATGTCGGAAGCCGGTGACAACGTCCTGCGGCAGTGCGCGAAGGACTTGCGTGCGGCGGGCTTCACCTGTCTCGCCGACGAGATCGAATACGGCGCGCTGTCGGCCGTGGAGCCGACCGAGCCGCTGTTCGTGCTGTGCGGGCGGGACCGCCTCGCGCCGCAGGCCATCAAGGGCTGGATCGATCTCGCGCGCCTGTCGAACGTCCCCGACCATAAACTCGAATCCGCGCACCTCGCCATCGAGGCGTTCGAGCGCTGGCCGGGCGCGCGCCATTACCCGGACTAACCAGAGCGTTTTCCGACGAAGTGAATGCCGGTTCGTCGCCAGAAAACGCGTTCACACAAGAAACTGGAGACCCGATCCGATTCAATCGGATCGGGAAAGGCTCTAGTTTGCCGGCGATTCCGTCGACTTGATCGTCGAGGGGTCGAAGATCTGCGCACCGGCGTCCCACGAAACCGAGACGACCTTGGCAGGGTCGTCTTTCAGCGCTTCGAACGTGATGTCGCCCGTGTATTGTACGCCGAGCGCGCCGCACGGCGGCGGCATCGGCGCGCCGGTCCTGCGCGCCGCTTCCCAGCGGGTCTTCACGTCGCCGGTCGGCGCCCAGATGTAGCGCACGCGACCATCGGCCGGCCGCGGATTTGCGGCGCCCGCCGGCGCCAGCGTGCACGATCCGCCGTCGAGCGCCGGCGACAGCGCGGCGATGGCTGGAACAATCACCTCGATCGGTTCGTCGGGCTCCTTGGCGAATATCTGGATGACCGCCTGACGGGTCGGGTGACCGCCCCCATCGGTGGATTCGATCGCGAAACCCGGCATGCCCTCGTCAACCACAAGCCGCAGGCTGCTTTTCTCCGGCCCGCACGCAAAGCTGTGGACCGCCAACCCCACGCCGGAGACTTCACCCCATGTGCACCCGTCGAACGCCTCGGCCATTTCCGGACGCGGCCGGACTGGCGCCGCCACGGCATCCTGCTCGCGAGGCGATGCGGGCGCGCAGCCCGCCGCCGCCAGCATTGCGAGCCCGATAGCCAACGCCCAACGATGCAACATGTGTGTCCGGACTCCTGATGTGCGTCCGCTACTACTGCGCCGCGAGCTTGATGGATGTGACCCGGTTCACAGTGCCGGTCACGTAGTAGCCGGTCACCTGCTTTCCGTTGGCGGCGACGATCTCGGGCGTGATGAAATAGTCGAAGGCGTGCTTCACGCCCTGCGCGTCGGCGATTTCGATCGTGTCGGGCAGGTCGCCTGCGGTCGGCGTCGCCGCGCCGCCCAGCGTTCCCGTGACCACGGTCCATGCGGGATCGTCCGACTTCGGCGCCGCCGTGCCGAGGAGCGAGTGTCCTTCCGCCCGGATATCGACCAGCGACGGCTCGTCCTTGCTCGCGTAGCCGAGCGTCACGGCCTTGCCGGCCAGCGACGCCGGCTCGACGCCGCCGAGATCGGCCTCCTCGGCGTTCAGCAGGAGCTCAAGCGGCGCCGGCTGGCCGGGAACCGTCGCCGTCACGGCGAACATGGGATAGCCGGCGTCCGTCACGGCGGTGATCGTCGCGGCGGTGCTCGCCTGGCCCGCGACGGCCGCGACCGTCGCTTCGTCGGTCTTCGCGGTGGGCGCGGGCTGGCAGGCCGAGAGCAGCAGTGTTGCGGCCGCGACGCCGGCGAAGAGGGATTTCATGGTCATGTCGAATCCATCCGGAACGGACGAAGCCTGCCGCGGCGTCGCATCGAGTCGCCATCGATAACCTCTCGATTACAGCACGGCAATTTTCCATTCGGACAGCTAGACGCCGTTCTGCGGATATATCCCCGTTGAACATGTACACAGAAAACGCTACTAAATCTGCTCAGACGCTCCCATACATGTCAGTGGGGGACTATGTTGAGCGACATGAGCGACGCATTTCCGGTACAGGATCAGCTTTCCGACTTCGAGCACAACGAGGTCGGCAAAAAGTTGGTCGAGAAGGGCTACACAAGCTTAACCTGCGAGGTTTGCGGTCAAAGCAACACTTGGGTGTTGAGCCGTCTGGTTGTCTCGCCGGTGGCAATGCAGCGTGCAGATATCGTGACGAAGATTGGTGGCTTTCACTTTGGCGGCAGCACTATGCCGTCGTCGCCACTTCTTTGCACAAACTGCGGAAACACCAAGCTCATCAACCTTGTTGTGCTCGGCATAAGGTCTCCCAATGGTTGACCCCGTTCCGCTTCGGCCTGGAGATGGCGAGGGGATCGCGGAGGGTGGCGGTGACGCGGCGCCTCCGGCTCCGCCTGAGCGGCCTCCGATTACTGGCGGCGGCGGAGGTGGGGACATGAACCGCCCCGCCACTCACCGCGACCTCCAGCACATGCACAACTGGCTTCGGGTCGAGATGGCGTTGCAGACGCTCGTAGTGCTCGGCGTTCTGATAACGGTCTACTTTGGAACCGTGGCGTCGAACCAAGCTAGCGGTTCATTGGGAATGTCACTCGGTCAGTCAATCGAACAGTCGCGCGCGGCCTTTCGTGAAGACATGGTGCGCGAGCTAGATCGCCGCGAAGCTGTTCGGCGCGAACAAGAGGCGGCGCAGCGTGCAAAATCCAAGTAATCTAGAGCGTTTCGACCATCTACTCTTCGCCATGGCGACCAAGCCCCCGATCACGGGCGCGGGAACGCCAGAAGAAGAGTGTCCAGCATCAGATGCGGCGAGTGACGCATGTTGTGACGATACTCAAACTCCCACAGATACTTCTGGAGATGCTGGCTAGAGACGTGGATGTACGTCCCGTTGATGCCGCGCTTGAGGTTGGCCCAGAAGGATTCGATGGTGTTGGTGTGCGTGTCGCCGCGCACCCATTCCTTCTTCGCGTGATTGATCGTGCTGTGCGTGTAGCGCATGTCGGTGAAGCCGATGCCGCCGAACACGCCCGCTTCGTCGGTGTAGATCGTTGAGCACGGCGCGACGTTCCAGCGGATCGTCTTCATGACCGCCGCGCTCCGGCGATCCGGCGCATAGACGGCGACGACTTCGCCGCCGCGCTCGACCATGCCGAGAACCGCTTTCTTGTCTCCGGGGCCGGGGCGCGGATCGTAGCCGCCCAAAAACGCCTCATCGATCTCGACCGCGCCGCGGTCGCCGTCAGGGCCGCCCACAGGGCCGTCGCCGTCCACGTAGCCCATGTACTGGCGGATCAGGTTGCACATGCGCCAAGCGGTTTTGTAGGTCACGCCAAGGGTGCGCTGGACCTCCTTCGCCGACACGCCGTTCCGGCTCGTGCAGAACATGAACATGACGAGGAACCACGACTTGAGCGGGGTCCGGGTGTTCTCGAAAGGCGTCCCGGCGGTCGGATAGACCTGATGGCCGCAGAACTCGCACTCGTAGGAGCGGCGACCCTTCACCCGGTAGTACTTCGCCTCCCGGCCACACTTCACGCAGGGGTGCTTTTGGCCCCAGCGGGTGCGCATCAGATGCTCAAGGCAGGCCTCTTCCGTAGGGAAGCGCTTGCCGAACTCAGAGAACGTCGGGGGCTTCGGCTTCGTCATGATGTAGTGGTATCACAACGTTCTACATGTTTCAAGGGGATATATCCGCCGTTCTGGCGTGTTGCCAATATGTTCGCGCAATGTTTTAATGTCGTTGCATGTGAGTAACGGTCCCGGCCCGGCATTTGGTCTGGCATCTGGTCCGGGCGTTCGGTCGGAAGATTTTCGGGCGGGGAGGCGCGGGTGGCGGCGCGGACGGTGACGGTGGCTTTCGTCGGTGTGGAAGCGCGCCGGGTCGATGTGCAGGTGCAGATTGCGGGCGGGCTCGCGGGCATCGTGATCGTGGGCCTCGCGGACAAGGCGGTGACGGAAAGCCGTGAACGCGTGCGCGCGGCGTTCGCCAGTCTCGGCCTCGCGGTGCCGGGGGATCGCATCATCGTCAATCTCGCGCCGGCGGATCTGCCGAAGGACGGCGCGCATTATGATCTGCCGATCGCGCTCGCCCTGCTCGCGGAAATGGGCGTCGTCCCGAAGGATGCGGTGGAGAACGCCGTCGTGTTCGGCGAGCTTGGCCTCGACGCGAGCCTTGCTGTGACGCCGGGGGTGCTGCCGGCCGCCATGGCCGCGCACGGCATGGATCTGCCGATCATCTGCGCCGAAGCGTGCGGGCCGGAAGCCGCATGGGCGGGCGGGGACGTGATCCCCGCGCCGAACCTCATCGCGCTGATCAATCACTTTCGCGGCGGCGCGCATCTCGAACCGCCGGTTCCCGGCGAGATCGCCGCGCCGCCTCCGGTCGCCGACCTGCGCGACGTGAAGGGCCAGGAACAGGCCAAGCGCGCGCTCGAGATCGCTGCGGCAGGCGGGCATAATCTGTTGCTCGTCGGTCCACCCGGCTCGGGCAAATCGATGCTGGCGCAGCGGCTCGCAGGCGTGCTGCCGCCGCTGACGGCGGAAGAACTGCTCGAAGTCTCGATGATCCAGAGCGTCGCCGGGCTGCTGCAGCGTGGGCGCCTGACGCGCGCGCGCCCGTTCCGCGCGCCGCACCACTCCGCATCGATGGCGGCCCTCGTGGGCGGGGGTATCCGCGCGCGGCCGGGGGAGGTCTCGCTCGCGCATCGCGGCGTGCTGTTCCTGGACGAATTGCCGGAGTTCAATCCGCAGACGCTGGATGCGTTGCGCCAGCCGCTCGAGTCCGGCGAAGTCGTCGTCGCGCGTGCGAACCATCACATCACCTATCCCGCACGCGTGCAGTTGGTTGCTGCCATGAATCCGTGTCGCTGTGGCGGCGGGGCGGGGATGTGCCGGCGCTGGCCGCGCTGCGCGGCGGAGTATCAGGGCAGGCTGTCGGGTCCGCTGCTCGACCGCATCGATCTCCAGCTCGACGTGCCGCCCGTCACCGCCGCCGACCTCGCGTTGCCGCCGCCCGTTGAAGGCACCGCCGAAGTCGCTTCCCGTGTCGCGGCCGCGCGTGCAGCGCAGACCGAGCGCGCGGGGGGCGGTGAAATCCTGAATGCCGCAGTGGATCAGAAGACCCTCGAAGCAATCGCTGCGCCTGACGAGGCGGGGCAGGCGCTTCTTTCAAAGGCCGCGATGAGCCTCTCGCTGTCTGCGCGCGCCTATCACCGCACCCTGCGTGTCGCGCGCACCATCGCCGATCTGGACGGCGGCGGCGGCGTGCGCCGGATGCACATCGCCGAAGCGCTCAGTTTCCGGCGCATCCGGCCAGGCCACGAAACCGAATCAGGGCGCGCCATTTCCGTGACAGGGAAATGACATGGCCGGAAAATGCCTTGGGTCTCTGGAGATTTCTCCTTGTGGATCAAGGCGCTCAGCGAGGCTGCTGGACGCTCGTCCATCGTCGCGGTACCAAGTCCGGGACGAGTGTGGTGGTGGAGACTGGCGATGGCAAGCCACGGGCGCGCCAAGGCGCCGGACCGGACCGGAAGCACCGCAGACCTGAATCTGCGGCCCGGGTTGCGCGCTGTCGTCACGACGGCGTCGCTCGTCGGCGCATTTTCCCTTTACCTGACCGCTGCCGATACCGCCTTCGCCGCACCGCTGCGGCCGGCGGACGCCCCCGAATCTTTGGGCGCCGCATCTTCCTGCGACATATCCTCGAGCGCCACGCCGCAGACCACGCAACGGGTGGAAGTCCAGCCCAACACCGTCGCGCCGGCGACGGAAGCCGTGGTCGAAACGCCGCCGATCCCGGCTGAAGAGGCGTTCACGCGTTTGTCCCTGGACCTCAGCGCGCCGCGAGTCCTCGCGGGCCAGCTCGGCGCCTCGGGCGGTTTTGCGCTGCACGCGCCGTCGCAGCCGCACACGCGCATCAGCCGGTGGCGGTCGCGCGCGGAGGCGTTCGTTCCGGACTGGCAGACGCCGGTCGTTCGCGATCTTTCGCTGTTTGTCGCCAATGACGACGAAGCCTTGTCGTGGTCGTTCTCGCACGCGAGTCCGAACTATGGGCGGGTGTCGTACCAGGAAGACCGCGTCGAGATCGGCAAGCTGGCCGCGGGCGTTTCCGTCGCGCTGGACGACATGCAGCTGGCGCTGGCCTATGTGGCGCGCGAGGAGCCTTCGCAGCTGGGTTACACGGCGCACGAGGACTATGCGGGCCTCATCTGGACCTTCCGTCGCTGAGGCGACCCTCAGGCGGCCGGCGACCGTTTCTTAACCGGCTTTAGCGTTCTCTGCGGGTCATGCCGTCCGCCTCCCGCCCGCTCTCCGTCGCATCCGGTTCAGACGATGCTTTCGAGCACGCGCCTGATCCGATGGCCGTGCTTGAGGCCGACGGCGCGCTGCGCGGCGCCAACGCCGCCTTCCGCGCGGCGTTCCGGCAGGATATCGGCCCAAATCGCGCGCCGTGGGGCCGCGTCACGCCGCCGCCGTTCGCCAACGGCGAACGCGTCTTCGCCGCACCCTCGCCGGATGGGCGCCAGTTTGAATGGCGCGAACGCCTGGCGCCGGACGGCGCGCGCATCATCGCCGCGCGCGATGTCAGCGAGCACGCCAAGGCCGCCGCCGAAACCGCCCGCGCCAAGACGCTGCTGTTTGCAACGCTGACGCACGAACTGCGCACGCCGCTCAATGGCATTCTCGGCATGGCGGAGCTTCTGCGCCGGGGCGATCTCGACGCGTCCGGTCGCGAGTATCTCGCCGCCATCCGCACCTCGGGTGAACACCTGCTGCATCTCATCACCGACATTCTCGACTTCTCACGTCTGGAATCCGGCCGCGTGATGCTTGAGGAAGTCGCGTTCGATCCGGAAGACACCGTGCAGGCGATCGTCGAACTGCTCAGTCCGCGCGCACGCGAAAAAGGTCTCGAACTCATCGCCCGCGTCGATCCGCAATGCCCGGCGCGGCTGGTGGGAGACGAGGGCCGCCTGCGCCAGATCCTGTTCAACCTTGCGGGCAACGCGGTGAAGTTCACCGGGAAGGGTGGAGTCGTCATCGAGGTGCTTCCGCAGCCGAAGGGCCTGCGCCTCACTGTGCGTGACACGGGTCCCGGCATTCCGGCCGACAAGCAGAGCGAGATTTTTGAAGCCTTCGGGCAAGTCGACGCCTCGCACGCGCGCCTCTACGGCGGCGCGGGTCTGGGTCTGGCCATCGTGCGCAAGCTCGTCGAAGCGATGCGCGGGCGCATGGGGCTCGTGTCCCGCCCCGGCGAGGGCGCTTCGTTCTGGGTCGAACTGCCGTTCGCGGCGGCGGCGAACGCCGAGCGGGAAAATCTCTCGCATCTGGATCGCATGCGCGTGACCGTGATGGCGGAGAGCGATCTGCTCGCCGATTCCGTCATGGCCATGATCCGCGGGCTCGGCGGGCAGGTGCGGCGCATCTTCGCGATCTCCGAACTCGGTGAAGCGGACGTCCTGCTGATCGATCACGATGTCGCGCGCGGCGATGCCTCGTCGTTCCTGAATCTCGGTCCGCCGGTGGTGCTGATGGCGCCGCAGGAAGATCGCCACGCGGTCGACGCGTATCGCGCCGCCGGTCTCGGACATCACCTGCTGAAGCCGTTGCGTCGTCGATCCCTTGCCGCACGCCTTCTCGCCGCAGGGCGCAATGTCCAGCCGCGCGAGGCGCTGCGGGCGGAGGACGAACGCGCTGCGCCCGCGCTGAATCTCGGCCTGTCCGTGCTGCTGGCGGATGACAATCCGGTCAATGCGCTGCTCGCGCGAACGCTGCTGCAGCGCTCGGGCTGCCGCGTCGACGTGGTCCGCGACGGCGAAGAGGCGGTCTCTGCGGCGCGCCTCGGCGGCTACGATCTCATCCTGCTCGACCTGCGCATGCCGCGCCTCGATGGCATCGCCGCCGCACGCCAGATCCGCGCGCTGCCCGGCAAGGCGGGCGAGGTCGCGATCATCGCGCTGACCGCCGACGCCGGTGAGGAGGAACGCGTGGCCGCGCTCAAGGCCGGCATGGACGATTTCGTGACCAAGCCTATCGACCCCGAACGGCTCGCCGCCGTCGCCGCCCGCTTTACGGGCGGGACGAAGACGGCCACGTTCTGCGCGGATTGAGCAGGCTTGTCCCTGTGTCCACCGGTTCCGTGCTCCCCCGTGAGGGGGAGCTGGCGCGCCGCAGGCGCGACTGAGGGGGAGGTAAGCTCAGTGTTTATGGATCAAGCCGCCGCCCCATCCGTCTGCGTGCGTTGCACGCAGCCACCTTCCCCTCTCGGGGAAGGACGTCATTGCGCCAATTTCGGCTGCGCTGTGATCCGATGCGCTGAAGGAGTTTCTCCATGACTGACGCCGCCGTCGCCGCCGCGCCGCCTGCGAAGCGCGCGATATGGATCGCCACGGCGCTCGGCTTCGCCAGCGGCCTGCCGTATTCGCTGCTCATCGGCTCGGTGGGCGTGTGGTTCACCAACGCCGGGCTTTCGTTCGGCGCGATTGGCATCCTGTCGTGGATCGGGCTCTTCTACGCGTTCAAGTTTATCTGGGCGCCCGCGTTCGACTGGCTGGTGCCGCCGTTCGCCAGCACGGTCGGGCGACGCAAGGCGTGGATGGCGTTGTGCCAGGTCGTCATCGTTGCGTGCATTCTTGCGATGTCGATGGTCGATCCGCGCACGAACATCATGCTGTTTGCACTGTTCGCGGTGATCGCGGGCTTCGCTTCGGCGAGCCAGGACATCGTCATCGACGCATGGCGCATCGAAACGGCGCAGACGCCCGAGGCGCTCGACAAGATCTCCGTGCAGTACCAGCTCGGCTATCGCATGGCCGCGATCGTGGCGGGCGCGGTCGCGCTGCTGCTCGCCGACATCTGGGCGACGACCGCCGATCCCGCCGCGGGCTGGCCGCCGATTTTCGGCGGGCTCGCCGTGGTGATGGGCCTGACGGTGTTCGCAACGCTGAGCGCGCCGGAAGCGGTGGTTGCGCCGCGTGCCGCTGCGACGGCGTCGGACCCTGAAGTCATCGCGCTGCGCCGTCGCGCCGTCATTCCTGTCGCCATCGGCTGGGCGCTTTCGGGCGCGGCGCTGCTCGGCTTCATGTTCTATTCGCTCGGCGATCCGGGGCCGAACGCATCGGAAGTCCTGCTCCAGCGCGGCAAGATCCGCGACATCGGCACGATCGCGATTCTTCTCATCACCATCGGCGCGCCGCTTGCGCTGTCGTTCTGGCTCGCGCGCAAGCCGGGCGCGCTGGAGCAGCAGGCGGGCGCGAACACCTTCATCGACACGCTGTTCGAGCGCGTGCTCGCGCCGCTGGCGGATGTGGTGAAGCGCTATGCGATCTGGGCGCTGCCGATTCTCGCGCTGGCGATGACGTACCGCATCGCGGATTCGATCTGGGGCTCGTTCGCGCAGCCGTTCTATATCAAGATCCTCGGCAACACGAACTCGGACGTGGCGGTCGCGTCGAAGATGGTGGGCGTGTTTGCGACGATGGGCGGGATTGCGCTTGGCGGCCTCGGCATCGCGATGCTCGGGCGCATGCCGGCGCTGGTCATCGGCGCGCTGCTCGCTGCGATCACGAACCTGCTCTACGTCGATCTCGCGCATGGCGGCGTCTGGATGGATGGCTTCCTGCAAGCCACGGGGCTTGGCGGCTTCTTCAACTGGGCGCTGGGCGGCTTCGTGCATGCGACGCAGAGCGCAGGCGCCACGATCTTCGACAAGGTGACGCTCGGCGCGAGCCTCAACCGGCTGACGGCGGCGATCCTGATGGAAAACCTCGCCGGCGGTTTCGCCAGCGCCGTGCACATCGCGTGGCTCTCCTCGATCGTGAACAAGCGCTACGCCGCCGTGCAGTACGCGCTGCTCTCATCGCTCGCGCTGCTGATCGGAGTCATCTTCCGCCCACGCATCGGCGACTACGTGGACGCCGTGAAGGATGCGGGCATTCAGGCGCAGGCGGGGCAGTTCGCCAACGTGTTCACCTTCGCGGCATGGGTGGGGATGCTGGCTGTCGCGCTCTGTCTGGTGGAGTGGTGGCGCCAGAGCCGCGCGAAGGCCGCGCCACAAGCCGCTACGTGATTTCCATTCGCCGTGCGACGGCGGTCGATCACGAGGTCATCAACGCCATCGTGCAGGGCTCCTCTGCCTACGACGGCGTCTATCGCGCCATGCTCGACGGCTACGAGGTTCCGCTCTCGCAGGTGGTGCAGGAGGAAACGTGGCTGGCGACGGACGGCGCGGACGCGCTTGGCTTCTACAGCCTCGTGCTTGAGCCGGAGCCCGAACTCGATCTCATGTTCGTGGCCGACAGCGAGCAGGGGCGGGGCGTGGGGCGGCTCCTGTTCGAGCACATGCGCGCGCTTGCGAAGGCGCGCGGCGTCGCGGCGGTGAAGATCGTCTCGCACCCGCCGGCGCGGGACTTCTACCGCCGCATGGGCGCCATCGAGGTCGGCCTCGCCTATCCTGCGCGCAACGTGACGTGGGTCCGGCCCATTCTCAGCCTGCCGGTTTAGGCGAGCCCTTGGTGCTGACATCGAACGCCGCCAGCGTCGCGTAGGCGACGATATCGCTCACCGCCGCGCCGAGCGGGGCGATCTGGATCGGCAGTTCGAGGCCGATGAGCAGGGGCCCGATCACCGTCGCGCCGCCCAGTGAGCCGAGCAGTTTCGTCGAGATCGACGCCGAGTGCATCGCCGGCATGATCAGCACGTTGGCCGAATCGGTGAGGCGGTTGAACGGATAGAGGCGGCGCGCATCGGGATTGAGCGCCACTTCCGGGCTCATCTCGCCGTCGTACTCGAAGTCGACGTTCTCGCGCTGGTCGAGAATGGAGACCGCGTGGCGAACCTTCTCGGCGCGGTCGAGGCGGGGGTTGCCGAACGTTGAGTGCGAGAGAAACGCCACCCGCGGTGTGACGCCGAAGCCGCGCGCCACCCGCGCCGTCTGGATGGCGAACTGCGCGAGATCCTCTGGCGTGGGGAATTCGGTGACGTTGGTGTCGGCGATGAACAGCGTGCGGCCCTTCGACAGCACGATGGACATGCCCATCACCTTGGCGCCGCGCTGCGGATCGACCACGCGGCGCACGTCATCAAGCGCGGAGGCGAAGTTGCGCGTGACGCCCGTGACCATGCCGTCGGCGTGGCCCGCCGCGACCATCGCCGCGCCGAAGACGTTGCGGTCCTGGTTGACGAGGCGCTGCGCGTCGCGGTGCAGCAGGCCGAACCGTTGCCCGCGCACGTAGAGCGTTTCCGTATAGGCGGGACTCTGATCGGAAAGCCGCGCGTTGACGACTTCGAGTTTCGCATCCTCCGGCACGCCGACGAGCACCTTGTTGCGCGCGACGAGTTCTTCACGACCGATGAGGATGGCCGTGCCCATGCCGAGTTCCTGGAACGCATAGGCCGCGCGGATCACGCTCGGCTCCTCGCCTTCCGCGAAAACGATGCGCTTCGGATTGGCGCGCACCGCGTCCTGCACCCGCTGCATGAGCGCGGCCGTCGGATCGAGCCGTTGCGCGAGCGAGGCGCGGTAGGCGTCCATGTCGGCGATCGGCTTGCGCGCGACGCCGGTGTCCATCGCCGCCTGCGCCACGTAGGGCGGCACGGTGGAGATGAGGCGCGGGTCGAACGGGCTCGGGATGATGTATTCCGGGCCGAACTTGAGCTGCTTGCCCTGATAGGCGGCGGCCACTTCGTCCGGCACGTCTTCCTTCGCGAGCGCCGCGATCGCGCGCGCCGCTGCGACCTTCATCTCCTCGTTGATCGTGCGCGCACGCACGTCGAGGGCGCCGCGGAAGATGTACGGGAAGCCGAGGACGTTGTTGACCTGGTTGGGATAGTCGCTGCGGCCGGTGGCGATGATGGCGTCCTTGCGCACCGCGAGCACCTCTTCCGGCGTGATCTCCGGATCGGGATTGGCCATCGCGAAGATGATCGGCTTTTTCGCCATCGACTTGACCATCTTCTGGCTCACCGCGCCCGCGACCGAGAGGCCGAGGAAGCAGTCCGCGCCGACAAGCGCTTCTTCCAGCGTGCGCAGATCGGTTTTCACCGCAAAGGCGGACTTGAACTGGTCCATGCCTTCCTTGCGGCCGAGATACACCACGCCCTTGGAGTCGCACATGATGACGTTGTCGTGCGGCACGCCGAGCCGCTTGATGAGGCCCGCGCAGGAAAGGCCTGCCGCGCCCGCCCCGTTGACGACGACTTTCAGATCCTTCAGCGCCCGGCCAGTGACTTCGCACGCATTGAGCAGGCCGGCCGCCGCGATGATCGCGGTGCCGTGCTGGTCGTCGTGGAACACGGGGATGTCGAGCTCGTCGCGCAGACGGCTCTCGATGACGAAGCACTCCGGCGCCTTGATGTCCTCCAGATTGATGCCGCCGAAGGTGCGCCCGATGTTGCGCACGGTGCGGATGAGATCTTCGGGGTCTTCCGTGAACACCTCGATGTCGATGGCGTCGACGTCGGCGAAGCGCTTGAAGAGCACCGCCTTGCCTTCCATCACCGGCTTCGACGCCAGTGCGCCGAGATTGCCGAGGCCGAGGATTGCCGTGCCGTTGGAGATCACCGCCACCAGGTTGCCCTTGGCGGTGTAGTCGTAGGCGAGGTCGGGGTTTTCCGCGATCGCCTTCACCGGCACCGCGACGCCCGGCGAATAGGCGAGCGAGAGGTCCCGCTGCGTCGCCATCGGCTTGGTTGCGGTGATGGAGATCTTGCCGGGCGGGTGCTGGCGGTGGAACGCCAGCGCCTCTTCGTCGGTGAAGGTGCGCTTCTGTTCGGTCATTCGGGGCCTGTGGTGTGGGGAAATCAGTCGGGCCGCACCGTAACCGGGCAGGGGGTCGGGTCAATCGGGCCGCTCGCGTCCAGTCGATTTGTCGCCGGAACGCCGTCGAGCCGCTAATGTCGGCGCATGGCTGATTCCGCCGATACCCCGCCGCCGCAGAACGCCGGCCCAGAAAACGTAGCCCGGCCCGAGCACGTGACGCCGTTCATGGCGCAGTTCTTCGCGGCCAAGGATGCGCACCCGGACGCGATCGTCTTCTTCCGCATGGGCGATTTCTACGAGCTGTTCTTCGAGGACGCCGAGAAGGCCGCCGGCGTGCTCGGCATCACGCTCACCAAGCGCGGCCATCACAAGGGCGAGGACATCCCGATGGCCGGCGTGCCGGTCCATGCCGCCGACGGCTATCTCCAGAAGCTGATCCGTCACGGGTTCCGCGTCGCCGTCTGCGAGCAGATGGAAGACCCGGCGGAAGCAAAGAAGCGCGGCTCGAAATCCATCGTGCGCCGCGAGGTCACGCGCGTGGTGACGCCCGGCACCATCACCGAGGACAGCCTGCTTGAATCCCGCGCGGCCAATATCCTCGCGGCGATGGCTTTCGCGGGAGATCGCGCGGCGCTCGCGTGGGCGGACGTGTCCACCGGCGCCTTCGTCGTACGCCCGATCCGCGCGAGCGCGGCGGGGGAGGAGCTGGCCGCGCTGCAGCCGGCGGAGTTGCTGATCGCGGATTCCGAGAGCGCGCGCGGTGCGGGTCTCGTCGAAGCGAGCGGTGCGGCGCTGACGCTGCGGCCCGGCCCGAAGGCCGATCCGCGCGCGGGCGAGCGGCGGCTGAAGGCGGTGTTCGAGGTCGCGACCCTGGAAGCCTTCGGCGATTTCGCCGCCGAGGAACTCGCGGCGATGGGGCTTTTGCTCGACTATGTGGAGCTGACGCAGGCGGGCGCGGCGCCGCGCCTGTCGGCGCCGCGGCGCATCGAAGGCGCGGCCTTCATGGCGATCGACCCTGCGACGCGCGCTTCGCTGGAAATTGAACGGACGCAACGTGGACAGCGCGAAGGCTCGCTGACGCATGCGCTCGATCGCACGGTGACGTCCGCGGGCGGCCGTATGCTGGCGGAACGGCTGGCGCGGCCGCTGACGGATGTGGTCGCGATCAACGCGCGGCTCGATGCGGTGCACTGGTTTCTCGATCGCGACCGGCGCGAGGGCGTGCGTGCGGCCCTGCGCGGTGGCGGCGATCTGGCGCGCGCACTGCAGCGGCTCGCGCTCGGACGCGGCGGCCCGCGTGATCTCGGCGCGCTGCGGGATGGGTTGCACGCCGGCGAAACAGCGGCGCGGGCGGCGTCAGGGGAAAACGCGCCGAAAAAGGTGCTCGGCGCTTGCGCCTCTCTCCTGCTCGGCCCCGACGAAAGTCGGGGTCTATTGCCGCCCGCAAATGCACCACAAATGGCCCCCGACTTTCGTCGGGGCCGAGCGGAGTTGAAGGGCCTCGCTGACGATCTCGCCGTCATGCTCGGACCTGAACTCTCGCTGCTCGCGCGCGACGGTGGTTTCATCGCGCCGGGCTGCGATGATGCGCTCGACGCGGCGCGCAGCCTGCGCGACGACAGTCGCCGCGTGGTGGCGGGATTGCAGCAGACCTACGCGGACGAAACCGGCCTGCCGTTGAAGGTGCGGCACAACAACGTGCTCGGCTATCACATCGACGCCACGTCGAAGCAGGCCGAGACGCTCGCGCGCGAGCCGCATGTGGGCCGCTTCATCCATCGCCAGACGACGGCGACGAGCACACGCTTCACCACCACGGAACTCGCCGACCTCGACGCACGCATCGCGCGGGCGGGCGAGGAGGCGCTGGGCCGCGAGCTTGAACTTTTCCGCGCCTTCGCCGCGCGGGCGTCCGCACTCGCAGAACCGATCCGCGCCGCAGCCGAGGCGATTGCGTTGCTGGATGTCGCTTCGGCGTCGGCGGAATGGGCCATCGAGTGGGACGCCGTGCGCCCCGAGATCGACGAGACGTGTGCGCTGCTCGCCGAAGGCGGTCGCCATCCTGTCGTGGAGCAGGCGTTGCGCAAGCAGGGGCAGGGCTTCACGCCGAACGATTGCCGCCTCGACGGCGACGCGCAGGCGGGCGCGCGGCTGATGATCGTCACCGGGCCGAACATGGCGGGCAAGAGCACGTTCCTGCGCCAGACGGCGCTGCTGGCGATTCTCGCGCAGGCGGGATTTTTCGTGCCGGCGCGGCGCTTGCGGCTAGGTGTCGCGGATCGCGTCTTCTCACGTGTCGGCGCCTCGGACGATCTCGCGCGCGGGCGCTCGACGTTCATGACCGAGATGGTGGAAACCGCCGCGATCCTGCACCAGGCGGGGCCGCGTGCGCTGGTCATCCTCGATGAAATCGGTCGCGGCACAGCGACCTACGACGGCCTCGCCATCGCCTGGGCATGCGCGGAGCATCTGCATGACGTGAACCGCTCACGCGCCGTCTTCGCCACGCATTACCACGAGCTCACGGCGCTCGCGGATCGTCTGAGCGGCGGCGCGAATGCGAATCTGCGCGCGAAGGAATTCAAGGGCGATCTCGTGTTCCTGCACGAGGTCGCGCCCGGCCCGGCGGACCGCAGCTATGGCATCCAGGTGGCCAAGCTCGCGGGCCTGCCGAAAAGCGCCGTCGACCGCGCTCGCGCGGTGCTCGGACGGCTGGAATCAGGCAAGGGCGGCAAGCCTGTCGACTTCATGGAGGCGATGCCGCTGTTCGCGGGCGTCGCCGAAGAACCCGAGACGTCGGCGGTGGAGGCGGCGCTGGCGGAGGTCTCGCCCGACAGCCTGAGCCCGCGCGAGGCGCTGGACCTCGTGTACCGTCTGAAGGGCCTGCTGAAGTAGCGGTTACGGCGTCGGCTGGGTGGGCGAGGGCGTCGGCTGCGCCTGTTCGCGACGGAAATTGGCGATCATCTCGCCCTTGGAAATGGCGTCCTGGGCCATGTCGATGGTCGACATCGACGCGTAGTACATGCCCACGCCGCCGAAGATGATTCCGGCCACAAGACCCAGGATCCCCCATTTGGTCGCGGCGAACCAGTAGGCGGAAGAGCGTTCGCGGCGGAGGTAGGCGCGGACCTGACGATCTTCGGTCATCGTGGCGTGCAGCTCGGCCTGACGACGCATGTAATCCTCGTCCACCGGAGTGATCTTGCCCTTGCGCCCGTTGCTTCCGACCATGGCCATGCCCGCCTTGAAATGCCGTCCGGAGGGCGCACCGCCACTCGGCGCCGCGAATTCTCGCGGGACGCGAACCCTAGGCTCCTTAAATAGGGCGTCTTTGCGTCATGCCAATGACTCGCGACGCTAACGACACGGCGTGCGACACGTTGCATAGTCCAGAGGCGCCAATCGCCCGGATCACGACATCCCGATGCCCCAACGCCTGCCACCCGCCCGGATCGAAGACGTCGTCGACGGCGTGAAGCTGCGATCGCAGCTCACAGCCGCTGCGTTGGGCCACATCGGCGAGGAAAGCGCCGCCCGGGCCCGGGCGCTCGACCTGTTGCACGGCGCGCTGTTCCGGGGGCGCATGATCGCCAAGGACCGGCTGGGCGACGGCGCGGGCGGGCATGAGACAGCGGCGCTCCTGTGCCAGGTCGCCGATGAGGTCATCACCGCACTCTACGACTTCACGACCACGCACGTGTTCCGCGCCCGCAACCCGACCGAGGGCGAACGCTTCGCGGTTGTCGCGGTCGGCGGCTACGGGCGGGGCCAGATGGCGCCGTCGTCGGACATCGATCTCCTGTTCCTGCGGTCCTACAAGGAGACGCCGTGGTCGGAGAGCGTGACCGAGTTCATGCTCTACATGCTCTGGGACATGAGCCTGAAGGTAGGTCATGCCTCGCGCACGCTCGATGAATGCATGCGGCTCGCCAGGGAAGATCACACCGTGCAGACGGCGCTGCTTGAGGCGCGCTTTCTCGCCGGCGACCGCGAGTTGTTCGATACTTTTGTCGTGCGGTATCGCAAGGAAGTCCTGGATCCCGGCCACCGCGCGTTCGTGGCCGCAAAGCTCAAGGAGCGCGACGAGCGCCACACCCGCGCAGGCGCGTCGCGGTATCTCGTCGAGCCCAACATCAAGGAGGGAAAGGGCGGCCTGCGCGATCTGCACACGCTGTTCTGGATCCAGCGTCATCGCCACGGCTGGGTCGATCCGTTCGCGTACATGCCCACGGGCATCTTCACGCGCGAGGAGATTGCGCTCGGCATGCGGGCGTCGGAATTTTTCTGGCGCGTGCGTTGCCATCTGCATTTCCTGACGGGCCGGCCGGAGGAACGTCTGACATTCGACGTGCAGCCGGAACTGGCGCGACGGCTCGGTTTCGGCGAGCGCAACGGCGTGCCGGCCGTCGAGCGCTTCATGAAGCGCTATTTCCTCGCCGCCAAGGATGTCGGCACGCTCACACGGATCATGTCGGCAAAGCTTGAAGCCGATGATGCAAAGAAGAAGCCGACCGGGCTGTCGCGCTTCATTTCAAATGGCATGTCGCGCCCGAGGGTGGCGGCTGACGGCTTCAGGGTGGAGTCGGGGCGGTTGACGGCCGAAACGCCGCAGATATTCGACAACGATCCCGTCAACCTGCTCCGTATTTTCCGCGTCGCGGATGCTCGCGATCTTGATCTTCATCCCGATGCCCTTGCGGAGATCACGCGGCGGCTGAAACGCATCACGCCGGCCGTGCGGGAAGATCCCGACGCGCAGCTCCTGTTTCTTCAGATCGCCGCCTCGCCCAACAGCCCGGCCGCCACCTTGCGCCTGATGAACGAAGCCGGCGTGCTGGGGCGCTTCCTGCCCGAGTTCGGACGCATCGTCGCGCAGATGCAGTTCAACATGTATCACCACTACACGGTCGACGAGCACACGCTGCGCGCCGTAGAAGTGATCAGCGACATCGAGAAGGGGCGCTGCGCGACGGAACATCCGCTGGCGACGGCGATTTTCCCGAAGATCGTCAATCGTCGCGCGCTTTACATGGCGATGCTGCTGCACGACACCGGCAAGGGCATCGGCGACCAGCAGGAAGAAGGCGAGAAGACCGCGATGGCGGCCTGCGCGCGCCTCGGCATGCCGCGCGAGGAGGTCGAACTCGTCGGCTGGCTGGTGCGCCATCACCTGCTGATGAGCGACGTGGCGCAGAAGCGTGACATCGGCGATCCGCGCACTGTGGCGAGCTTTGCGGAAATCGTCGGCACGCTCGAACGCCTGCGGCTGTTGCTCGTGCTGACCATCGCCGACATCCGCGCCGTGGGACCGGGCGTGTGGAACGGCTGGAAGGGTCAGCTTTTGCGCGACCTGTATCGTCTTGCGGAGGCGGCGTTCCACGGCGGACGCACCGACGAGGTCGGCGTCCGCGAGCGGCTCGCCGACCAGGCGTTCGAGATCAAGACGGAACTTGTCGCGACGATGAAGCCCGTGCCGCGCCTCGTGCAATGGCTCGACACGCTGGACGACGCCTACTGGCTCTCCTTCGATCGCGAGGCGCTGCGCTGGCATGTGGAGGCGGCGTCCACGTTCCTGTCCGCCGGCGGCGAGGCGGATGGCGTCCACGTGGTTGCGCGCGCGATGCCGAACCGGGGCGTGACCGAACTCCTCGTGCATGCGCAGGACAGGCCCGGTCTTTTTGCGTCGCTTGCAGCGTCGCTCGCGGCGGGCGGCGCCGACGTTTCGGACGCGCGCGTGCACACGACCCGCGACGGTCAGGCGTTCGACGTGTTCTCGCTGCTCGATGCGGAAGGCGCCCCGTTCGGCGCGTCCGATCCGCACGTGCTGCAACGGCTCGTGACGCGGGTGAAGGCCGCCGCCGGGGGCGCGCCGCAGGCGACGCTCGCGCGAAGGCCCGTGCAGCGCCGCGCTGCGGCCTTCGCTATCGAGCCCTGGGCGCGGATCGACAACGACCTCTCCCGCGAGGCGACGGTGGTCGAGGTTTCCGGCCGTGATCGGCCCGGGCTGCTCGCGGCGCTGGCGCAGGTGTTGGCGGACGCGAAAGTGTCGATCACATCCGCCCACATCGACGCCTACGGGGAGCGCGTGGCGGACGTTTTCTATGTCACCGAGCATGATGGCGCGCAGGTGACGGACCCGGCGCGCATCGCGTTGCTGCAGACGCGCCTGACAGACGCGCTGCGCGAGAACGAACCTGACGCGCCGGCCGATCCCGCCCGAAGAAGTCTGGCGGTCGCGCCGGCGAGCACCGGGCGGTAGGGCCGAACAGGGGGACAGATTCCCCGCGTCACCGCAGCTTTCGGCGCTCCGGCCCTTGGCCGCCAACAAACGCACATGAATCTATCCGACCGGAATGCCGGCCGATCTAAACTCCTTTCATCGCATCCGCGGGAGGGCAGCCGGTACACCTGTTCAACGGCGCGGATGCCACGTGATCGAGCGTGGATAGCTCACGGGCCGGGACGTACGTCCCGGCGGAAGTCGTGAGGGTCCGGGAGCGTGTGGAACAGACACGCCCCGCACGTCGCAGGCCCACTGGCCCAAGGGTGTGAGGAACCACCCCGTGGCCATGCTTGCGGAAAACGATTGCGGGGACGCGGGTGAAAGCTCGCATTCTCTCTACTTTTTTCTACCGTGGGCCCAGCCCGCGTCCCCGGCTCTCCATCAAGGAGAGCGGAAACAAGAAGGCTCTCCGTTGGAGAGCACACTGACTGAGCGAACCCGCAGGAACCGATGTTCCGTGCGGATGAAGGTGTTGGCGAGTAGGACCGCCGGCGCCCTCGCCGGCAAGGTGGATCGTCCCGTCAGGCTGTCGCCCGTTTCAGCACCGTATGCCGGCGAGGGCGCCGGCGGTCCTACTCGCCAACACCGAGCACCCCCCCCCAATTCCGCTCCCCCTCAAACTCCTCTATCGCGTCGCCCATGAGTCTCGCCCGCAACACCTTCGTCCAGACGTTCATGACGCTCGGCAGCCGACTGCTGGGGTTCGCGCGCGACCTCGCGCTCAATGCGCGCTTCGGCCAGGGACCGATGATGGACGCGTTCGCAACGGCGCTGATGTTCCCGAACCTGTTCCGGCGCCTGTTCGCCGAAGGCGCCTTCGCGCAGGCGTTCGTGCCGATCTACGGCAAGGTCCGCGCGGAGGAGGGGGAGGAGGCCGCCGCGAAGATCGCGTCGCAGACGATGTCCTTCCTGCTCGCCGTGGTGATTGCGTTTTGCATCGCCGCGCAGATCGCGATGACGTGGATCATGCCGGTGCTCCTGTCGGCCTACGCGGCGGACAAGGAGATGATGCAGCTCGCCACGCTCGTGACGCAGCTCACCATGCCTTACCTCGCGTGCATGACGCTCGCGTCGCTGCTGTCGGGCGTGCTCAACACGTCGGGGCGCTTTGCGCTGTCGGCGGGCGTGCCGATCCTGCTCAACGTCTGCACCATCGCGCCGCTGGTGCTAATCGAGGATCGCGAAGCCGCGCTGATCGGCGCAGCCGTTGCGGTGACGGTCGCCGGCGTCCTGCAGGCGGGGCTGCTGTGGTGGGGCGTGTGGCGGCTCGGCGTATCGCTGCGCTTCGGGTTTCCGGGTCTGACGGATACCGTGAAACGCGTGCTCGTGCTCGCCGTTCCCGGCGCGCTCGCGGGCGGCGCAACGCAGATCAATTCGCTGGTCAGCCAGATCCTCACGGGCTCCGACGCGGGCGCGCGGTCGGTGCTCTACAACGCCGACCGCCTGTATCAGCTGCCGCTGGGTCTCGTCGGCGTGGCGGTGGGTCTGGCGCTGGTGCCGCGCCTGACGAAGGCGTTCGTCGCCAACGACCACGACGGCGCACAGACCACGCTCGACGACGGCCTCGGTCTCGCCATGGCGTTCACGATCCCGGCGGCGGCGGCGCTCATCGTGATGCCGTTCTTCATCATCGACGCCACTGTCACGCGCGGCGTCTTCACCAGCGACGATGCGCGCCGGACCGCGGAGGTGCTGCGCCATTTCGGCTGGGGCGTGCCGGCGTTTGTGCTGGCGAAAGTGCTGACGCCGCCGTTCTTCGCGCGGCAGGATACGCGCCGTCCCATGCGCTACGCGTTCGCGACTGTCGCCGTGACGGTCGTGCTGGGCGCGGCGCTGTTCTTCGGATTCAAGCGGATCGGCTGGGACGGCGTGGTCGGCCTGGCGATCGCCACCAGCATCGGCGCGTGGGTGAACGTGGCGCTGCTGTCGGGCACGCTGGCGCGGGAAGGCACGTGGCGCGTGGGACCGGCGCTGCGCAGCCGCCTTGTGCGTCTCGCCATCGCGACGGCCGTCATGGCGTCCGTGCTGGGCGTGATGGCCTACTTCTATCCGACGCTGGCGCAGGTGTTCATCTGGAAGGAAGCCGCGGTGATCGTCGCGTGCCTCGTCGGCGCGGGCGTCTACGGTGCAGCGGTGCTGGCCACCGGCGCCGTGACGGCGCGCGAGATGCGGGCGGCGCTGCGGCGGGAGCCAGGTGGGGGAGGCGGCTTGCCGGGCGGTCTGGACGGCTGATAGAAGCCGCTCCCGGAGATTGAGACATGAGTGCACAGTGCATCGGACGATGGCGGGCCTGACCGCCCTGCTCTGACGCTCCCCTAAGGACTTGTTCGGGGGAGCGGCCCTTCGCACACGCACCGCCTCAGGAGTTTCCCATGACAACCGCCCCTATGCCCGCATACGCCGGGCCGTCCCGCGTTTTCTCCGGCATGCAGCCGACCGGCGGCCTGCACCTCGGCAACTATCTCGGCGCGCTCGTGAAGTTCGTGCGCCTCCAGCACGAGCACGAGTGCATCTATTGCGTCGTCGACCTGCACGCGATCACCATCGAACACGATCCGAAGGCGCTGCAGCAGCAATGCCGCGAGGTCGCCGCCGCCTACATCGCCGCCGGCGTCGATCCGAAGAAGGCGATAATCTTCGTTCAATCTGCGGTCCCGGCACATGCAGAACTGGCGTGGATTTTCAATTGCGTCGCGCGCATGGGCTGGCTTGAGCGCATGACGCAGTTCAAGGACAAGGCCGGCAAGAACGCCGAGCGCATGTCCGTCGGCCTGTTCGACTATCCCGTGCTGCAGGCGGCCGACATTCTCGCCTACAAGGCCACGCATGTGCCGGTCGGCGAGGACCAGAAACAGCACCTCGAGCTGAGCCGCGACATCGCCGCGCGATTCAACAGCGACTACAACGCACCGAACTTCTTCCCGCTGCCCGAGCCGCTGATCCAGGGGCCGGGCGCGCGCATCATGTCCCTGCGCGACGGATCGAAGAAGATGTCGAAGTCCGATCCGTCCGACCAGAGCCGCATCAACCTGACCGACGACGCCGACGCCATCGCCAACAAGTTCAAGCGCGCCACGACCGATCCGCTGCCCTTGCCGGAGACCGCCGAGGGCCTGAAGGGGCGCCCGGAGGTGGAAAATCTCGTCGGAATCTACGCGGCGCTCGCCGATCTGAGCGTCGATCAGGTTCTGGGGGAGTGGGGCGGGAAGGGCTTCGGCGCCTTCAAGCCGGCGCTGGCCGACATCGCGGCCCAGAAGCTCGCGCCGATCGCCGGCGAAATGCGCAGGCTTCTCGTTGATCGCACCGCGCTCGACGAAATCCTGCGCGACGGCGCCGCGCGGGCGGATGCGATTTCCGCGCCAATGATGTCACAGGTTCGCGATATTGTCGGTCTCTGGCGCCGATAAGCTGTGCGCGCTGGCGTTGCGCTTGATCGATTCCCGGCGGCTTCAGGCCTTATGTTCCGTCGCCAGAGGCGTTAGTGTCTGCCCCGCACCGGAGTCGCTGAATGCCGTCGCAGTCCGCCGCAGACAAGGTCTTTCGGTTTCTTGAGGGCGCACGCAACCTCAAGTCGCTGACCACGCTCGACGCCGCCTTCTTCCGTCTGATCGAGGATTGGGGTTTTGACCGGTGGACCGCGACGCCCATCCTCAGCCCGGTGCGCGGCGCGATGCGTCCGCTGGAGGTCGTGCTGGGCAGACCAAGCCGGGAATGGAGCAGCCGCTATCGGGAAAACGGCTATTTCCGTCATGACGCAGTGATCAATCACATCGCCAACAGCAGTGACGCGGTCTGGTGGTCGAGGTTTTCCCAGGAAAGACGGCTTTCGCACGAGGAGAAGATGCTCTTCGACGAAGCGCGCGAACATGGCGTGGGCGAGGGGCTTACGGCTCCCGTACGACTGGCGGACGGTTCGATCTGGGCGTGTGCGTTGACCGGCTCTCTGGCGAAGCCGGCGCCACACGTCGCGGACGCGGCCCGGTTCGCCGCGGAACGGTACATCCTCACGGCGCTCGAACTGCGCAGGCTTGCGGAGCCGGAGTCGATCGGGGCGTCCATTACGCCGGCCCAGGCCGATATCGTCGATCTTCTCGCGCGTGGCCTGACACTGCGCCAGGCGGCGCAGGCGCTCGATATCCGTCCCAGCACCGCCTACAACCAGATCGCCGACGCCAAGCGCCGCGCCATGGTCAAGACCACCGCCGAGCTGGTGCACAAGACGAGCGGGAAGGCGCGTAGCGAGCGTCCGGAGAAAACCGTCCGCAAACCGTCCTGAATGGGCAATAATTACTAGAGCCCGCCCCTTTCGGCAGCATTAAGACGTCTACATGGTCGCAAGACCCGTAGGCCGTGTGGGGGCCGCACAATGGACGGACCGGCGTGATCGCGCCGGTCCGTCCAGTTGCGCGCCAAGCTGATGACCCCGCGGCCAAAATCCCTTTCGGCGCCCCGCGGCGCACGTTAAGCCACCCCCATGATGATGCCGATGCCAATCGCGCCGCCTGTCGCGCCCCGCGGCCTATTCTGAGCTTCCGGCCTGTCATGCAGATCGACCAGCTCTTGCGGCGCCTGTTCTGGCGCGTCCGTCGCCAACTCCGGCCTTCCGCGGACAACGACCCGATCGTCTGGGTCGAGGCGCCAGTCGCGGAAAGCCGCCCCGGACTCTCGACAGGAAGACTGAGGCCTACGGTGATTGCGTTCGTTGCGACGCTGTCGGTTCTGGCGGCGGGCTATGCGTTTCTCGTCGCCGCCAACAGCCAGGCCCCGCTGGACACGAACCGCCCCGCCGCAGCCGATGGCGGCGGGTCCCACGCAGCGGCGGCGGCGTCGGCATTGCTGGCGCCGGTCGCGGAGGATGCGGCGTCCGGCGCCGAGGAGATCCCCCTGTTGCCCAACGGGCGACGCCTGCGCGGCGAACGGATCGCCGCGGGAACGCGGGAAGCGGCGACCGCGTTCGTGAAAGTCGCCGCCACCCTGGGCGGCGATGATCCAGCGGTGCGCGATGCGTCCGATGCGCTTGCTGCGGGCGACATCGCCGCCGGGCGGGACGCGCTTGTTCGCTTCAACACGCGCATTGCGGCAGGGCGCGTCCGCCTCGGGTCGGGCGCGACGTTCATTTCAGCAGTCGCCGCCGCCGCCGCCGTCGCCTGCGAGGCGGAAGAGGCGGCCCTTCGCGAGGCGGCGCGCGCCAATTCGGGCGGCATGGTCGGCCCCGGGGCGCAGGCGCAGTTCTCCCATGGCCGCGGCGTCGCATTCGGCTGGCTGATGCTCCTGCGCGGCGCGCTCGCGGATTTCCCCGAAATTGCGGAAGCGACGGTCGTCGAGGCCGCGATTCCGCTGGATGCGCTCGCGGCGGCGGCGGAACGTCAGCCGCTCTTCCTCTTCAACGGGGGCGATCGTGCGCCCTGGGCCCCGGCCCATCTGGAAGACCAGGCCGCCGAGTTCGCGCGCGCTGCGGCGGGCGCCCGGGCGCTGGCGCTCGCTGCGCGCAAGCCTGCCGTTGCGGCTCCCTGAGCTCGTACTTGTGGGAATCGCTGTTTCGCGAGACCCTTCGCCATTATGGCGGCTCGCGGCTTCAAATTTCTGGTCATCGCGGATGACAGCGCCGAGTTCGCGGCCGCCATCGCCTATGCGGCGCATCGGGTGAAGGCCACGAACGCCGCGCTGCTCATCCTGCGCATCGTCGATACCGTCACGGACAACGCCCACTGGGTGAGCGTCGGGGAGGAAATGCGGGCCGAGGCCATCGAGGCTGCCGAGGCGCAGGCGGAACGGCTCGCGGCCGAGGTCTGGGCCGATACCGGCGTCCAGCCGGAGATCGTCATCCGGGAGGGCGAGTTGCGCGCTGAGCTGCGTCGACTGGTCGACGAGGATCGCGATGTCCGGATCATCGTGCTCGCCGCAGGGGTCGGTCGGGACGGCCCGGGACCGCTCGTTTCGTCATTGGGGAAGGGGCAGGGGCTCGGCGGCCGGCCGGTGCCTGTTCTTGTTGTGCCCGGATCCTTGTCACGGGAAGAAGCCAGGGCGCTCGCCGTGCCGGAGACGGGCGCTCCGGACGCCTGAACACTTGACCGGCAGCTTGACCGGCAGCTTGACCGCGCCGCCGCGGAATACCAAGTACTTTGCTCAGGTATTGCCGGAGCCCCCACGTGTTCATCCAGACTGAATCCACCCCCAATCCGAACACGCTCAAGTTCCTGCCGGGTCGCGACGTGCTCGGCTCCAGCAAGCTCGGCAGGAACGGACGGGATTTCGCCTCCGCCGATGTGGCGGACGCTTCGCCGCTTGCCGTGGCGATCTTCGCGACCGAGGGCGTGACGCGGGTCTATCTGGGCGACGAATTCGTTTCCGTGACAAAAACCGACGATGCGGATTGGGCGCACCTGAAGCCCTTCGTGCTCGGCGCGATCATGGAGCACTTCGTCGCCAACCGGCCGGTGCTTCTGGACGCGGCGTCAGCCGTCGCTGACGCGTCGGAGGCTGACGATCGCGTCTACGAGGGTGAAGCTGCGGAAATCGTAGACCAGATCAAGGAACTGATCGACACGCGCGTGCGCCCGGCCGTGGCGCAGGACGGCGGCGACATCACGTTCCACTCCTGGGACCACGACGCGGGCGTCGTGAAGCTGCACATGAAGGGCGCCTGCGCGGGCTGCCCGAGTTCCACCATGACGCTGAAGCAGGGGATACAGAACATGCTGCGCCACTACGTGCCGGAAGTGCGCGCGGTGGAGCAGGTGATCTGACGGCGTGATCGTTCTCGCGATAGATACTGCACTGGCCGCATGCTCGGCGGCGCTTGTCCGCGACGGAACGGCGGTCGCTGCGATGTCGGAGCCGATGGAGCGTGGCCACGCTGAACGGCTTGCGCCGCTCGTCGAGGAGCTGATGCGGGGCGCTGGTGTTGCGTTCGATGCGGTCGATCGCATCGCCGTGACCGTCGGTCCGGGCTCGTTCACCGGCGTGCGGGTGGGCCTCTCGTTCGCGCGCGGTCTGGCGCTCGCGCTCGGCAAGCCGTGCGTGGGCGTGTCGACGCTGGAGGCGCTTGCGGGTGAAGGCGGCGGGCTGCGCGGCGGCGCGGTGGGATCGGCGGCCGATGTGTTTTTCGCCCTGTACGACGGGGGCGACGCGCGCGTTCCGCCGGGGCGTTTCACCATCGACGAGGCGCGCGCGCTGGCGCCCGAAGGGGCCTCGATTCATGGCCCCGCCGCAGGATTGCTCGCGCGACCGGGCCTGAGCATCCTTGAAGCAGCGCATGCCGATCCGGTTGTGCTTGCACGAATAGCGGCGGGCCGTGATCCGGACGCGCATCCGCCGGCGCCGCAGTATCTGCGCGCGCCCGACGCCAAGCTGCCGGGTGGACTCACGCCGCCATGATCATTGATGCGACCGGGCGTGACTGCGTGCGGCTGGCCGAACTGCATGCCCTCGCTTTCGCGGATTGCTGGAGCGCTGAGGCCTTCGGGGACCTGCTCGGTTCGCCGGGCGTCCAGGCGTTGCTGGCGCCGGACGGGTTCATCGTCGTGCGGACCGTCGCCGACGAGGCGGAGATTCTGACGCTTGCAGTTGCGCCCGCCGCGCGTCGCGCGGGTCTCGGGCGTGCGCTGGCAAGCAAGGCTGCGGAGGTGGCGCGGGAACAGGGGGCGGCGCGCCTGTATCTGGAAGTTTCCGCCAAAAACGCCGCCGCGCGCGCGCTCTACGCCGCGCTCGGCTTCACCGAAATCGGTCGTCGTGCGCGCTACTATGCCGATGGCGCCGACGCCTTGGTGCTTTCGCTCGGACTGTCCTGAAACGTCTCCCGGCTGGACTTGGCGCCCGTGACGCCGCATATCCAGACGGAGGTTTGATAATGGATCGCATCGAGAAGCTCTGCGCCGACAAGGGCATGCGCATGACCGAGCAGCGCCGCGTGATCGCGCGCGTGCTTTCAGCGGCCAAGGACCACCCGGATGTCGAGGAACTGCACCGTCGCGCGGTGGCGGTGGATGCGCACATCTCGATCGCCACGGTGTACCGGACGGTCCGCCTCTTCGAGGAATCCGGCATCATCCAGCGCCATGACTTCCAGGACGGCCGCTCCCGCTACGAGGAAGCCTCCGGCGAACACCACGACCACCTCATCGACATGAAGTCCGGCAAGGTCGTGGAGTTCATCGACGAGGAGATCGAGAAGCTTCAGGAAGCCATCGCGCGCCGCCTCGGCTACAAGCTCGTGGGGCACAAGCTGGAACTCTATGGAACGCCGCTCGACGACCGCAAACAGGGTTCCTGACCCCGGCGGCCGGGCCGGCTCGCCTTGCCGCCGGGGCGCTTTGAAGGCATAAGGCGGCCTCGCCCGGCGCGATTGACGCGCCCCCGGAGAACGGGTCGCGGGCGCAGAAGGATTCATCGGCCGCCCCATGACGAACGCGCAGCGCCCGTTGCTCAAGCGCCTCTTCATCGAGACCCACGGCTGCCAGATGAATGTCTACGATTCCGAAAGGATGCGGGACGTGCTGGCGCCGTTGGGCTATGCGCCCGTGGGCGCGCCCGATGACGCGGACCTGATCATCCTCAACACCTGCCACATCCGCGAACGGGCGACCGAGAAGGTCTATTCCGAACTCGGTCGCCTGCGCGACCTGAAGGCGCGACGCGCGGAAGCGGGCGTGAAGACGACGGTGGTGGTCGCCGGCTGCGTCGCGCAGGCGGAAGGCGAGGAGATCATGCGCCGCGCGCCGGTGGTCGATCTCGTTGTCGGGCCGCAGGCCTATCACAAGCTGCCGGAACTCATCGCCCGCGTCGCGCGTGCGACCGGCGAACGTGTCGCCGCCGACTTCACGCCCGATGAGAAGTTCGATGCGCTGCCCGCGCCGAAGGCCGAGGGCGTCACCGCGTTCCTCTCCGTACAGGAAGGCTGCGACAAGTTCTGCACCTTCTGCGTCGTGCCCTACACGCGCGGCGCGGAGTATTCGCGCCCGCTGGAAAAAGTGCTCGCCGAAGCGCGCGCGCTCGCCGCGCAGGGCGTGCGCGAACTCACGCTGCTGGGGCAGAACGTCAACGCCTGGCACGGCGCAACGGGTGAGGGTGAAGCGACCTTCGCTGATCTGCTCCGCGCGCTCGCGAAGGTCGAAGGTATTGCACGCCTGCGCTACACGACGAGCCATCCTGTCGAGATGTCGGACGATCTCGTCGCGCTGCACGGCGAGGAAGGAAAACTGATGCCGTTCCTGCACCTGCCGGTGCAGTCGGGCTCCTCGCGCATCCTCAAGGCCATGAACCGCAAACACACAGCGGAAGACTACGTCGCGGTTATCGCGCGCCTTCGCGCCGCGCGTCCTGACATCGCGCTTTCCACAGATTTCATCGTCGGCTTTCCCGGCGAGACGGAGAAGGACTTTGAGGCCACGCTCGCGCTGGTGCGCGAAGTCGGTTTCGCGTCGGCCTATTCGTTCAAGTATTCGCGTCGCCCCGGCACGCCGGCCGCCGCCATGCAGGGGCAGGTGGACGACGAGGTGGCGAGCGATCGCCTCGCGCGCCTGCATGCGCTGCTGGGCGAGCAGCAACGGGCGTTCAATGCCGCACAGATCAGTCGCACGCTGCCGGTGCTGGTGGCGGGGAAGGGGCGCATGCCGGGGCAGATGCACGGGCGCAGCCCGTACCTGCAGTCCGTGCATTTCGACGGCGCGCCCGATCTCGTCGGACGCACGATCGACGTGCGCATTTCCGGATCGACCCAGAACAGCCTTGCCGGCGCGCTCGTCTCCGCAGAACGCGTCTCCGCATGAACCGCACTATCGCCATCTCCGACGCCAATGCCGCCAAGGCCATCTTCGGCCCGCTGCACCGGCACGTCGCGCTGATCCAGGATTCGTTCCGCACCGGCGAGACGCACAGCGTCGACGTTCATGTCTCCGGCAACGAGGTGACGCTGACCTCTGACGATGCAGGGGAACTTGCGCGCGCAGAGGGTATCTTCGCCACGCTCATCCGCCACTTCGACATGCGCAAGAAACTGCGCGAAGCGGAAGTGCGCGCCGCGATTTCCTTCTCGACGCCCAACGCCGACGGCGAGATCGAGCTCCGCGATCTGCCCACGCTCGGCACGTTCACGCTGCAGACGCCGCGCCAGCAGCGCTACGTCCAGGCCATGCGCAGCGAGGACAAGCCGCTCGTGTTTGGTGTCGGCCCCGCAGGCACCGGCAAGACCTTCCTCGCCGTCACCGCGGCGGTCGAGGCGCTGCGCAACGGCCTCGTGGACAAGATCATCGTCACGCGACCTGCCGTCGAGGCCGGCGAACGCCTCGGCTTCCTGCCGGGAGCGCTGGAGGAAAAGGTCGATCCGTATCTGCAGCCGATATGGGACGCTTTCCGCAGCCAGATGCGCGACGAGGAACTCAAGCAACGCCGCGAGCAGAACAAGATCGAAGTGGCGCCGATCGCCTTCATGCGCGGACGCACGCTGACGAATGCGTTCGTGATCGTCGATGAGGCGCAGAACGCCACGATCCAGCAGATGAAGATGGTGCTGACGCGCCTCGGGCAGGGCTCGCAGATGGTTGTGACGGGCGACCCGTCGCAGATCGATCTGCCGAATGCGCGGATGTCCGGCCTCGATCACGCGCTGGCGATCCTCGCTGACAAGCGCCGCATCGAAGTCGTGCGCTTTACGTCGCAGGATGTGATGCGTCACGACCTCGTGGCCGAAATCGTCGAAGCCTATGAGGCCGACGAACGCGCGCACCGGCAGTCTGCGTGATGCCCGACCTTTTGGACATAGACGCCATTGTCGAGGCGGACGGATGGGAGGCGGCGCTTGCGGAGGGTCCGGAAGCGCTCGCCGCGCGCGTGGTCGCCGCTGCTGCAGCGGGCGAGGCTGCGCGCGGCGCCGTTTCGGTACTGTTCGCCGATGATGCGGCGGTCCGCGCCCTGAACAAGGCATGGCGCGGCAAGGATGCGCCCACCAACGTGCTGTCGTTCCCGGCGCCTGAGGGGTTCGATGCGCTCGGAGACATCGCGCTTGCGCTGGAGACGGTGCTTGCCGAAGCGCAATCGCAGGGCAAGACGCCACGTGCGCACGCCGCGCACCTCATCGTCCACGGCTTCCTGCATCTCATCGGCTACGACCATGAGGATGACGCCGACGCCGAGAAGATGGAGGGGCGTGAACGCGTGATCCTTGCCGGTCTTGGCATTCCCGACCCATACGAACACGCAACATGAGCGACGCAAACGAAACAAGCGACGGCCCGACACGGTCACGCCTCAAGGCGCTCTTCGAGCGCCTGATGGGGCGCGGGCACAGCGCCGACGTCCTTGAGGATGTCGCGGAGGCGTTCGAAAACCGCGAGGAGCGGGGACAGGCCGTCGACGCCGCGCAGAAGACCATGGTCATCGCGGCTGCGAGCTTCACCGAGAAGCTGCATGCGGGCGACGTGATGACGCCGCGCGCCGACATCGTCGCGCTCGATGTGTCGACGACGCTCGGCGACGCCGCGCGCCTTTTTGCGGACTCCCAGCATTCGCGCCTGCCGGTATTCCGCGAGACGCTCGATGACCCGATCGGGTTCGTTCACGTCAAGGAAGTCATCGCGTTGCTGGCGCCGAACGGCGACGGCCATCCGGCGGCGAAGTTCAATGATCGCGTCCTTTCGCGCATCAAGCGGGAAATCCTGTTCGTCCCGCCGTCCATGCCGCTGCCGACGCTGCTGCTGACGATGAAGTCGCGGCGCATCCACCTGGCCCTCGTCATCGACGAATACGGCGGCACGGACGGTCTCGTCTCGATCGAGGACATCGTCGAGCAGATCGTCGGCGAGATCGACGACGAACACGACATCGACGATTCCGACAAGATCATCGTGCGACCAGGCGGCGTGTTCGAGGCGGACGGGCGCGCCAGTGTGGAAGCGCTTGAAAAACGCACCGGCGCCAGGTTCGCGCTGGAGGACCACGAGGACGGCGATGTGGAGACGGTCGCCGGTCTCGTCGCTGCGCTGGCGGCGCGCGTCCCGCAGCGAGGCGAAGTGTTGCGGCACCCGGTCGGGTTCGATTTTGAAGTACTCGACGCCGATCCGCGTCGAGTGAAACGGCTGCGTGTCCGTCCCGCGCCGATCGTGCGGGAGGAATCGGCGGCGTGAGGGTAGGGGATGAACGGACGCCGGCTCTGAGCGGGATCCAGCTCTGGATCGATCAGCTGCCGCGCTGGCGCATGTATGTCGCGGCGATGGCCGTGGGCGCGTTCTCGGCGCTCGCGTTCGCGCCGTTCTATATCACGCCGGCGCTCGCTGTCGGCTTGTGCTTCCTCGTCTGGATGATCGATGGCGCGGCGCGCCACCATCGGCCGATGCGCGCGGCGTTCGGGCGCGGATGGATGTTTGCGTTCGGGCATTTTCTCGCCGGCACCTACTGGGTCGGCGCGGCCTTTACGCAGGTGGACGGCGCGATGGCGCTGATGCCGCTCGGCGTGATCGGTCTTCCAGCGCTGCTGGCGGTGTTCTGGGGGCTCGCGAGCATGGTCGCCGTGCGCTTGTGGACGGCGGACTCCCGACGCATCGCCGTGATCGCCTCGATGCTGATGTTTGCGGAACTTGTGCGCGGGCATCTGTTCGGCGGTTTCCCCTGGAACCTCGCGGGCTACACATGGGAAGCGGGCACGGCGCTGTCGCAGGGCGCCGCGTTCGTCGGCATCTACGGTCTGACGGCGATCACGCTGCTCATTCTCGCAACGCCTGCAACGCTGGCGGATTCGCATCGCGGCTGGGCGCTGCGCGCGACGCCGGTGATGATCGGCGCACTGCTGCTCGGCCTGCTCTGGGGCGCGGGCGCCGAGCGGCTCGAGACCGCCGGTCCCGTCAACCCGCGCGCGGGCGGCGCGATCGTGCGTGTCGTCGATCCGGGCTACACGCAGCGGGAAAAGTGGACCGAGGGCAGGGAACACGAGGTGCTTGCGCGCTATCTCGAACTCACCGGCCCGGCGGCGGGCGCCAATTCGGAAGTGGTCGTATGGCCCGAAGGGGCCATTCCCGCGCGATATCCGGAAATGCCGGTGCTGATGGAAAACCCCGACATGCTCGACGCCATCGGCGAAACGCTGGGCGACCGGGTGCTGATCATCGGCGCCACGCGGCTGGAGTACGACAGCAAGGGCGCCGTCTCGCACTTCTACAATTCGGGCGTTGTCGTGGACGGCGTGTCGGGACAGGCGGAGGTTCGTCAATGGCACGACAAGAACAGGCTCACGCCATTTGGCGAGTTCATCCCGCTGTTCAATCTTGTCGAGTGGCTGAACATTCCCACGCTGCAGCAGATCGGCACGGGCTTCACGCCGGGCGAACCGCCGTCGCGCGTGGTGATTCCGGGCGCCGAGGATGCGCTGATCCTCATCTGCTACGAATCCATCTTTCCCGGACTCGTCCCTCATGGCGCAGAGCGGCCGGGCTGGATCGCCAACATCTCCATCGACGCCTGGTACGGCGACGGCACGGGGCCGTGGCAGAATGACAACCAGTCCCGGTATCGCGCGATCGAGGAAGGTCTGCCGATGGCGCGTGCGGCGTCCGGCGGCATCTCTTCGATCACTGACGCATACGGCAGGAAGGTCGTCTCGGTCGGCCGCAAGGGCGGGGCGGTGGAGGCCGCGCTGCCGGTCGCGCTGCCGGAAACCATCAACGTGCGCTTCGGCTGGCTGTTGACGCCGCTGCTCATTCTGCTCATCGCCTTTCTCCGGTTCGCGCCGCCCGGCGCGCCGGCGCGAGGGTTCAGGTCATGAGCGACGAGCGGCACGCCAACGGGGTCGACAAGCGCATCGGCCAGCGGGTGAAGCAGCGTCGGCTGGAACTCGGCATGTCGCAGGAGCGGCTGGCGGAGCTCCTCGGCGTCACGTTCCAGCAGATCCAGAAGTACGAGAAGGGCGTGAACCGTGTCGCGGCGAGCCGCCTGTTCGAGCTGTCCAGCGCGCTTGGCGTCGCGCTCGGCTACTTCTTCGAGGGCCTGACTGCGGGGGAACCCAAAGCGGGCGTGTCGGAGGAGGGGCAGGACTTCGTCTACGACATGCTCGCCACCCCCGAGGGCCAGCAACTGCTGCAGATTTTCGGGTCCATCCGCAGCCCCAGGGTCCGCCGCCGGGTGGTCGAACTGGTCCGGGCGCTCGCCGAAGACGAAGTCGCCCCCGCCACCTTGCCGCCGGCCACTTAGAGATATAAGGAAGTCTTTATATCCCCCGTTCCGCCGTGATGGAGACCGCGCCGATGCGCCGCCAGTCCTACGTGTTCACTTCCGAAAGCGTCTCCGAAGGCCACCCGGACAAGGTCGCGGACCGGATTTCCGACACCGTCGTCGACGCCTTTCTCGGGGAGGACCCCGTGGCGCGCGTGGCGTGCGAAACGCTGGTGACCACCCAGCGCATCGTGCTCGCCGGCGAGGTCCGCACCACCGACGACAAGATCGGCGCGATCATCGATGGTCTGGAGGACAAGGTCCGCGCCGCGATCAAGGACATCGGCTATCATCAGGACGGCTTCCACTGGAAGACGGCGCACTACGAGTGCCACCTGCATGCGCAGTCGGCCGACATCGCGATGGGCGTGGACTCCTCGTCCAACAAGGACGAAGGCGCCGGCGACCAGGGCATCATGTTCGGCTACGCGACGAACGAGACGCCGGAGCTCATGCCGGCCACGCTGCAGTACTCGCACAACATCCTGAAGGTGCTCGCCGAGGCCCGCCATTCCGGCAAGGAGCCCAAGCTCGAGCCCGACGCGAAGAGCCAGGTCACGCTGCAATATGAAAACGGCAAGCCGGTGCGGGCGCTGGAGGTAGTGCTTTCGACCCAGCACGCCAATGGCCTCACGCCGAAAGATGTGGATGCGATCTGCCGGCCGTACATCGTCGGCGTTTTCCCGGCGGGCATGGTCGACGAGAAGACCGTCTTCCACGTGAATCCCACCGGCAATTTCGTCATCGGCGGACCGGATGGCGACACGGGCCTCACGGGCCGCAAGATCATCGTCGACACCTACGGCGGCGCGGCGCCCCACGGCGGCGGCGCGTTCTCCGGCAAGGACCCCACGAAAGTCGACCGCAGCGCGGCGTATGCGTGCCGCTATCTGGCGAAGAACGTGGTGGCTGCGGGCCTCGCCGACCAGTGCACGATCCAGATTTCCTACGCCATTGGCGTTGCGCGGCCGCTCTCGTTCTACGTCGACCTGCACGACGGCGGAAAAATCGATCCCGCGAAGCTCGAGAAGATCCTTCCGGATCTGATGAACGGCTGCACGCCGCGCGCGATCCGCGAGCACCTGAAGCTCAACAAGGCGATCTACGCACGCACCGCCGCCTACGGCCACTTCGGCCGCACGCCGGACGCGGATGGCGGCTTCTCGTGGGAAAAGACCGACCTCGTCGACGAGTTGCGCCGTCTGGCGTAGCGCGCGCACGGGCGTCCGCGAGCAGGACCGCGCACCTCCCGGTGCGCATACGGTGTTTGGTTCATGCAAAGTCTCCGCCTGCTTGTTCCGCCCCTGCGCACCGGGAGGTGCGCGGTCCTCCTTTCCGACATTCGCGCCAGTGTCCGCGGGCAGGACCGCGGGCCTATGGCCCGCATCGGTGCTGCATTCACGTTCGGCTTTCGCTGGTTTCAAAGATCGTGTGCGGGCCATAGGCCCGCGGTCCTACTCTCCACCATCCAGACAAACTCCATCGTCCGCGCCAGCATCACTGCTTCGCGGCCTCGCTTTTCGTTCTCCGTCGACGCAGGCGTCGCCGGTGGCCCGGCTTATCAATCCCAAGCCGGAGGGACGGGGCGCTGCTTCAACGCCGAGTTTAATGACGGCCTTGCGACCGTCTGATAGTGCGCCGTCACAGCGCCC
>WRPF01000198.1 GCA_009773335.1 Caulobacteraceae bacterium
GTGTGGCTCGACGAGGGCCGCGACCTCGTCTACGTCGCGAACACGTTCGGCCGCTCGATCCTCGTCTGGGAGGACGCCGCGACCGTCGACGGCGACACGCCGCCCGCGCGCGTGATCGAGCACGACCGCATCGGCAGTCCGGTGTTCGTCTTCGTCGAGCCGGCGCGGGATCTCCTGTTCGTCGCGGTGATGGCGATGGACCGTCGCGTCGCCGAGCCGTCGATCGCGGTGTACGCGCGCGCGTCGACCCGCTCGGGGTACGTCGAGCCCGACGTCGTCATCGCGGGGCCGAGCACGCGCATCGACGCGGGCAACAACCAGACGACGCACAACGTCTGGTACGACGATGCGCGGCATCTCTTGATCGTCGGCCACCACACGAACGAGGTGCGCGCGTACGACGGTGCCTCGACGATCTCGGGGATCGTCGCGCCGGCGCGCGTGATCCAGTGGACGACCGGGATGCAGTACTTCCCGCCGCAGCCGCTCTGGGTGACCGTCCCGTAGCCCGAGCTAGAGCCGCATCAGAGCGGCGCCCCAGTGCAGGCCCGCGCCGAGCGCGAGGAAGCAGAGCAGGTCGCCGCTCTTCACGGTGCCGGCGCGCCGCAGCTCGTCCATCAGGATCGGGATCGTCGCGCCCGACGTGTTGCCGTAGCGCGCGATGTTGCTCGGCACCTTCTCGTCGGGTACGCCGAGCGCCTCGCGGACGGCGCCGTTGATCCGGTCGTTGGCCTGGTGCGCGATGAACCAATCGATCTGCGAGAGCTCGACGCCGTGCTCGCGACAGAGGTCGCGCACGACGCGCGGGAGCTTCGTGACGGCGTTCTTGAAGAGGTCGCGCCCCTCCATCGACGGGATGTGCATCTCCTTGTCGAACATCCACGGCTGCCAGTACGGCCGGCGCCGGAAGCCGCCGCCTTCGATGTAGATCTGCTTGGCGAAGTTGCCGTCGCTCCGCACCTTCGCGCCGATGAGGCCGTGGCCCGGCGTCTCGTGCTTGCGCATCACGAGCGCGCCCGCGCCGTCGCCGAAGAGGATCGCGAGGCCACGGTGGCGCGTCGCGCGGTCGCGGATCGCGGGCGGCGTCACCGCGTTCTTGAAGAGGTCGCGGCCCTCCATCGACGGGATGTGAAGCTCCTGGTCGAACATCCACGGCTGCCAGTACGGCCGGCGCCGGAA
>WRPF01000106.1 GCA_009773335.1 Caulobacteraceae bacterium
CCGCCGCGCATGGCGGCGCGCCGCCCGGTCCCGCGACACCGACGCGCGCCACCGCTGGCGGCGGCGCGAAAAGGACAGGCTCTACGCCGCGACCATGCTCGCCGCCGACTGGCCCCGCAAAGGCCGCAGGCGTCTCAACGACGCGCTCGGCGACACGCTCGGCCGCGAGCGCGATGCGCGGTTGTTGCTCGCCCGGTTGAAGTCCGAACCCGCGCCCCATTCAGCCGCGGCGAAATCCGCCCGCCGCGCGTTGCGGCGCGCGATCCGGAAGCTCGCGCGCAAGGCAGACGATCTCGGCGCCCGTTTGCATCGCGGCGGCGTCTAGATTTTTTCCAGCGCCTTCCTACATGCTTCAATGTCGGCTTCGCTTGTCGCCCAGGACGCGACAAAGCGGTATATATCGGCCCCATCGGTCGCCCAGGGATGGAAGGCGGCCCCTGCCGAACGCAGCGCAGACGCGCGCTCCCCGTCCAGCCGCACGAACGTTTCGTTCGCCTCCACCGGATGCGCCAGAACGCCGCCGGCCCGGGTCAGCATGCCGGCGAGTTCGCGCGCGCGCGCATTGGAATGACGCGCGAGTTCAAGCCACAGCCCGCCTTCCAGATACGCCGCCATCTGGGCGCCGAGGACGCGATGCTTCGAGAACAGATGCCCCGCCCGCTTGCGCAGGTGCGGCAGCTGCGTCGCCGCCGCCGGATCGAAACAAACGACCGCCTCGACGCAGAGCGCGCCGTTCTTGGTGGCGCCGAAGGACAGAACGTCCACCCCGGCCTTCCAGCTCAGCTCGGCAGGCGTCGCGCCCGTCGATGCGACCGCGTTGGCGAAGCGCGCGCCGTCCATGTGCAGCTTGAGATTGGCCGCGCGACAGACTTCGGACAGCGCCGAGATTTCCGCCGGCATGTAGACGGCGCCGGTCTCCGTCGCCTGGCTGATCGAGACGGCGAACGGCTGCGCGCCATGCACCCACGGGCGGGAATACTTCGCGGCTTCCTTCTTCAAAGCCGCCGGCGCGATCTTGCCGTGCGCCCCGTCCACGAGCAGCAGCTTCGCGCCGCCCATGTAGAACTCCGGCGCGCCGCCCTCGTCCTCGACGATATGGGCATGGCGGTGCGTGATCACGGCGCCCCACGGCGGCGTGAGCGAGGCGAGCGAAAGCGCATTGGCGGCGGTGCCGGTGGCGACGAGAAGCACCGCGCACTCGGTCTCGAACGTCTCGCGCAGCAACGCCTCGGCGCGCTTCGTCCAGTCGTCGGCGCCATAGCTTGAAGCAACGCCTGTGTTGGCGCGCGCAATCGCTTCAAGGATTGCAGGGTGCGCGGGCGCGGCGTTGTCGGACCCGAACATCAGCGCGCCTCCAGATCCCGCGGCAGCGTCGGCTCGGAGAGGATCGCCACCATCGCCGCCCACTGCGCATCCTGCCCGGCGCCCGCGCGCGCCAGGCGCGCGGCGACCATGTCCTGCCCGAGACCGTAGTTGATGACATAGCTGCGGTAGGCATCGATGAAGTCCACACGCTTGGCCGCCCGCTCTGGTGAAGAGAGCTGGTAGCGCTGCAACTGTGCGATGGCGCCGGCGCGATCGATGCGGCCGGCGAGATAGGCATCTGCGATCGTGTATTCGGCGCCGCGCAGCGCCGCGAGCGCGGTCGTCACGGCTTCAAGCGCCGGCGCGGCTGCGGGATCGAGACCGGCGAGCGGATAGAGCACGCGCTGCTCGAACTGCCGCTTTTCATCTCCCGGGAATGCGAGCGCGATCCCCGCATTGGCGCTGCCCTCGGCGATGAACCCCACCGGCGCGAACAGCGGCCAGATGGAGAACTCCACCCAGCCGCGCTCGGTGTAGAGCTTTTCCATCAACACGTTCTGCACATGATGCCCCGGATAGCCCTCGTGGCACCCGAGATCGAGCGCGCGGTCGATGGTCGACGGGAGGTCGGTGTTGATCTGGATGAGGCTGTGCGCACCGCCCTTGAACCAGTTGTAGCCGCCCCAGGGCTTGCCGATGACGAGTTCAAGATCGAAGCGCTCCGACGCGGGAAGCGAAATATGCGCGAGCGTGCGGCGGCGACACTCCGCGATCGCTGCTTCCATGACCGGGCGCAGGCGATCTGCAGGAATTTCGTATCGCTTGCGGAACGCGGCGACGCGCGCATGCAGCGGCCCTTCGCCCGGCAGCAACGTATCGACGCGCGCGATGGCGGGCTCAAAGCTCTCCAACGGCGCCAGCGGCGGCCGCACGCCGAAGAGCGCCTCCGCTTCATCCGCGAACGGCGCACGCTCACCGCCGATCATGCGCAGGCGGAACGCCGCCGACTGGAGGTGCACCTCAAGATACGCGCGGCGCTTCAGTTCGAGCGGCGCGAGGCCCGCATCAGGAACGGCGCGAACCATGGCGAGGAGTGCGTTCGCCTCCGCGCCGAGCGCTTCGACGCTGCGGGTATTCGCCTTTGCCGCGGCCGCCCACTCCGGAGGCCCGTGATAGGCGTCGACATAGCCTTCCTCGCGCTCACCGATTTCGAGCGTCAGCTTCACAAACCGCTCGGCGACAGCATCAAGCGGGGGCCGCGGCGGCACGACGGACGCGCAGGCGACGAGCAGAAACGCCACGATAGTGAGAAAGATCGAACGCATCGCAGGCTCCGGTTACGGCGCGACCTTGCCGGCCGGGCGCTCGGCCATCATGTCGCGCCAGCGTTTGAGATGCGGGGTGCAATCGTCAGGGCGCCACTTGGCCATCTTCGCGAAATCGAGCCCGGCCAGCGCAGTGAGATCTGCGATTGTCAGACGATCGCCAGCGATGAACGCGCAATCGGCGAGCTGCGCATCAAACCATTTCACCATCCGCATCGCTGTCGCCTGGTTGGACTCCGCGACGCCCGCGTTCTGGTTCTTCTCCAGCCGCGCCATGACCGGCATGCCGTGGCGCATCCACATCATGATCGGCATCGTGATCATCAACTCGACGCGGCGGTCCCACATCTCGACCTCCGCGCGCTCGAATGCGTCGCGTCCCATCAGCGGCGGATCGGGATACACGGCCTCAAGATAGGTGCAGATCGCACGGCTCTCCGTCAGCGACCGGCCGTCATCAAGCTCAAGCGTCGGGATCTGCGAGAGCGGGCTCTTCGCCTTGAATTCGGGCGTCCGGTGTTCGCCTGCCTGCAGGTCGAGCGACACGATCTCGATATCGGTGATGCCTTTCTCCGCGATGAACATCGTCACACGACGGGGATTGGGCGCATACGGCGCGCTGTAGAGTCTCATGGCTTGCTCCCGTTCAGCCGAACATGCCGCGCGGCAGCGCCGCGACCACCGCCGCCGCCATGCAGGTCGCTAGAAAGCCCGGCATCAGCGATTTCCAAGCAAGCGCGAGAATTTCCGGACGCCGCGCCGGCATCAGCGACGTCATGCCGCCAACCATGATACCGATCGACGCAACATTGGCGAAGCCGCACAGTGCGTAAGTCATGATCATCCGCGAGCGCTCGGACAGCACACCTTCCGGTACGGATCCGAGATCGATGAACGCGATAAATTCCGTGAGGAACAGCTTCACGCCCAGCAACCCGCCCGCCGCCTGCGCCTCGTTCGCCGGGATGCCGATGATCCACGCGAGCGGCGCGAACACGTAGCCAAAGATCACCTGCAGGGTAGCAGCCGCCGGATGGATGTCGAGGCTGTCCGGCAACATCGGATTGAGCAGGAGCGCGACCGGCGTCAGCACGGTCGGCAGGATGCCGTTGATGATCCACACGAACGCCACGAACACGATCAGCATCGCAGCGACATTCACGATCACCATGAAGCCGTCCTGGACGCCCTTGGTGATCGCATCCATCGATGAATCGTACCTGAGTTCCGAGGTGTAATCGACACCGACCCCGCCATCGCCCTTCTTCTCGGGCACCATGATCCGCGCGAGCAGGATGCCGGCCGGCGCCGAGATGATCGATGCGACGAGCACGTGGCCGGCCGCGTTCGGCAGCGTGGGTGCAAGGATCGTGGCGTAGGCGACCATGGTCGACCCCGCGACCGTAGCGAGCCCTACAACCATCATCAGGAAGAGTTCGGAGCGGGTCAGCTTGTCGAGATACGCCTTGATGACGATAGGGCTCTCCACCATCCCCATGAAGATGTTGGCGGCCGTCGCCGTGGCCGATGCGCCGCCGAGCCCCATTGTCTTTTCAAAGATGAATCCGAAACCGCGGATGATCCACTTCAAAATGTTCCAGTGCCACAGCAGCGCCGACAGCGCCGAGATCACGAGGATCAGCGGCAGCACCTGGAAGCCGAAGATGAACGGCGGCGGCGCGCCCGGACTGTTCGACGCATACGGCGCTTCGCCGCCGCCGAGATAACTGAACACGAACTGCGTGCCCTTGTTGGTCGCCTGCGCCAGGCCGTCGACGGCGCCGTTGATCCCGTCGAGCGCGGCCTTCGAGTTTGGTATGGCAAACAGCAGCAGCACGAGCCCCGTCTGCACGGCGATGGCGCCGGCGGTCATCAGCCACGGGAACCGACGCCGGTCTTCCGAGAAGATCCAGCACAGCAGCAGGATGAGGACGACGGCCGCAATCGGCCGCGCGTTATCTAGGTCATAGTTCAGCACTCACGGCCCTCCCGCACTTCCGGGACGCTAGAGACCGCCGCCAGTGCTGGCAACGGGTGACGCTCAGGAGGTCGGCGGCTTGAAGGACGTGTAAGCCTCGCGCAGCAGGCGACCGTACTTCTCGACCTGACCGGGGCCGTTATAGACCCGCGCAAAGCCCTCCCAGTCGAGGCGCTGCAATTCGTCCACGAGATCGCTGTTGCGGACGAACCCCTCGAACGCGAGAAGCTGACGCTCTTCGGACTTCGCCATATCGACGACGAACTCCTTTGCGGAGTTGAATCCGCATTTGCGGAAGTTCATCCCCATGATCTGGAAGAGGCCCCAGCTCGCCGAGGCGACGGCCGCTTCCTGGTCGAGCACGTAAGCTTTCGCCAGTTGCGCCCAGCGGTCCGCTTGGGTCCGCGGGTAGGGTTTGTCGCCCCACGATAGATAGCTGACGTCTGGATCAGTCTGGTCGAACCTGTGCTGGGTGAGCCGCGAGAAGATGTGCGGTTCGAACAGGATGATGGGCCTGCCATCCGCGCCGAAGCCGGATGAGCCGCTTTCGACCTTCACCACTGCGCGCACTGCTGCGACTTCGCATCCCAGTCGCTGCGCCGACGCCTCGAACTGCGGCATGCCGAGACGCGTGCGATCACCCGCGACCAGCGCTGCAAGGAACGGATCGGGCTTCGCGATGATCGCCGCGTAGGCGCTTTCCAGCAGCGCGCCGTAACGCACCGCATTGTCCTCGCCGTCATAGATCCGTGCGAACCCTTCCCAGTCCTTGCGCTGCAGTTCGTCGGCGAGCTGCTTCGATTGCAGCACCCGCTGGAACGCCATCAGCTGTCGCGTTTCCGATTGAGCGACGTCGGCGACGAAGGCCTCGACCGTCGGGAATCCCGCAGCCTGATGCAGCGTTCCGGCCGTCTGGAAAAGTCCCCAACTCGTCGCCTTCAGCGCCGCCGGACCGTCGAGCGCGTGCGCCTCCTCAAGTTTCGCCCAGCGCTCGGCCTGCGTGCGACCGATATTGGCGCGCTTCACGTCCGGCTGCGAGAGCGCGGGATGCGATGCGTCGAAACGGCCGCCGGTGAGTTTTGAAAAAACTGTCGGTTCAAAAAGAATGAGCGGGCGGCCATCGGAGCCAAATCCGGCGCCCGCGCTCTCAAGCTGGATAACGGCGCGAATCGCCGCGGGCGGCGCGCCGAGCGCCTGCCCGACGGCGTCGATCTGCTGGATCGCCAGCCTCGCGCCGTCCGTCTGGCGAAGCGAAGACGGTGAAAGCCCGGCCGGCGGCGCAGGTTGTGGCGGCGGTGGCGGCGCCGGGATTGGCGCTGGCTGGGGCTGAGCGACCGGCGGCGGGGTCGGCGCGGGCGGCGGCGGAGCGACCGGCGGCGTCGGCGGCGCGACGGGCGGCGGAACCGGTGTCGGCGCCGGCTGCACGACGGGCGGCGGCGGAGCGGCCGGCGGCGAGGCGACCGGCGGC
>WRPF01000199.1:0-1171 GCA_009773335.1 Caulobacteraceae bacterium
GCCGCCGATCGTGCTCGACGAAATCCAACTCGCCCCCGCTCTCCTGCACCACATCAAGGAGCGGATCGACGCCCAACGGCATCCCGGCCAGTGGCTCCTCACCGGTTCGCAATCGTTGTCGCTGATGCACGGCGTGAGCCAGACGCTCGCGGGGCGCGTGGCGGTTCTGGAACTCGACCCGCTGAGCGCGGGCGAAGCGGCGGGACACGCATCACAGGAATCCATCGCGGCGATGTTGCGCCGCGTGTTCGAAGCTGGCGGTTCGCGAGGAAGAGCGACACCACGCAAGGTTCCGGATCTCGCGGACTGGATGCTGCGCGGAGGATTTCCCGAGCTGCGCCTTCGACGTGGCGTCGACCGCACGCTGTGGCTGTCGAGCTACGTGCAGACGTACCTGGAGCGAGACGTGCGTGATCTCCTCCGCGTGGGAGACCTTCAGGCGTTTGGTCGGTTCCTGGGCCTCGTGGCAGCCCGCTCCGGCACCATCCTCAACATGGCAGATCTCGGGCGCGACGCTGGCGTCACCGGCCCGACGGCGAAGGCTTGGCTCTCGGTGCTCGAAGCCAGCCATCTCGTCTTCTTGCTGCGTCCGCATTTTCGCAATCTCGGTAAGCGGATCGTGAAGAGCCCAAAGCTCTACCTCACCGATCCAGGCATCGTGACATTCCTCACCGGCCTTCACAGTTCCGAGGCCGCGCTTCGCGGACCAAGCGCGGGCGCGCTCATGGAGACGGTCGTGGTGTCCGAGTGGGTGAAGCTCTTCCGCCAGCGTGGGGAGCGCCCGCCGCTCACGTTCTACCGATCGAACACCGGCGACGAGGTGGACCTCGTGATTGAACACGATGGTCGCACCTATGGGATCGAGGTGAAGCTCACCTCCGCACCCACTCCGGCACACGCCGCGTCGCTCGCCAAGTGGCTGGCCGCCACGGGTCCCGGCGCACGCGGGGTTCTCGCCTGCGCGATCGACGCGCCAGTGGCGCTCGGGCCTCGCATCCGCGCCGTGCCGTGGTCGCCGGACGCGATGGGCTGATCTACGCGTCCAGCGCGCGCAGTCCCGCCTGGTGCACGCGGCCAGGCAACTTTCGGTTGACCAGCGCCGCCGCGACGCGTCCGGCGTCTTGCAGCTTGGCGCGGTCGATGCCGGTGGCGATGCCCATGCCGTCGAGCA
>WRPF01000199.1:1221-1890 GCA_009773335.1 Caulobacteraceae bacterium
AGCATGTAGGCCAGATCCTCGGTGGCGAGGTTGCCCGACGCGCCCGGCGCGTACGGGCAGCCGCCCAGACCGCCGATGGCCGAGTCGAACGTGCGCACGCCCATCTCGACGCCGACCAACACGTTGGCCAGCGCCTGACCGCGCGTGTCGTGCATGTGCATCGCGAGTTTGCCGATCGGCACCTCGGCCGCGAGCAGTTCCAGGATGCGCCGCGTTTGCAGCGGCGTGCCCACGCCGATCGTGTCGCCCAGCGACACCTCGTAGCAGCCCATGTCGAAAAACGCGCGCACCAGCGCGAGCGCCTTCTTCGGGTCGACGTCGCCTTCATACGGACAGCCCCACGTGGTCGACACGTACGCGCGCACGCGCATGCCGGCGGCGAGCGCGTCGGGCACGAAGTCGCGGTAGCTGTCGAGCGTTGCCGCGACTGGCCGGTTCACGTTCTTCAGGTTGTGCGATTCGCTCGCGCTGGCGAACAGCGCGATCTCGCCGATGCCGCCCTCGCGCGCGCGTTCGAAGCCTTTGCGATTCGGGCACAGCCCGCTGTACATGACGCCCGGCACGCGCTTGAGCATGGGTACCAGCACGTCCGCGTCGGCCAGCTGCGGAATCCAGCGTGGCGCCACGAACGCCGTCACTTCCACCCGGCGCAGCCCGGCGTCCACCAGC
>WRPF01000200.1 GCA_009773335.1 Caulobacteraceae bacterium
CCAGACGTACGAGCTGTTCAGCGCGACGGAGACCGGCACCGGCGGTGTCGGACTTCGGCCGCAACTCGCGCCGATCACGTTCAGCGTCGCGCGTAGCCTCGGTGGCGCTTCGCGCGGCGTGTCGCGTCAGGTGGTGTTTCCGATCGGCGGCAACGCGAGGGTGCGTTATTGACGTCGCGCCGCTCCAGGCACCGGGGGCTCCGACGCGCCGGGTTCACGCTGATCGAGGTGATGGTTTCGCTCGGCGTCATGATGGTCGGCACGATGGCGGTGATCGCGCTGCAGCAACAGAGCATCCGCGCCAACGTGCACGCGCGTCAGATGACGATCGCGATGCAGATCGCGCAACGCTGGATGGAACGTCTGAAGGAAGACGCGCACTCGTGGACCAGCATCGGGACCGACGCGCCGAGCGTGACCACGGCGTTGGCCAGCACGGTGTTCCTGAAGCAGCACCTCACGGCCATGTCCACGCAGCCCGGGGAGTTCAAGCCGCTTGTCAGCGAAGCGGGCACGTGGGAGCGCTCGAACGTGTTCGATTAGTACGGCAAGGACATGCCGACCTCGGGCAACGTGGGGGCCTCGGTTCACACCTACTGCGCGTCGTACCGGCCGGCGTGGATCTGGTTCGGCCAGCTGATGCGCGTGGACGTGCGCGTGTGGTGGGCGCGCGACATCACCCGCGCGGCGTCGCCATTGGCCATCGGAACCGACTTCCCGATCGAATCGGGCGCCGCGTGCGGTGGCGACGATGCCAAGCTGCGTCCGGGTGGCACGCAGTACGACTGGTACCACGTCGTGTACCTGCCGGGCGCGATTCGCGTGAACGAGGTGCGGCGATGAAATGCATCGCAAGCGCCGCTCGTCGGCCAGCGTGTCGGCAACCACCGCCACGGGGCGGCTTCACGTTGCTCGAGTTGATGGTGGCGCTCACCGTCGGGGGCATTGCGATTTCGTCGATGTACGCGATCGGGGCGGGTTCGACGCGCGTGTTCCGGCAGCAGAACGACATCGCCAACGCGCAGACCACACTGCGCATGGCGATGGACCAGGTCAAGCGCGACATCGCGCGCGCGGGCTATCTCGGCACCCCGGACGCATCCCTGCCGGGGCAGGGTTGTGGTGGCGTCGATACGACGCTGCATGCGCCGTCGGTCAGTGGGCGGCTGG
>WRPF01000201.1 GCA_009773335.1 Caulobacteraceae bacterium
CGCCAGGCCCGCGAGGCGACTGCCCGCGCGGCCACCGCCGCGGAGTGCGCCGCCGCAGGCTCGCCGCCGCGGCAGGTCGCATGGCGGAAGGCACTTGTCGCCCGCCTGGAAGCCGGCATCGCCGTGAAGGAAGCGGACCACGGCTCGGCGCGCCGGGGGTTCGAGGCAGGGCTGGAGCTCAGTCGCGAGTGCGGAGACCGGATCGGCGTCGCCTCGTGCCTGAGCAGCCTCGGCACCGTCGACCTGCGCGTCGGCGATTACGCGGCCGCGGTGCGTCGCCTGACCGAAGCGTTGTCCATCCAGCGCTCCGCCGGGGACCGCAGCGGCGCGGCGTCAAGCCTGCTCAGCATCGCCGGCGTGCACATGCGCCGGGGAGCGCTTCCCGACGCCGAGGCGGCCATGCGCGAGGGGCTCAGGCTCTTCCGCGAGATCTCCGACGCCACGGGCATATCCCAGGCGCTCAACAATCTTGGAAACGTGCTGTATCAGCGTTCCGCCTGGGACGAAGCGCTGGCCGCCTACCGCGAATCGCTGGAGATGCGGCGCGCCGCGGGCGACCGCCGCGGCGTCGGGTCGTGCCTGAACAATATCGGCATCGTTCACCACGTGCGCGGCGATTGGGCGGAGGCGCTGGCCGTCTACAGCGAAGGGCTGGAGATCAGCCGTCAGGCCGGCGACAGGGTGAGCGCGGGGACGTTGCTGGAGAATCTCGGCCACGTCCACCGCGCGCGCGGCACGCTCGACGAAGCGGCCGCCGCCTACGCCGAGGCCCTCTCGATCTACCGCGACATCGGCGATAAGCCAGGCGTGGTCGGCGGTCTCCGCGGGCTCGGCGCTCTTCAGGCGATGCGCGGCGAGCCCGGCGACGCGAGGCGTTTCTTCGAGGAAGCCCTCGCGCTGTGCCGCGGGCTCGGCGACCGCGCTTCCGAAGGCATGGGTCTCGACAGTCTGGGGATCCTCCAGGAAGCCTGCGGCGAGGCCGCAGCGGCCGAGGCGTCGTTTCGCGAAGCGCTGGCTCTTCACGAGGCGATCGGCAACCGCGCCGGCAGGGCGATGTCGCTGGCGCGCCTGGCCGGCGTGCTTCGCGCCCGCGGCGCGCTCGCAGACGCTTCCACCGCAGCGGACGAGGCCGCGCGCCTCAACGAGGAGCTCGGCCAGAAGCCGGAAC
>WRPF01000202.1 GCA_009773335.1 Caulobacteraceae bacterium
GGAGAAGGCGCCGCCCGCGCGCAGATCGACTGTGGCGCGCGGGCAATGCCAAGTGTCGATCGCGAAGTTCCACTTCGTGATGTCGGCCGGTGTGGTGTAGGCAGACCAGACTCGGGCGATCGGCGCATGGACAAGCGTTTCGACAGTAAGTTTCATTGATTGTGATCCTGCGGCATAGTTTTCTCGCATTAGACTCTTGAAGTCCGCATTTCGCGAGCCGCGCTTTCTGGCGACGTGGCGAAACAATTGGTACGTTCAAACGCGCATCCCGATATCTCCCCGCTTGCGGGAGATAGTCAAGGTGAGTGGAAGGGCGATCGGATGAAGAGCTTCCTCTTCATCCTGAAGAGCGTGCGCAGCACGGATTCACTTAATTCCGCATCTTCACTAAGGCAAACGGCGCAGCGCCTCGGCGAGATGCCCGACCTGCTTCGTCGTGGCGATGCTCGATTCATTTTCTTCAACCAGGATGAAATCAGCGGCCGCGAGGTTCTCATCGAGTTCTTCTGTCGTGGCCGGCAGCCGTTCGCCGTTCGAGGCGTCGCCAGGCGCGCGCCGGTAATGGCCAAGTTCGACGCTGTTGTCCTCGGTCCGCATGTAGAACCAATAATCGATTTGAGGCGGACAGGGCGCGAGGGTCGCCGCCGCCAGAACTTCATGCAGAAAGCTGCCGCCGAGCGCCAGCAGCCGCGGCGGGCGTGCGCAATCGCCCTTCTCCCCTGCCCGGCCAATCGCCGTCGTCGGATAAGACGCGTCGGACCACAGGAGATTCAAAAGGTCCAGCAGGTCGCGGTCGGTGCCGACGGCTTCCCGCGCCGGCGCTGACGTAAAGTCGAGAACGCCAACCGGAGAAGCGGGCGTCGCGTGCGTGACTTCGCGCATGGCGAGCGCGCCGCCGACGCTGTTCCAATGCGAGCCGCCGCGCGGAAACAACGCGATCGGCTGTTTGGATTTTTCCGCCGCGATCAGCGCCGGGCCGTCCACATAGCGCACACGCGATTCGTCAAGCGCCGCGCGATAGGGCGTAAGCTTCTCCGGCATGATTGTCGCGCGCGCAGCGCATGGCGCGGATTGTGGCAGATCTTCCGCATAGCGCGCCGCCTTGGACGGCGAAATCAGATAGACGAAGCTCTTCCCATGCGCCTGCGCCATGTCCTGAATGTCGCG
>WRPF01000107.1 GCA_009773335.1 Caulobacteraceae bacterium
AATCCAGGCGCGCGCGCAGGGCCGCACGATCCGCGCGGAAGAAAATCCCGAGCGCGGCTCCTTCTACCGCTCGGACCATTTCAATCTCGCGAAGGTCGGGATACCGGTGCTGTACGCCTCGGGCGGGCTCGATCTCGTGAACGGCGGCGTGGAGCGCGGCAAGGCGCTCTCGGAGGCCTTCATCGCGCAGCGCTATCACAAGCCGCAGGACGAGTTTGATCCGGCATGGGATCTGACCGGCCAGCAGCAGGATCTGACGCTGTTCTATGGCGTCGGCCGCACGATCGCGGACGGCGACACGTGGCCGAACTGGAAACCGACGGCGGAGTTCTATCCGATCCGGCAGCGGTCGCTGGGGCGGTGACGCCTTCGGCGACACGCGCCTTTGGTGTGTGGCGCCGAGATACAAGGGCGGTTGGAGGGCGGAGCCCGCAATCCGCCCTGCTTGCTTCCCATCCAACAACGCGCCGTCATTCCGGGGCGCGCGAAGCGCGAACCCGGAATGACAGAGCCTGGTGGGATTGAGGCGGAGTGCTGCGGCGTATCTGCTTTTCGCCGGGAACGGTCATCCATGAGACGCACGGGGTGATCGAGTAAGGGAGCGCGCCGCCTCCAGCGGCGCATGATGCCGAAGGGAGCTTGAAAGTGCGCGGCCGGAGGCCGCGCGCTCCGATCTCCACCGTCCGCTTTGGACCCACTCCAGACTCCCAGCCCCCTACGCCGGCGCCTTGATCGGCGCGGGCGCGGCCGGGTTCAGGAGCGCGCGCAGGTCCGCCCACGGGATCTTCACTTCAAAATTGCCGAGCGCGTGCGGGCCGATGGATTCCGGCGGGAACAGCACGATGAGCGCGTCCTGTGTGATCACCCAGTTCTTCGTCTTCGTCGCGGTGTCGAGCACTTCGGGTGCGGGCAGCTGGAACTCGGGGTCCATCTCGCGCAGTTGCCGGCGCAGGTCGCGCGTGGCGAGGCGCGCGAGTTCGGCCTTCCAGCGCGCGGGCGGCGCGGAGAACACGTCGGTTTCCTTCAGCGGCTCTCCCGTGGCCATGACGACGGTGACGACCTTCTCGTCATCGCTGGGGCGGATCGCGCCGACGGCGGTCTCGCTCATGGTGAAACGCACGCTGACGAGTTCGGGGCCGGCGTAGGCGACGCGGTAGTCGACGAATTCACTGGTGGCGTCGGCGAGGCTGCGCTGCGGGCGCTGCGCCATCAGCGCATTGAAGCGCTGGATCTGCGGGCTGTCGCCCTCGATGCGGGGAAAGCGGATTTCCTTGGTGATGGCGGCGGGCGCGAATTCCGCGCCGCCCATGTCGGCCGCGATGTCGGCGGTGATCGGCTGCGCGCGGTTGATCTCGACGGCCTGGAACGTATAGCCGCCCTGCTGCGTGACTGTGGCGGAAGCCTGCTGGGCGCGACGGCGCAGCGAGGCGGTGACGCAATCCTTCTGTTCCTTCGTGAGCGGGATCTTGCCCGTACCGATGCCGCACGCGATGCGGGTGGCCTCCAGCCACTGCGTCTGCCCGTCGGCGATCTGGCGCGCAGAGCCCACGGCGACATCGCCGGCCGCATCCACCAGCCGTTCCTTCACCTGCCCGACAAGGGGCTGGAGATCGGGATCGCCGCACAGCGCCTCGCCATAGGCGCCGCTGACGGCCGCGCACGGATCGGCCGCCGCCTCGACCACGGACTGGGAGGTCGCTTCGGCCTTCGGTTCGCCCTTGCCCGCCTTGTCGCCGCAGGCCGCGAGGCCGACCGCCAGCAACAAGGCTGCGCCCGCCGCCGCCATCCGATAGCTTCTGTCGACCGCCATGTCCGTCCTCTGCATCCCCGGACACTGCCGGCCGTTTGTGGGTGAAGCCCTGTCCAAGGAATACGTCAACGTCATGGCTGCAGGAACCGCCTATTCGCCCGACCCGAAATTTGCTGGGCTGGGCCCCGAGTTCGCCGACGCCGTGACGCCGGCGCGGTTCCCGCAGGCGACGCTGCGCTGGCGCAACGACCGCTGGGCGGCGCGCGTGGGTCTTGATGGGCTCGATGCGGGCGACTTCGAGGCGCACTTCGCGCGGTTCGAGCCGCTGCAGGGCAACATGCGCGCGCCGCTCGCCATCCGGTATCATGGCTGCCAGTTCCGCGTGTACAATCCCGACCTCGGCGACGGGCGCGGCTTTCTCTTCGCGCAGCTGCGCGACGACGCAGGCCGCCTGCTCGATCTCGCCACCAAGGGCTCCGGCCAGACGCCGTATTCGCGCAACGGCGACGGGCGTCTCACGCTGAAAGGCGCGGTGCGCGAGATCCTCGCGGCGGAGATGCTCGAAGCGCAGGGCGTCTACACCTCGAAGGCCTTCGCGGTGTTCGAGACCGGCGAGGACTTGAAGCGCAGCGACGAACCCTCGCCCACGCGCAGCGCCGTGCTCACGCGCCTCGGCCACAGTCACGTGCGCATCGGCGTGTTCCAGCGGCACGCGTACCACGAACGGCCCGATCTCCTGCGCACGCTCGTCGATCATTGCGCGGAGGTCTATTATCCCGATCTGCTTGGCGTTGAGGGTGATGCGCGCGTGGCGGGACTGCTGGCGCATGTGACGACCGCGAACGCGCGGCTGGCGGCGAGCTGGATGAGCGCGGGCTTCGTGCACGGCGTGCTCAACACTGACAACATGAACGTCACGGGCGAGAGCTTCGACTACGGCCCCTGGCGCTTCCTGCCGGTGAGCGATCCGAAATTCACCGCCGCCTATTTCGACGAACAGGGCCTCTACTGCTTCGGCCGCCAGCCGCAGGCGGCGGGATGGAACTGCGCGCAGCTCGCGGGCGCGTTGTCGTCGATCTGCGATGAGGCTTTGCTGACGGAAGCGCTGCAGCGCTTTGCGCCCGCCTACCAGAACGCCCTGCGCGACCGCATGTTCGCGCGCCTCGGCCTCGCCGCAGGCGACATCGACGCAGACCTCGCCTTCCTCGGCGAGCTTTTCCGGTGGATGACGGATGCAGGCGTGTCGTGGCCGCAGTTTTTCCATGACTGGTTCTGCGGGCCCGCGAGCGAAACGCGCGCGATGCAAAGCAGCGAGCGCAGCCGGTATGCCGACGCGGACTTCGCCGCGACGAAGACAGCGTTACTGACGCGCGCTCCGGTCCGCCCCGAACGCCTCGGGCACGCTGTATTTCAAGCGCCCGCGCCGCCGACGCTGCTCATCGAGGACGTGGAGGCGCTCTGGGCGCCGATTGCGGCAAGCGACGACTGGTCCCTCTTCCACGCCAAGATCGCCGCCATCGCTGCGCTGCGCGAGGCGCTCGACCTGCCGCAGACCTTCGCGCCCTAGCGCGGCTCGAACCCCTTCGGGTGCAGCGCGCGCGCAACCTTCGCCGCCGCGCGCACCTGGTCGGCGTCGCGCTCCTGCAGTTCCGGCGTCAGCGCCTCCCACGGCGCGATGTTGTCGTGCATCATCAGCCTGTTGTTGCGCACGCCCGGCCGCCAGCCGGCGAGCAGACGCTCGGCCACCCAGCGCGAATGCTCGATGACGGCGAGTTTCTGCATCATCTCCGGCGCGATCTTGGGATGCACTTCGCCGGGACGCTGATCCGCAGGCGCGGGCTTCCAGCCGGCGTCCCAGAGTTTCACCAGCGCGGAATCGGCCACCGCGCGATTGGCGTTGCGATAGGTCTCGGGCACGTCGTCCCAGGACTTCTTCACCGCCTCCAGTTCGCGCATGTCGACGTCGCGATGCAGCATCTCCTCCTCGTAGAGGCGGTGCGCGACGGCTGCGCCGCGATCGAGCAGCCCCTCGATGATCAGCGCGCGCGTGGAGACAGCCTCCACCGCGCCGAACGCCTGCAGATACGCATCGAGCACGTCGGGCGTCTGGTCGCCAGCGGCAAACTGGCGCGAAAATTCCGACTGCGTGGTTTCCTTCATGAAAATCGGCGCCGCCCACATGCCCCGACCGTTGGTGGTGCGCAGCAGCCCCAGCGCGAGCTGGATGTTCTGGCCGTCGGAGCCCGTCGATACGACAACCGCCGTCGCCGGCCCGCGCGCAGCGTCGATATGGTCCAGAAAGTCGCCGTCGAGACTGCGCCGGGTCCAGTCGAAGCCGACGAACTGGATGTCGGCCTTCCACACCGCATGCGCGTCCGCCTGCGGATAGCGGGCGAGAAACTCTCCCCGCGCCTTGTCGGCGTCCGGCGCGATCACCGTCACGCGCGGCTCGCCGAAGCGCGCCGACCACAGGCTCATCAGCGTGCGCACCGCGACCGCCTCGGCGGTGGCGTCGAAGCCAAACAGCACGATGTGCTGGCGGTCGCGGCCCTGCTTGTCGGCGAGATCGAGGATGTCGTCGGCGTAGGTCGTCAGCAGCGCGCGGGCGGCGATTTCGTCTAGGGAGAACGGCCGTGGATCGACGAGACGATGGCGGGCCTTGCGCTTCTTGTCGGCGTCGCCCATTTCGCGCTCGACCGTCATGCGCATCTCGCGCGCTTCCATGAGCAGCAGCGGCGAGCCAATCGCCACGTGCGCGGCGAGGCGATGGCGGCGACGCGCAGGCGACGCGCGGAGCGCCGCCTCGATGCGCAGGTTTTCGGTATCGTCGTCGCTGAACGCCACCACGTGCGCCGCCGACGAGGCGCGCGCCGACTTCAGCGCATCGGCGTGCGTGGGATCGCCCTCGATGAGGATGACGCCGCGCTGGCGCAGCGACCACGCGGTTTCGGGCTCCAGTCCGCGCGCGATGATCACCACCGCGTCGCCCGTCTCGCGGCACGACCGCGCGAGCGCGAGCGCCGCAGATGTCTCCCCGGCGATGACGATGTGGCGCGCGGCGCCCATCATCAGGAAGCGCGCGAACGAACGCCCGACGGCGCCCGAGAAACCGAACAGCAGGCCGACCGCCGTCAGCAGCAGACCGGCAAAGCGCGCAATCTCGCGGTAGATGGTGCGGTCTGCCGCGACGTGGCTGTAGTCGCCCGACATCGTGAGCGCGCCGAGCGTCTGGTAGATCGCGTCGGACATCGCGGAATTCTGCTCGCGCCAGCCAAGCAGGCCGAAGCCCGCCCACGCCGCCGCCAGCACGAGGATGATCGCCCATTTCACGCGCGGCTTGCGCTGGTGCGCGACCTTCGTGAAGCCAGCGGCGCGCATGGCCCAGAAGTCGCCGTAACGCGACGCCATGACGGTACTCCTGAAAATCCGGCTCCCCGCAGGACGAAATTCAAACCTCGCGCGCTTGACGAGGGCTTGCAACCCCTGCTCCTCTGCTACGCGAGCTGGGTGGGTCCGGTTCCTGACTCTGCGAGACGGAAGAGTGTGGCGGCGCCGGAGGGAGTCGAACCCCCGACCTTCTCCTTAGGACGGAGCAGCTCTATCCAGCTGAGCTACGGCGCCACAGGCGGTCTTATGGCCGGTTCCGGCGGCGGCGTCGACATGGCTGGCACAGGAAGGGGCATCAGGATGCGCGTTTGGGCGGGGCTGGCGGTCGCGGTCGCATTGGCGGCGTGCGGACCGAAGATCGAGGATCTGGAAAAGGGCGAGAAAGGCGTCGCGGCCGAGGTGCGCGACGGCGACACGCTGGTGATGGACTCGGGTCTCGTGGTGCATCTGGCGGGCGTCGAGGCGCCGGGCGGCGACCAGCCCTACGCGAAGGAGGCCCGCGCAGCGCTCGAACGGCTGGTGGCGCACCGCAAAGTGCAACTCGCCTATGGCGGCGAGAAGCGCGCGCGCGAGGCCGCGCTGGCGCAAGTCTATGTGCAGACCGAAGGCGGTCGCTGGGTGTGGGCGCAGCAGGCGCTGCTGCTGGAGGGCGACGTGCGGGTGCATACGCGACGCGACAACACCGCGCGGCTCGCAGAACTCGCCGCCGCCGAAGACGCCGCGCGCGCCGGCAAGCGCGGGCTGTGGGCCGATACGTTCTACGCGGTGCGCGCGCCGGCGCAGCTTGCCCGCAGCGTCGCGGAGACGATCGCCGATCCCGCCTGCGCGGCCGAGATCGCGGAACGC
>WRPF01000012.1 GCA_009773335.1 Caulobacteraceae bacterium
GCTCGGCGCCCGTGACCGCGCCGGAGACCGCCGTGGACGCCGTCGCGACCGGCGAACCCGGCCTCGCGCGCAATCGCTGGGCCGCGCAGTCCGATCTCGCGCGCACCGTCACCGGCAATCTCACCGCCAGCCTCGAGGCGGGCCGCGGCGGCCCGCTGGTGATGGCCTTCGCGAACGGGCAGACGCTGCGCATGGAACGCATCGCCGAGCATGTGGGCGCGGACCGCACAGGCTCCGGCGGCGCCACGTTCGCGGCCACGCTCGGCGCGGACCCGAACGCGGGCGTGTTCGTCTACCGGGTCTCCGACGAGCGCATCTATCCGACTGCCGTGCAGGGCGGCGTGTGCCAGCGGGAGGCCGCGAAGTATGTCGCGCTCAGCGAGTTCGTGAACCGCAACGGCGACTGGGTGTTCGTCTTCGCCGCCTACCGCGGCGAACAGGCGCCCGGACCGCAGGCCGAACGCGATCCGCAGTTGTGCGGCGCTTATGGGTATGCCGTGAATTGATGAGAAGGGACCGTCGTCGGTTCGAACCCGGCGCGGAGGATTGATGGAAAAGATAAAGACGCGCGTCATCGCCGCGCAACTCGACAAGGCTGACTTTCTCACGCTCTCGGCGGCGCTCTACAAACGCGGCGCGCGCACGACCGGATGGTGGTCGCGGCTGGAGCCGTTCGTGGCGGCCGCTGTCGGCATGATCGGCGGCTATGCGGCGACGTTCGCGCTGGGCGCGCAGACGCCGCTGGCGATCGCCGTCGGCGCGGTCGCAGCGCTTGTTCTCACGTTCGCGGCGACGAGCCGCTCGCGCCGTCGCCAGCTGAAGAGCCTCTTGCGCCAGGACGGCGCGTTCCTGCGGCCGTTCCACATGTCGGCGGACCAGGACGGCGTGACGGTTGAGTCCGATGTGTCATCGCTGCGCGTGAAATGGGCGGGCATTTTCGCCATCGAAGCCACGCCCGACATGATCCTGCTCTTCGTCGACAAGGCCAACGCCGTCGCACTGCCGGCGCGCGCGTTCTCGGACGTGACGGCGATGAACGCCTTCGCCGACGAACTGCGCTTCCTGCGCCGCCGGTCTTCGGAAGCGTGGTCGAAGGGCAAGGAGGTCGCGGCATGAGCAAGCGCGATCACGCTCCGCGTCATGCCGGGCCGACGCAGCGCCAGTTGCGCGCGGCCGAGCTCGTGCGCCATGCGCTGGTGGAAATTCTCGCCCGCGAGGATCTGCGCGATCCTGAGCTCGTCGGCGTGTCGGTGACGATCGGCGAAGTCCGCGCGTCGCCCGATCTCAAGCACATGACCGCGTTCGTGGCGCCGCTCGGCGCGGGCGATCCGACGAAGATCGCCGCCGCGCTCATGCGCGCGTCCGCCTTCCTCCGCGTGCGTCTTGCAAAGACCGCAGACCTCAAGTTCACGCCGCAGCTGCACTTCATTCCCGACGTGTCCTACGACACCGCCGACCACATCGACCGGCTGCTCCGGCAGCCCGAGATCGCGCGTGATCTCGATCACGGCGCGAGCGACGAACCAGAGAAAAAGGGATGACACGCGCACTGTCTTTCCCTCCCCTCCATGGGGAGGGTGGCCGGAGCGCAGCGAAGGTCGGGTGGGGCGCACGCGCGACGCCTGGGCGATTGGCGCAGAAGGCGTCTTCGCCTCCCAGAATCCATCTCGTCATCCCGAGCGCACACCCCACCCCCGGTGCGTCGCTGCGCTCGCACCGGACCCTCCCCATTGAGGGGAGGGAGGCCGCTCCTCATTTCAAGATGAAAGCATACTGATGGCCCGCCGAAAAAAAGGTCTCGATGTCCACGGCTGGCTTGTGCTGGACAAGCCTGAGGATTTCACATCGACCGACGCGGTGAGCGTCGTGCGGCGGCTGTTCAATGCGAACAAGGCGGGCCACGCGGGCACGCTCGATCCGCTGGCGTCGGGCATCCTGCCGATCGCGCTGGGGGAGGCGACCAAGACCGTCCCGTGGCTGATGGAGGCGGAGAAGCGCTACAGCTTCACCATCCGCTGGGGCGTCTCAACCGACAGCCAGGATCGCGAAGGCAAGATCACCGCCGAGAGCGATGTGCGCCCGACGCCGGACGCGGTGGCGGAAGCGCTGAAGGGGTTTCTCGGCGAGATAGACCAGATCCCGCCGCAGTTCAGCGCCGTGAAGGTGGACGGCGAGCGCGCCTACGATCTCGCCCGCGACGGGCAGCATGTGGAGCTGAAGGCCCGCCAGGTGGTGCTGCACGAGGCGGCGCTGGAATCGACCCCGGACGCTGACCATTCGGTGATCGAGGTGCGCTGCGGGAAGGGGTTCTACATCCGGGCGCTGGTGCGCGATCTGGCCGAAAAGCTCGGCGCGGATGGGCATGTGTCGCGTCTGCGGCGGACCGCCGTGGGCCAGTTCAACGAAGCCACGTCGGTTGGCCTCGACGAACTGAAAGATCTGGTGCATAAGGCCGCCGCGTTCGAGGCCCTCAGACCTGTTGAGACCGCGCTGGCCGACATCCCGGCGGTGGCCGTCAATGGCGAAGATGCCTTCAAGCTCCGGCAAGGCCGGCCGATCGTCCTCCTTCCGCATGTGATCGAGGATCTCAAGCAGCGCTTCCGACCCCGTACGATCGCTGGCGTAGACGCCAGCCGTGCGGCGGTTGCGCTTTTTGGGGGTTCGGCGGTGGCGTTGGGCGACGTGCGGGCGGGGAAATTCTCTCCCACCCGCGTCTTTCACCTGGATCAGGAGTAGATCCGATGTCGATTACCCTCGAGCGCAAGACCGCGCTCATCAAGGAACACGCCCGCGGCAAAGACGACACGGGCAGCCCGGAAGTGCAGTGCGCCATCCTCACGGAGCGCATCGTGAACCTCACGGAGCACTTCAAGACGCACAAGAAGGACAACCACTCGCGCCGCGGACTCCTGCAAATGGTGTCGCAGCGTCGCCGGTTGCTCGATTACCTGAAGGACCGCGATACCGGCCGCTATCAGGCGATCATCGAAAAGCTCGGCCTGCGGAAGTAGGACGACTGAACCGAAAGCCAACCCTCCCCCCTGTGGGGAGGGTCGGCGGCGCAAGCCGCCGGGGTGGGGGCGAGCAGAACGGATCTCCGTCGCGCCGCGACACGCAGTTTTTTCTTGCACGCCCCCCACCCCGGTCGCTTTGCGACCGACCCTCCCCGCAAAAGGGGGAGGGTGAAGCGCGTTTGCTCGCGCCATGACGCAGGATCGAAAATCCGTTCGATCCCGACACGCACGCGGCGACCGGGCATGGGGCTCGCTCGCCAGGAGTAGAGACCATGTTTGACACCAAAACCGTTTCCATCGACTGGGCCGGCAAGACGCTGACCCTGGAAACCGGCCGCATCGCGCGCCAGGCCGACGGCGCCGTATTCGCGACCCTCGGCGAAGCCGCCGTCCTCGCCACCTGCGTCTATGCGCGCTCGGCCAAGCCCGGCCAGGATTTCTTCCCGCTGACCGTCGACTATCAGGAAAAGACCTTCGCCTCGGGCCGTATTCCCGGCGGCTACTTCAAGCGCGAAGGCCGCCCGACCGAGCGTGAAACGCTCATCTCGCGCCTCATCGACCGTCCGATCCGTCCGCTCTTCGTCGACGGCTTCAAGAACGAAGTGCAGGTCATCGTCACCGTCCTCTCGTGGGATGGCGAAAACGAAACCGACATTCTCTCGCTGGTCGCGGCGTCCGCGGCGCTCACGCTCTCGGGCGTGCCGTTCATGGGCCCGATCGGCGCGGCGCGCGTCGGCTGGATCGACGGCAAGCCGGTGCTGAACCCGACCATCCCGCAGATGGCCAGTTCCGACCTCGATCTCATCGTCGCCGGCACCGCCGACGCCGTGATGATGGTGGAATCGGAAGTGAAGGAGCTCACCGAGGAGCAGATGCTTCTCGCGCTCGACACCGCCCACAAGGGCTTCCAGCCCGTCATCGACGCGATCATCAAGCTCGCCGAGCAGGCCGCGAAGGATCCCTTCGAGTTTGAAGTCGTCGATCTTGCGCCGCAGAAGAAGCAGATCTCGGCGATCGTCGAAGGCGACATTGCAGACGCCTACAAGATCACCAAGAAGGACGAACGCTACAAGGCCGTGGGCGCCGCCCGCGACAAGGCGAAGGCAGCCCTCGTCGCGTCGGACACCAATCCGTCCGGCATGGACGCGAACGTGTTCAAGGATGCGTTCAAGGGCGTTGAAAGCGACATCGTCCGCTCGCGCATCATCAAGGAAAAGGCGCGCATCGACGGTCGTCCCGTCGACAAGGTGCGCCCGATCGTCTGCGAAGTCGGCCCGCTGCCGCGCACGCACGGCTCGGCGCTGTTCACCCGCGGTGAAACGCAGGCGCTGGTCGTCGCCACGCTCGGCACGGCGGAAGACGAGCAGTACGTGGACAGCCTGAACGGCACGACGAAGGCCAAGTTCATGCTCCACTACAACTTCCCTCCCTACAGCGTCGGTGAAACGGGCCGTCTGGGCGGCACGAAGCGTCGCGAAATCGGCCACGGCAAGCTCGCATGGCGCGCCATGCAGGCGGTGCTGCCGAACGAAGCGGACTTCCCGTACACGATCCGTCTCGTCTCCGAGATCACCGAGTCCAACGGCTCGTCGTCGATGGCGACGGTGTGCGGATCGTCTCTCGCGCTGATGGACGCCGGCGCGCCGATCACACGCCCCGTGGCGGGCGTGGCGATGGGCCTCGTGCTCGAAGACTACGGCTACGAAGTGCTCACCGACATTCTCGGCGACGAGGATCACCTCGGCGACATGGACTTCAAGGTCGCGGGCACCACGAAGGGCATCACGTCGCTGCAGATGGACATCAAGGTGGCCGGCATCACGCAGGACATCATGAAGGTAGCACTTGCGCGCGCCTACGACGGCCGCATGCACATCCTCGACGAGATGGCGAAAGCCATGAACGCGCCGCGCACGCAGATGAACGAGCACGCGCCGAAGGTCACGCAGATCCAGATCCCCGTGGACAAGATCCGCGACGTGATCGGCACCGGCGGCAAGGTCATCCGCGAGATCGTGGAAAAGACGGGCGCGAAGGTGAACGTCAACGACGACGGCACGGTGCGCGTTGCATCGCCGAGCCAGGAGTCGATCGACGCTGCGGTGAAGTGGATCAAGTCGCTGACGAGTGAGCCGGAAGTCGGCATGATCTACGACGGCAAGGTCGTGAAGGTCGCCGAGTTCGGCGCGTTCGTGAACTTCTTCGGCGCCAAGGACGGCCTCGTGCACGTGTCGCAACTGCGCGCGGAACGCGTCAACAAGCCCTCCGAAGTCGTCAAGGAAGGCGACATGGTGAAGGTGAAGCTTCTCGGCTTCGACGATCGCGGCAAGACCAAGCTCTCGATGAAGGTCGTCGACCAGGAAACCGGCGAAGACCTCGAAAAGGCAGGCAAGATCTCGGCCGGCAACGGCTGAGACGGCGCACGCCGCTGAAATCGGAAACGGCGGGCCTCAAAGCCCGCCGTTTTTGTTTGTCCTTGCTCAGACGGGCGCCAACGCCCTGCGGATATCGCGAAACGGCAGTGCGGGCCCCGGGCCGCCATTGCAGGCGACGGCGAAGGTGAGGCGCTCGTTGAGCCAAGTCTGCAGCACCGCAGCGAAGCCGTCTATGTAGCCGTAGTGCACGATGCTCGGGCTCTTTTCGCCCGGCGGCGAGACGAGCAGACCGCAGGCGTATTGCACGTCGCCATATTGCGCATCGTCGGCGGAGAAGCGGTTCGCGCCGCTCAGGCGTCCATCGCGCAAGCGGCCGGGCGCGAGCATGAGCGCGAGATCGGGTGGCGCGAGCAGGCGTCCTTTCAGCAGCGCGTCGTGCCAGCGGCAAAGTTCTTCCGCCGTCGAGCGCAACGCGCCCGCGCCACCAGCCTGTTCAACCTGCATGGGCGGCGCGGGTTCGAGCGCGCCGGCGTCTGTGAGGGAATACCCCGCAGCGGCGCGCGGCGAGGGCGCGTGCATTTTGTCGATGGCGGTCGCGCGCAGATGGAGCGGACGCGTGATGAGCTGTTCGATCGCCCTCGCGAACGGCGCGCCCGTCACGGCCTCGATCAGCGCGCCGAGCACGATGTAGTTGGCGTTGCTGTAGAGCCAGGCGGTCCCCGGCGGAAAATCGAACACCGTGTCCTGCTGCGCGATCGCGCGCGCGAGATCGGTCTGTGTCGGCGCGCCGGGCGCGGGTTCGCCGTCGTCGCTGTGCAACCCCGCGGTCTGCGTCATGAGCTCAAGCGCCGTGAAGACCGGATGCGCGGCGAAGAAGGGCAGGCGCGACGAGATGGGCGCGCGCAGATCGAGGCGGCCAAGCCGCGCAAGTTTGATCGTCGCTGCGGCCGTGAACTGCTTTGTGAGCGAGCCGACGCGGAAGACGGAGCGGCGCGTGACCGGCGTCTTCGCTTCCATGTTCGCAAAACCGAAGCCGCGCGAGTATTGCATCGCGCCGTCCTGCGCGACGGCGATCTGCACCCCAGCGCACGCCTTCTCGCCGATCGCCTTGAGCGCCGCCTCTTCAAGTTTGTCGCGTTGCGTCGTCGCGAGCGCGGCCAGTGCATCCGAAGACGGCCATGCCGCCGCAATCAGGCCGAATGCTCCCGCCTGCAACACTGCACGACGCTGCATGCGATGAGCCCCGTTGATGTGGACGCCTTCGATCGTTGTCTGCGGACTAGTTATCCGGCCCGTAGGTGACGCCGGGGCGTTGCCACACGCGTTCGGGCTGGGCTGGCGGATTCGGCGCCGTCTTTTCTTCCTCGCCGAGGTTGGCGTGGTCGATCGCGACGATGTCCGTTGGCTGCGGCGTGGAGGCGATCGGCGGCAGGCGGACCGGCCGCGGCGCAGGACGCGCGCCGGTGGTCGCGGCGACGGTCTGTGCGGTCATCGTCGGCGTTCGGGCGATCGGCGCAGAGGGAAGCGCCGCCGTCCAGCCGTTGCGGCTCTGTACCGTGGCTGCAGGCGCGGGCGCGGGCGCCGCAGGCGGCGTGAAGGTGTTGGACGCGACCTCGACAGGTTCCGCCGTTTCCGTCGCGGGCGCGGCGGCGGGATCGACCACCGGTTCGGCCGCCGCCACGCTGGGCGCCGGCTGTTCGATCGCAGGGGAGGGCGCGGACGTGAGGATCGAGGCGCCTGAATCGGCGTCGGCGGTCTTTGCGTCGTCGCCGCCGAGATAGTTGAACGCCGCCACGCCGCCGCCGCCGAGCACGGTGACCGCAATGGCGCCGAACGCCATGCGCGCGGCGCCGCCGCCTGCAGCGCGGCGCGGCTCTTCTGTCGAACGTTCGCGGCGCGGCGCACGTTCGCGCGCGGATGCGGGCGTCGCCGCCATGTCAGCGGACCGCTCGGCTTCGCGGCGGGCCGTGGCCAGCGAGGAAGACGGAGGGGACGCTGCCCGTTGTGGCGCGGGCGCCGCAGCGGCCGGAGCGGCCAGTCCGTAGGGATCGAAGCCGTTGCCGGCGAAACCGATGTTGCGGCCCTGCGCCGGCTGCTGCGGCGGCGGCGGGGCCATTTTGGCCACGTGCGAGACGAGGGTGCGCAGCTCCGGCGCGTCGAGCGAGCCGGTCCAGCTGGAGAGATCGTGCAGCGTGACGAGCGCGAAGGCCGCCGGCGGGTCGGCGGGGCCGGCGCGTACGGAGACCAGTTTCTTCGAGAAGGCCGCCTGCGAGGCGGCGGACTGCACGGGCTGGGAATTGATCGACGAAGGCGACCAGAACGCCAGCACCGCCGAGGCGCGCTCAACTTTTTCCGGGGTCAGCGGCTGTGCGGCGACCTCATACCCGACGGCGTTCAGAATGCGCGCCAGCGCGTCCGCGCGCGGCTTGTCGATATTGGAAAAGGCGAGGGCGACTTCGGTCATTCCGTCGAGGTTCCTTGGGGAAGCGCGTATCCTATCCACAAGCTGGCCGGAAGGCTATGTCCCCCGACGGCTTCATGGCGTCTCTTGCACACGTGAGGGGCGAAAAAGCGGCGCGCAAGTCGGTAACGGCATGCCGGTGGATTCCGTGGCGCGAAAACCACGGATTCATCCGCTGTGCGTCGCTCAGCCCGCGTCCACGCCTTCCGGCAGACCCACCACGTGGAAACCCGCGTCCACATGGACGACTTCGCCGGTGGTCGAGCGTCCGAGATCGGACAGGAGCCACAGCGCGCAGCCCGCGATGCCTTCCATGCTGGTGTCCTCTTTCATGAGGCTCCATTCGCGGCCCGTCGACACGAGTCCGCGTCCGCCCTGGATTCCCGCCAGCGCCAGCGTGCGCATCGGCCCCGCGCTGATGGCGTTCACGCGCAGGCCCGACGGCCCCAGATCGCGCGCCATGTAGCGGGTGCAGGCCTCGAGCGCCGCTTTCGCCACGCCCATCACATTGTAGCTCGGCAGCACGCGCTCGGCGCCGAGATAGGTGAGCGTCACCATCGAGCCGCCCGGCTTCATCAGGGCGGCCGCGCGCTTGCCGCACGCGACCCAAGAGAACGCCGAAATATCCATCGTGCGCAGGAAGTTTTCCCGCGTGGTGTTCTCCACGAACGAGCCCTTGAGTTCGTTCTTGTCCGAGAAGGCGATGGCGTGGACGAGGAAATCGATCCCGCCCCAGACAGTTTTCAGCCGGTCGAACACGGCGTCGAGCTGCGCGTCGTTGGTCACGTCGCATTCGAGCAGGATCTGCGAGCCCACGCTTTCCGCGAGCGGCCGCACGCGCTTTTCCAGCGCCTCGCCCTGGAAGGTGAAGGCGATCTCGGCGCCCTGGGCTGCAAGCTGGGAGGCGATGCCCCACGCGATCGACTTGTCGTTGGCGACACCCATGACGATGCCGCGCTTGCCGGCCATGAGATCGCCTTTGGGGAGGGTCCAGTCGGACATGGGGGCTCCTGTTGTGTCAGGCCGCACTATGGGGGGCGGGCAGCGCGGTCAAGCGGCGTGTCCGCAGGCGGCTTCAGGCGGCCTTGTCGCGCGCGTGGACGGTCGTCGCCCCCGGAGCGGGAACGCTCAGCGTGAAGGTCGATCCGGCGCCCGGCGCGCTTGTCGCGGTGATGTCGCCGCCAAGCGCACGCGCGAGGCCGCGCGCGATGGAGAGGCCCAGGCCCGTGCCGCCGAAACGGCGCGTCGTCGATGCATCGGCCTGCTCGAATGGCTTGAAGGCCTTTTCCATCTGTTCCGGGGTCATGCCGATGCCGGTGTCGCGGACCTCGAACTCCAGAGTGTCTCGGTCGTCGGCAGGGCGGCGGCGCACGGCGAGGGCGACGCTGCCGCCGGGTGAGAACTTCACGGCGTTCGAGAGGAGGTTGAGCAGGCACTGGTTGACGCGGAAACCGTCGGTGTGCGCCACGCCGATCTCGCCTTCGTAGCTGCAGCGCAGGTCTACCGCGCCTGTCTCCGCTGCGGGCTTCACTGTCGCGAGCGCTGTCTCGACAAGCGCGCGCATGTCGCATGGCGCGATCTCAACCACGATATGGTCGGCTTCGATCTTCGTGAGGTCGAGGACGTCGCTGATCACGCGCAGGAGATGGCGTCCCGCGGCGAGAATGCGGCCCGCGTCGGCGCTGACGGAGGACGCTGACGTGTCGGCGTTTTCCTCGGCGATTATTTCGCTGTAGCCGATGATCGCGCTGAGCGGCGTGCGCAGTTCGTGACTCATGTTGGCGAGAAAGCGCGTCTTGGCGGCGCTCGCGGCGTCTGCGGCGGCGGCGCGCTCGCGTATCGCCAGCATCTCCTCCAGTTCTTCGGCCATCAGGCGGTTTGCGCGATCGATGCGGCGCAGATCGCGGTCGTGCTCGGCGTAGGTCTCGTGGACGGCGGCCAGAAGCGCGCGCAGGTCGAGCTTGCCGCTCGGATCGCGAGCCTTTCGGAGCTGGCGCTCAAGTATCCGGTGGACCGGCGCCATCATGCGGCCTCCTGCAGAGTCATGATCGTCATGGTCTGGTTGTGCAGGCCGCACCAGCCGGCGACGCCCTGTGTGGCGATCTCGCCGTAAGAGTAAAAGCCGATCTGGCGGAAGCGTGCAGACAGCACCCCGGCGACAGCTTCGACTTCGTCTTCGGCGCGCTGGCCCATCAGCAACCGACGCCCGACACAGCTGATGAGGAGCGCGAGCCCGCCTTCTCCGGGCGCGCCGGATGCTTCCGCCGCTGCCTGTGCGGCGCCGGCCGCGAGAGAGTCGAACGCGCCACGCATGAGGCGTGCCGACCAGCCCTGGGGAATGTCTCCGGCGAAGGTCATGGTGCGGTGTTCACGATCGACCGCGAGAACCGTGCGCACGACTTCGTCCTCCGGCGCGTCCGGGTTGGTGACCAGCAGCGGATAGAGGAGGGCGGATGCGGGAAGATCGGCCGCCTCTTCGCCGAGATAGCGTTCGTAGAGGTCGAGCGCGGGCTTGCCGTCCATTTCATGGAGCACGGCGCCATCCGAGCGCGTGATGCGCCGCGTCGGGCCGAAATAGTTCCAGCCGTGCGCGGCGCCGAGGCGGATGGTCAGCCCGTCGCCGTAGAAGCCCAGCGCCGCGACGATGCGTTCGGCCGGCGGCGCGTCTGCGCACACGAGCGTGCGCGCAAACGCCGATCCGTCGCCGGCCATCCCGCCGCCGATGGGAATGTCGGCGCCGAGAATGTCCTGCAGGCCTGCAACGAGCGCGGTGCCGTTGACGTTCAGTCCGTCCGACAGGACGAGCACGCCGACGAGGCCGGGTTTGCGCAGTTGTGTTGCGAGCGCGCGTCCGTCCTCGAAGGAGGATTGTCCGGTGACGGCGACGCGGGCCAGTGCGACGGTGGCGCGATCGAGTCTGACGGCGACCGCGACGGCTTCATCGTCGTGCAGCTCTTCACCGTCGATGACGGTGCCGGTCGAACATCCCATGATGAGTGCATGCGGGCAGAGACGACGCAGGGAATTGAAGATCGAGTGGGAGCCCGCCGCTTCGCGTCCGGCGAAATAGAGCGCGAAATCGGCGTCGGCGCATGCGGCGTCGCCTTCAAAGGCATGGTCTCGCGCGCGCCACGTCAGGGACCAGTGCTGCATCCGTTCGCCCTCCGCCCGCCCGGAAGCGCGGGCGCACACGGCCGTTCTTGAGGAGCGGCTCGTCGGGCGAGTGTGCGACGAACGTGTGAAAGCGTGATGAATTGCCGCATGGCCGACATTGTCGGCGCGACCCGTATTGGCCTCTGACGAAAGAACTAGGCTTTAGTGAACACCAGCGTCGCGTTGGTGCCGCCGAAGCCGAAGCTGTTCGACATCACAGTTTCAAGCGCGCCGTCGAAGCGTTCGAGCAGGATCGGCAGGTCCGCGAAGAGGGGATCGAGCTTGAAGATGTTCGCGCTCTTGGCGGCGAAATCGGCGCCCAGCATCATCAGCGAGTAGATCGCTTCCTGCACGCCGGCGGCGCCCAGGCTGTGGCCGGTGAGGGACTTGGTGGACGAGATCATCGGCGGCTTGTCGCCGAAAGTTTCGCGGACGGCCTGCATCTCGCGTTCGTCGCCGATGGGCGTCGACGTGCCGTGCGGGTTGAGATAGTCGATCCGGCGCCCGCCGATGGTGCTCATCGCGAGCTTCATGCAGCGCACCGCGCCTTCGCCGGAGGGCGCGACCATGTCGTGGCCGTCGCTGGTGGCGCCGTAGCCAATCAGTTCGCCGTAGATCTTGGCGCCGCGCGCCTTCGCGCGTTCGTATTCCTCGAGCACCACCATGCCGGCGCCGCCGGCGATGACGAAGCCGTCGCGGTCCACGTCATAGGCGCGCGAGGCGACGGCGGGTGTGTCGTTGAAATTCGAGGACATGGCGCCCATCGCGTCGAACATCACCGACATGGTCCAGTCGAGTTCTTCGCAGCCGCCGGCGAACACGACGTCCTGCTTGCCCCACTGGATCTGCTCGGCCGCCGCGCCGATGCAATGCGCGCTCGTCGCGCACGCGGAGCTGATCGAGTAGTTGACGCCCTTGATCTTGAACCAGGTGGCGAGCGCCGCCGACGGGCCGGACGCCATCGCCTTCGGCACTGCGAACGGACCGACGCGCTTGGGCCCCTTTTCCTTCGTGATCTGTGCAGCCTGGACGATGGTGCGCGTCGAGGGGCCGCCTTCGCCGCAGATGATGCCGGTGCGTTCGTTGGAGACGTCGTTTTCCTCAAGGCCCGAGTCGCGCAGCGCCTGCTCCATCGCCACATGCGCCCAGCCGGTGCCTTGGCTCAGGAAGCGCGCGGCGCGGCGATCGACCATGGATTCCCAGTCCAGGCTGGGGCTCGCGTGGACGTGGCAGCGAAATCCCAGCTCGCCGTATTCCGGCGCGGAGGTGACGCCGGAACGCGCCTCCCGGAGCGAAGCCATCACTTCGTTTGAGTTGTTGCCGATCGACGAGACGATCCCGATTCCAGTGACGACCACACGACGCAAGTTGCACTCCCATGAGTAGAATTGGACGACGTATTCTTCGCGTACGTCTTGGTCCCTGATATTTGGGTCCTAGATGCCGGCTGCAAGCTGTTCCGGCGTGAACAGGCCGACCTTGAGATCTTTCGCGCTGTATATGGGCCGGCCGTCCACGAATGTCGTGCCGTCAGCCAGGCCCAGCACCAGCTTGCGCAGAATCACCTTCTTGAACTCGATTTCATAGCGGATAACGCGCGCTACCGGCGTCACCTGTCCAGTGAACTTCACCTCTCCGACGCCCAGCGCCCGACCCTTTCCGGGCGCCCCCAGCCAGCCGAGGTAGAAACCGACCAGCTGCCACATGGCGTCGAGGCCGAGACAACCCGGCATCACGGGGTCGCCCTCGAAGTGGCACTTGAAGAACCAGAGGTCGGGGTTGATGTCGAACTCGGCGACGAGCTTGCCCTTGCCATGGGCGCCGCCGGTAGGGTCGATGTTCACGATCCGGTCGATCATCAGCATCGGCGGCAGCGGCAGCTGCGCGTTGCCGGGACCGAACAGGCGGCCGTGGCCGCTGTCGAGTAGCTGGGCGTGCGAAAGCGAGGCGGGGTAGGCGGGTGTCGGTGCGGACATGGACTGGGGCAGGCTCCTTGGACGGTCCGTCGGGCGCCGGATGCGCCCGGGGTCCGGCTACGCCCGGAAATGGGAGCCGTTTACATGCGCGGGACGGGCGCTGGACGCAAGCGGGGCGGGGGCGGGGCGGACCCGGCGGGGGCGTTGACCGGCAGGCCTTCGCGCATCCAAGTGTGAGGCGGGAAGGGGCGCCTCGGCGCAGATGACGGCGGAACGCCGGCGGGGCAGTGGCGGAGGCGTGGCGTGGTCGAAGCCGAAGTGATCGTGATCGGCGCCGGAATGGCCGGCGCCTCGGCTGCGGCGGAAATGGCGTCCAGCGCGAAAGTCCTCGTCCTCGAACAGGAGGACCGTCCGGGGCGGCACGCCACCGGCCGCTCGGCCGCGCTCTATTCCGAGATCTACGGCAACGAGGTCATCCGCACCCTGACGCGCGCCAGCCGGCCGGCGCTGCAGGACCAGGACGGACGTTTCGCCCGTGCTCGAGGGTGCTTCCATATCGCCAGCGCAAGCCAGATCGCGCGCCTGGAGGCGTTCGCCGCCCTGCCTGACGTGGGCCGGGCGTCGCGATGGCTGTCGGGCGCCGAGGCGCGACTCGAGGCTCCGGTCCTTCGGGAAGGCTATGTCGCGGCGGCGGTCGCCGAACTGAACGCCTACGACCTCGATGTCGACGCCCTCCACCAGCACTACCTGCGACGGCTGACGGCGGCGGGCGGGGAGGTCCGGTGCGACGCCCCGGTGGTCCGCGCCGAACGGATTGGCGGCGGCTGGCGCGTGCTGGCCGGCGGCGAAGAGTTTCACGCGCGCATAGTGGTGAACGCGGCCGGCGCCTGGGGCGATGTGGTGGCGCGCGCGGCCGGCGTCGATCCGGTCGGCCTGCAGCCGAAACGACGCACGGCAGTGCTGGTGGAGTCGCCCGAAGGCGCGCGGTCGGACGGCTGGCCCGCCGTCATCGACATCGGTGAGCAGTTCTACTTCAAGCCGGATGCAGGGCGTATCCTCGTCTCGCCAGCCGACGAGACGCCCACCGAGCCGTGCGACGCCGCGCCAGAGGAAATCGACATCGCGATCGCCATCGATCGCGTTCAGGCGGCGGCCGATCTTCCGGTGCGGCGCGTGCTGTCCAGTTGGGCGGGTCTGCGCACGTTTACCCCGGATCGCACTCCGGCGGTGGGTTTCGATCCTGCGGCGGAGGGCTTCTTCTGGCTGGTCGGCCAGGGCGGCTACGGCATCCAGACCGCGCCTGCCATGGCACGGCTGGCCGCAGCCCTTGCGCTCGACCGGGGACTCCCCGCGGACCTCGCGGACATGGGGTTCGACGCCCGCAGCGTTGCGCCGGGCCGGTTTTCCGGACGTGCTGCGTCCTGAACAACGGGATCAGTCTTCTACGCCCGCGCAGTCGTCGCCGCCCCACAGGCCGCTCTTGTCGACCCAGCCGGTCTGCGCGCCGGCCGTCACCTTGCGCCAGCCGCCGACGCAGGCGCCGAGGCGCGCGATCACGCCATGGGCGAGGTAGGCGACGGTGCGGGATTCCGGACGAGGCGCCGCCCGCATGGGCAGGCCGGGCGCCTGGTCGGTGGAGACATAGACGGTGCGGGCGGGGGAGAGCTTGTCGGCGCGGACCCAGACCCGGTCGCCCGAGGGGTCGCGGATGCGCCGCCAGCTGTCGCTTTCCTCCAGCACCTGAACCGGCAGGCCGGCGGTGTGGTAGATCCAGTCGATGCGGTGATCGAGGCCCGGGCCCCGGCGGCCGTGGACCTTCGGCGCGGCGAGGCTCTCGAAGCGCGGCACCGGCAACTGGGAATCCGGTCCCAGCCGGACTCCTGCGGGGCGGCCCCCGTCCGCCAGGGCGGCGGACGCCATGAAGACCAATGAGAGTGTGACGGCGGCGGCGCGGAGCATGGCGGGTCTCTTCTGAGAGCCGGAGACGGCGAAGACCGGACTGAAGCGCAGGCGCCGTGAAAACGGGCTTAACGATCCTGCATTTTCCTTTTTTGCCCGTCTTTATCCCCGGCCGGCCTTTGTTCCGCCCCGACCCCTGATAAGAAGGCTGCATGCCGTCGAAGAAACTCAAGGTCATCGTCACCCGCAAGCTGCCCGATCCGGTGGAAACCCGGATGCGGGAGCTGTTCGATACGGAGCTGAACGTCGACGACAAGCCGATGACCGCCGAGGAGCTGGCCGGCGCTGTCGCGCGCGCGGACGTGCTGGTGCCGACGGTCACGGATCGCATCGACGGGCGGCTCCTGTCGCGGGCGGGGGAACAATTGCGCCTCATCGCCCAGTTCGGCGCCGGCGTGGACAACATCGACGTCCAGACCGCCATCCAGCGCGGCATCACCGTCACCAACACGCCCGGCGTGCTGACCGAGGACACCGCCGACATCACGATGGCGCTCATTCTCGCCGTGCCGCGCCGGATCGTGGAAGGCGTGAAACTCATCGAGGCGGATGGCTTCACCGGCTGGAGCCCCACGCACATGCTGGGGCGGCGCATCTGGGGCAAACGTCTCGGCATCGTCGGCATGGGTCGCATCGGCCAGGCGGTGGCGCGCCGCGCGAGGGCGTTCGGCCTGCAGATCCACTACAACAACCGCCGCAAGGTCTCCGCGCACATCGAGCAGGAGCTCGAGGCGACGTACTGGGAAAGCCTCGACCAGATGCTCTCGCGGATGGACATCGTCTCGGTGAACTGCCCGCACACGCCGGCGACGTATCACCTCCTGTCGGCGCGCCGCCTCGCGCTGCTGAAGCCGCACGCCTACGTCGTGAACACAGCGCGCGGCGAGATCATCGACGAAGGCGCGCTGGCGCGGATGCTCGACAAGGGGGAACTCGCGGGCGCCGGCCTCGACGTGTTCGAGCACGAACCGGCGATCAATCCGAAGCTGAAAAAGCTGCCGAACGTCGTGCTGCTGCCCCACATGGGGTCAGCCACGCTGGAGGGGCGCATCGACATGGGCGAGAAGGTCATCATCAACATCAAGACCTTCGCCGACGGCCACAAGCCGCCGGACCGCGTGATCCCGGCGATGCTTTAGAAGGAGGCGCGCATGATCATGAAGGGCGGGTGTCACTGCGGCGCGGTGCGCTACGAGGCCCATGGCGAGGCCATCACGCATGCGCTGTGTCACTGCGGCGATTGTCGTCGCCATGCCGGCGCGCCGATGGTGGGGTGGACGATGTATCCGGAAGGCGCCGTGAAGGTCACGGCGGGCGCACCGAAAATCTACAACTCATCCGAAAACGGTCGCCGGCATTTCTGCGACGCATGCGGCACGGGCGTGTTCTACACGAACACCGCCGTGCTGCCCGGCATCATCGATATCCAGAGCGGCACGTACGATGACCCGGAACTGCTGCCGGCGCGCGTGCATATCCAGACGGCGGAACGGCTGTGCTGGATGGTACACGCGCACGAACTTCCGGCCTTCGAGCGCTATCCGCCGCAAGGCTAGGCCGTCGACCAGGGCGGGCGATCGCCGCCGCCGGGAATACGCTTCAACCCGTCACGGATCGCCGCTACACTTCTTCCCGGGATGACCGAGAGTTGAGGGGAGAAGCATGACAACCGAGCAGGCGGAACGGGGCGCGATCGCGCTTGACGTGAAGAACAACTCCACCATCGGCCAGTTCCTCTGGATCGGCTTTTATTCCTCGATCTTCACGCTCCTGACGCTGACGATCTTCCGCTTCTGGGCGCGCACCATCGTGCGCAAGCGCCTGTGGGCCGACACCACGATCGGCGGCACGCCACTGGAATACACGGGCAAGGGCTCGGAGCTGTTCATCGGTTTCCTGATCGCCATCGTCACGGTGATGGTGCCCATCGTCGGCGCGATCGTGGCCGCGCAGTTGCTGCTGCCGCCGATCTACACGGCGGTGGTGATTGCGGTCGTCTATCTCGGCTTCTTCATCCTGATCGGCGTCGCGCTCTTTCTGGCGCGCCGTTACCAGCTCTCGCGCACAAACTGGCGCGGCGTGCGCTTCGAGCAGCGCGGTTCGCCGTGGGCCTATGGGTTCATCGCGTTCGGATATGGGCTCCTGTCGGCGATCACGCTCGGCTGGTTCGCGCCGGCGATGCGGCTTCGGCTCGAAAAGCGGATGTGGAACAACGCCTTTTTCGGCGACATGGCGTTCACCTACGACAACTCGAAAGAGGCGCGTACGGAGCCGGTCTACAAGAGCTACATCCTCGCCTATATCGGCGTCATTCTGTACTACGCGCTGATCTTCGGCGGCATGTTCCAGCTCGGCCTGATGGACTCCATGGGGTCCGGCGGCATGCCTGACATCCGCGACATCGGCATCCTCTATGCGCTGGCTTTCGGCGGCGCGATCCTCTTCCTGCTGTTCGTCGCGTGGCACGAGGCGGTGATGCTCCGGCAGATCACGAAGTCTATCTCGCTCGGCGATGTGAAGCTGAAGTCCACCTTTTCCACGTGGGATCTGATCGGGCTCGTGCTCACCAATCTGCTTCTGGTGATCTTCACGCTCGGTTTCGGCGCGATCGCCGCGCAGATGCGCACCTGGCGCAAGATCTGCCGCCGGATCGAGGTCGACGGCACGCTCGAACTCGCGCGCATCCACCAGGCCGCGTCGCGCGGGCCGCGCTCGGGCGAGGGGATGGCGGACGCCTTCGATCTCTCCGGCGGAGTGTGAGCGACGTGACCGCGCTCGAAGGCCGTTTCCACGACGGAGTGACCGCGGCCGAACATCGGGTTGCGGTCACGATCGTTGAGGATGGTCTGGAGATCGCGGGCGCCGGCGCGCGCGCCTTCTGGCGCAAGCAGGATGTCGTCGTCGTCGACAAGTCCGGCGACGTCTGGCGGCTGTCCAGCTCCGAAACGCCCGACGCGCGGCTCGCCATCGAGAAATCGAAGGCCGCCGAGACCGCGTTGCGCGACGGCGGCATTCTCGATCCGCGCCGCGACGCCATCCGCGGCCTGTGGCTCGCGGGCGGGCTGCTGGCGCTGAGCGCATCGCTGGCCTTCATCGTCTTCGTTGCGATCCCGTTGGGGGCCGAGCCGCTCGCGCGCGCCACGCCGCGCGATGTCGAAGAGCAACTCGGTGAAAACCTCGCGCGGCAGGTCAACGTCTTCATGCGCCCATGCGAGAAGACGGCCCCGGCGGATGCGGCGATCATGCCGCTGCTGAACGATCTCGAGGCTGCGGGCGATCCCGGCTTCACGATCATGCTGACGTTTGTCCAGGAGGATACGCCCAACGCGCTGGCGGTTGCGGGCGGGCAGATCATGGTGACGAGCGGTCTGCTCGAAACGCTGGAAAGCCCGGATGAACTCGCGGCCGTCATCGCGCACGAGATCGGCCATGTGAAATCCCGTGACGGCATGATCGCGCTTTATCGCAACGCGGGCCTCGGCATCCTGCTCGAACTGATCACCGGCGGATCGGGCGTCGCGCAGCAGATCGTGATGGTCGGCGGCCAGCTGACCGAACTCAGCTACACCCGCGCGCAGGAGGCGCGCGCCGATCGCGTCGCCATCGCGATCATGGGCGACGCCGGGCTCGACCCCGCCGCGCTCGCGCGCGCGTTCGAACGGCTCAAGGGCTACAAGCGCGGTGACGGTGACGAGCCGCGCGTGCCGAAGCAGATGCGCGACATGCACGTGCCCGAGTGGCTGCAATCACACCCCGACATCGACAACCGCATCGTGCGCGCCCGCGCCGCGCAGCGGCCCGCGCGTGCGATCGCGATGTCGCCGGAAGACTGGGCCACAGTGCGCGCGGCCTGCAAGGCGAAGTGATCAGCCGATCTGCCAGGAGCCGACGCCGTGGGCGCGGGTCGCTTCGGCGCGGGACTTCGTGATCGACGCCACGGGCGCGTCCCGCGTCGCCACGTTCTCGAAGGCGATCCAGTCCACCTCCGCCGCAGCGCGCGTGAGCTTCACGGTGCTGTAGCCGCGGTGCGTGGCGTCGCACCAGGCGAGTTCGCGGTTGGCGGCGAGCATCGCGCGCTCGCGCGCGCCGGGCTCGCCCTTGCTGAAGGCGCGCTCCATGCCGCCCGAGGACACGCTGAGCCCCGCCATCTCGACCGCCGCAGGGCGGCCGTCGCGTCCGCCGGGCAGATTGTTGGCCCAGCCGTTGTGACTGTCGCCGGAGAGCACGATGGCGTTGTTCGCATCCGTCGCGCAGGCCTGCAGGAAGCGTTGGCGCGCCGCCTCGTAGCCGCCCCAGGAATCGAGGTTCCAGCTCAGTCCCAGGCGCCCGAGACCCGCGCCCGTCGTCGCCCAGCGCCGGCTTCCCTCCGATACCGTGTCCGGCAGCAGTGCAGGCATGTCCGCCGGCATGCTCTGCTTGCCCATCACGAGCTGCTGGCCGAGCACCTGCCACGTGGCGCCGCGCGCCTTCGAGCGGCGAAGCTGCGCGCGCATCCAGTCTTCCTGCGCCTGCCCGAGAAGCGTTCGCGACGGCGCGCTGATTTCATCGCGCATGTAGTTCTGCGCCGCTGCAGCGACGGCCGCTTCGCCCTGGTCCATCGCGGGCGCGAGCGCGGTGCGCCAGTCGAGTTGTTTCTCGCGGCCGATCAGGCGCGTGTCGAGCAGGATGACCGAAGCGAGCGTGCCCCAGTCCAGCGTGCGGTAGATGTGCAGCAGGTCCGCCTGCCGGCGGATGGGCAGCCAGTCCGCGTAGGCTTTCGCGGCCATGGCGCGGCGCACGACCCATGCGCCTTCGGTGTCTGGTTGATGGTTCTGCGCGCCGTCGCGCCAGGCGTCGTTGGCGAGTTCGTGGTCGTCCCAGATCGCCACGAACGGCTTGACGCGATGCAGTTCCTGGAGGTCGGGATCAAGCCGGTAGCAGGCGTAGCGGCGGTGGTAGTCGCTCAGCGACACGATTTCCGTCGCCGGGTCGATGACGCGGCCGGGCGCGGTGTCCGCCAGCGGTGGATAGCCGCCGATGCCGTACTCGTAGATGTAGTCGCCGGTATGCACGCAGAGATCGATGTCGGCGTTCTTCGCCGCGTGGCCGTAAGCGGGAAAATGGCCGAAGCCGTAGTTCGAGCAGGAAAACACAGCCATCGTCAGGGACCGCGCGTCGCCTGCGGGCGCGGTGCGTGTCAGGCCCGTGGGCGAAAAGCCCGATGCGGAAGAGAAGCGGAACGCATAGCTGCGGCCCGGCGCGAGCCCGCGCGCGTCGACCTTCACGCAGTAGTCGTCGAACAGGGAGGACGTCGCTTCGCCGCGCGCGACGATGCGGCGAAAGGTTTCGTCCTCCGCCACTTCCCAGCCGATGGTCGCCGCGCCCGGCGATGCCGGCACGAACCGCGTCCACAGGATCACCGCGCCTGAGGTCGGATCGCCAGAGGCGACACTGTGCGTGAACGTTCCCCGCGCGGTCGATGCGCCGCGCGCAGGAGCAGCGGTTGCAGCGGCGATGAGCGGGACTGCGGCGACGAGCGCGCGACGGGTGAGCTTGGTCATGTTTTTCCTCTCCACGCGCCATAGCGCCCGATGGCGACAAGCCGGTGACGGTCGGTCACTGCGGCAGGGTGGCCGCCAGTGGCGCACCTGCCGCAGGCTCGGGGAACGCTGCGTGCAGGAAGGCGCGGAGATCGTCGGCGCTGCGGGCGGGGACTTCTTCCTGCGGCACGTGGCCGATCTGATCGTAGATGATCACGTTTGATCCCTTGATCGCCTCGCCGAAAAGCGCGGCGCCTTCGACGGGCACGAGATTGTCCTGCTTGCCGTGCAGCACCAGCGTCGGAACCGCGATGACGGCGAGCTTTTCCTTCGTCGCGAGATCGCGTTCACGAAATCCCAGCGTGATGGCCACCAGCGTCGCGCGATGGTTCGGCGCGCGCGCGAGATCCACGTAGCGCGCGAGCATCGCCTCATCGACGAGGCTTTTGTTCACGAACGCGGATTCGATGCCCTTGCGGACCATCGCCGAATTGTCGAGGTCGCGCATCACGGGGCCGAGCACGGGATTGCGCAGGAGCTTGAAGATCGCCGCTTCCTTGTTGGCGCTGTCGTCGCCGCTGCGCGGCCATCCGGCGGCGCCGATCAGCACAAGGCCTTCCACTCGCGCGGGATGGCGCAGCGCCAGCTCCCACGCCGCGTGCCCGCCCATGGAGGAGCCGATCACGGTCGCCTTCGGCAGCGCGATCTTGTCCATGAAGGCGTCGACGAAATCGGCGTAGCCTTCGATGGTCGGCTGGTAGCCTTCGGGCGTGCGCGTCAGGCCGTGGCCGGGGAGATCGACGCTGATCAGGCGGTACTCGCCGCCGAGCAGCGGAACCCATTTCTCCCACGTGTGCAGCGAGGCGGAGAAGCCGTGCACCAGCAGGAGGGGGCGTCCGTTCGGGTTACCCTCGTCGCGCCAGTGCGCCTCGACGCCGCCGCCCATGTCGATGAACTTGGACGCCGGGCTCGCGTAGGTCTTGTCGAGCGTCGCGTAGGGAATGTCGCCGCGTCGCAGCGCCAGATAACCGCCGCCGACGACGACCAGAAGCGTGAGCAACAGCCCGACCAGAATTTTCCGCATCATCCCCTCCGTTTCGTGCTTTCAAGCACGAATAAGGCGCGGCGGGAATTCCTTACGTGCGCCAGCCGACCCGTCGCGCCCAGACATCGAACGCGGCCTGCCGCGCGGCAAGATCCGTCGGCAATGTCTGGCCCTCCGATGCCGCCCGGTCGCGCTGCATGGCGATGACGTCGGCAAGCGGAGGCAGGCCCACCGAAGCGCGGCGCTCTTCCACCTGCTCGGGCGCCTCGATGGGAGACGGGGAGAGCGCGCCGTCGAACCAGTCGAACTGCGTGCCGTAAAGTTGCGGGCGGCCCTCGAACACAGCGATACGATCGGAGAGATACGCAGCGTCGATCATGTTGGCGTCGCCCAGCGGAATCGCCTCCAGCATCAGCGCGAGACCAAGCCGTTGCACGTCCGGGCGACTGATGGCGTGCTGGAGAATGAGGAAGGCCGCCGCCGCGCCGTCGTCGTCGACGCGGTGGCGTCCGGGCCACCCGATCGTGCGGAACGCCTCGTCGAGCAGTGCCGCGTTCTCGAGATGCACGGCCTCCATCTCCGGATGATAGCCATCGAACAGCGAGCCATCGCGCACGAGGCGCTCGCGGGTTTCAAGGTCGCGCCGCGCCGCCGCGAGCAGCGATTCACGCCAGACAGGCTCCATCGTCATCGCGCACACACCGGGCATTCGGGATCGGGCCGCAGACGCACCGTGCGCGCTTCGCCGTTGAGGCCGTCGAACAGGAAGATGCGTCCGTTCAACGGTTTTCCCGCGTGCGCGATGAGCTTGATCGCTTCCAGCGCCATCATCGATCCGATCACGCCCGTCAGCGCGCCGACGACGCCGACCTGCGAGCAATGCTCCACCTGCGGCGGTTCCTCCGGCACGAAGCAGCGATAGCAGGGCAGGCGATCCTCTGCCGCCGCATCCTTCGTCGTGCCCGACGCGAACACGCCGACCTGCCCGTCCCAGCGCCCCACGGCGCCGGACACCAGCGGCGCGCCAAGCGCGTGGCACGCGTCGTTCACGGCGAAGCGCGTGTCGAAATCGTCCGTGCCGTCGAGCACGACGTCCGCGCCTTGCAGCAGACGCCGCGCATTCAACGCATCCAGCTCCACCGCTTTCGGCAGTATCTCCACATGCGGATTGAGCGCGGCGAGCGCGGCGGCGCCGACATCGGTCTTGAGCTGTCGGACGTCCGCGGTGCGAAACAGGATCTGCCGCTGCAGGTTGGACAGCGACACGCCGTCGTCGTCGATCAGCGTCAGCCTTCCTACGCCCGCCGCCGCCAGATAGAGCGCCGCGGGCGCGCCGAGGCCGCCCATGCCGACGATCGCCACATGCGCGGCTTTCAGGCGCTGCTGTCCCGGCCCGCCGATCTCCTTGAGCAGGATATGGCGCGAGAAGCGTTCGAGGTCGTCGGCGGTGAGCGCAGTCATGGCGCGGGCGCAAGAAATGGATTTTCGATCGTCACGCCGTCGATCACCATGCCGTGCTGCATGTCCTCGGAGAGAACGGTCGCACACTCGGACTCGATCGCCGAGGCGACGATCAGCGCATCGTAGAAGTTGAGTTTGTATCGTTCAGCCAGGCGCACCGCGGCGCGGTGAGTTTCGGTCGTGAGCGCGGAGGAGTCTGGAAGGAGCTGGTTTACGACGGCCAGCCGTTGCAGGACTTCGGGCCAGTCTATCCGCAGTTTGCGCGAACTCACGTTCACGAACTCGTTCAGGACCTGAACGCTGATCTGACCACCAGAAATGAGGAGGCGCTTGGCGACAGGCGACCGCGCGTCCTGCTCGGCGAATGCGTAAATGAGGATGTTGGAGTCGAGAAACACATCAACGTTCATTTGCGTCGTCACGGGAAAAGACGAACCCGGGAGGCAGGGGGCGGCTCAACTCGTGAAGTTTCCGGATCGCGTCTTCCCGCGCAGCGTCGCGCCGGATCTCGAACCGCTTCGACCCCGCGATGACGACTTCGATGTCGTCGCCTTCCTTGAGGTCCAGCGCCTCAACGACGGCGGCGGGCAAGCGAATGGCGAGACTGTTTCCCCATTTTGATACCTGCATCAGGCGCTCCGGATATACACGATGATATGTATATCAATGCGTGCCGGAATTCAATCACCGCTTGATCGGCTGATCCGGTGTGACCGGTCCGGCCGGTCCACGCGCTCGAATCCCATCGCGTCCCAGAAGGCGCGGGAGAGATCGTGGGTCGCCCGCAGATGCAGATGCGGCGCGAGCTGGAACGCTTCCTGGATCAGCGCGCCCGCCAGCGTCCGGCCGACGCCGTTGCGACGAAAATCCGGGTGTACGTAGAAATGGCGCAGACGGCGATGATCGGGCGAGGGATCGTACTCGTCGTGCGTCTGCGCGCCGATGGCGATGGGGCGGTCCTCGCCGAACACGGCGAAGACGCTGGCGTCGCGGTCGCCATCGTAGGCGGCGTTCTTCCAGCGCGCATCGAGTCGATCGAGGAAGTTGTATCCCTCCGCGCGCGCCGCCCCTGCCAGATCCGCAAATCCATCCGGCAGGTCGGCGGCGATGCGGACGACCTGCGAAGTCACAGGCCCTCGAACAGCGCCGTCGAGAGATAGCGTTCCGCGAAACTCGGGACGATGGCGACGATGCGCTTGCCGGCGTTTTCCGGGCGCTTGCCGATCTTCAGCGCGGCGGACAGCGCGGCCCCCGTGGAGATGCCGCCCGGCAGGCCTTCGAGCCGCGCGACCTCGCGCGCGACAGCGAAGCTTTCGTCGTTCGACACCTGCACGATCTCGTCGATGACGCTGCGGTCCAGCACTTCCGGCACGAAGCCCGCGCCGATGCCCTGGATCTTGTGCGGACCCGCCGCGCCGCCCGAGAGGACAGGGGAGGCTTCCGGTTCGACGGCGACGACCTTGAGGTTCGGCAGGCGCGGCTTCAGCACCTGACCGACGCCGGTGATCGTGCCGCCGGTGCCGACGCCGGAGACGAAGAAGTCGAGCTTGCCGCCGGTATCGACCCAGATTTCTTCCGCCGTCGTGCGCTTGTGGATCGCCGGGTTGGCGGGGTTGGCGAACTGCGACGGGGTCACTGCGCCCGGCGTCGCGTCCACCAGTTCCTTGGCCTTCGCCACCGCGCCGCGCATGCCTTCGGGTCCGGGCGTCAGCACGAGTTCGGCGCCGAGGAAGGCGAGCATCTTGCGCCGCTCGATGGACATGGTCTCCGGCATCACGAGGATGAGGCGATAGCCGCGCTGCGCCGCGACGAAGGCCAGAGCGATGCCGGTGTTGCCGCTCGTCGGTTCGACGAGCACCGCGTGCGGGCCGATCTTGCCCTGCGCCTCGAGGTCCTCGATCAGCGAGACGCCGATGCGGTCCTTCACGGAGGCGATGGGGTTGAAGAATTCGAGCTTGCCGATGATCTCGGCGTTTACGCCATGGGCCTTGGCGAGCTTGTTGAGCCGCACCAGCGGCGTGTTGCCGATGGTCTGCGTGATGTTGTCGTAGATCAGCCCGTGTCCGATCTTGCGTGCGTCCGCCATGGGAACTCCTTTTCTGTGCCGTGAAGATAGGCCTGCGGCGGCCCCGGCGAAATGTGCAAATCGGAAACATCGCTTCAGGCTGGCTTAAGCTGCGCTATTTCTTCGGCAGAAGCCGGTCGAGCGGGGAAGGTTGAGCTGGCGTCGTTTCCTGCTTCGGCCGTCCGATGAGCCCGCCGAGGCCGCCGAGATTGGTGCGCTCCAGCGCCCGCTGCACCTGGCCCTGCACCAGGTTTCCGAGATCGGGCGCGAACTTCGGCTTCGCCCACGGCCCGGAGATGCGGAACGGGACGCCGAGGCCCTGCACGTCGGCGCGGCCGCCCTGGCCTTCGATGGCGCGGACAGCGCGCGGGGCGATGCGCATGTCGATGGTCTGGCCGCCGATGTCGACGCCGCCGGTTCCGTCGAGCCGCACGAAGGGGTTGAGCAGGCGCAGGTCCGTGGTGTTCGCGACGCCGCCGGCGACGGCGAAGGTCGCGGCGAATTCCGCGAAGTCGGTCTTGGCTGCGGCGCCGACAGTTTCGCCGGAGATCGCCGCCTGCACGGTGCGCGCGATCTGCGCGAGGTTCACGCCGCGCCACGCGCCGTCGTTGAAGTTGAACGCGGCCGCGCCGGCGAGGGTGCGCATGATGTCGGCCTGCGAGCGGCCCTGTCCGGTGAGCGAGGCTTTCAGCGTGCCCTTGCCCTCGATCTTGTCGAAGCCGATCGCGGCGGTGAGCAGCGGCAGCGCTTCCACGTTCGCGACATCGATCTCGCTTGTGAGTTTCGTCGTCGCGCCGCGGGCGTCCACCAGAAGGTGCGCCGTGCCCGCGCCGCCGTAGAGCGACACGCGGCTCAGGCGCGCATCCAGTATGCCGTTCGTCAGCTTCAGCGCGAGCTGGCCGTTGGCGAACTGCATCTTCTGGAATTTGAGATCGCCGACAGCCAGCGCGAGATCGGCGTCCGCCGCGCGCAGGCCGGCGAGGTCCATCGGCTTTGCGTCCCACGCCGTCGACGTGTTCACGCCGGCCGAAGCGACGCCCGCAGCGGGGGCGGGGAGATAGGTGTTGGTGTCGAGCGCGGGGATAGCCAGCGCGCCCGAAACGGCGAGGCGGCCGTTGTCGGCCACGTTCACCGTCACGTCGCCGGTCGCGGTCACCGCATCGAGGCGGAAGGCGCCTTTGGTGAAGGCGTAGCGCGGGCCGAGTGCTGCGAACTGCGACTTCACGTCGAACGCTGCGAAGCCCGGTCCCGGCGGCAGCGGCGAGCCGAGCCAGTCGAGCAGGGCGCGCACGCTCGCGCCGCTGGTTTCGAGTTTGCCGGTGACGCCGCCGGTCGCGGTATCAACCGCGCCGTCGAGCGTGGCCTTCACGGCGGGCGCGTTCAGCGTGAGGCGGATCGGCGTTGCGCCTTTCTCCAGCGTGGCGCGGGGATTGGCGATGGTCGCGCCGAGGCTCAGCGTCTGTTTGCGATAGGTGCACGAGCCGTCGAGCGTCGCGGGCAGGTCGAGGGACTTGAGATCGAGGATGGCGTCGATGTCGGTGACGACGAGCGGCTCGCCGCCGTCGTCGCCGATGAAGGTCAGCGCGCCATCGATCACACGCATGTCGTCGAGGCGCAGGGACTTGAGTTTCGTCGCCGGCTGGCCCGGTTGTGCGGGCTGCTCGGGGAAGGTCCAGTTCGCCGCGCCGTCCTTTTTCGCGATGAGCGTGAAGACGGGTTCCTCAAGGATCAGGCGGCGCACTTCGATGTCGCCCTTCAGCAGCGGCGCCACCGCAACGGCGAAGACGATTTTCTTCGCCGCGAGAAACGGCGCGCCCTCGAAGCCTGCGGGATTGGAGAGCTTCACGTCGGCGGCGGAAAATCCCGCCGAGGGCCAGAGCGTCATCTCCACGTCGCCGCCGATATCCAGCGTGCGGCCGGTGGATTGCTGGATCTGCTTTTTCACCTCCGCGATCGCGAGATCCTTCGGGAAGAAGGCGAAGAACGCGGCAGCGGCGCCGACGATCAGGACAAACACTGCAACAAGCGCGATCAGAACCCGTTTCATCTGCTTCCCTCGGCACGCGCCACATCGAGCCCGCAATCTAGCACAGCGCCGCGGAGGGGGGGGAAGCGCCGCGACGATCTTTCGCGCTGGCGCAACTTCCGGACTGTTCCGGCGTTTTCATACTGGTCCCGCAAGGGGACCGAAGGGTTTCCCATTCAGATGGCCTATGACGGAGCGCTCGCGCCGGTCTTTCAACACCATACGCCCGGCTTCCAGATCGGCGTGACGCCCAACCAGTTCGGGCGGGCCCGTTGGCTTGAGGGTGACGTGAAGGTTCAGGATCGGCTGGCGCTGCTGTTCGGGTACGCTTCGGTCGGGGCTGGCGCAGGCATTGCGGCCGGGATGATCGCCGGCGTGGTGCAGCCTGCGCTGATACCGGTTCTCACGATCGTCACGCTCACCGGATCGATCCTGCTGGCGCGGCAGGCGTCGCGGCGCTTGCACTGGAGCGCGGTGGTCCTGCTGATCGCCCTGCATCTGAGCGCGATGGCGGCTGCGGCGAGCGCTCTGGTTCCCGGCGAGACGGCGCGGCTGGCGCCGGCGGCGGGCGTGTTCGCGGGCGTCCTGGTCGTGCTCGCCCTGGGCTATGGGCGCTGGTACACGACGACGCTCAACATGGCGTTCCAGGCGCTTCTGCTCGGCGCGCCGTTCGGCGCAGCGGCGGTCTCCACCATTTTCGGGCTTGGCGTCGCCTGATCAGCTCTTGCCGGTCGATCCGAATCCGCCTGCGCCGCGCTCTGTTTCGTCGAGCGCGTCCACCTCGCTCCATGACGCCTGCGTGACGGGCGCGATCACCATCTGCGCGATGCGGTCGCCACGCGCGATCACGAACGGCTCCTGACCCAGATTGACGAGGACCACCGCAAGCTCGCCGCGATAGTCCGCGTCCACCGTGCCCGGCGAATTCAGGCACGTGATCCCGTGTTTCAGCGCCAGTCCCGAACGCGGCCGCACCTGCGCCTCGTATCCGGCCGGCAGCGCGATCGCCAATCCCGTCGGCGCCAGCGTGCGTGCGCCGGGCGCCAGCGTCACGGGCGCGTCTGCCGGCACGGCGGCGCGCAGGTCCATGCCGGCCGAGAGCGGCGTCTCGTAGGCGGGCAGGGGGAGGTCGCCATTGTGCGGCAGGCGGCGGATTTTGACGGTGATGCTCATGGCGCGGTGGTAGCCGATTCGGCGGCGAGGAACTGCACGGCGAGGCGTTCGGCGACCGGCAGCATCTGTTCGCGCGTCCACAGGCCCATCTCGCGCGGCGCAAAGGGCGCCACCCAGTCGTCGAAGCGTTCGAGCGGCTCGGGGAAACTGAACGGATCGCTGCGCAGGTCGATCGGGCGCGCATCGCCGGTGTTGATGTTGCGGTTCGCGAACGGCTCTGCCTTCGGCACGATGTGCGTGGTCAGCAGCAGCAGCGGAATGTCGGCGCGCACGAACTGTTGCAGCGCGCGGGCGATGTCGGCGTAGCTCAGGTGGAAGAAGCAGTCGCGACACATCCACATGTCGACGGCGGGCAGCGGGCCCTTGGTGATGTCGAGATGGATGAAATCGTGGCGATCGTCGCCGTGGCGGGCCTTCGTGTCGGCGATGAGTGCGGGCACGATGTCGCCGCCGATATAGCGCATGCCGGGCGGGGTCTTCACCGCGCGCATCCAGTGGAAATCGCCGCACGGCGCATCGAGGAACGTGCGCACGCCGTTTTCCGCAAGCACGCGTTCGAGCGCGGCGCGCAGGCTCGCGGTGTAGGCCATCGTGGAGCCGGGGCCGGAGCGGCTTTCGAGGTCGCTCCACAGGTTGTGCTCGTAGATTTCCTCGAACACGCTCTGCTTGTTCTGCACGGTGCCGAGGCCCGCCTTCAGCTTGCGGTAGCGCGCGCGGCGGAACGGTTTGCCGAGCGCATGGCCGAGGCGGGCGAAGAGGGAGGGGGAGCTCATGACAGGTTCGGTAAGGTATTACAGGACGTTTATCTAGGCCGGGTCTGACCGGGCGCGGGTCTGCGTCGCCGGAATCGAGAGATTTCGGCGTTGAGCGCGTGCGGATTGCGGTGTGCAGGTCATGAGGTGTCCGCGCAGTCCGGCGCATGTGCGGGCGCGGCATCTTCGCAGCACTGCGCAGGTGGCGCGACGGCGAGGCGTCGCCATGCGGCGTTCGCCCATCTGACCCGGCGGACGATGCGCTTGATGGCGTTCTCAAGATCGTCGAGCGCGGCGCGCATGGCGGCGGGGCTCGATAGATCGAGATCGCGGGTGAAGTGCTTCACCAGCCGCGTGCGTCGTCGCGTGATGCGAAATCCCCTTGTGACGGACGGCGGACGCCATGTGCGTTTCGCGTGTGGCTTCAGATCGAACCGCGCGAACGCGAGCAGATAGAGCACGCGCTTCAGATCGCGACGCAGATACCGCATCTCCTCGCGCACCCGCAGCTTCATCGCCCGCATCCCGCTCCATCCCGCAAACATGCCGACAAGCTCCAGCAGCCAGAGCTTCAGGCTCATGGCGAACGCGGTGATGTCAGCGATGTGGGGGCGGACGGGATTGTACGTGCGCATGCTCTCCTGCCATGCGGGGTGAATGACGGGAAGGAGTATGCGGCCGGCGGGAGTCCGGTCGGATAGATTGTGGAACGCGCGCGCCTTTTCCTTGCAGTGAAGGAGACCTCTGCGAAACCTTTTCGCCAGAGGGCGCGAAGGTCTGATCACAGCGCCGCTGCTCGGTCCCGGCGAAAGCCGGGACCCATTTTCCGCCGAGATTCAATGCGCTGTGCCGATTCCGTCGACATGAAATGGACCCCGGCTTTCGCCGGGGCCGAGCGACGCCGGCGTTTCGCAGAGATTTCCTTGCAGGGGGAGGAGGCGCAAAAATAGGTGGTGATCGGTGTGGTGACGCGCGCGTGCGTTCCCCGCATTTTCAGGTGCTGGAGAGTAGGACCGCGGGCCTATGGCCCGCATCGGTGTTCAACTCACCCACCGCCGTCACCGGAACGAAGCTGTGTATGCGGGCCATAGGCCCGCTGTCCTACTCGCGGACGCCTGAGAGTAGGACCGCGCACCTCCCGGTGCGCATGGGCGGATCAGACAGGCGGCGGCGGTGCGTGAACCAAACACTGTATGCGCACCGGGAGGTGCGCGGTCCTACCCGTCAACACCGGCGCGCGTCACTCACGCCAGCGCCGCCGCGATCTCCGCGGCGAGTTTCCCCGCCACCGCCGTCTTCGCCATCTCCGGCCAGCGCTCCACGCCGTCGGCGCGGATGATCATCACCTGGTTGGAGTCGCCGCCCATGACGTCGCCGGACACATCGTTGGCGACGATCCAGTCGCAGCCTTTTTTCGCGAGCTTCTGTTTCGCGTGCGCCTCGACGTCGTTGGTTTCCGCCGCGAAGCCGACCACGAGGCGCGGGCGTTTCGATTTCTTCTTCGAGAGCGTGGCGAGGATGTCGGGGTTTTCGGAAAGGCTGATCGGCGGCGGGCCGTCGGCGCCTTTCTTGATCTTCTTCGAGGCGGTCGATTCAGGGCGCCAGTCCGCGACGGCGGCGACGCACACGGCGGCGTCAGCGGGCAGCGCCGCTTCGCACGCGGCGAGCATCTGTTCGGCCGATTCCACGCGCACGATGTCGACGCCGAATGGATCGGCGAGCGCTACGGGGCCGGAGACGAGACGCACATGCGCGCCGAGACGCGCGAGCGCTTCTGCAATCGCAAAGCCCTGCTTGCCGGACGAGCGGTTCGAGATGAAGCGCACGGGATCGATCTGTTCGAGCGTGGGGCCTGCGGTGACGAGCACCTTGCGGCCGGCGAGCGGCTGGCCGATGGCGCGCTGGTCGTAGAAGGCGAGAATGGCGTCGTGGATCGCCTGCGGCTCGGCCATGCGGCCGGGGCCGAATTCGCCGCAGGCCATGGCGCCGTCGTCGGGGCCGATGAATTGCACGCCGTCCGCCGCAAGGCGCGCGCGATTGCGCTGCGTCGCCGCGTTGAGCCACATGCGCACGTTCATCGCCGGCGCCATCAGCACCGGCTTGTCGGTGGCCAGAAGTGCTGTGGAGGCGAGATCGTTGGCTAGCCCATGCGCGACCTTCGCCATGAGATCGGCTGTCGCCGGCGCGACGACCACGAGATCAGCGCTGCGCGAGAGCTGGATGTGGCCCATCTCCGCCTCGTCGGTGAGGCTGAAGAGATCGCCGTAGACCTTGTCTTCCGTCAGCGAACCCACCGAGAGCGGCGTGACGAAATGCGACGCCGCGTTCGTCACGATCGCGCGCGTGCGCACGCCGGATTTCGCGAGCAGGCGGATCAGCTCGAGCGACTTGTACGCCGCAATGCCGCCGCCGATGACCAGAAGGACGCGCCGTTCGGTCATCGCTTCACCGGCGTCTTCGCTTCCACGGATGTCGGCTGCATCGGTCCGCTTGAGCGCGGCGCGTTCGAGACCATCAGCGCCAGCATCGTCATGACGCCCGCAACCGCGCCAACCCAGAAGTGGCGCCACTGGAAGGGCACGCGCTCTGCGGCGCTCGGCGTGGAACGGATCGCGTTCGCTGCGCCTTCAAGTGCTGCCAGCGTCTGCGGCAGGCGGCGCAGCGCGCCAAGTCCCGCGCCCGCTTCGTCGATGGCGCGGCGCGCGGTGGACTCTGCGCCCAGTTCGCGGCGCACCCAGCGTTCCACGATCGGCCGTGCAGCGGCCCACATGTCGTGGCGGGGATCGAGCGTGCGCGACACGCCCTCGACCTGCACCATCGTCTTCTGCAGCATCACCAGTTCCGGCCGCAGGTGCATGCCGAACATGTGCGTGATGTCGAAGAGTTGCAGCAGCAGCTTCGACATCGAGACCTGGTCGGCGGTCTTGCCGAAGATGGGCTCGCCGATGGCGCGCAGGGCCTGCGCGAACTCCTCGACGGTGAACTTCTCCGGCACGTAGCCGGCTTCCTGGTGGACTTCGGCCACGCGCTTGTAGTCGCGGCGCAGGAACCCGTAGAGGATTTCCGCGAGGTAGCGGCGTTCCTTGTGGCCGATGCGGCCCATGATCCCGAAATCGACGATCCAGAGCTTGCCGTCACGGCCGTAGATGAGGTTTCCCTCGTGCATGTCGGCGTGGAAGAAGCCGTGGTCGAGCGCCGCCGCGAGGAAGCCGCGCGTCACGGAGATCGCGAGGCCCGGCAGATCGGCGCCCGCTGCGCGCAGGCCGACGTGATCGGTGAGCGCGGTGCCGTCGATCCAGTCGAGCGTCATCACGCGCTTGCCGGAGCGCGCCCAGTCGATGGACGGCACGCTGAGGAAGCCGTCCTTCTCGGCGACTTCCTTGAACTCCGCCGCCGCGCCCGCTTCGAGGCGCAGATCAAGCTCGCGTTCCATCGCCGTCGACACGGTCTCGATGAAGTTCACGGGCTCGAGACGGCGCGAGGAGGGGATGAAGAACTCGATGAGGCGCGCGCCGAAATGCAGCGCGCCCATTTCGCGCGCCATCTTCTTCTCGATGTTTGGGCGCAGGATTTTCACCGCGACCGCGTGCTGGCGGTTCGGCCGCGCCTGGTGCACCTGCGCGATGGAGGCGGCGGCCATGGCTTCCGAGAACGTCTCGCCGAAGAGATCGACCGTCGAGCCGAACTCCGCGTTGATGGTGTCGAGCGCCTTCTCGCGCGAGAACGGCGGCAGGCGATCCTTGAGGCGCGCCAGATCCTGCGCGGCGGTGACGCCGATGAAATCCGGCCGGGTGGCGAGGAACTGGCCGAGTTTCACATAGGCGGGCCCGAGCTTCTCCAGCGCCGTCGCCAGCCGTTCGCCGGGGGACTGTCCGCGCCGGGGGCGGGCGAACAGGCGGAAGAACTTGCTCAGGGCCTGCGCCCACCAGGGCAGGCGGCTCTGGTACTCCGCGGGCAAGAGGGCGTCATAGCGGAGCAGGATCGCCGCCATCCGCAGGAGCCTCCAGGTATGCCCGATCCAGTCAAACATTGTTCAGACCACAAATCCCCAATGCAGCGCCGTCGCCCCGCCGGCGAAGTTCCGGTAACCGACCCGGGCGAACCCTGCGTCCGCGATCATGCCTGAAAAGGTTTCCTGATCCGGAAATCTGCGAATGGATTCCACCAGATAGCGGTAGGCCGCCTCATCGTTGGCCACCAGCTTGCCGATCGCCGGGATGACCCTGAAGGAATAGGCGTCATAGACGTCCGACACCCCTGCGATCGCCATCCGGGAGAATTCCAGGCAGACGAAGCGCCCGCCGGGCTTCAGGATGCGCCTGGCCTCCTTGAGCGCCTTGGGAATATCGGTGACGTTACGGATTCCGAAACTGATGATGTAGGCGTCCGCAAACCCGTCCGGGAAGGGCATGGCCTCGGCGTCGGCGACCTTCCAGGTAAAGCCGTCCTCGCCTCGGCCCCCATCGCGGCGACGCCCCGCCTCGAGCATCTCCTCGTTGATGTCGCAGACGTGGATATCGGCCATCTGGCCGCCCCGGCGCTTGCGGATGGCCTCCACGCGCTTCTTGATTCGCCGGGCGATGTCTCCGGTGCCGCCCGCCACGTCGAGGATGACCTCCCCTGGACGGGGGTTGAGCCGGGCGACGGCGGCGTCCTTCCAGAGCCGGTGCATGCCAGCCGACATGAGGTCGTTCATCAGGTCGTAACGGTTGGCGACGCGGTCGAAGACGTCCTTCACGCGCCCGGCCTTCTCGGCGGCGGGGACGTCCTCGTACCCGAACGAGGCGGTGTCGTGGGAAGGGTCGGGGGCGGGTTGATGTGTCTTGGGAGCCATGGGCAAAGACATAGGCTTCAGGCGCGCCGACCGCTACATGACACCCCATGTCGCGCCGATCCGCCGCTGGCGGCCATGCCTGAGCTCCCCGAAGTCGAAACCGTGCGGCGCGGCCTTGCGCCGGTGCTGGAGGGCAGGCGCATCGCGCGGGCGGAGGCGTGGCGGCCGGACTTGCGCTTTGCGCTGCCGGAGCGGTTTGCAGAGCGATTGACGGGCGCGAAGGTGCTGAAGCTCGATCGCCGCGCGAAGTATCTCGTGGCGCCGCTCGATACCGGCGAGACGCTCGTCGCGCATCTCGGCATGTCGGGACGCTTCACGATCCTTGCGAAGAAGAAGAGCGCCATCAGGCCGGGCGATTACTATTACGCCGATACGCCCGATCCCGCGCACACGCATGTCGTCTTCGAGACCGATCGCGGCGACCGCATCGAATACAACGACCCGCGCCGCTTCGGGTACATGACGCTGATACCCAGCGATGATGTGGACGCGCATCCGTATTTCGCGGGCCTCGGCCCCGAACCGCTCGGCAACGCCTTTCACGCCGATCATCTCGCGGCGGCGTTCGCGGGCAAGAAGCAGAACGTGAAGGCGACGCTGCTCGACCAGCGCGTCGTCGCGGGCCTCGGCAACATCTATGTGTGTGAGGCGCTGCATCGTTCGGGGATTTCACCGAAGCGCGCGGCGGGCCGCATTTCCGCATCGCGTCTCGATTTGCTGACGACGACCGTGCGCGATGTGCTCAACGAGGCCATCGAAGCCGGCGGCTCCACGCTGCGCGACTACGCCAGCGTCGATGGCGCGCTGGGGTATTTCCAGCATCGCTTCAAGGTGTACGGGCGCGAAGGGGAGGCCTGCGCGACCTGCGGGAGCGTGATTGCGCGCATCGTGCAGGGTGGAAGATCGACGTTTTATTGTTCGAGATGCCAGCGCTGACACTTCTCCCTCCCCTCGATGGGGAGGGTGGCGCGAGCACAGCGAGCGACGGGTGGGGCGCGCGCTCGACAGCGGCGATCCATGCGCCGGAGGCTCCGTAGAGTTTTCCTCTCGCACCCTTCGCCCGGGTACAGCGCCCACACCCCACCCCCGACGCTCCGCGTCGGACCCTCCCCATTGAGGGGAGGGAGGAGCGTGCAGGGCGGTACATGCTCGTGTGGAAGTGCCGACGGCAGGTAATCGCTCTCGCGCAATCGGGAAGAGAGAAACTTAAAAAACTCCACATTTGTGTGCTTGACTGCTTCTCGATAGCCGCGAAAGAGCAAAAATGCGTGTTTTTTGCCACGTCAACGACCATGCCGAACTTACATGGCAACACTTTCCATTGCTATTTTTACTCAGCAAGCCACTCGTCATTTGGGCTCCGTCCGGCCAACTTGTACAGCGCGCGCATGGCCTTGATCAGTCGCTCGTCTCCCCCTGCGATTTGCTCGATCTCGTGGAGGATGGGCACGTTGAAATTCATGCAAGGAGACGGTGGTTTGACCCCGCTTCGCGTCGAAGCAAACACTGGACGCAACCAAGTGAATGGTCAGAGGACTTCGACGGACGAATTTGCCGATCGTACGCAAAACTCGGGTCTGGATTTGGAGGATTGATCGGCCACGATGATGGAACCGGCGATCAGTGGGCCGTTGAGCAAGTGAACGGAAAAACCACCGCGTACCACGATGCGCTCGAAATGGTTCGCGAAGGTCAAGTGATTCCAAGAACACTCGAGAGGGCCAAGTATTCAAAGGTAGAGGGCTCCGAAGGCCTTGCACGGTTCATCTTGCGTGACGCGAAAAACCACATTGAAGCCTTCAACCTCGCAAAGTCGGATTCTGACGTAGAGCCGAGCGAGTATTGGTGGACTCGCCCCAAGCTCTGTGGCGAACGAAAGGCGTTAGTCACGCCACGGAACGAACCTATTTCATTTGAACGCTACAGTCAGCTAGCCGAAATCGTAAATGAGATATCGCGTCCGCGATCTCTCAAAGATCTGATCGATATTAAGGCAAAGCACGGCGAGAGCTTTCGGCACGCGCTATGGGGTTTGTTCGGCGACGAAGTAACCCCGGCGGCAAATGAGCAAGTACGGCTTGAGGAGTTTGCGCGAAAACAATCATGGTTGGAGATGGCGATAGGCAAGGGGGTGGCAGACAGAGTCGCGAACACAATCGGCTTGGTCGGCTTGATTACTTCGACACTTGATGTCCTGACAAATCAAGGCAGTTCTCTTGGTGTGGTCGAGTTGACGGCGGGATTTTTTCCTCTCGCTAAAAATGCTGCCATAAACCGCGGCTTCATTCCGATGAGGCAGTGGCAAGAGGGCGATCCCATCAGCGCTGCGCTGCTTCAGGAACCGGCGGTTCCCTGGTTGCCGTATTGGAAGGGACCACGTGCCGATAAGCTTCGCGAGGTCGCGTTGACACTAAAGGGTCTGAATCGCATGTGATCCAAATTGACCAAACTCTGATCAGAATGACATCTACTCCGCCATCGCCCCCACGGGCTCAACATGCGCCGCCTTCGCCGTCTCCACCGGATGCGAGAACGCCATCGCGTCGTCGTCCACGGGGCCGAACTTCAGGTCCATCAGGTCGCGCATGTAGTTCTGGTGCAGGCGCCACGGGCTTTCCTTGCCCTGCTTCGGGAAACGCTCCATCGCGCGCTGCACGTAGCCGGAGGAGAAATCGAGCCACGGATCGGTTTCCATCGGGCCGCCGCGCAGGCGGGGCGTCGCCTGCTTCATGCCGATGTGGTCCATGTGGTTGATGAGGCGGCACACGTATTCGCACGTGAGGTCGCACTTCAGCGTCCACGATGCGTTGGTGTAGCCGAACGACGACGCCAGGTTCGGCACGCCGGAATACATCATGCCCTTGTAGGCGACGGTCTTCGCGAAATCGACGTCCTTGCCGTCCACGCGGATTTCAAGGCCGCCGAGCAGTTCAAGCACGAGACCCGTCGCCGAGACGATGATGTCGGCGTCGAGCTTCTGGCCCGATGAAAGTTGCAGGCCCGTCTCGGTGAAGGATTCGATCGTGTCGGTGACGACCGACGCCTTGCCGTCCTTGATCGTCGCGAAGAGATCGTTGTCGGGCACAAGGCACAGCCGCTGGTCCCACGGATTGTAGCGTGGCGTGAAATGGCGCGTGACGTCGTAGCCGGGCGGGAGCTGCTCCTTCACCATCTCGATGAGGCGCTCTTTCACTTTCGCGGGATTCTTCCGCGCCATGTTGTAGAAGAACATCTGCATCAGCACGTTCTTCCAGCGCGTGATGGCATAGGCCATCTTCAGCGGAATATGCGCGCGCAGCCAGTTAGCGAGCGCGTCCTCCGCGGGGCGCGACGCCATGTAGGTCGGCGAGCGCTGCAGCATGGTGACGTGGCCGGCGTCCCTGGCCATTTCCGGCACGAGCGTCACGGCGGTCGCGCCGCTGCCGATCACGACGACGTTTTTGCCCTTGTAGTCGAGATTTTCCGGCCATTTCTGCGGGTGCACGAAGGCGCCCTTGTACTTGTCCATGCCGGCCCATTCGGGCGTGTAGCCGTTCGCGTACTTGTAGTAGCCCGCACACATGAAAATGAAGCTCGCGGTGAAGCGCGCGACCTCGCCGTTTTCGCGCTCGGCCTCGATGGTCCACAGCGCGTCCGCGCTCGACCACGACGCGCGCTTGACCATGTGATTGTAGCGGATGTGCGGATCGACGCCGTTTTCCGTCGCCGTTTCGCGCACGTACTTCAGGATCGACGGGCCGTCGGCGATGGCCTTGGCCTGTTCCCACGGCTTGAAGGCGTAACCGAGGGTGTACATGTCGCTGTCGGAGCGGATGCCCGGATAGCGGAAGAGGTCCCACGTGCCGCCGCTCGCGCCGCGGCCTTCCAGGATCACATAGCGCTTGCCGGGCGAGTGCTTCTGCAGGTGGACGGCCGCGCCGATGCCGGACAGGCCGGCTCCCACGATCAGGACGTCGAAGTGTTCAGTGGCCAAGGCGCGGCTCCAGCGGCGGAAGATGACGGGGTCGTCACCGACTATGCCACAGAATGGGCCGCCCGGAAGACCCCCACCCAGAAGACCCACACGTACCGCCGCCGGTTCTGCCTAGAATTTTACGCTGATCCCCGCCTGCGCGAGGCGCGGGGCCCCCGGCAGGATGCCGCGCGAGCGGTCGACGATGTAGAGTTCATCGAAGACGTTCTTGACCGTGACGAAGAAGGTCGTGTGATCGTCGAAGGGCCGCAGGTTGGCCGCGAGGTTGACCACCGTGACGTCGGGGATGAGGCCGCGCTGGCCGTTGGCGACGGTCGCCGTGCTGTTGAGATCGTCGGTGAACATCTCGCCCGTGTACTGGACCTCCGCCTGCGCATCGAACCAGTCGCCGCGCGCGTAGCCGATGGCGGCCGATGCGATCCACTCCGGCGCGTAGGGGAGGCGGTTGCCGCTCACCGAAGTGGTGGTGAAGCCCGTGATGGTGGAGAAGCGCCGACCCTCGAAGTTCGCGTCCGAAAGCCACGTGACCGCGGTGCGGAAGGTGATGTCATTTGCCTCCATCACGCCCATCTCGCGCAGCGAGGCGTTGAGCGAACCCTCGAGCCCGGCGTGTCGTGTCTCGCCGGCGCTGGTGAGCGTCGCGCCAACGCCGCCCGCGACGGACGCCGGGATGATCTGGTTCTCGAAGTCGAGCAGGAAGCCCGCCACGTCGAAGCGCACGCCCTCGGCGATGTCGCCGCGCAGGCCGATCTCGTAGTTGACGCTCTTCTCCGCATCGAGATCCACCACGCCGCCCGCGTTGGTGACGACGTCTTCGGTGCGCGGCGGCGCAAAGCCGCGATGCACGCCGGCGTAGATCACCAGATCGTCTCGTACATCGAACGTGACGCCGAGGCCGGGGATCACTTCGGTGAGGTCGCTTTCGCCGCGCTGGCCTGTGAGGCCGTTGACGCGCTCATAGTCGATGCTTTCCACGCGCACGCCGGGGCTGACGCGCAGGGCGCCGAATGTCGCCCCCGCCGTCAGCCAGCCGGACACAGCTTCCGCGTGGCGCAGATTGTATTCCGCAATGCCGCCGTTGGCGCCGCGACCGGGCGTGCGCGCATTCGGCGTCGCGCCATTGAATTGCAGGCGGTTTTGCCGCTCGGTGTGCCAGCGCGCGCCGGCTTCCGCTTCGACGGGCGCGCCGAACAGCACGCCGGTCCAGCCGAGGCGGCTCTCGATGCCGTAGACGTTGTATTCGCGCAGGCGGCCTTCGTTGCCGCATGTGGTCGAGAGGTTCGCCATGCCGCCGCACGACGTGTCGTTGGGGCGCTGGCTGGAGTTGGAGGACTGGCGCCACCAGTCGCGATCGAACCAGATCGAATAGACCGACGTGGTGAGGCGCACGCTTTCACCGACATCCCAGCCGTGTGTGGCGGACGCGGTGAAGCGCTCGGTCTCGAAGCGGTCATTGGGGAAGGGGTTGGCGTAGGGATCGGCGGCGTATTCCGCTTCGGTCAACCCGGAATAGCTGATCTGGCTGTCCTCGCGTGCGCGTCCGAGGCGCACGGTGAGCTGGTGATCGGGTCCGAAGTCGCGCTCGGCCTTCAGATAGAGATCGTCGAACTGCAGGCCGTGATTGGCGCGCACGCCGTCGAATGCCGTGTAGTTCGCATGTGCAAGCAGACGCATTCCAAGCACTTCGCCGCCGATGGCGCCGTCGAGTTCCGCGTAACCGTTGGAGCCGCCCGCCGCGAGCACGCTGGCCTCGAATGCGGAAGGCGCCGCAGGCGTGATGTAGTTGACGACGCCGCCGACGGTCTGCGGTCCGAAGCGGATCTGGCCGGAGCCCTTGAGGATCTCGATGCGCTCGAAGCGACGGATCGGCGGGTGCGAGTACGTGGCGTTGTCGCCGTACACGCCATAGGTCAGCGGCAGACCATCTTCCAGCAGCAGCGTCTTCGACGAGCGCGTCGGCGAAAGCCCGCGGATGCCGATGTTCGGACGCAGGCCGAGGCCTTCCTCGTCGCGCGGGAACACGCCCGCCACCTGCCGGAGCGCCTCGTTGACGGTGAGGATGCGCGCGCGCTCCAGATCCTCGGTCTCGATGGTCGCGCCTGAGCCGGGAACGTGGAGCAGATCGCCCCGCGTGCCGACGACGATGATCTCGGGGGCCGCCGAAACGGCCTGGGTCGCCGGTTCCTGCGCGTGCGCGGGAGCGGCCAGAACAGCGGAGAGCGCGGCGGACGCGAGCAGGAACAGTGATCTGGACATGAGAACCCCTCTTTCCAGATGCGAATAACTCGCAATTGCTCTGCGAGCAAGTCGCATTCGCGAGTGGCGCAATGTCGCGGCGCGACCGGGGCCCCGGAAGGGGCGGCGGCGCTCTGCTTGACGGCCCGCCCGCACCGGGCTTGAGACCTTCGCCCGCAGCAGCGCTTACCCGGAGATGTTCCCATGTCGGCCTTCAACACGCTGATCGTCGAAACGCACGGCGCCGTGGGCCTCGTGAAGCTGAACCGGCCGCAGGCGCTCAATGCGCTGAACAGCGAACTGCTGGGCGAACTGGGCGAAGCGCTCGCCGCATTCGAGGCGGACGACGCCATCGGCTGCATCGTGGTGACCGGCTCGGAACGCGCGTTCGCTGCGGGCGCCGACATCAAGGAAATGTCAGAAAAGACGTTCGGCGAAATGTATGCGTCGGACTTCTTCGGAAACGCCGATCATCTCGCACGCTGCAGAAAGCCCACCATTGCAGCGGTTTCCGGCTTCGCGCTCGGCGGCGGCTGCGAACTGGCGATGATGGCCGACATGATCTTCGCGTCGGACACGGCGAAGTTCGGCCAGCCGGAGATCAAGCTCGGCGTCATTCCAGGCATCGGCGGTACGCAGCGCCTTGTGCGCGCGATCGGCAAGGCCAAGGCCATGGACCTGTGCCTGACGGGCCGGATGATGGATGCGGCGGAAGCCGAGAAGGGAGGGCTCGTCGCCCGGGTGATCCCCGCTGACAAGCTGATGGAAGAGACCATGGCCGCCGCCGCCGTGATCGCGGGCTTCTCCAAGCCTTCGCTCATGGTCTGCAAGGAAGCGATCAACCGGGCGTTTGAATCGACCCTGACCGAAGGCGTGCGTTTCGAGCGGCGGGTGTTCCACAGCCTCTTTGCCACGGAAGACCAGAAAGAGGGGATGGCGGCGTTCATCGCCAAGCGGGCCCCGGCGTTCAAGGATCGCTAGACGCGAGCGGCCTTGAAGCGGGTCGCGTAGAGAGCCCAATGCTCCTGAATGGAGTCCCTCGAACTCTTCCAACGTCTCGGCGTCGCGCTGGCGATCGGCTTCCTCACCGGCATCGAACGCGGCTGGAAGAAGCGCTACGTCGAAGACGAGCAGCGCGTCGCCGGGCTCCGGACCTACACACTCATCGGTCTGCTGGGCGGCGTCGCGGGTCTGCTGGGGACTATCGTGGATCCGCTGGCGTTCGCGGCGCTTGCGCTGATCTTCGGCGCGGGATGGATCGCCTTCAAACTCCGGGAAACCTGGATCGACGGGGACCTCTCGATAACGGGCGCGGTCGCCGGGATTCTCGTGTTCGCGCTCGGCGCACTCGCAGCGGTCGGCGACATGGCGCTGGCGGCGGCGGCGGCTGTGGTCGTGGTGATCGTGCTCGCCTTCAAGGACGTCACGCATGGCTGGGTGAAGGGGCTGACCTTTGAGGAGATCCGTTCCGCGCTGTTCATTCTCGCCGCCACGCTGATCGCCTTGCCGTTGCTGCCGGATCGCGCGCTCGATTCGTTCGGCGCCTTCAATCCGCGGGAACTGTGGCTGCTCACCATCGTCATCGCGGGCGCGTCCTTCGTCGGCTATCTCGCGTTGCGCACGCTCGGGGGGACGGAAGGGCTCTACGCCGGCAGCGTCGTCGGCGCGCTCGTGTCGTCGACGGCGGTGACGCTCGATCTGGCGCGGCGCACGAAGGCGCAGGAAGCCGGGGCCGAACCGGCTGCGGGCGCCGCACTGCTCGCCAACCTCGTGATGTTCGTGCGCGTGGGCGTACTGATTGCGATCTTTGCGCCGGGCGCGCTGGCGTCGTCGGTTCCCGCGCTCCTTGCCGCCGCGCTCGTCTCCGCGATCGCCGCGGCGATGTTGATCTGGAAGGCAGGCAGGGAAGGGCGGACTGTCGGCGTCTCGGTCCTCGGGAGCCCGCTCGATCTACGCGCGGTGCTGCGGTTCGCGCTGATCCTGTCGGTGATCACCGTCGCGGCGCGGCTGATCATGCACTTCTACGCGCAGGCGGGCCTCATCGTGTTCGCCGCTGCGGCGGGCGCGGTGGACGTGGACGCCGTGGCGCTGGCGGTTGGCGGTCTCGTGCGGAGCGGGCTGGGCGGCGCGGCGGCGGCGCAGGCGATCCTGATCGCCGCGGCCGTGGACACCGTCTCCAAGGGGGTGATCGCCGTGGTCGTGGGGACGAGGCCGTTTTCCACGCCCTATGCTCTGGGTTCCCTGGCGGCGCTTGCGGCGGGGGTCGCCATCTTCGCATTGCCCGGGGGCGGGTGAGTCCGGGTTTGCCGCCCGCCGATCCTCGTTGACCCAGGTCTGAAGTCCTTGATTGACCGGACGCCCCCTCGCCGATATATCCCCGCGCTTCCTCTCCAGAACTCCATTTCGAGACCGAAACCGATGGCCAATACCTCTTCCGCCAAGAAAGCGATCCGCAAGATCGCGCGGCGCACTGCCGTGAACACGGCCCGCCGCTCCCGCGTGCGGACCTACTGGCGCAAGGTGGAAGAGGCGCTCGCCGCTGGCGACGCGACGGCTGCGGTCGCCGCTTTCGGAGCCGCCGAATCGGAAACGATGCGCGCGGTCACCAAGGGCGTGCTGCACAAGAACACCGGCTCCCGGAAAGTTTCGCGCCTGGCCCAACGGGTCAAGACGCTCGCCGGCGCCCGCTAGACACTTCTCGCTAATCCGGACTGAATAGAGCGCGCCGCCCACAGCGGCGCGCTTTCGCGTGCGCACGGCCCGCTTCGCCGCGCGACTGTTTTTTGCATTTTTGTCGCAAAGTTTTTTTCGCGTTCGCGAGGCCGTTGCGCGCCAAGGACTCGGGTTGTGTCAACACCTTATCGTTGCGCAGGAACAACGGTGCAACACGCGAAAAACGCCTTATTTTACAAGGGAAAAACCGTTTCGCGACCGAACGCTTCACAGACGCGTCACATGCTTGACCGCCGTGGTTAAGAGGTGCTTGTATTTCCCTCGTTCGGGGAACAATCCTATCCGTCCTCCCTCATAAACGGGCTGTTATTGAGGGGCGCGACTCGCAGAGGTGCGAGCCGCGTAGGAGAAGAGTTGCCCCCGCGAATTCGGGCCGTCGGAAAGCGGTCCGCAGGGAAAGCAAGGGCTGATGAAACACCAATCCAATACCGATCCCGCCGGATTCGGCGGGGCCCTCACTGCGCAATCTGCATGGGCCATGAGCAAGGGCGAACTCCGGACCGAGTTTGGCGAGGGTCTCTACCGTTCGTATATCGAGGCGCTGGATCTCGCGGCCGAAGAGGGAGGCGAATACGTCTTCCTGGCGCGGAACGGCCAGACCCAGCGGGAATGGCTCGACGACAAGGCGAAGGAGCGGATCGTGGTGCGGATGGCCGCCCACATGCGTTCGCTTCGTCCGGTCCGGATCTGCGAATTCCGGGACCTTTCGCCGATCCTGCGCGAATGCCTCGAGCAGCGGCCGCTCTCGCAGCCGGCGCCGGCCAGCGCCGGGGCAGGGGCTCCGCCCCGCACGCCCTGGAAGGGCCGTTTCGAGACCTTCTGCGAAGGCCCCTCAAATCACAAGGCGCTCCGGCTCGCCCGCCACGTGGCGGACCGCAGCCCCAGCCTGCGCATCGTCCTGTTCAGCGGCGAACCCGGCGTCGGCAAGACCCACCTCGTGGAAGCCATCGCCAATGCGGCGCTCGCCCGCGACCCGGGCCTCGAAGTCCGCCTCATCAGCGGCCAGCGCTTCACCGAGGAGTTCGTCGAGGCGGTCAGCCGCAAGGGCGATCCCGCGGCGTTCAAGGCGTCGGTCCGCAGGGCCGACATCCTGATCATCGACGACGTGCCGCGCGTGGCTGGTCGCAAGGCCACGGAAGAGGAACTCTACGACACCATCCTCGCGGTTCTCGATCGCGGCGGCACGGTGGTCCTCACGGCGGCCAACAGCCTGACCGGCTTCGGCGACCGTCTCTCCCATCACCTGAAGTGCGCCACCGAGTGCGGCATCGACCTGCCGGACGAGGCCCTGCGCCGCAGCATCCTCGACATGCGCGTCCAGCAGCACGCCGAGGAACACGCAGGCTTTGAAGTCGCGCCCGAAGCGCTCGACATGATCGCTGAGCGGATGCCGGTCTCGGGCCGCGAGCTCGACGGCGCCGTGCGCCAGCTGATTCTCGAATGGCTCGATGGCGACGGTCCGGTCTCGTTCGACGCTGCGGAGGCCGCGCTGCGGTCAAAACTGCCCGATCGCGAGCGACGGGTGACCGTCGACATGATCAAGGCCGCAGTCGCCAAGCACTATGCCATGTCGGTCGCGGAGCTGATGCGCAAGACGCGGGAAAAGGCAGTGTCGCATCCGCGGCAGATGGCGATGTATTTGTCCACCAGACACACCACCCTGTCTTTGCCGAATATTGCGCGTCTATTTGGCGGATACGATCACACTACTGTGCTCTATGCCAAACGAAAGGTCGCAAAGCTGCTTGAGGATTGCGCGCAGGCCCAGCGGGACGCAGAGTCCATCCTGAAGCTGCTGCGCCAGCCGAACTAGGGCTTTTCCATCCGGGCGCGCCGGCCACGGCGTGTCCGGGCGGACTTCCGCAACCGACGGGTTCTGCTAACCTTTGCGCCCGCGCGATCTGAGTCGCGCGGGCGTTTCTCCTTCCGGAGGGGCGTTTTCCCAGGGTATCAGGCGGGTGCAAGCCCGCCTTGGAAACGGTTGGCACATGCGGTTGACGATCGAGCGCGCCGCGCTCCTCAAGGCGCTCACCCACGTCCAGAGCGTCGTCGAAAGACGCAACACCATACCGATCCTGTCGAACGTGCTGCTGACGGCGCAGGACAACGCGTTGCGGCTGACCGCGACCGACCTCGACATCGAGATCGCCGAGAACGCCTACGCCGATGTGGAGCGTGCGGGGTCGACTTCGGCGCCCGCGCAGTACCTCTACGATTTCGTGCGCAAGTTGCCGGACAAGGCGGCGGTTAAGTTCGATCTCGGCGGCGACGATCCGCGCCTGTCGGTGTGGGCGGGAAAGGCGAGGCTGAACCTGCCGGTGCTGCCGGCGCAGGATTTTCCGCTGATGCCGGTCGATGCGCTGGCGACTCGATTCGAGATCCACCCGAACGATCTGAAACGCCTGATCGACAAGACCCGCTTTGCGATCTCCACGGAAGAGACCCGCTATTATCTCAACGGCATCTATCTGCACACGGTGGTGAATGACGGATCGCCGGTGCTGCGCGGCGTCGCCACGGACGGCCATCGTCTCGCGCTCGCCGACACGCCCGCGCCCGACGGCGCGCAGGGCATGCCGGGCGTGATCGTGCCGCGCAAGACCATCAACGAGCTGCGCCGTCTGCTGGACGACGCGAGCGGCACTGTTGAAATCGCCGCTTCCGACCAGAAGATTCGCTTCCAGATCGGCGATGCGGTGCTGACGTCGAAGCTCATCGACGGCTCGTTCCCGGAGTACGCGCGCGTCATCCCCAAACAGAACACCAAGATCCTGCGCGTCGAGAACGCGGCGTTCCGCGAGGCCGTGGATCGCGTGTCGACGGTGTCTGCGGAGCGTTCGCGCTCGGTGAAGATGGCGCTCGACGGTGATCGCCTCACGCTCACCGTCAACAATCCGGATGCGGGTCTCGCAACCGAGGATATCCCTGTGGAGTACGACTCCGAGCCGATGGAGATCGGATTCAACGCGCGATACCTGATCGACGTCGCCGATCAGATTTCCGGGGAAACCGCGCAATTCGAGTTCGCCGACTCCGGCTCGCCGACGCTCGTGCGCGATGAAAAGGATGCGGATGCGCTCTTCGTGCTGATGCCGCTGCGCGTGTGACCGTCTCGCGGCTGTGGTGCGCGCGGCTGACGCTCACGGATTTCCGCAGCCATGCCGCGTTCGATCTTGCGCTCGATGAGCGCCCCGTGTGCCTGCATGGGCCGAACGGCGCGGGCAAGACCAACATTCTCGAAGCGCTCACCATGCTTGCGCCGGGCAGGGGATTGCGCGGCGCGGCGCTGATGGATGTCGCACGCGGCGGCGCGGAAGCTGCTGCGGATCGGGTGCGTCCGTGGACGGTTTCGGCGCACATCATGTCGAACGGCGACGATCTCGTGCTTGGCGCCGGAGCCGAGCGCACCGACATCGGCGTCAAACGGATCGCGCGCCTGGACGGACGTCCCGCCACTGCGGGCGATCTCGCCCGCGCGGCGCGCATGACGTGGCTCACGCCGGCGATGGATCGCCTGTTCGCCGGGTCGGCGGGCGATCGCCGCCGTTTCTTCGATCGCCTCGTGCTCGGTCGCGCGCCGGAGCACGGTCAGGCGGCGGCGGCCTACGAACGTGCGATGCGCGACCGCCAGAGGCTGCTCAACGAACACAGTCGCGACGGCGCCTGGCTCGGCGCGCTGGAGCGCGAGATGGCGGCGCATGCATGCGCTATCGCGGCCGCGCGGCTGGAAACGCTGGAGCGGTTGCAGGAAACCATCGACTCCCGCCCGGATGGCGCATTCCCGAAAGCGCGCATGGCGCTCGAGGGCGCGCTCGAAGCGGCCTTCGCGGAAGGCCGCGCCAGCGCCGACATCGAGGACGAGTTCATCGCCGCGCTCGCACGGGGCAGAGGCCGCGACGCCGCCGCCGGACGCACGCTGGAAGGCCCGCACCGTAGTGACTTGCTCGTGCGCCACGCGCCGAAGGACATGCCCGCCGAGCACTGCTCCACGGGCGAACAGAAGGCGCTGCTGCTCGGTCTCATCCTCGCGCACGGTCGCGCGCTGGCGGAGGATCCGGGCGCCGGTCCGGCATTGCTCCTGCTCGACGAGGCCGCCGCGCATCTCGACCCCGTCCGTCGCGCAGCGCTGTTCGACGAACTGCTCGCGCTGCCGGGGCAGGCGTGGCTCACCGGCACCGAGCCCGCGTTGTTCGAGGCTTTCGGCGACCGCGCCCAGATGATCGCCGTCGGAGATCCCGGATGAAGCTGCCCATTACCGGCGGGTGCCTCTGCGGCGCTGTGCGTTACGAGGCGTCGGAAGCGCCGGTTTCGGTCGTCTGGTGCCACTGCGCCAGCTGTCGCCGCCACACCGGCGCGCCAGCGGCGGTCTACGCGGATTTTCGTCGCGCCGCAGTGCGCTTCGCGGGCGTCGAGCCCACCCGTTTCGCCTCCTCGCCGGGCGCTCTGCGCGGCTTCTGCGGCGCATGCGGATCGACGCTCAGCTTCGAGGGCGAAAGCCAGCCCGATTTGATCAATGTCCACCTCGGATCGCTCGACAACCCCGGCGACTTTCCGCCCTCGGAGGCTGTTCATACCGAAGGGCGTCTCGCCTGGTTTTGCGACGCGCCGGATGGGTGTGATTAGGCCTATTCGCCGCTGGGAAATCGGCTTGAAAATCAAGACAAATGCGTCGCAACCGCCTACATTGCGGGAGCGATTTTCAGACGATTCGAGATCATGACAGCTCCCGTGCCTACGCCCACGTACGACGCCGATTCCATCAAGGTTCTCAAAGGCTTAGATGCCGTAAGAAAACGGCCGGGGATGTATATTGGGGATACGGATGATGGGTCCGGTCTGCATCACATGATCTACGAGGTGGTGGACAACGCCATCGACGAGGCGCTGGCGGGGCATGCGAAGCATGTTTTCGTGATCCTGCACCCCGACGGGTCGGTGGAAGTGACTGACGACGGGCGGGGCATTCCGACCGATATCCACACCAGCGAAGGCATTTCCGCCGCCGAGGTCATCATGACCCAGCTGCACGCGGGCGGTAAGTTCGACCAGAACTCCTACAAGGTCTCCGGCGGCCTCCACGGCGTCGGCGTCTCGGTCGTCAATGCGCTTTCGGAGTGGCTCGACCTCACCATCTGGCGCGACGGCGCCGAGCACTACATGCGCTTCCGCCACGGCGACGCCGAAGCGCCCCTCGTCCGTCGCGGCGATGCCCCCATGACAGAATCTGGCGGAAAACGCGGCACCGCCGTGCGCTTCCTGCCGTCCACCGCGACCTTCACGATGGTGGAGTTCGACCGCAAGACCATCGAACACCGCCTGCGCGAACTCGCCTTTCTCAATTCCGGCGTGCGCATCGTCTTCAAGGATCTGCGCGGCCCCGAGCCGTTCGAGGAAACGCTCTTCTACGAGGGCGGCGTGCGCGCCTACGTGCAGCACCTCGATCGCTCCCGCGTCGCGCTCATCCCCGAGACGCTCTACGTCATCGGCGATCGCGACGGCATCAACGTCGAAGCCGCGCTGCAGTGGAACGACAGCTACCACGAGACGATGCTGTGCTTCACCAACAACATCCCGCAGAAGGACGGCGGCACGCACCTCGCGGGCTTCCGCGGCGCGCTCACGCGGGTGGTCACGAAATACATGCAGGACAGCGGTCTTGCGAAAAAGGAAAAGGTCGACATCACCGGCGACGACGCGCGCGAAGGCCTCACCTGCGTGCTCTCGGTGAAGGTGCCGGACCCGAAATTCTCCTCGCAGACCAAGGAGAAACTCGTCTCTTCCGAAGTGCGCCCCGTCGTCGAAAACGTCATGAACGAGGCCATTTCGCAGTGGTTCGAGGAGAATCCCTCGCAGGCGAAGGCCGTGATGGGCAAGATCATCGAGGCCGCGTCCGCCCGTGAAGCCGCCCGCAAGGCGCGCGAACTGTCACGCAAGACCAAGGGCCTCGACGTCGCCTCGCTGCCCGGCAAGCTCGCCGACTGCCAGGAAAAAGACCCCGCGAAATCCGAGATCTTCATCGTCGAAGGGGATAGCGCGGGCGGCTCCGCAAAGCAGGGCCGCAACCGCGAGAACCAGGCCGTGCTGCCGCTGCGCGGGAAAATCCTCAACGTCGAACGGGCGCGCTTCGACCGCATGCTCGCGTCAGATCAGGTCGGCACGCTGATCACCGCGCTTGGCGCGGGAATTGGTCGGGACGAATTCAATATTGAAAAACTGCGCTACCATAAAATAATCATCATGACGGACGCCGACGTGGACGGCGCGCACATCCGCACGCTGTTGCTCACGTTCTTCTACCGCCAGATGCCCGAGCTCATCGAGCGCGGCCACATCTACATCGCCCAGCCGCCGCTCTATCAGGCCACGCGCGGGCGCTCTTCGCGCTACTTGAAGGACGACGCGGAGATGGACGCCTACCTCATCGAGGAGGGCACGAAGGATGCGGTGCTGCAGACGTCCACCGGCATGCAGATCGGCGGCGAGGATCTCAAACGCATCGTGCGCGAGGCCGCAGGCGTCAAGGCGCTCTGCCAGCGTCTCACCCAGCGCGCGTCCGCGTCCACGCTCGAACAGTCCGCACTCGCCGGCGCGCTCGCGCAGGGCGCCACGGATGTGAACGCCCAGAACGCCGCCGACCGCCTCAACGCGCTTGCGGAGGAAGGGGAGGCCACCTGGTCCGGCCGCTTCGACCCCGACCATGCGCTCGTGCTCGAACGCATGGTGCGCGGCGTCGCCGAGCGCGTGGTGATGGATGGAAGCCTGCTCAACGCCGCCGATACGCGCCGCCTCGCCGAACGCTCCGTCGCGTTGATGGAAACCTACGCTGGCCACGGCGCGCTCACGCGCGGCGCCGATGTGATCCCCGTGTACGGCCCGCTCTCGCTGCACGAAGCGGTGCTCGACGCCGGCCGCAAGGGCATCAAGATCCAGCGCTACAAGGGCCTCGGCGAAATGAACGCCGAACAGCTCTGGGAAACCACGCTCGACCACGAAGTGCGCACGCTGCTGCAGGTGCGCGTCAATCACGCCGACGAAGCCGACGAGATGTTCTCCAAGCTCATGGGCGACGTCGTGGAGCCGCGGCGTGAGTTTATTCAGGATAATGCGCTGGAAGCGGATGTGGATGTGTGACGGGCCTCAAGCCCGGAAGTTCTTAGGCAGGACCGCCGGCGCCCTCGCCGGCATAGGGTGCTGAAACCGCCAAACAGTCTACCAAAACGATCCACTTTGCCGGCGGGGGGCGCCGGCGGTCCTCATCGCTATTGAGTTGTGCTAACCTGCCGCCGTTGAGGTGGGGACCATGACGATACCCGGACACACCGGCTGGCGTTCGCGCGGATACCTTCCGCACTGCGACGGCGCGATGCTCGTCCAGCACGTGGTGTTCGGTCTGGCGGATGCACTTCTGGCAGATACGCCATTCGACAGCGATGACCAGCTCGATCTTGGCGCAGGTTCCTGCGTCCTGCGCGATCCTGCATGCGCGCGTTTTGTGGAAGATGTGCTGCTGCACGCCGATGGCGAACGCTATCACCTCATCGCGTGGTGCGTGATGCCGAACCATGTGCATGTGGTGTTTGAACAGATGGCGGGACACCTGCTCGGTGATGTCGTTCAGGAGTGGAAGTCAGTCTCGGCCCATCGGATCAACAGAAGCCTCAGACGACACGGCGCCTTGTGGCGGCGCGAGTATTTTGATCGATACATGCGTGACGACGGACACCTGTCGGCGACGGTAAAATACGTCGAGATGAATCCCGTTAAAGCCGGGCTGGCGCCAGAACCGGCGGATTGGCTCTTTTCATCAGCGCCCCGCAAGATGCGAAATGCCCGCGATTAGGACCGCCGGCGCCCCCGCCGGCAAAGTGGTTTGTCCGGGGCGACTGTTGATGGTGTCAGCACCGTATGCCGGCGGGGGCGCCGGCGGTCCCAATCGCCAAACACCCGAAAACAGAGGGAATGATTGGTCGGATCACCGCACCCGTTCCCTCACTTCGGCGTGCGGAAAGCCTTGTGAATCAAGGGGTGCGGCATAGGAAACACGATGTCTTTCCACAATCTATCCGACCGGTATCCGGCCCGCGCCATCATCGGCGCATGGAAAACACATCGAGCACTACTCCCCCCGCGCAAGCGGATGAAAATCGAAACCCGGCGCCATTTCAGGCAGGCGCCAGAACCGTCGCCCGAAACTTCACGGGCCGAAACTACACGGGCAGGGGCTATCCTCCGCACGTGTGGGACGAAGTGGAGCGCAGGCACGTGGCGGGTGAAGCCGCGACGGCGCTCGCGGCGGAGTTCGGCATGTCGCCGGGCACGATCCGCAATCGCGCATCAGCGCGGAAATGGCAGAGATGCGGCGGCGGCAAGCGTGCGACGCGCGCGAAGCGCGTGCATGTCAGCGAGGACGCGTGGCTGCAGATCTACGATCTCTATCGCAATGGAAGCACGGCCTCGCGCATCGTGGAGCTGTTCGGCTGCACCGAGGATTCCGTGCGCAAGCGTCTGTACGTGAACGGCGTCACCAAGAGGGACGCTGCAAAGCCGCCGATAGTGTTCCCGCCTGAACCCGAACCGCCGCCGCCACCCCCGCCATGGACCGACATCGCGCATCCCGCGCAGCTGCCGCCGAAGGGGCGGTGGTCCACGTGGTTGTTCCAGGGCGGGCGCGGCGCGGGCAAGACGCGCGCGGGCGCCGAGTGGCTCGCGGAACAGGCGGAAAGAACGCCGAACGGCATCTTCGCGCTGGTCGGCGCGACGCTGCACGATGTGCGCGAGGTGATGATCGAGGGGCCGGCCGGTTTGATGAATCTTCCCGGAGTCGCTGCGCCGAAGTTTGAATCCTCGCGACGGCGTCTCGTGTTTCCCGGCGGCGCGCTGGCGTATGCTTTTTCGGCGGAGGAGCCGCGTCGGCTGCGCGGGCCGCAGTTCGACGGGGCCTGGGCGGACGAATTCTGCGCCTGGCAGAACCCTCGGGAAACATTGCAGACTCTTCGGCTCGGCCTGCGGCGCGGAAGCGATCCGCGGCTGGTGGTGACGACGACGCCACGGCCCATCCCCGAACTGCGCGGACTGCGCGCGGAGCCTTCGTGCGTGGTGACGCAGGCGGGGTCGGCGGCGAATGCGGACAATCTCTCGCCGCGCTTTCTCGAAGGCCTGCTCGATCTCTACGCCAACACCACGCTCGCCGCGCAGGAGATCGAGGGCATGCTGGTCGATGGCGATGCGAAGGCGGTGTGGACGGCGGAGACATTGCTCGGCGTGCGCGGCGTGCGGCCGGAATCGTTCGACCGCATCATCGTCGCCGTCGATCCGCCGGCCGGGACGAATGGCTCGGCGTGCGGGATCATCGTCGCGGGGCGGCGCGGGAAGCGCGGCTATGTGCTCGCGGATCGTTCCGTTGCGGGATTGAGTCCGCTGGGCTGGGCGACGCGGGTTTCGGAGGCGGCGCGTGACTGGGCGGCGCACGCCATCGTCGCGGAAGCCAACCAGGGCGGCGACATGGTGCGCGCAACGCTGGCGACGGCAGGGGCGCCGTGCACGATCGACCTTGTCCGCGCGCACATCGGCAAGCGCGGGCGCGCGACGCCGGTGTCGGCGCTCTACGAGCGCGGGCGCGTCACGCACTGCGGCGCGTTCGTGCAGCTCGAGGAGGAGATGATGGCGCTCGACGCGAACCGCGACGGCCCGTTCGACCGCGCGGACGCGCTCGTGTGGGCGCTCACGGTGCTGCTACTCGACGAGACGGGGGAGGGCCCGTGGCTGCGCCGGCTTTAGCGACTGGCGGCGTACGCGGTGAGATCGGCGACGAGCGCGGGCGCTGGCGCAAGCGTCGTCGGGCTGTAGAGTCCGCGCGGCGCCTCGCGTGTGGCCTTCAGCGCCCGCGGCGCGCGCCAGGTGCGGCCGTTGTCGCGCGTCTCGTAGGAGAACCACAACGTGCGCGGCTGTTCGCTTTCGCGCTCGAGCGCGGCGGACGCCACGAGCATGCCGCGGCCGTTCGCCTTGAGATCCAGATCGTGCGGCTCGAGGAATTCGTTATTCCACGCCGGCTGGTTCAGCGCGTCGGGGAACTTGATGAGCGTGCAGGTGAAAGTGGCGAAGTCATCCGTCGTGCGCACGAAGGTGAAGGAGGGCCCCGGCCCCTCGATCTGGCGTTGCGTGAGGATCGCGAGGCTGGCGCCGTTTGCGGTGGCATAGACGCCTACCTCGTTCTCCCAGTTCGACGGCAGCACCGCGCGCCAGCCGCTCGCGCCTTTCACGAACAGCACCGTGCCGCTTGCAAGCTCGGCGTCGTCCTGCGGTTCGCGCATGTAACTCAGATTGCCGACGAGAATGTCCGTGCGGCCCGACAGCGCCTGCAGGTCGCCCGCGTCCGCCACGAGACGCGCCGTCACCGGTCGCGAGACCGCACACGCCGGCTGCTCGCCGTCGTCTGCGAAGGCGGCGGAGGAAAACGCGGCGATGGCGGCGAGCGTCAGGAGTGCGGCGCGCATGTGGGTGATCCGTCTGTTGAACTTGCGCCTGCTTGTCACGTGCGAGCGCGGCGGAAAAGCGGCGACGAAGTTGTGATGATCGCTACCGTGGGCTTTTCCGAATCCCGCTTGACGCAGGCGCGCGCGAGTGAGTTACTCACACTGCGGAAGCACTCGGCGGCCGCGCTCGCCCTCTTCAAGTCAGCTCTGCTGCAACACGCGACAGGGCAGGGCAGGTCGCCTCGCAGTCTTCCGGTCCAAAACTAAAAAGCGACGCCATGGGGTCGTTTCAAGGGTTGGCCGGCGCACGTTATGGCGCTTCAGCAAAAGCGGTGTTATGCGGAACATTTCATGAACTAACTTTCTTTGTGCGACGGCGGCGCGGGCGGGCTCTTGCCGAGCAGTTCGGCGATCTTGCGCTGCAGTTCCGCCAGATCGAACGGCTTTGCGGCGAACGCCATGCCTGCCGGGAGTTTCCCGAGCTCCGAGAGACTTTCGCGCGGATAGCCCGAAACAAGCAGCGCCTTGACGGACGGCCTGCGCGACAGGATTTCCTCGACGAGTTGCGGCCCCGAAATCCCGCCCTTCATCACCACGTCGGAGATGAGCAGATCGAACGTCGCGCCCGCCTCGACCATGGCCAGCGCCGAGGGCCCGTCGGATGTGGCGATGACGGTGTAGCCCGCGCTTTCCAGCGCGATCGAAAGCGCATCGCGCACCAGTTCGTCGTCCTCGACGAGAAGAATGCCCCCCGGAATCGTGCGCGCAGGCGGTTGTGGTCTGGCCGGCGGCGCGGGCGCAGCCGCTCCGACGATCGGGAATTCGAGCGCGAACGTCGCGCCCGCGCCCGGTTCGCTCCGCACCATCACCCGTCCGCCCGATTGTTCGACGAACCCCTGCACCATGCTGAGGCCCAGCCCGCTGCCGCGCCCGACGCTCTTGGTGGTGAAGAACGGATCGAAGATGTGCGGCAGCGCTTCCGGCGCGATGCCGACCCCGGTGTCGCTGACCTCGACGCCGGCGCGGTCTCCCGCGCGCGTGCGCACCGTGAGCGCGCCGCCGCCCGGCATGGCGTCGCGCGCGTTGAGGATGAGGTTCAGGATGGCGGCGGAAAGTTGTGTCGAATCGAGCAGGGCATGCGGCGCGCGCACGTCGAGTTCGATCTTCAGGTCGATGTCGGCGGGGATCATCGGGCGTACAAGGCGCACCGTCTCCGCCACGATGCCGTTCAGGCTCACGTGTCGCGGCGCGAGCACCTGCTGGCGGGAGTAGGCGAGAAGGCTCTGCGTGAGATCGCCCGCCCGTTGCGCCGCGGTCTTGATCGTGTCGACGGCGTGCGCGCTTCGCGGGTCCGTCGCGGCGTCGCCGTCGAGGACCTCCGTTGCGCTGACGATGGCGGTGAGGAGGTTGTTGAAGTCGTGCGCGATGCCGCCGCTCAGCTGGCCCACGGCCTGCAGTATTTCGGCGCGCCGGAGCCGTTGCTGGATTTCGACGTGCTCGGTGATGTCCTGGAAGCTGCCGACGAGTTTGGTCAGGACACCGTTCTCGTAGAATGGCTTGCCCGCGACACGCACCCAGATCCTGCGCCCCTTCGCCGTGATGAACGGCTCCTCGAACGTCCACGGAGTCCCGTGCGACAGCCCTGCGGTGACCGCCCGGCGAACCCGTTCGCGCGCTTCCGGCGCATAGAAATTTATGCCGACCTCCAGATCCAGGACCTCTGACGTCTCAAGCTCGTGGATCTTGAACACCAGCGGCGTCCAGACCATGCGCGTCGTCGCGACATCGACTTGCCATCCGCCGATCCCGGAGACTTCGGAAACGTCTTCGAGAAACCGGTTGCTTGCGGCAAGGTCCGCAGTGAGCCTGTCGCGGGCGGCGTTTGCGATGTGCAGCGCGCGATCGCCCCGGTAGAGCGCGTACGCGCTTGCGTAGGTCAGGACGCAGCCGCTGGCGGTCGCGAGTGCGCCAGTGATCGCCGTCCAGAAGCTCACCGTCTCCAGGAAGTACATCGCCATCAGCGCGGACAGCGCGATGAGCGCCGGCGCGGTCATCACAAACAGGATCCGCCGGTCCTTGTGCCCCCGGGTGACGCCGATGAGCGCCGTCGACAGCAAGGCGACGACGGCGCCGATGCGCGGCGTCTCCGTGCCGACCTGCCAGAGCAACGCCGCGAGGACGACCCAGCTCAGGACCTGCGCTGATACGAAGAAGAGGTGCGGCCTGCGGAATCGCAGGTCGCCCGCGATGAGACGATCCCGCACGAGCGTGCTGGCAGTCCCTATGAAAAGAGCCGCAGCGAGCCAGGCGAGGGCGATCTGCGGGCCGACGAAGTAGTAGAGAAATGCGCCGCCCGTGAGGTTGACGAGCAGTCTCAGCCAGGTGACACGCCTGTTGAAGCGGGCGACCCGGACCATGCTGTCGGGATGCGCCGTCGCGGCGGCGTCCAGCGGGTCAGCGGTCGACTTGGAATTCTTCGCCATGAAGCATGTTTGCGCGCGGTGTCGGAATGTCCAGTTTTCCTTCGGCCGAGGGACATATCGCGCGGCGACAAATTACTGCTTCGCGGGAAGGTCGCCCCGAAAAATCGCCCCGAAAGGCGCGCTTCAGAACGGCGCGCCGACGGCTTCGGTCAGGAATTTCATCACGGGCTTTGCATCCGCGTACGCCGCAGCAACCCGGTCGACGAAGGCGGCCTGGCCGGCCTCTTTCAGCGTGGCGGTCGTGGTGACGAAGAAGCTCTTCTTCCGCAGGTCGACGATCATCTCGTGGTCGGGGTCGTAGCCCTTCGGCGCGCGGATGAGCGGATCGCCCTCGGAGAGATCGCCGTAGGTGTCGACGATGGATTTCGCGTTGCGCGCCTTTTTCCATACGGGCGTCTTTGCGACGATGGCGTCGCGGATCTTGCCGAGGGCAGGGCTGTCGGGCATCCACACGCCGCCGCCGAAAAACACCTGCTTCGGTTCGAGGTGCAGGTAGAAGCCCGGCGCGTGCGCGTCCTTGCCGAAGTCGTGGCGGAACTGCAGTCCGGCGTGCGTCTTGTAGGGCGACTTGTCCTTGGAAAAGCGCGCGTCGCGGTGGATGCGGAACATCGAGCCGCCGTTCGGGCGCGGATCGGCGACAAAGTGCGGCGAGATCTTCTTGAGCTTCGGACCGATGGCCTCGATGAACGCCACGCACGGCGCGACGACGACCTCCTTGTAGCGCGGCTTGTTGGCCTCGAACCACGCGCGCTCGTTGTTATTCGCAAGTTCGCGGAAAAAGCCGAAGAAGGATGTGTCGAAGCCGGCGAATGTCATGCGGCTACTCGTAGTTTGTCTCGCCGATGATCCATTGTTTCTTCCACTCGCCCCAGTCGGGGAAGTAGAGATAGATCGCGTTCTCGGCGAGTTCGATACGCATGCCTGCGCGACGCCCGTCGTCGCGCAGTGTGATCGTGTCGGCGTCGCGGCTTTCCTCGCGCCAGCGTGCGCCGTCGAGCGCGCCGGTCTGCGCATTTTCCTCGACCCACGCGCCGGACGCTTCGCGCACGATGGCGCCGCCGCTCTGGAACGTGGCGCGGCGCAGGCCCTGGGTTGTGGGTGAAGGCTTCGTTGCAGGGGAGGACGGCGGGATGAGGTCAGGATCCGTCGACGACGGTTCGACGTAGTCGTGCGTCTCCACTTCACCGACGGTCGGCGTGGCGACCGGCGCGCCGGCGTCGATCGGAACAGCCGCGTCCGGCGCGCTGAGGCCGGCGTCCTTGGTGATCGGCGCGCGGCCGATGAGGCCTGAATTCCAGGCGTAGAATCCGCCGCCCGCGAGCAGCGCGACGAACGCCACGCCGATCAGCAAGGGCCCGGCGCCGCCTGACTTTTCTTTCTCGATCGTTGCCGAGACGGCCGCGGCCGGCCGCGTGCTTGGCGTGGCGAACGGCTTCGGCGGACCGCCAGGCGCACGGCCGACGAAATGCGCCACGGCGGCGACCGCGTTCGTCCATTCGTGGTCGGCGGGGTCGCCGGTCCAGCCGATCAGCCGCGCCGCCTCGATCTGGCGGAAGCCATAGGGAATCTCGACCTCGTCGATGAGGATCGGCAGGAGCACGTTGCGCCGCTTGCCCGCGTCGGCCTCGTCGAGCACCCATTGTCCTTCGACGGAGAGCTTCGACCATACGACGATCACGCACCTGGCGGTTTCCAGTGCTGCGCCGATCACTTCGCGATAGGAGCGGCCCGGCGGGATGTTGTGGTCCCACCAGACCTCGAAGCCCGCCTGCGCCAGCGCGCGGGCGATGGGAGCGACACGCCCGGCGTCCTCTTTCTTGTAACTGATGAAAACGTCCGTCATCACGCGCTCCCGCCTGTCGCGGGCGGACAATGGCGCGATCATGGCCAGCGTGCAATGAAAGCCGCGCCCGGAGAACGCTGCGGGGGCCCCGACGAGGCCGCGGACGACGCCCACGGCGAGGCGCAAGCTGTTGATGGCGCGCGCAAAACCGGGCAGTGCTCTGCCATGCGCACGCTTCTCATCGCTTCCGCCGCCGGGCTCTGCGCCCTTGTCTCCACCGCATCCGCGCAACAGGCGCCGCCGCCGGCCGTGGCCGCGATCCCGCCCGCCGTGCAGGCGACGGTCGATCGGCTGCAGAAGGCGGCAGCCGAAAGCCCGAACGCGTGGGACATCGTCGAAGGCCTGTCGACGGAAGTCGGTCCGCGCCTTGCGGGCTCCGAAGCGGAAGCGAAGGCGCGCGAGTGGGCTGTGGCGATGCTGCGTCGCCAGGGCTTCCAGAACGTGCGCATCGAACCGTTCACGCTGCCGTACTGGGAGCGCGTCGGCGAACGCGCCTCCATCGTCACGGCGAACGGATCGCAGCGGCTAGTCGTCGTCACGCTTGGCGGTTCCGGCTCGACGCCCGAGGGCGGCGTGGAAGCCGAAGTGATGCGTTTCCCATCCATCGCCGCGCTCGCCGCCGCCTCGAACGAAAGCGTGCGCGGCAAGATCGTCTTCATCGATGAAGTGACCAACCGCACGCAGGACGGTTCGGGCTACGGCGCGGGCGTCGCCAAGCGCGGCCTGTGCGCGCCGATCGCACAGGGGAAGGGCGCCGCGGCGTGCCTGATCCGCTCGGTCGGCACGGATTCACATCGGTTCGCGCACCAGGGCGGCCCCTCGCGCGGCCGTGACGGCGCGACGCTGCCCGCCG